>NZ_JBQHCZ010000012.1:0-239619 GCF_052068155.1 Streptomyces sp. OZ13 | reverse complement strand
ACCACACATGGCAGACGACTACATCGGCGTCAGCTTCAGCACCCTGCGCGAAGCCGCCGGCGAACTCGAGGACATCCTCAAGCAGCTCAACCTGCGCCTGGAAGACCTCTACACCCGCACCGAGAAGGTCGTCCTCACCTGGAAGGGCGACGCCCGCGACGCGTTCGTGGAAGAACTCGACCAGTGGGACAAGCAGATGCAGGACCTCCAGGCCGCCCAGGCATGGCTGCACGAGGTCGTCACCACCGGCCACGCCAACTACGCGGAGGCACACCGCGCGGTCCTGCGCGGCTGGGGAGCCGCCTGATGGGCACGCCCACCCCTGCCCCGTCTCCCACCGGTACCCACGAGGACACGGGGTCACCGAAGACGCCGCCCTCGGGCGGTGCCTCTCCCACCCCTGAGCCGTCGCCGGGTTCGTTGAAGGATCCGCACGGCGTCGACATCTCACGTCACGACACGGGTTCGGCGGAACGGGAACGCAAGAAGAACGTCGAGAAGCTCAAGCCCACCGAGCCTCCGAACGCCAACGGGACCTTCGACATCAGGCCGGGGCACGTCTACTACGCGTCCGGGCTCGTCAGCAACGAGCAGTTCGAGTTCCACAAGTCCGCGACGGGACTTCTCGGATCGGTCGGCGGGTGGAGCCAGACGCAGGTCGCGGGCAAGGGCCATGGAGCGGATGCCTTCGCCGACGCGTACAAGGATGTCGCCAAGCGTTTCCTCCAGGTCTGGGCCCGTGCTCTCCAGAGCATCGAGGGCGTCGTCATCGGTCTCACCGAGACCGCGAACAACTACCAGAGGGCGGACTGGGCCTCGCGGCAGGCGAACCAACGCCACTCCTTCGAGATGCCGCCGTTGCAAAGCCCACCGGTCTGCGTGGGAAAGACGACCTACGACGACGTCTCCTCCATCAAATGGACGGGGACCGGGGACGACTCCGGTCCCATTCTGGCGTGGGCCGGCAACGGCCCGGACTGGCTGGCCGACACCTTCAAGGAGGCTTTCGAGCACGGCCTGAGGCTGGGCAAGACCGTGGAGATCACGCCCGGCGCCCAGACCGACGAGCTTCGCGCCATCGGTGACGCCTGGCAGACGGTGGGCAAGGCGGCGAAGGAGCATGCGAAGGGATTCGCGGACTGCATCGCCTACATCACCGACGGCGGCAACAGCGAATGGCAGGCCGCCATGAACTCCTTCTGCCAGACCATCTGGGGTACGACGGCCTGGGGCAGGACCCGTGGCACGGATGCCAAGGAAGTACCCAGGGACACCCCCGGGGCCCGTGACTGGAAGACGAACCCGAAGGACTCACCGTCGGCCCGGCGGCCCATCATCGAGGTCCTTGCGAAGACCGGGGACGAGCTCCACAAGGCCTTCCACGATGCCGCCGACGCCGCGGACAAGTGCCGGGAGACGACGAGCCGGCTGGGAGCGGAGGCCGCCAAGGCGACCATCAAGGATCTGACCGTCGACCTGGATCTCATGGAGCTCACCCGGCTCACCGCCACCCTTGCCTTCGGCGAGATCGTGATGACGTTCCGTTCCCACATGGACAAGGCCGGGGCGGATGCGGCCGTGGAGGCATGTCACGCCGCGTTCCACGAAGCGGCCGGCAAGGTGCGCGCGCTGACGGCCGAGCTCGACGAGGCCTATCTGAGCGCCCCCACCTTCGAGGCGGAAGTGGCCAGGGCCAGGGCATTCGGAGCCAGGGCCCTGGACGAGTTCAAGCCCCGCCACCGCTGGACGCGCGACGGCCACACCGATCTCGGCATCTACCAGGTGGATCTGGCTTCGACGGAGTGGCTGGAGAACTCCCACACCGCCACCCGGCACGTCGGTCTGACCGATGAGCAACTGGCCCAGCGACTCCGCGACGACCTGAAGAAGGGCCCTCGTCCGATCGTGGAGGGCCAGCCCCCGCCGGCCTGGCCGCACGGTCAGCCCTTCCCCGCGAATGCCTCGTCCTTCAAGGACCTCGACTCGGCGCAGCGGGCCACGCAGTACAACATCGACAAGCACTCGGAGGAGATCACGGCGTGGATCGAGGACCAGAAGTCCGCCGCGAAGCCGACGCCCCTTGAGCTGAAGGTGGACAACACCCCGTACGGGGAGACCGGCAGGAGCATCGACCGCCAGCACATGAGGGATGATCCCTTCCCTGTGAGCAAGGCCGAGGACACTTACGGGGTCAAGTCCAAACTCGTCTACAACGAGGATCTCGATCCTCCCTTCGTAGTGATGACCTCCATGCCGATCGTGGGAGAGAAGGCGAACTAGCCATGGAGAAGCGACAGGGCTTGTACGAGTACTTCAGGCTGTCCAGTGCCAGGAAGCTCATGGCGCCCTTCCACGACAGGCTCCCGGTCGAGGCCGACCGCTGGGAGCCCGCACTGGCCCCGATGATCAGAGGTATGCGGTACTCCGCCGATGGTGGTGGAGCCAACCTCTATGAAGTCTCCGCCGAACTGCGGACGGCCGCCGACCTCTTCGCCTCGGCACTGTCGGAGGGCACTCCGGTGCCGAAGAACATGCCCACGGCCGACCCGGTGGAGCGCACGCCGCATGTCCTGCGGGAGATCGCCGCCCACGTGGAAAAGTGGAACTCCCTGCCCAAGGGGGAGGTCGCGATGACGACCAGGGAACTCAGTCTGCGCTTCCCGCGTCTCATTCCGAAGCTGTCCATCTACTTCGGCCAGGACGGTTCGGCGATCTCGGACGAGATGAGCGGGTCAACGATCGAAGAGGGCATCGCGATGTGGATCGACCAGATCCATCCACGTTGCCCGTGGGAGCTGCCGGGCACGGCCGCGGAGTGTTACGAGGCCTTGGCCCTGTTCCAGAACGAGGACGCCCTCGACCGGTTCTTCGCGCAGGAACACGGAGGCGGATCGGGCGCCGTGGATTTCGAGGAATTGCTCCCCTTGCTTGCGCAGAGCTGCATCGACCACATGAAGACCCACCACCCGCCGGTGTGGGAAAAGCGATAGGTACCCTCACGCATGCGAACCCGATCCGCCACCTATCCCGGCCAGGAGACCGCCCAGTGGGCGACCCAGCAGGTCGTGACCGCCAACGAGCAGGCCGTCCACCGCTGGCTGGCCCAGTCGACCCGGCAGAGGCTGACCATCGAGGCCGCCTGGCCGTCCCGCCCGGAGCCCGTAGGGCGCGTCCTGCTCCAGGCGATGATGCTCGCCGGCCGTGACCCGGTCGACGTCCGCGCGGCCCGCGTGATCCTCAAGCGCGACGACACCAGCCCGCACGGCTTCACCGTCCACGCCACCTTCCCGATCTACCTCTGAAGGCCCCACCCTTGTCCCTGAAGCCACGCGAACACGACCGCAAGTACGGCGAGCTGGACCACGTCGTCCGCGCCTACCTCGGCCACAGGGCCGACGACGACGAGCCCCTCACCGCCTATCTCCGTCACACCTGGCGCACCCGCCCCTGGGCCATCCCCATCGCCGAGGACCAACTGCGCACCTACGCCGACAACCCGCCCGGCCGGCTCCGACTGCGCCTCGGCGAGTTCTACCCGGTACCCGACGTCGGCCTTCCGGACTCCGAGATCCAGGCGTGGCTCGTCCGCCTGGCCGACCGGTTGAAGGAGAGCGTCGACACCGGCCAGGCCCCGCCCCCCTCCACTCCCCGGACCCGCTGGGAGTGGCACGCCCGCTTCCCCGAACTCGCCCAGTTCCTCGGCGGCTGGTTCTCCCAGGACATGCCGGACGAGTTCGAGGACCACGACGCCGCGGTCCAGGACTATCTGGACACCACTGACAGCGGCCTGGTCGCCCAACTGACCGGCGAGGTCCACGACCTGCTCACGCTGCCCTTGGACGAGACCGACTACGCGCTGGCCGTCACCGAACTCGGCATGGAGGTCGACCCACCCGCGCCGTACACCCCCGGCGCCTGGCTCACCGAGCTCGCCGCACGACTGCGGGGACGGTCCGACGATGCCGTTGCACCCTGAAGGGGCCTTCACCAGCGGGCCGTTGTTCCAGCTCGTGGGCCTCGCCGCCGCACAGGGTGGTGATCCTCTCGAGTGGCAGGTGCTGCGGATGGCCAGGGTCCTGCGGACCGAGCACTGGGACCCCGCCTGGCGGCATCCGCTGCAGCCGCTCGCCTCGCAGCTCGACCACCTGGCCCTGACCTTCGACGAGGACTTCTTCCGAAGGTGCCCGAAGGACGCACAAGAGACCTGGCTGGCCGCCGCCTCCGCCACCGATGACACGGTGCCCGGGTTCATGACCGGGCTCGCCGCGCTGCTGCGGCTCGCGGACCGGCAGGGGCCGGCGGGCCACGGTGACGTTCCGCTCGCCAAGTGGGAGGCGGCAGCCCGGTTCCCTCTGCTGCGCGACCTCGACACCTGGGCGTACGACGGAGAGTACGACTCGTTCGAGAGCGCCTTCCAGGGCCGGATCGACGGTGAGCATCCCTGCTGCGACCGCGAGATCGTGCCGTTCGTCGCGCAGGCTTCGGAGGCACTCGCCCTCTGTGCCGCCTGCGAGCACTTCAGAAGAGACTTCCTCGGATTCGACACCAGCGTGACGCCCGCCGCCCTCGCCCTCGTCGTGGACCTCGGCCACGCCCATCTGGTGAGCCATCATCGCTGAGGCCTTCCGTAGGTCCCCGGACCGGCCCGCTCAGCGGTGCGCGCGGCCCCGCTCCGCCGCCGGGGCGGGTGCCGGGTCACCAGGCGGAGCGCCCAGCGGTAGTGGCTCACCGCCTTGGCGATGCCGATCAGGCCGGTGATCCACAGGATCAGGCCCAGGCCCATCAGCGGGGGCGACACCGGCCAGCGTGTCCTTGCCCGGGCGGGCGCCTGCCGGGACCGTGAAGGAGAGCCACAGTCCGTACGCGCAACCCTGGCCCGGTCCGCCGGCATCGCCTTCCGGTCGGGCCATGCCCGTATTTCGGCAGGCGGGGGCGAGGCGGGAGGGCACGTGGGGGCATGCGACGAGGTTACCGGCCGGTCTCCGGCCCGGACCGTGCCGCCCGTTCCAGCAGCAGGTCACGTTCGCGGGCGTTGCGGGCCATGGAGGCCGCCCGTTCGAACTCCGTCCTGGCCTCTTCGGCGCGCCCGAGTCTGGCCAGCAGGTCTCCCCGGACGCTCGGCAGCAAGTGGTAGTCCTTCAAGGCCGGTTCATCGGCGAGTGCGTCGACCAGCTCGAGTCCGGCGGCCGGTCCTTCCGCCATCGAGACGGCGACCGCACGGTTCAGTTCCACGACCGGGGACGGCGTCAGGGCCGCCAACTGCCCGTAGAGCGCGGCGATCATCGCCCAGTCCGTGTCCTCGTAGCGCACGGCCTGCGCGTGGCAGGCGGCGATGGCGGCCTGAAGGGTGTACGGGCCGTAGGGGCCGCCGCCCGCCCTGTGGAGCGCCTCGACGCCCCGGCGGATGAGCAGCCGGTTCCATCTGGTGCGGGTCTGGTCGGCGAGCAGTACGGGCTCCCCACCGGGGCCGGTGCGCGCCGGGATCCGGGAGGCCTGGAGTTCGAGGAGGGCGTTCAGGCCGTGCACCTCGGGTTCGCCGGGCATCAGTCCGGCCAGCACCCGGGACAGCCGCAGCGCGTCCTCGCACAGCGCCGGACGGACCAGGTCGTCGCCCGCCGTCGCCGAGTAACCCTCGTTGAAGATCAGGTAGATGACGTCGAGCACGGACCCGAGCCGGGCGGCGCGGTCCGCGCCGTACGGCACTTCGAAAGGGACGCCCGCGTTGGCCAGTGACCTCTTCGCGCGGACGATGCGCTGGGCGACGGTCGACTCGGCGGTCAGGAAGGCCCGGGCGATCTCCTCGGTCGTCAGGCCGCCCAGGAGCTTGAGCGTGAGCGCGATGCGGGCCTGGGTGGACAGCACCGGATGGGAGGCAGTGAAGATCAGCCGCAGCAGGTCGTCGTCGATGTCGTCGGGATCCGCCGGCTCGACCGGCGGCGCGACGTCCTCGGCGGCCCGCCCCACCTCGGCCAGCTTGCGGGCGTACGTCTCCTTGCGGCGTACGAGATCGATCGCGCGATGCTTGGCGGTGGCCATGAGCCAGGCTCCCGGTCTGTCCGGGACGCCCGACTCCGGCCACTGCTCCAGCGCGGCGACCAGAGCGTCCTGCGCGAGCTCCTCCGCGATGCCGACGTCCCGCACGATGCGGGCGACACCGGCGATGATCCGCGCCGATTCGATCCTGTAGACCGCTTCCACTGCACTTGCTGCCGTCACGGCGACCCATCAGAGCAGCCGGGGCGAACGGCGGGCAAGCACGGCCCGCGGTCAGCCCTCCTGGATCTCGCGGACCTCGCAGGCGACGTTCCACTCCGCGGGGTGGATCTCGAGGAACCGCTTCGCCCACTCGACGGCCTCCGCCTTGTCCTTGCACTGGACGATCGCGTAGCCGCCGACGACCTCCTTGGTCTCGGTGAAGGGCCCGTCGGTGTAGGAGATCCTGCCGCCGGACCAGTTCACGCGGGTGCCGTCGGAGGTGGGCACGAGCCCGGCGGTGTCCAGCATGACGCCCGCCTTCGTCATCTCCTCCAGCAGGGCGCCCATCTTCTTGTCGAAGCCCTCGGGGAACTCGTCCTCGGGGATCTGGTT
The DNA here is from genome assembly GCF_052068155.1 of Streptomyces sp. OZ13. Lineage (NCBI taxonomy): Bacteria > Bacillati > Actinomycetota > Actinomycetes > Kitasatosporales > Streptomycetaceae > Streptomyces > Streptomyces sp. OZ13. Next base: position 233,031 of record NZ_JBQHCZ010000012.1, on the reverse strand, counting down.
CTCCTCGATGCGGATCAGCGAAATGAAGCGCGGCATGGTGAACTCCTCGGTTCGTGAGTACGGGGCCGTTCCCCGCCTCTCACCCATGCGTCGAACGGGCAGGACGCCGATCGACACACTCGCCGAAGTTTTTCCGAGAAATCTCAGCCGAGCGATTCGAAACGCCAGCGGTGAACCGGGCGGGTGATCAGGTCAGCGGCCGGCTCGGGCAGTTCCGGCAGGTCGGCGTCCGTCCCCGGCGCCTCCCACCAGGTGATGACGAGCACCCGGTCTCCGCTCCCCCGCAGCGTCTCCCGGCGCAGCGGCTCGCGTGCGAGCTCCCGGGCGCGGGCCCACTCCAGCAGCTCCGCGCCCCGGCCCTCGACGGCACGGGCCTCCCACATCATCGTCACGACGGTCATGAGTACAGGTTGTCCTTGCTGACCTCGTGCACGTGGTCGTGGTCGTGCCGCTGCTTGCCGGGCACATGCGTCTCCGTCACGGGCAGCGACGAGTCGGCGGACAGGTCCAGGTCGGAGGCGGGCCGGTTGCGGGCCACCATCTCCGCGCCCAGGGCGGCGACCATGGCGCCGTTGTCCGTGCACAGCTTCGGCCGCGGGACGCGCAGCCGGATGCCGGCCCGTTCGCAGCGCTCCTCGGCGAGGGCACGCAGCCGCGAGTTGGCGGCGACTCCTCCGCCGATCATCAGATGGTCCACGCCCTGGTCCTTGCAGGCGCGCACGGCCTTCCGCGTCAGTACGTCGACGACCGCCTCCTGGAAGGAGGCCGCCACGTCCCGCACCGGCACCTCCTCGCCGGCGGCGCGCTTGGCCTCGATCCAGCGGGCCACGGCCGTCTTCAGGCCGGAGAAGGAGAAGTCGTACGCCGGGTCCTTGGCGCCGCTCAGGCCGCGCGGGAAGGCGATCGCCGCCGGGTCGCCCTCCTTGGCCAGCCGGTCGATCACCGGACCGCCGGGGAAGCCCAGGTCCAGCACGCGCGCGATCTTGTCGAAGGCCTCGCCGGCGGCGTCGTCGATCGTCGCGCCCATGGGCCGTACGTCGGCGGTGATGTCGGGCGCGAGAAGCAGCGACGAGTGGCCGCCGGAGACGAGCAGCGCCATCGTCGGCTCGGGCAGCGGACCGTGTTCGAGCTGGTCGACGCAGATGTGGGAGGCGAGGTGGTTCACCCCGTACAGCGGCTTGCCGAGGGCGTAGGCGTACGACTTCGCCGCGGAGACGCCGACGAGCAGCGCGCCGGCGAGGCCGGGCCCCGCCGTCACCGCGATGCCGTCGAGGTCGCGGGCGCTGACGCCCGCCTCCTTCAGCGCGCGTTCGACGGTCGGGACCATCGCCTCCAGGTGGGCGCGCGAGGCGATCTCGGGCACGACGCCGCCGAACCGGGCGTGCTCGTCGACGCTGGAGGCGACCGCGTCGGCGAGCAGGGTCGTGCCGCGGACGATGCCGACGCCGGTCTCGTCGCAGGAGGTCTCGATACCGAGTACGAGCGGTTCGTCAGCCATCAGAGGTCTCTGTTCCTTGTACGGTCAGTCGCATGACGAGGGCGTCGATGTTGCCGGGCTGGTAGTAGCCGCGGCGGAATCCGATGGGCTCGAAGCCGAATCGCTCGTACAGCTTCTGGGCCCTGGTGTTGTCCACCCGCACTTCGAGGAGCACCTCGTCGCACTCGAAGGCGGTGGCGTGCTGGAGCAGGTCGGTCAGCAGCCGGGAGCCGAGGCCGGTGCCCCACTGGCCGCGGTCGACGGCGATGGTCTGTACGTCGCCGAGACCGCCGGCGGCCGCGAGGCCCGCGTAGCCGACGATCCGGCCGTCCTCGTCCACGGCCACCACGTAGCGGCGGGTGGCCTGCGGGCCCCGGGAGTGCGCGAGTTCGGACCAGAACATGCCGGGCGACCAGGCGTCCTCGGGGAACAGCTCGTTCTCGAGCTCCAGCACCGGCTCCAGGTCCCACCAGCGCATCTCACGCAATTCAGGAAGGCCGCCGCTCAGTGTCGATGAGGGACGGCTGTCGGTGGGGGCACCTCCCGGGCGAAGCTCCGGGGGAGGGTGGGCGGCGCTCACTTGGGGGTGACCACCTTGTAGTTCTTCGGGACCTGCGCGTCGGGGCGGCGCAGGTACAGCGGCAGGGGCGGCAGGAACTCCTCGCCCGCCCGCAGTTTCTCGGCCGCCAGCGCGGCGAGCGACGCGGCGCTCACGTGCTCGGGGCCGCGGGCGTCCGGGAACGTCTCCGGGTACAGCAGCGCACCCGCGCCGACGGCGGGCAGTCCCGCGACCTGGCCGGCGATGTCGGCGGGGCGGTCGACGGCCGCGTCGGTCGTACGGGTGCGGGCGTTCTCGTACCGCGCCCAGTAGACCTCCTTGCGCCGGGCGTCGGTCGCCACCACGAAGGGGGTGTCGAGACCCGCCCCGTGGGCGAGACCGTCCAGCGTGCAGACCCCGTGCACCGGTACGCCGAGCGCGGAGGCGAACGTCGCGGCGGTGACCAGACCCACCCGCAGTCCCGTGTACGGTCCGGGGCCGACGCCGACCACGATGCCGGTGACGGCATCGAGCTTCACCCCGGCCTCTGCGAGGACCCGGTCGACGGCGGGCAGCAGCAGTTCCCCGTGGCGGCGCGCGTCCACACTGCTGGACTCCGCGAGGACGGAGTTGCCGTCGTGGAGGGCGGCGGTGACGGCGGGCGTGGCGGTATCCATGGCGAGCAAGAGCACGCAAACAGCCTACGGCTCCGGCGAGGGGGCCATGGCGGCACCGTCGAACGGAGCCTCGGTGCTACCGTCACCACGAGCACAGGTATTCGGTAACACACACGCATCCAAGAGGTGGGCAGGGTGGCACGGAGCAGCTCGGGATTCGTGGCCGGGCTCACGGCGGCCGCGCTGGCCGTCGTCGGATTCCTCGCCTATCAGGCGGCGGCGGACGTCCCCGACGATCTCGCCGCGTCGAAGCCGCCGAACGCCGCCCCTTCCGCGACGACTCCCGGCGCCTCCGCGTCCCAGAAGCCGCGGGACCCGCTGGCGGTCCCGGCCGGCTCCGGCACGGGGATGCGCGTCGTGTACGCGCTCGGCGACCGGCGGGTGTGGCTCGTGAACGCGAATGGCAAGGCCGGCCGGACCTTCGAGGTCATGCCCTCCACGATCAGCCCGAAGCCCGGCTCCTACAAGGTCACCTCACGGTCGGGCAATGTGCCCGGCTCCGACGGGGTGCCGGTCGAGCATGTGGTGCGCTTCGCCAACGAGGGTGGCGTGCCCGTCGGTTTCAGCGCGGCGGTCAACGGCTCGATGGCCAGCCCCGACCCGAAGAAGAAGACGGGCGGCGTGCGGATGACGCGTGCCGACGGTGACGCGATGTGGGTCTTCGCGACGATCGGCTCCAAGGTGGTCGTCGTTCCGTAGCCGCCGCCGTTACCCGTACGGGTGATCGCGTACGACCCCGTGCGAATCAGGCGGCGTCCCGGTGGGCCCCCGGGCCGTGCGTGCCGGGGCGGTGCGTCTCGCCGTCGCGGGCCGTCTCGCTGTCGCGAGGCGGGGTGGATACGGCGCTGGCCGCGGCGCAGGACGCCAGCAGGTCCCGCATCGATACGGCCGACGGCAACGGCTTCGCCGGTGTGGGCCTGGACGGCTGCTGACGTGACTGGGCTTCGCGCTCCGATGCCGGCATGGACGCCTCCTGGGCTCCGTGGGCAGGCGAGGTTAGGTAGACCTAACCAGGACTCGGTACCATGTCATCACGCGCGGCGTCGTAGGCGCAACATTTTCCCGACGTCTTGTCGGAACACACGGATTTCCGAGACATCCGGCCCCGGAACCGGGGCCGTCCCTAGGCGGCGGCCACAGCCAGGTCCGTGTCCGCCCAGCGGGCCCCGTACCCGACCAGGGTCACGACACGGCGGTCGTCGTCCGTGTCCCCCACCACTCGGTCGATGATCACGTGCAGCCGGTCCTCCGACAGGTCCTCGACCTTGCCGTCGCCCCACTCCACGACCACCACCGACTCGGGCAGGGAGACGTCGAGGTCGAGGTCCTCCATCTCGTCGAGGCCGCCGCCCAGGCGGTACGCGTCGACGTGAACCAGTGCCGGGCCGCCCGTCAGCGACGGGTGGACACGGGCGATGACGAACGTCGGGGACGTGACCGCGCCACGGACGCCGAGGCCCTCCCCGACGCCACGGGTCAGCGTCGTCTTGCCGGCGCCGAGCTCGCCCGTGAGCATCACAAGGTCACCGGGGCGCAGCAGCTTCGCGAGGCTGCGGCCCAGGTTCTGCATCTCCTCGGGAGAGTCGACCGTCAGTCGGGCCCGAGCGGCGGCGGCGGTCTCAGCCGCCGGGCTGTGCGGTGCTTCCATACCGACCAACGGTAGCCGCTGCCGGCACCGCTCCGGCCCGCACCAGAAGGTCCGCGAGACGGTCCGTGACAGCCTCCGGATGCTCCAGCATCACCAGGTGGCCCGCGTCCGGCACTATGACCAGCTCGGCCGCCGGTTCGCTCTCCCGCAGCAGGTCCGCGATCGCCTCGCTGTGCGTGCTCGGGGTGACCAGGTCCTTGTCACCCGCGAGGACGAGCACCGGAAGTCCTTGGAACACCGCGAGCGCCTCGGCCTTGTCGTGCTCGGCGAAGGCCGGGTAGAACTCGGCGACCACGTCGATGGGCGTCGACTCGATCATCCGCTCCGCGAACCGGGCGACGGCCGGGTCGACGTCCTTCGAGGAGAACGAGTACCGCTTGACCAGCCCGGCGAACAGGTCCGCGGTGGCCCGGCGGCCCCGCTCGACCAGCTCGGCCTGCGAGCCCAGCGCACGCAGCACGCCCGGCAGGACCCGCCGTACCGCGTTCACCCCGGCCACCGGGAGCCCGTAACTGACCTCGCCCAGCTTCCCGGACGACGTGCCCACGAACGCCGCCGCCACCACGCGTTCCCGCACCAGCTCGGGAGCGTGGGCCGCGAGCGCCATCATCGTCATGCCGCCCATGGAGTGGCCGACCAGCACCAGCGGTCCCTCGGGGGCCGCCGCGTCGATGACCGCCTTCAGGTCCCGGCCCAGCTGGTCGATCGTCACCGGCAGGCCGCCGGATCCGGCCTGCGCCGAGGCCCGGCCCGACCGGCCGTGGCTGCGCTGGTCCCAGTGGACGGTACGGACCAGACCGCGCAGCGCGGCGCGCTGGAAGTGCCACGAGTCCTGGCTGAGGCAGTAGCCGTGACTGAAGACGACGGTGACGGGAGCCGGCGCCTTGCGCCCGAAGAGCCTGCGGCGGCGCGGCGCGGCGGCCTCGGGGTCGACCTCGTCCACCTCGTAGTAGAGGGCCGTGCCGTCGTCGGCGAGGGCCTGCCCGGGTGTGCCGCGCAGGGCGCCGTACGGACCCGACGCGTCGAGCGCGAGACGTGCCTTCCTGCGCATCCCGCGGCCGACGGTCAGCCGCTCCAGCGCGACGCCTGCCGCGGCACCGGCGGCGACCACGCCTATTGCCGCTCCCGCGAAGCCCGCGCGACGCCAGCTGTCCGAAGCCACGGCTGCCGCCGCGGCTTCGACCGCGGCCTCGGCCGCGTCCCCCGTACCGGTCTCGCTCACCGTGCCGCTCTCCTAGTCGTGGGAGTCGTGGGCGTGTTCCTCTGGGCCTTCGTTCAGATGGACGCGCGGGACCCTGGTCCCGATCCGTGTGACGATCTCGTACGCGATCGTGTCCGCCGCCCTGGCCCAGTCCTCGGCGGTCGGCTCGCCCCGGTCGCCGGGACCGAACAGGACGGCCTCCGTGCCCTCCGGAACCGTCGCCCCACCGAGATCGACGACGAACTGGTCCATCGCGACCCGTCCGGCCACCCGCCGCCACTCGCCCGCGACCAGGACCGGGCCGCGGCCGGAAGCGTGCCGGGGGATGCCGTCCGCGTAGCCCACGGGGATCAGCCCGAGGGTCGTCTCGCCCTCCGTGACGTAGTGGTGGCCGTAGCTGACGCCGTGGCCGGCGGGAACGTGCTTGACCAGGGCGACGGACGCGGCGAGCGTCATCACGGGCCGCAGCCCGAAGTCGGCCGAGGTGCCCAGTTCCGGGGAGGGCGAGATGCCGTACATCGCGATGCCGGTGCGGACGAGGTCGAAGTGCGACTCGGGGACCGTGAGCGTCGCCGGGGAGTTGGCCATGTGCCGGACCTCGGGCTCGATGCCGGCCTTCTCCGCGTGCTCCACCATGTCGCGGAAGACGGCGAGTTGGGCGGCGATCGAGGGATGACCCGGTTCGTCGGCACAGGCGAAGTGGGACCACAGACCGGTGACCTGTACGAGCCCGTCGTCCTCCGCCGTACGGGCGGCGGCGACCAGCTCGGGCCAGTCGGCGGGCTGGCACCCGTTACGGCCCAGACCGGTGTCGGCCTTGAGCTGGACACGGGCGGGGCGGCCGGCCGCCTTCGCCGCCGCGGTGACCTCGTCCAGCGCCCACATGCCGCTCACGGACATGTCGAGGTCAGCCTCGATGCCCTCACGCCAGGGGCCGCCGGGCGTCCACAGCCAGCACATGATCCGGCTCTCGACCCCGGCCGCGCGCAGCGCGAGCGCCTCGTGGGGCGTGGCCGTACCGAGCCAGGTCGCACCGGCCTCGAGCGCCGCGCGGGCGCACGGCAGCATGCCGTGGCCGTACGCGTCGGACTTCACGACGGCCATCAGCGCGGCGCGCGGCGCGCGGGCACGCAGGGCGCGCACATTGGCGCGCAGGGCCGCGAGGTCGATCTCGGCCCGTGCGCGCAGTGGTGCGGAACGGCTGCTCGGTGCTGTGTGACTCATCGCGCCCAGTGTCTCAGAGCCGTACGGCCGGATCCGTACGGCAGGCGGTCGCGTGCGTCACTCGGGTGCGCCGGCCCGGCCGCGGCGGCTCGCGGGAGCGCGCCGCGCCCCGTCAGGCGGCGCTCACGTCCCGCCACGCGGCCGGGAGCGCCTCGGCCACTTCGAGCGCCGTGATCGGCGTGCCGTGCGCCGCCGCGTGACGGGCCGCCAGACCGTGCAGATAGGCGGCGGCGGAACCCGCGTCGCGCGCGCCGAGACCGGCGGCCAGCAGGGAACCGGCCAGGCCCGAGAGCACGTCGCCGCTGCCGGCCGTCGCCAGCCACGAGGACCCCATCGGGTTGACCCGGACCGGTGAACCTTCCCCGTCGGGCGCGGCGACCAGGGTCGTGGAGCCCTTGAGGAGGACCGTGGCGCCGAACCGTGCGGCCAGTTCCCGCACGGAGCCGAGCCGCGAGGCCTCCACCTCCTCCCGCCCCACACCCAGGAGCGCCGCCGCCTCCCCGGCGTGCGGGGTCAGCAGCGTCGGCGCCGCCCGGTCCCGTACCGCCGCGGTGTCCAGCAGGCGCAGGCCGTCCGCGTCGATGAGCACCGGGACGTCGGACGCCAGCACCTCCTCCACCACGCCGGCGTCGTCGCCGAGCCCCGGGCCGACGACCCAGGCCTGGACCCGGCCCGCCTTCCCGGGGGGACCGGCGTGGACCAGGCACTCCGGGAAACGGGCGATCACCGCGTCGGCGGCCGGGCCGACGTACCGCACGGCCCCCGCACCACCCCGCAGCGCACCGGCGACCGAGAGCACGGCCGCACCCGGATAGCGCGCGGACCCGGCGACGATCCCGACGACTCCGCGACGGTACTTGTCGCTCTCCGCGGCCGGCACCGGCAACATCTGGGCCAGGTCCGCGTGTTGGAGCGCCTCCAGTGCGGGCACGGAGGGCAGGTGCTCCTCGAGCCCGATACCGACGAGCCGTACGGTGCCCGCGTACTCCTTGGCCGGGTCGATGAGCAGGCCCGGCTTGTACGTTCCGAACGTGACGGTCGCGTCCGCGTGGAGCGCCTCGCCCTGCACCCTGCCCGTGTCGGCCTCGACACCGCTGGGCAGATCGACCGCCACGATCACGGCGTCGGAACCGCGGGCCGCGCGCGCCACGGGCACGGCGTCCTGGCGCAGCCCGCCCCGTCCTCCGATGCCGGTGATCCCGTCCAGCACCAGGTCGGCGGAGGCGAGCACCTCGAACGGGTCGTCGGCCACCCGTCCGCCGGCGGCGAGCAGCGCCGCGAGACCGCCCTCGTGGACGCGGCCGCGGGCGAGCGGCACGGCGACGACCCCGGCGCCGCGGCGCGCCAGCCGGGCCCCTGCGTACAGGGCGTCACCGCCGTTGTCGCCGCTGCCCACGAGCAGGACGACCCGGGCCCCGTACACCCGCCCGAGCAGCCCGGCGCAGGCCGCGGCCAGTCCGGCGGCGGCCCGCTGCATGAGCGCCCCCTCCGGTAGCCGGGCCATGAGCTGTGCCTCGGCGTGCCTCACGGTCTCCACGCTGTACGCAGTACGCATGCCCCCGAGTCTGCCGCAGCCCGCGCGACGGCGCGCGACCACCACGCACAAGTACTCCGCCTACTACCGGAGTTACGCCCCGCGGCGCGGAACGCCGGGCCAGCGTCACGTCCCGCCGCGCGGAGCACCCGGCCGGAGTCACGTCCCACCGCAACGAACACCAGGCCCTGGTTACGGCCCGCCAGGGCGCGCCCCGGCCGGAGACACGGCCGCCGCGCCGAACACCCACCCGGCCGGAGACACGGCCCGCCGCCCGGAACGCCCGGCCCCGGCCGGAGATACGGCCCGCCCGGCCCCGGTCGTGGCCGGATACGGACGCCCGGCCGGCGGCGCCGGCTCAGCCCTCCGCGATCACGACCGCCGAGGCGATTCCCGCGTCGTGGCTGAGCGACACGTGCCAGGAACGCACGCCCAGTTCGGCGGCGCGGGCGGCGACCGTGCCGTGCACACGCAGCAGCGGCCTGCCCGAGTCCTCCACGTACACCTCCGCGTCCGTCCACAGCAGGCCCGCCGGCGCGCCGAGCGCCTTCGCCAGCGCCTCCTTCGCGGCGAACCGTGCCGCGAGGGAGGCGTAGCCTCTGCGCTCACCGCTCGGCAGCAGCAACTCCCGCTCCAGGAAGAGCCGCTCGGCCATGCCCGGTGTCCGCTTCATCGACGCGGCGAAGCGTTCCACCTCAGCCACGTCGATCCCCACCCCGATGATCATTCGACGCTCATTCCACCGTCACGGACTTGGCCAGGTTCCTCGGCTGGTCCACCTCGTTGCCACGGGCCGTGGCGAGCTCGCAGGCGAAGACCTGGAGCGGCACCGCGGCGACCATCGGCTGGAGCAGCGTCGGCGTCGCCGGGATCCGCACCAGGTGGTCGGCGTAGGGCACGACCGCGTCGTCGCCCTCCTCCGCGATCACGATCGTACGGGCGCCACGTGCGCGGATCTCCTGGATGTTGGACACGATCTTGTCGTGCAGCACCGAACGCCCGCGGGGCGACGGCACCACGACCACCACGGGCAGGTCCTTCTCGATCAGCGCGATCGGCCCGTGCTTGAGCTCACCCGCGGCGAACCCCTCCGCGTGCATGTACGCCAGCTCCTTGAGCTTCAACGCGCCTTCCAGCGCCACGGGATACCCCACATGACGTCCCAGGAAGAGCACCGTGTTCTTGCCGGCAAGGGAACGCGCCAGCTCCCGCACCGGCTCCATCGTCTCCAGTACCCGCTCCACCTGTCCGGAGATCTGCGCCAGGTCACGGACGACGGCCCTGATCTCGTCGCCCCACTTGGTTCCGCGCACCTGGCCCAGATAGAGAGCGACCAGGTAGCAGGCCACCAGCTGGGTCAGGAACGCCTTGGTGGAGGCGACCGCCACCTCCGGCCCGGCATGGGTGTAGAGCACGGCGTCCGACTCGCGGGGAATCGTCGACCCGTTGGTGTTGCAGATGGCCAGCACCCTGGCGCCCTGTTCACGGGCGTGCCGCAGCGCCATCAGGGTGTCCATGGTCTCGCCGGACTGCGAGATGGCGATCACCAGCGTCCGCTGGTCCAGGATCGGGTCCCGGTAGCGGAACTCGCTCGCCAGCTCGACCTCGCAGGGGATACGGGTCCAGTGCTCGATGGCGTACTTGGCGATCATCCCGGCGTGGAAGGCGGTACCGCAGGCGACGATGACGACCTTGTCCGCCTCACGCAGCACGGACTGCGGGATGCGCACCTCGTCGAGGGTCAGCGACCCCGACGCGTCGACGCGGCCGAGGAGCGTGTCGGCGACCGCCTTGGGCTGCTCGGCGATCTCCTTGAGCATGAAGTAGTCGTAGCCGCCCTTCTCGGCGGCGGAGGCGTCCCAGTCCACGTGGTAGGCCCGCACCTCGGCGGCCTCCCCGTCGAAACCGGTGATCGTCACAGCGTCCCTGCGGAGCTCGACCACCTGGTCCTGGCCGAGTTCGATCGCCGACCGTGTGTGGGCGATGAACGCGGCCACGTCGGAGGCCAGAAACGACTCGCCGTCACCGACCCCCACCACCAGCGGGGAGTTGCGCCGCGCGCCGACCACCACGTCCGGCTCGTCGGCGTGCACCGCCACCAGCGTGAACGCGCCCTCGAGTTGCCTGCACACCATGCGCATCGCTTCTGCGAGGTCACCGCAGGACGAGAACGACTCCGCGAGCAGATGCGAGACGACCTCGGTGTCGGTCTCCGACTCCAGGTCGTGGCCGCGCTCGGCCAGTTCGGCGCGCAGGGCGGCGAAGTTCTCGATGATGCCGTTGTGCACGACGGCCACACGCCCCGCGTTGTCCAGGTGAGGGTGCGCGTTGGCGTCGGTGGGACCGCCGTGCGTGGCCCAGCGCGTGTGGCCGATGCCGGTGGAACCGCTCGGCAGCGGCCGGTCCGCCAGTTCCTTCTCCAGATTGACGAGCTTGCCCGCCTTCTTCGCCGCCGCGAGCCCCCCGTCGGCGAGTACCGCGACTCCGGCCGAGTCGTAGCCGCGGTACTCGAGCCTCTTCAGCCCGGCGATGACCACATCGAGCGCCGACTGTCCGCCGACGTAACCCACGATTCCGCACATGTCGGCAGCCTACGGTTCCGGACCCGTGCGGGCAGGTCAGGTGGGCGGGCGGGTGGCCGGGCCGGGTCAGCCGAGCTTGGCCGCCTGGGCGTCGATGACGGCGGTGGGCAGCGGCAGGTCGCCCTCGGGAGCCATCAGGTTGAACGAGGAGAACGACACGAAGGTGCCGCCCTTGCGCACGACGGCCACGTTGAACGGCAGCTTCTCGCCGTCCTGCTCGCCGGTCATCGTCCACGCCACGGCCTCGTCGCCGCCCGAGACCTTGGCCTCGGCCATCTTGACGATCTTCTGCTCCGTACCGGCCATCGTCAGGGTGAAGCCACCGGCGCAGGCCGTACCTGCGGACTTGACAGCCGCGAAGGCGTCGGCGGCTCCCTCGCCCTCGTAGGACGAGAGCGCGACCAGCGACGTCGTGATGTCGAAGGCGCCTTCGATCGCGCCGTCCTTGCCGGCTTCCTTCACGTCGGGCTCCGCGGTGGCCCTCCGCTTCACCGTCGCGACCGGCGCGCCCATGGGCGTACCGGCGAGTGCCCGGGCCAGCGGCTCGCACTCGGCCTTGTCCGTCTTGACGTCCTTGGCCGCGATGTCGTCCTCCGGACCGGCCTTCACGATCTTGTGCGCCTTGACGTCACCCTCGGCGAGCGCGACCTTCTCCAGTTCGGCCGCGGTCAGAGCCTTGGCTGCGGGCTCCGCGGCAGCGGAGTCCTTGCCCTTGCCGTTGCCCTTATCGTTCGTCCCCCCGTCGGAACCCTCGCCACCGCAGGCGGTGACCAGGAGAACAAGTGAGGCCGCGGCGGCGGCCAGAGCGGTACGGCGTACAGCGGTGCTTCGCATGTGCGTTGTCCTCGCGTGATCGCAGCGACCCCTCCCGAGGCGACGGCCCACGCCTGTCCCGCCCCGAATCGCTGCTGTTGAGCCGTACGATAACGCGCCCTGCCGACACCGCTGTCCGGCCACCCCCGGCTCACACCTTCGCCCGGTACGCCCGCATGGCCAGCGGATAGAAGACCACGGTGATGCCGGCCGCCCACACCAGCGACCACAGCACCGGCTCGGCGACCGGACCGCCGAGCAGCAGCCCGCGGAAGGCGTCCGACAGATGCGTCACCGGATTGATGTCGCTGAAGGCCTGAAGCCAGCCCGGCATCGTGTCGACCAGCACGAAGGCACTGCTGGTGAACGTGATCGGGAAGATCAGCGTGAAGCCGAACGCCTGCACCTTCTCCGCGTCGCCCGCGAGCATCCCGATGAGCACGGCGGTCCACGACACGGCCGCCGCGAACACCACCAGCAGCAGCGCGCCGAGCAGGAACCCGCCGAGTCCGCCGGTCACGCGGAAGCCGAGGAGCAGCCCGAGACCGATCATCAGCAGCATCGCCCACACGTGCTTCGTGAGGTCCGCGGTGATACGGCCGACGAGGGGGGCGGAGCGCGCTATGGGCAGGCTGCGCAGCCGGTCGAAGACGCCTTTGGTGAGGTCGGTGTTCAACGCCATGGCCGTGTATATGGTCATGAACAGGGTGTTCTGCACGATGATCCCGGGGAGCGCGTACTTCAGATACGCCTCCGGGGAGCCGGCCATCTGCCCGCCCAGGACATAGGTGAACAGGAAGACGAACATGATCGGCGTGATGCTGTAGTCGACCAGCTCGAGCGGATTGTGCTTGACCGCCACAAGACTGCGCCAGGCCATCGTGAACGTCTGCCTGATCCCGTCGAGCGGTTTCACCCGTCCCGACGACCGGCCCGGCGCCAGCGGCATCGTCGTCGCGCTCATGTCGAACTCACCGCCTTCTCCCGCTCGTTCTCGTCGGCAGGCCGGCCGGCCTCTTCCGCCTCGCGGGCGGACTCGTCCGGCCTGCCGGAGTCGGGCGCCGGCTCCGCCCGGTGCCCGGTCAGCGCCAGGAAGACCTCGTCCAGGGACGAGCGCCGCAGTGTCAGCTCGCCCACCGCAATCCCCTCGCGGTCCAGCCTGCGCACGACCGCCGGCATCAGCTCCGCGTCGTTGACCGGCACGGTGACCGATTCGCCCTCCGTCTGGGTCTGCGAACCGGCCGTCTCCGCCACCAGCGCGCGGGTGCGCGCCAGGTCCTCCGGGGCCACCGGCCTCACCTGGAGCACCTGGCCGCCCACTTCGGACTTCAGCGTGTCCGGCGTGCCCTCGGCGATGACCCGGCCCTTGTCGACGACGACGATGTCGTCGGCGAGCCGGTCCGCCTCGTTCAGGTACTGGGTGGTCAGGAGCGCGGTCGCGCCGTCGGCCACCAGGGCCCGCAGCATGTCCCACAGCTCCCCGCGACTGTGCGGATCGAGGCCCGTCGTCGGCTCGTCCAGGAACAGGATGCTCGGCCGGCCGACCAGGCTCGCCGCGAGGTCCAGCCTGCGCCGCATGCCGCCGGAGAACGTCTTCACGGCCCGTCCCGCCGCGTCGCTGAGCTGGAACCGGTCCAGCAGTTCACCGGCCCGCGCCTTGGACTCACGTCTCGGCAGGCCGAGCAGACGGCCGATGAGCAGCAGGTTCTCCGTGCCGGTGAGATTTTCGTCCACCGCCGCGTACTGCCCGGTGAGGCCTATGAGGGACCGCACTTTGCCGGCCTCGCGGACGACGTCGTGGCCGGCCACGGTGGCCCGGCCGCCGTCGGGGGTCAGCAGTGTGGCGAAGATCCGTACGGCAGTCGTCTTCCCCGCCCCGTTCGGCCCCAGCAGGCCCAGCACCGAGCCGGTGCGGGCCGCCAGGTCGACGCCTGCCAGCGCCTCGGTGTCCTTGAAGCGCTTGACCAGTCCTTCCGCCTGGATCGCATAGGTCATGAGACAACCTCCGGGTCCGCGGACGTCGCGGGTCGGCGCCCACCTCAGCCATAACTGTGACGCACGCCACTGACATTCCGTCGCGGAGGCCCGGAGCGGAGCCGCGGCCGCCCCGCTCCGCGTGACCGAGCACACCACCCATAACCGAGTCGCACGCACGACAATGTCCCTGTGATCACTTCGCCGCCACGAAGCGCCCACCGCCGGGCCGAGCACGCGTCGACTCCGTACGTCGACCTCACCCGCGCGGAGTGGAGCGCCCTGCGCGAGAGAACCCCGCTGCCCCTCAGTGCCGAGGAGGTCGAGCAGCTCCGTGGGCTCGGCGACGTCATCGACCTCGACGAGGTGCGGGACGTCTACCTCCCGCTGTCCCGACTCCTGAACCTCTATGTCCAGGCCAGCGCCGGCCTCCGCGGCGCTCTCAACACGTTCCTCGGCGACGCGGGGGGCGGCCACGGCGAACAGCGCGGCACGCCCTTCGTCATAGGGGTCGCCGGTTCCGTGGCCGTCGGCAAGTCGACGGTCGCCCGGCTCCTCCAGGCCCTGCTCGCGCGCTGGCCCGAGCATCCGCGGGTCGAGCTGGTGACCACCGACGGGTTCCTGCTTCCGATGAAGGAGCTCAAGGCCCGTGGGCTGATGTCCCGCAAGGGCTTCCCCGAGTCGTACGACCGCCGGGCGCTGACCCGTTTCGTCGCCGACATCAAGGCCGGCAAGGACGAGGTCACGGCGCCGGTCTACTCCCACCTCATCTACGACATCGTCCCGGACGAGCGGCTGACCGTGCGCCGCCCGGACATCCTGATCGTCGAAGGGCTGAACGTCCTCCAGCCGGCGCTGCCCGGCAAGGACGGCCGGACCCGGGTCGGCCTCGCCGACTACTTCGACTTCAGCGTGTACGTCGACGCGCGACCCGAGGACATCGAGACCTGGTACCTCAACCGTTTCCGCAAGCTGCGGGAGACGGCGTTCCAGAATCCTTTCTCCTACTTCAGGAAGTACACGCAGGTCTCCGAGGAGGAGGCGCTCGACTACGCCCGCACCATGTGGCGGACCATCAACAAGCCCAATCTGCTGGAGAACGTGGCTCCCACCCGCGGCCGCGCCACACTGGTGCTGCGCAAGGGCCCGGACCACAAGGTGCAGCGGCTGTCACTGCGCAAGCTCTAGGAGACACCCGCGTGCTGCATCTGCGTCTGATCACACCGGCCGACCGCACGGCGGAGGTGCTCGCCCTGCTCGAGAAGACCGTGGGCACGGCGCATCTCGCCGTCGTCCCCGGCGCCGCCCGTGATCCACAGGGCGACCTGGTGATGTGCGACGTGGCCCGGGAGGCGGGTGACGAGCTGCTCGCCGGACTGCGCGACCTCGGCATCGACGAATGCGGCTCGGTCGCCGTGGAGAACATCGACCTCTCGCTGTCGCACCGCGCGGATCGGGCCGAGCAGGCCGCGCCCGGCGAGGGCGCGGACGCGGTTCTGTGGGAACATCTGGCGGACGCCACGCACGAGGAGTCCACGCTCAGCGTCACCTACATCGCGTTCCTCACGCTGGCCACGATGATCGCCGCCTGCGGTGTCGTGCTGGACAACGCGATCCTGATCGTGGGAGCGATGGCGGTCGGTCCCGAGTTCGGCCCGCTGGCCGGTTTCTGCACGGCCGTGGTCCGTCGCGCCCCGCGGCTGGCGATGCGGTCGTTCGTGGCACTGATCGCCGGATTCGCCGCGGCGATGCTGGTGACCGTGGGCTTCAGCCACTTCATGGACGCCGTGAACCTCTTCGAGCTGTCGAAGCTGAAGGCGGAACGCCCCAACACCAGCTTCATCTACAACCCGGACTGGTTCTCCTTCGTCGTCGCCCTGCTGGCCGGGGCTGCGGGGATGCTGTCGCTCACCTCGTCGAAGTCGGGCGCCCTTGTCGGCGTCGCCATCTCCGTGACGACGGTGCCCGCAGCGGCGAACGCGGCAGTCGCCTTCAGCTACAGCTACTACGGGCAGGCCTGGGGCTCGACCGAGCAGCTGCTGCTGAACCTGCTGGGCATCGTGCTGGCCGGGACGCTGACCCTGCTGGCGCAGAAGTTCTTCTGGGCCAGGAAGCGCCGGCGCGCCGCGGCCGTGGCGACCGGATGACACCGGCGCGGACACACGGACGCCCGGTCCGGGACACAGGTCCCTGACCGGGCGTACGCACTCCTGCGGCGTGACTCAGCCGAGCGCGGACTTCACCACGTCGGCCAGCCGGCCGGCGACGCACCGGGCCTGCTCGATGTCGGCGGCCTCGACCATGACCCGCACGAGCGGCTCCGTGCCGGAGGGACGCAGCAGCACCCGGCCGGTGGAGCCGAGCTCGCGCTCGGCCTCGGTGACCGCGTGCGACAGTTCGGCGGAGGTCTGCACCCGGGACTTGTCCACGTCGGGCACGTTCACGAGGACCTGCGGCAGGCGCTCCATCACGCCGGCCAGGTCGGCCAGCGTCCGGCCGGTCGCCGTGACCCGTGCCGCGAGCATCAGACCCGTCAGCGTGCCGTCGCCGGTCGTGGCGTGGTCGAGCACGATCACGTGGCCGGACTGCTCGCCGCCGAGGCCGAAGCCGTGCGCCTTCATCGCCTCCAGGACGTAGCGGTCGCCGACCGCCGTCTGCACCAGCTCGACGCCCTCGCGCTCCATCGCCAGCTTGAAGCCCAGGTTGGACATCACGGTGGCGACCACGGTGTTGCCGCGCAGCGTTCCCGCCTCGCGCATGGCGAGCGCCAGCACGGCGAGGATCTGGTCCCCGTCGATCTCGTTGCCCTGCGCGTCCACCGCGAGGCACCGGTCGGCGTCGCCGTCGTGCGCGATGCCGAGGTCGGCGCCGTGCTCGACGACGGCGGCCTTCAGCAGCTCCAGGTGCGTGGATCCGCAGCCGTCGTTGATGTTGAGGCCGTCGGGCTCCGCGCCGATCGTGACGACCTCCGCACCTGCCCGCGCGAAAGCCTCGGGCGAGACACGGGAGGCGGCGCCGTGCGCCTCGTCGAGGACGACCTTGAGTCCGTCGAGGCGGTTGGGCAGCACGGCGATGAGGTGGGCGACGTACTTGTCGAAGCCCTCGTCGTAGTCCGTCACCCGGCCGACGCCCGAGCCCGTCGGCCGGTCCCACGGCTCACCGGTGCGGTGCTGCTCGTAGACCTGCTCGATACGGTCCTCGAGCTCGTCCGCGAGCTTGTGGCCGCCACGTGCGAAGAACTTGATGCCGTTGTCCGGCATGGCGTTGTGGCTCGCGGAGAGCATCACGCCGAGGTCGGCGCCGAGGGCGCCGGTGAGGTACGCCACGGCCGGGGTCGGCAGCACGCCGACGCGCAGCACGTCGACACCCGCGCTCGCCAGGCCGGCCACGACGGCGGCCTCCAGGAACTCTCCGGATGCGCGGGGGTCACGGCCGACCACCGCGGTCGGGCGATGGCCCGCGAACGTGCCCGCTTCTGCGAGCACATGTGCCGCCGCGACCGACAGGCCGAGCGCGAGCTCTGCCGTCAGATCCGCGTTGGCGACGCCGCGTACACCGTCCGTACCGAAGAGTCGTCCCACTGTTGTTCCTCCGAGAATGCTGAATGCTCGAACCGTTGTTCGCCCGAGGCAGTCGATAGACGAACGCCCCGGCAGCACGGAGTGCCGCCGGGGCGAACGAAAAGCCGTACAGGATGTCTGCAGGCCAGCGTGCGATTTAGCGCTTGCTGTACTGCGGGGCCTTACGGGCCTTCTTGAGACCGGCCTTCTTGCGCTCGACCGCACGGTCGTCGCGGGAGAGGAAGCCGGCCTTCTTGAGGGCGCCGCGGTTGTTGTCCACGTCGGCCTCGTTCAGCGCGCGGGCCACACCGAGGCGCAGGGCGCCGGCCTGGCCGGACACGCCGCCACCCGAGATACGGGCGATGACGTCGTAGCGGTTGTCGAGCTCGAGCACCTTGAAGGGCTCGTTCACTTCCTGCTGGTGCACCTTGTTCGGGAAGTAGTCCTCGAGGGTGCGCCCGTTGATCTTCCACTTGCCGGTGCCCGGAACGATCCGGACGCGGGCAATGGCGTTCTTGCGACGGCCCAGGCCGGCGGCCGGCTGCGGCTCGCCGAAGCGGGACGCCATGGACTCGGTGGTGTACTCACCCTCGACGGGGGCGTCCGACTCGAAGGTGGTGACCTCCGCGTAGGTCTCTTCGCCCTCGACAGGGGTCTCAACAGTGGTCTCGGCCACGATTCTCCTCAGATTTCTTTTCGTCTTAGGGGGTGGCCGGAACTACTGCGCGACCTGGGTGATCTCGAACGGGACCGGCTGCTGAGCAGCGTGCGGGTGCTGGTCACCCGCGTAGATCTTCAGCTTCGAGAGCATCTGACGGCCCAGGGTGTTCTTGGGGATCATGCCCTTGATGGCCTTCTCCACAGCCTTCTCCGGGCTCTTGGCAAGAAGCTCGTCGTAGCGGACGGAACGCAGACCACCCGGGTAACCGGAGTGGCGGTACGCCATCTTCTGAGTCTTCTTGTTGCCGGAGAGGTGGACCTTCTCGGCGTTGATGATGATGACGAAGTCGCCCATGTCCATGTGCGGGGCATAGGTCGGCTTGTGCTTGCCCCGGAGGAGGTTCGCTGCCGTAGTCGCCAGACGGCCCAGGACGATGTCCTGCGCGTCGATGATGTGCCACTGGCGCGTGACATCGCCGGGCTTGGGGCTGTACGTACGCACGGTCGTAGCCTTCGCTTCTTCAGTGAGTGTGGTCCTGACAAGGCCACCCGGACGATCACGACAGCCCTGGCGGCACGCGGGGACGCAACCCGAATGCCTGCCGCTGGTCATCGGCCCGGTGGACCGGCGTAAGGGCCCCTCACGTGAGATAGAGCAAGCCAATACGCATAACGAACCAGCAGAATACCTGTCTGCCCCCTGGCGGGTCAAAACGGGTCCCCGGGCCCCCGGCGCACGGGCGCCGGAACCCTTTCCCGGCGGGCTATCGCACCCGCTCCACCCGCCGCTCGTCCCACACCGGCTCCGGTGTCTCGCGGACGACCCCGTCCGAGCCGAAGACCAGGTACCGGTCGAAGGAGCGCGCGAACCAGCGGTCGTGCGTCACGGCCAGCACAGTGCCGTCGTAGGCCTCCAGTCCCTCCTGAAGTGCCTCCGCCGACTCCAGGTCCAGGTTGTCCGTCGGCTCGTCGAGCAGCAGGGCCGTGGTCCCCGCCAGCTCCAGCAGGAGGATCTGGAAGCGCGCCTGCTGCCCGCCCGAGAGCTTCTCGAAGGGCTGGTCCCCCTGGCGCTCCAGTTCGTAGCGCCGCAGGACCGACATCGCCCCGCCCCGATCCTTGGCGTGCTCCGTCCACAGGATGTCGACGAGCGTGCGACCCAGCAGCTCGGGATGGGCATGGGTCTGGGCGAAGTGCCCGGGGACGACCCGTGCACCCAGTTTCCACTCCCCCGTGTGGGCCACGGAGGCGTCGCCCGCCAGCAGCCGCAGGAAGTGGGACTTGCCCGATCCGTTGGAACCGAGGACCGCCACCCGCTCCCCGTAGAAGACCTCCAGCGAGAAGGGTTTCATCAGACCGGACAGTTCCAGCCCCTTGCAGGTCAGCGCGCGCACACCGGTGCGTCCGCCCCGCAGCCGCATCCTGATGTCCTGCTCCCTCGGCGGCTCCGGCGGCGGGCCGGCCTCCTCGAACTTCTTGAAGCGGGTCTGCATCGCCCGGTACCGCGAAGCCATGTCCGGGCTGTTCGCCGCCTGCTGCCGCAGCCGCAGCACCAGCGCCTTCAGCCGGGCGTGCTCCTCGTCCCAGCGCCGCTTCAGCTCCTCGAAGCGCGCGAAGCGCTCCCGCCGCGCCTCGTGGAACGTGGCGAAGCCACCGCCGTGGATCCACACGTCCGACCCGGCCGGCCCCGGCTCCACCGCCACGATCCGCTCCGCGGCCCTGGCCAGCAGCTCCCGGTCGTGGGAGACGAATAGAACGGTCTTACGGGTCTCCTTCAGCCGGTCCTCGAGCCAGCGCTTGCCGGGCACGTCCAGATAGTTGTCCGGCTCGTCGAGCAGCAGCACCTCGTCGGGGCCGCGCAGCAGCGCCTCCAGCACGAGCCGCTTCTGCTCGCCCCCGGACAGCGTCCGCACCTGGCGCCACTGCGCCTTCTCGTACGGCATCCCGAGCGCCGCCGTGGTGCACATGTCCCAGACGGTCTCCGCCTCGTACCCGCGCGCCTCCGCCCAGTCGCTCAGCGCCTGCGCGTACCGCATCTGCGCGGCCTCGTCGTCGACCGTCATGATCGCGTGCTCCGCGGAGTCCACCGCGGCCGCCGCCTCCCTGATCCGCGGCTGCGCCACGGACACCAGGAGATCGCGGACGGTGCGCTCGTCGCGCACCGAGCCGACGAACTGCCGCATCACGCCGAGTCCGCCGCTGACGCTCACCGAACCGCCGTGCGGCTGGATCTCCCCCGCGATCAGCCGCAGCAGCGTGGTCTTGCCGGCGCCGTTGGCCCCCACCAGCGCCGCAACCGCGCCCTCGCCGACCCGGAACGAGGCGTCGGCGAGGAGCGGACGCCCGTCCGGCAGGTAGTACTCGAGATGCGCGGCCTCTACATGTCCCATGGGGCCGATTCTGACTGCCGGGACCGGCCCCGCCCAACAGGTTTAGGATGCGCGGCATGAGCTTCGGGCAGGGGGGACCACAGTGGGGGTCCGGCGGACAGGACCAGAACCCGTACAACCAGGGCCAGTTCGGACAGAACCAGTACGGCCGGGGACCGGGCCAGTACGGTCGGGACCAGTACGGGCAGGACTCCTTCGATCCGTTCGGCGGCCGATCGGGCAGTGACGGCACCCCCGACTGGGCCGCGCTCGCCGACGCCTCGGCCGCCCGTGCCCGCCGCAGGCGCTGGCTCATGGTCGGCGGCGGGGCACTCGCGACCGCGCTCATAGCCGGCGCCGTCGCCACCGCGATCGTCTCCTCCAACAAGGACGGCGACGGCACCGCCTCCGACAAGAGCAGCAGCCAACTTCCCGCGCCGCCGGACCTGCCGCAGAACACCACCGCGCCGGAGCCGTCCTTCTCCTCCGTGGCGCCGCTGCCGCCGCCGAACCCGAAGGACTTCATCTCCGAGCGCAAGAAGGACACCCTCCCGCTCAGCGCCGAGACGCTGTTCCCCGGCAAGAAGCTGACGATGGGCGACCGCGTCTACGACAAGGGCGCGCTGGCGCGCACCGGCAACTGCGCCTCCGCCGTCAAGGGCGCCCTGGCGACCGCCCTCGAAAGCAACGGCTGCGAGCAGGTCTTCCGCGCCACCTACAGCAAGGACGGCATCGCGGTCACGATCGCCGTCGCAACCTTCGAGAACGAGGCCAAGGCGAAGAAGGCCCTCCAGCAGGCGTCGGGCAGCGTCGTGCCGCTGCCGGGCGCGGGCGTGCCGGCGTTCTGCAAGGGCGGCCCGGTGTGCCGCTCCACCTTCAACGCCTACGGCCGCTACGCCTACTTCACGACCACCGGCTACACCCAGGCCAAGTCCGTCACCAAGCAGGACACCAAGGCCTTCCAGACCGGCGACGACCTGGGCGAGTTCACGTTCCGCCAGATCGTCCGCCGCGGCGAGGCACAGGCCTCCGCGGCGGCCTCCGCCCCGGCCGGATAGCCCTGTCGGCGGGCGGCGCGCCACAGGCCGCGCTGACGGCACTCCGCCCCGCCTGACCGGTACTCAGAAGGGGGCGGGCGCCACCGGCGCCCGCCCCCTTCGTGCACCTGCCTGTGCCGCGTCAAGTCGACCGCGCGCACCGGGGGATGCCGTCGGCCCCGTCGCCGGCTCAGCAGCAGCCGGTCGCGAGAGGCAGCGAACGCCGGTTGCGCGCCTCCTTGTTGCGGGCGGCAAGCAACTCGTCGGCCGGGTAGCCGACTTCCTCCAGCGTGAGCCCGTGCGGCCGTACGACGTGGACCGCCGAGTCGCGCACACCGGCGGCCAGGACCTTCGCGGGCCACTCGACGGGCCGGTGACCGTCGCCGACGAACAGCAGCGCGCCGACCAGCGAGCGCACCATGTTGTGGCAGAAGGCGTCGGCCTTCACGGTCGCCGTGATGACGCCGGACGGATCGCGTTCCCACGACAGTTGCTGGAGCGTGCGGATGGTCGTCGCGCCGTCGCGCTTCTTGCAGTACGCCGCGAAGTCGTGCTCCCCGACCAGCCCGGCCGAAGCCTCGTTCATCGCGTCCACGTCCAACGGCCAGTCGTGCCAGAGCACATGACCGCGCAGCAGCGGGTCCACGCCACCGGGGTTGTCCGTCACCCGGTACGCGTACCGCCGCCAGATCGCCGAGAAGCGCGCGTTGAACCCCTCGGGCGCCTCCGCCACGCTCCAGATCCGCACATCGCGCGAGAGCCGGCCCGCCAGCCGCTTGAGCAGCTTCTCCCGGTGCTCCGCCCACAGCTCCACGGGCAGATCCACGTGCGCCACCTGGCCGCGCGCGTGCACCCCGGCGTCGGTGCGCCCGGCGACGGTCAGCTCGTACGTCGTCCGCGAGCGCGTGACCGTGCGCAGGGCGTCCTCGATCTCGCCCTGCACGGTCCGCCGGCCGCCGGCCTGCTTCGCCCAGCCGGAGAAGTCCTTGCCGTCGTACGAAAGATCCAGCCGCACCCGTACGAAGCCGGGCTCCACCTCGTCGCTCACGCGATCCATCCTCTCAACTCACGCGGAACGGGCCCGCCCCCAGTGGGGAACGGGCCCGCTCGACGAACCTGAAATCAGGCTCAGGCGTCCTTCGACTCCTCGGCCGGAGCCTCGTCGGCCTTGGCCTCGGCGGCCTCGTCCTTCTTGAGGGCGTCTTCCTTGACCGCGCGCTTCGTGGCGGCCTCGGCCTCGGCGACGGTCGCCTTCTTCGCGATCTCGCCCTCGACAAGCTCGATCACGGCCATCGGGGCGTTGTCGCCACGACGGTTGCCGATCTTGGTGATACGGGTGTAGCCACCCGGACGCTCGGCGTAACGCGGAGCGATCTCGGTGAAGAGCGTGTGCACGATGCCCTTGTCCGTGATCGTCTGCAGCACCAGACGACGGTTGTGGATGTCGCCCTTCTTCGCCTTGGTGATCAGGCGCTCGGCGACCGGACGCAGGCGGCGGGCCTTGGCCTCGGTCGTGGTGATGCGGCCGTGCTCGAACAGCGACTTCGCCAGGTTCGCGAGAAGAAGCTTCTCGTGAGCGGCGCTGCCACCGAAACGGGCTCCCTTGGTGGGACGCGGCATGGGGTTTCTCCTTGTGATCTGCACCGGCCGTATCAGGTACCGGTGTCAGTTCCCCCCTGGCGGTCGCCGGAGGGTGTGCGGGGAGCCGGGGCTCCCCGCAAGCCTTCTCAGTACTGCTCGGTCTCGACGAAGCCCGCGTCCGCGTCGTCGTCGGCGCCGAAGGCGTCGGCGGCGGCGGTCGGGTCGAATCCGGGCGGGCTGTCCTTGAGGGCCAGGCCCATGCCGGCCAGCTTCGCCTTGACCTCGTCGATCGACTTCGCACCGAAGTTGCGGATGTCGAGCAGGTCGGCCTCGGAGCGCGCCACGAGCTCACCCACGGAGTGGATGCCCTCACGCTTGAGGCAGTTGTACGAACGAACGGTGAGCTCGAGCTCCTCGATCGGCAGCGCCAGGTCGGCGGCAAGGGCGGCGTCCGTGGGGGACGGGCCCATGTCGATGCCCTCGGCGTCGATGTTGAGCTCGCGGGCGAGACCGAACAGCTCGACCAGGGTCTTACCGGCGGACGCCATGGCGTCACGCGGGCGCATGGCCTGCTTGGTCTCGACGTCGACGATCAGCTTGTCGAAGTCGGTGCGCTGCTCGACTCGGGTCGCCTCGACCTTGTAGGTGACCTTGAGGACCGGCGAGTAGATGGAGTCGACCGGGATACGGCCGATCTCCTGGCCCACCTGCTTGTTCTGCACGGCGGAGACGTAGCCGCGACCGCGCTCGACGGTCAGCTCCATCTCCAGCTTGCCCTTGCCGTTCAGCGTGGCGAGCACCAGGTCGGGGTTGTGCACCTCGACACCGGCCGGCGGGGCGATATCAGCAGCGGTGACCAGGCCGGGACCCTGCTTGCGCAGGTACATCACGACCGGCTCGTCGTGCTCCGAGGAGACGACCAGCTGCTTGATGTTCAGGATGAGGTCGGTGACGTCCTCCTTGACGCCCGGCACGGTGGTGAACTCGTGCAGGACACCGTCGATGCGGATGGACGTGACGGCCGCACCCGGGATCGAGGAGAGGAGCGTACGGCGGAGCGAGTTGCCGAGGGTGTAGCCGAAGCCCGGCTCGAGGGGCTCGATCACGAACCGCGAGCGGTACTCGTCGACGACCTCTTCGGTCAGCGAGGGACGCTGAGCGATAAGCATGGTGTGTTTCCTTCAGTCATGGATGCCCGCTATTTGACACCCGACAGGTACTGCGTACTGCAAGGGTACGGGCGGTACGTCCCACAGGGGACCTACCGCCCGAAAGCCCTACGTCGACCCGGATGCGTCACGCACCCAGGGTCAGACGCGCCTCCGCTTGGGGGGACGGCAGCCGTTGTGCGGCGTGGGGGTGACGTCCTGGATCGAGCCGACCTCGAGGCCGGTGGCCTGGAGGGAGCGGATCGCGGTCTCACGGCCGGAGCCGGGACCCTTGACGAAGACGTCGACCTTGCGCATGCCGTGCTCCTGCGCGCGGCGGGCGGCCGACTCGGCGGCCATCTGCGCGGCGAAGGGGGTGGACTTGCGCGAGCCCTTGAAGCCGACGTGGCCGGCGGAGGCCCAGGAGATCACGTTGCCGCTCGGGTCCGTGATGGACACGATCGTGTTGTTGAACGTGCTCTTGATGTGCGCGTGGCCGTGAGCGACGTTCTTCTTTTCCTTGCGGCGCACCTTCTTGGCAGCGCCCTGACGACCCTTGGGGGGCATCTATTACTCCTACGGGGAGGTGGTCGGTCCTACAGCGAAGACCGCTTGGTAAAGCGTCCGCTGAGGACTACTTCTTGCCCGGCTTCTTCTTACCGGCGATGGCGCGACGCGGGCCCTTGCGGGTACGGGCGTTCGTGCTGGTCCGCTGTCCGTGCACGGGCAGGCCACGACGGTGACGGATGCCCTGGTAGCACTGGATCTCGATCTTGCGGCGAATGTCGCCCTGGATCTCGCGGCGGAGGTCGCCCTCGGTCTGGAGGTTGGCGTCCACGTACTCGCGGATCTTGACCAGGTCCTCTTCGGCCAGGTCACGAACGCGGGTGTTCGGGTTCACACCGGTCGAGGCGAGGATCTCCTTGGACCGGGTACGCCCGATACCGAAGACGTAGGTGAGTGCGATCTCCACACGCTTTTCGCGCGGGATGTCAACACCGGAAACGCGTGCCATTCAATGGCTCCTGTGTGTTCGGGGGTCTGCCACAGAACCGCTCCCCGTTCGCCGTATGAGGTACGAGCGAGGTCCCCGGCCCCCGCCGGAGGTGCCGCCGACCCTTGCGGGCTGGGCGGGTTCTGCGTATGTACGTATTGCTTGCGTCGCGCGAAGAACTGCGGGTGCAGGTCGGTCGGCGTGCGTCAGCCCTGGCGCTGCTTGTGGCGCAGGTTGTCGCAGATGACCATGACCCGGCCGTGACGGCGGATCACCTTGCACTTGTCGCAGATCTTCTTGACGCTCGGCTTGACCTTCATGGGATGTGAGGTTCTCCGGGTCAGTGCCGACACCCCGCGAGGGGGGTGCGACAAGATCTACTTGTACCGGTAGACGATCCGGCCACGCGTCAGGTCGTACGGAGAGAGCTCCACGACGACCCGGTCGTCCGGGAGGATACGGATGTAGTGCATCCGCATCTTGCCGGAGATGTGCGCGAGGACCTTGTGACCGTTCTGGAGCTCCACCTTGAACATGGCGTTCGGGAGGGACTCGATCACGGTGCCCTCGATTTCGATGGCACCTTGCTTCTTGGCCACGCTTCGCCTTTCGAATCGGCTACCTTGATCGACTCCCGCACCGCGTGCGGACACACGGGTACACGAGAGCCGACGCATCAGTCTACGTCAGGCCATTCGAAAAGACGAATCCGGCAAGTGTGCCCAACGTGAGAGATCCTTAAGCGGCGCGCGCGCCCCAAGACGCGCCGCGGCCGCCATGCGTCATGCCAGCGGGTCCGGCGCCGCCGTGATGCCCAGCTCCGCCAGCTTCGCCTTGCCGCCGTCGTGAGCGGTCAGCACGAGCGGACCCTCCTCCGTCAGCGCGACCGAGTGCTCCCAGTGCGAGGACCAGGTGCCGTCGGTGGTGATGACCGTCCAGTCGTCGGAGAGAACCTCCGTGTGCGGCGTACCGAGCGACACCATCGGCTCGATGGCCAGACAGAAACCAGGGACCAGCTTCGGACCCTTGCCGCGCTTGCGCGAGACGTAGTTCAGCAGGTGGGGGTCCATGTGCATCTCGGTGCCGATGCCGTGGCCGCCGTAGTCCTCGATGATCCCGTACTTACCGGTCGCGGGACGCGGCTGGCGGCGGATGTAGGTCTCGATGGCACGGGAGACGTCGACGAGCCGGTTGCCGTTCTTCATCGCGGCGATGCCGGCCCACATCGACTCCTCGGTCACCCGGGACAGCTCGAGGAGTTCCGGAGCGTGACCACTGCCCACGAAGGCCGTGTAGGCGGCGTCCCCGTGCCAGCCGTCGACGATCGCGCCGCAGTCGATGGAGATGATGTCGCCGTCCTTGAGGACGGTCGCCTCGTCCGGGATGCCGTGGACGACGACCTCGTTGACCGAGGTGCAGATCGTCGCGGGGAAGCCCCCGTAGCCGAGGAAGTTCGACTTCGCGCCGTGGTCCGCGATCACCTTGCGGGCGACCTCGTCGAGGTCCTTGGTCGTGGCGCCGGGCACCGCGGCCTCGCGGGTCGCGTCGTGGATGGCGGCGACGACCAGTCCCGCCTCGCGCATCTTCGCGATCTGCTCGGGGGTCTTGATCTGCACCATTGCGGCGGGCGCCTTTCTGGACAAGTGGTTCCGGGCTTATCAACGATACGGCCGCGGCGTCCGAAGGACACCGCGGCCGTAACTCTCAAGAAACTGCCTCGCGGGTGCTCAGGCCTGCGCGGCCTTGTCCACCTGGAGGGCCTCCATCGCCCGGGCGGTCACATCGGTGACCTTGCCGAGCGCGGAGATGGTGACCACCAGGCCCTGCGACCTGTAGTAGTCGATGATCGGCTCGGTCTGCGTGTGGTAGACCTCGAGCCGCTTGCGGACCGTCTCCTCCGAGTCGTCGTCGCGCTGGTACAGCTCGCCGCCGCACTCGTCGCAGACGCCCTCGGTCTTGGCCGGGGAGTACGTCACGTGGAAGACGTGCGCGCTGTTGTTGCGGCACACACGACGTCCGGCGATCCGCTTGACGACCTCGTCCTCGGGAACCTCCAGGTCGAGCACGGCGTCCAGCTGGACACCCTCGCCCTTGAGCATCTCGTCCAGCGCCCCGGCCTGGCCCACGTTGCGCGGGAAGCCGTCGAGCAGGAAGCCGCCCGCGGCGTCCGGCTGGGACATGCGGTCCTTGGCCATCCCGATCGTCACCTCGTCGGGGACCAGGTTGCCGGCGTCCATGTACGCCTTGGCCTGCTTCCCCAGCTCGGTGCCCTGGGAGATGTTGGCGCGGAACAGGTCGCCCGTGGAGATGTGCGGGATCGACAGGTTCTTGGCGAGGAACGCTGCCTGCGTTCCTTTCCCAGCACCGGGCGGTCCGACGAGGACGATTCGCATCAGCGGAGGAACCCTTCGTAATTGCGCTGCTGGAGCTGGCTCTCGATCTGCTTCACGGTCTCCAGACCCACACCCACGATGATGAGGATGCTCGTCCCGCCGAACGGGAAGTTCTGGTTCGCGCCGCCGAAGCCTGCCAACGCCATCGTCGGGACAAGAGCAATCAGACCCAGGTACAGCGAGCCCGGCCAAGTGATCCTGTTGAGCACGTAGCTCAGATACTCGGCAGTAGGTCGACCGGCCCGGATACCCGGGATGAAGCCACCATACTTCTTCATGTTGTCCGCGACTTCCTCGGGGTTGAACGAGATCGCCACATAGAAGAAGGCGAAGAACACGATCAGAAGGAAGTACGTGACGATGTAGTAGGGGTGGTCGCCCTTGACGAAGTGGGCTTCGATCCAGGTTTTCCAGCCCGACTGCGAGTTCGAGAACTGCGCGACGAGCGCCGGGATGTAGAGCAGCGACGAGGCGAAGATGACGGGAATCACACCCGCCTGGTTCACCTTGAGCGGGATGTATGTGGACGTACCGCCGTACGACCTGCGACCGATCATCCGCTTCGCGTACTGCACCGGGATGCGCCGCTGGGCCTGCTCGACGAAGACGACCAGCCCCACCATCACGAAGCCGATCAGGATGACCGTGCCGAACTCGATCCAGCCCTGGGCGAGCTTGCCGCTCTCCTTGATCGCCCACAGGGCGCCCGGGAAGCCGGCGGCGATCGAGATGAACATCAGGATCGACATGCCGTTGCCGATGCCGCGGTCGGTGATGAGCTCACCGAGCCACATGACGGCGGCGGTACCGGCGGTCATGGTGACGACCATCACGATGGTGGTGAAGATCGAGCGGTCCGGCACGATCTCGTTGCCGACCGGGCAGCTGGCGAAGAGCGCGCCGCTCCGGGCGGTGGCGACGAGACCGGTGCCCTGCAGCACCGCGAGCGCCACCGTCAGGTAACGCGTGTACTGCGTGATCTTCGCCGTGCCGGACTGACCCTCCTTCTTGAGGGCCTCCAGCCGCGGGATGACCACGGTCAGCAGCTGCAGGATGATGCTCGCCGTGATGTACGGCATGATGCCGAGCGCGAAGATGGTGATCTGCAGCAGCGCTCCGCCGCTGAACATGTTCACCAGCCCGAACAGGCTGTTGTTGCCCTTCGTGGCCGCGTCGACACAGATCTGGACATTCTGATAACTGACACCGGGTACCGGGATGTGTGACCCGAGTCGGTACAGAACGATGATGGCCAGTGTGAAGAGCAGCTTCTTGCGCAGGTCGGGCGTCTTGAACGCCCGGGCGAACGCGGTGAGCACGGTGCCTCCTGCGACCCCCGCGCTACTGCGTCAGAGGTGACGGTCTTGAGGATCGACGAATACGTATCAGGCAAAATCCGCACGGGGCGCCAGTAGGCACACCGGGCTGAAGTTAACAACGCACGACACCTTACCGGCGACCGTGCCCCCCAAGGAACGACCAACCGGGGATGCCCCTTATGAGAGGCATCCCCGGTCGGATGTTCAAGCCATCGAGTCGTCTCAGACGAGCTCGGTGACGGTGCCGCCGGCGGCGGCAATCTTCTCCTTGGCGGAGCCGGAGACGGCGTCGACCGTCACCTGCAGCGCCACGGAGATCTCGCCCTGGCCCAGGACCTTGACGAGGCTGTTCTTGCGCACGGCGCCCTTGTCGACCAGGTCGGCAACGGTGACCTCGCCACCCTCGGGGTAGAGGGCCGCGAGCTTGTCCAGGTTCACGACCTGGTACTCGGTGCGGAACGGGTTCTTGAAGCCCTTGAGCTTCGGGAGACGCATGTGGAGGGGCATCTGCCCACCCTCGAAGCGCTCCGGAACCTGGTAACGGGCCTTGGTGCCCTTGGTACCACGACCGGCCGTCTTACCCTTCGACGCCTCACCGCGACCCACACGGGTCTTTGCGGTCTTGGCGCCCGGGGCGGGACGGAGGTTGTGGACCTTCAGCGGGTTCTGCTCCGCCATGTCAGTCGACCTCCTCGACCGTCACGAGGTGGCGGACGGTGTGCACCATTCCGCGGAACTCGGGGCGGTCCTCCTTGACGACCACGTCGTTCAGGCGCTTGAGCCCGAGCGAACGCAGGGTGTCACGGTGGTTCTGCTTGCTGCCGATGTACGACTTCGTCTGCGTGATCTTGAGGCGGGCCATTACGCACCCGCTCCCGCACGCGCACGGAGCAGAGCCGCGGGGGCGACGTCCTCGAGGGGCAGACCACGGCGAGCCGCGATCTCCTCGGGACGCTGCAGGCCCTTGAGGGCCGCCACGGTCGCGTGCACGATGTTGATCGCGTTGTCCGAGCCGAGCGACTTCGACAGGATGTCGTGCACGCCCGCGCACTCGAGCACGGCGCGCACCGGGCCACCGGCGATAACACCGGTACCGGGGGAAGCCGGCTTGAGCAGGACGACGCCGGCAGCCTTCTCACCCTGGATCGGGTGAGGGATGGTGCCCTGGATACGGGGGACCTTGAAGAAGTGCTTCTTGGCCTCCTCAACACCCTTGGCGATGGCGGCCGGCACCTCCTTGGCCTTGCCGTAACCGACGCCTACGGTGCCGTCACCGTCACCCACCACGACGAGCGCGGTGAAGCTGAAGCGACGACCACCCTTGACAACCTTGGCGACGCGGTTGATCGCGACAACGCGCTCAACGTACGCGGTCTTCTCGGCGGCAGCTGCGCCACCGTCGCGACCCTTCCGGTCCCGCCGCTCGCCGCCACCGGCACCGCTTCCGCGGCGCTGGGGTCCAGCCATTGGATTTACCTCTCTCTGTTACGTCCGTTAGTCCCGGAACCGGGGCTCAGAACTTCAGCCCGGCTTCGCGGGCGGCGTCAGCCAGAGCGGCAATGCGCCCGGCGTACCTGTTGCCACCACGGTCGAACACGACGGCCTCGACGCCGGCGGCCTTGGCGCGCTCGGCGACCAGGGAACCGACCTGCTTGGCCTGGGCGCTCTTGTCGCCCTCGCCACCGCGGATCGAGGTGTCCAGGGTCGACGCCGACGCGAGCGTGTGGCCCGCGATGTCGTCGATGACCTGGGCCACGATGTGGCGGTTGGAACGCGTCACGACCAGGCGCGGACGCTCCGGCGTACCGGAGACGTTCTTGCGGACGCGGATGTGGCGGCGCTTGATGGCGGCGCGCTTGTACGCGTCGCCCTTGGCAATCTTCACACCGTATGCCATGGCTTACTTACCCGCCTTTCCGACCTTGCGGCGGATGACCTCGCCCGCGTACTTCACGCCCTTGGCCTTGTACGGGTCGGGCTTGCGCAGCTTGCGGATGTTCGCGGCGACCTCGCCGACCTTCTGCTTGTCGATGCCCTCGACCGAGAACTTGGTCGGCGACTCGACCTTGAAGGAGATGCCTTCCGGCGCCTCCACCAGGATCGGGTGGCTGTAACCGAGCTGGAACTCCAGGTTGGAGCCCTTCGCGGCGACGCGGTAACCGACACCGCTGATCTCGAGCGCCTTGGTGTATCCCTGGGTCACACCGGTGATCATGTTCGCCACCAGCGTGCGGGACAGGCCGTGCAGGGCCTTGTTCTGACGCTCGTCGTTGGGACGGGTGACGTTGAGCACGCCCTCCTCGCCCTTAACAATCTCGATCGGCGCAGCGACGGTGTGCGTGAGGGAGCCCTTCGGACCCTTCACCGCGACCGTGCGGCCATCGATGGTGACGTCCACACCGGCGGGAACCTGGATGGGGAGCTTGCCGATTCGCGACATGAGCTATTCCTCCGTTCCCGACTACCAGACGTAGGCGAGGACTTCCCCACCCACGCCCTTCTTCTGCGCCTGCTGGCCGGTCAGGAGACCGTGGGACGTGGAGATGATCGCCACGCCCAGGCCGCCGAGAACCTTCGGCAGGTTGGTGGACTTCGCGTAAACACGCAGACCCGGCTTGGAGATGCGCTTGATGCCGGCGATCGAACGCTCACGGTTCGGGCCGAACTTCAGCTCGAGGACGAGGTTCTTGCCGACCTCGGCGTCCTCGACCTTCCAGCCGGTGATGAAACCCTCCTGCTGGAGGATCTCGGCGATGTGCGACTTGATCTTGCTGTGCGGCATCACGACAGAGTCGTGGTACGCCGAGTTCGCGTTACGCAGACGCGTCAGCATGTCTGCGATCGGATCAGTCATGGTCATGAATTGGCCTTCGGCCTCTCTCGCCGGGGTTTCCTGTATGCGCCATCCCTCTCCCCACACAGGGGCGGGACGGGTGCGGCGCGGGGACCTACGGCGTAGTAAGTCGTACGGGCGGCAGACGCCCAACCCTCCTAGCCTAAGCCATGGAGAGAAGGGCCCCTGCCAACCCTCTGCTTACCGAGAGACTCCGGTTGTCCCGATTAAGGGGACTACCAGGAGCTCTTGGTCACGCCCGGCAGCTCGCCACGGTGAGCCATCTCACGAAGGCACACGCGGCACAGGCCGAACTTGCGGTACACGGAGTGCGGGCGGCCGCAGCGCTGGCAGCGGGTGTACGCACGCACACCGAACTTGGGCTTACGAGCAGCCTTGGCAATAAGAGCCTTCTTCGCCATCTCGCTTACGCCTCCTTGAACGGGAAGCCGAGGTGACGCAGAAGGGCACGGCCCTCGTCGTCGTTGGTCGCCGTGGTCACCACGGTGATGTCCATACCCCGGACGCGGTCGATCTTGTCCTGGTCGATCTCGTGGAACATGACCTGCTCCGTGAGACCGAAGGTGTAGTTGCCACGGCCGTCGAACTGCTTGGGGGACAGACCACGGAAGTCGCGGATGCGCGGAAGCGCGAGCGACAGGGTGCGGTCCAGGAACTCCCACATGCGGTCGCCACGAAGCGTGACGTGGGCACCGATCGGCTGACCCTCACGCAGCTTGAACTGCGCGATGGACTTACGGGCCTTGGTGACGGCCGGCTTCTGGCCGGTGATCGTGGTGAGGTCGCGAATCGCGCCGTCGATCAGCTTGGAGTCGCGGGCGGCGTCGCCCACACCCATGTTGACCACGATCTTGACGAGGCCCGGGACCTGCATGACGTTCTCGTAGGAGAACTCCTCACGCAGCTTGCCCGCGATCTCCTCGCGGTACTTCGTCTTGAGACGCGGAGTGGTGGTGGTAGCCATCAGATGTCCTCACCCGTCCGCTTGGCAACGCGGATCTTGTTGCCCTCGTCGTCGAAGCGGAAACCGACGCGGGTCACGACCTTCTTGCCGTCCTTCTCCACGACGAGCTGAACATTGCTCACGTGAATGGGGGCCTCGGTCGTGACGATGCCACCGGTCTGCGAACCACGAGCGGTCTGGCCGGCCTTGGTGTGCTTCTTGACCCGGTTGACACCCTCGACCAGGACGCGGTCCTCGCGGGGGAAGGCCTGAATGACCTTGCCCTGCTTGCCCTTGTCCTTACCGGTGATGACCTGAACCAGGTCGCCCTTCTTGATCTTCATGCTTACAGCACCTCCGGCGCGAGCGAGATGATCTTCATGAACTTCTTCTCGCGCAGCTCACGGCCCACCGGGCCGAAGATACGGGTGCCGCGAGGGTCGCCGTCGTTCTTCAGAATGACGGCGGCGTTCTCGTCGAAGCGGATGTACGAGCCGTCCTGACGACGACGCTCCTTGACGGTGCGAACGATGACCGCCTTGACGACGTCACCCTTCTTCACGTTGCCACCGGGGATCGCGTCCTTGACGGTGGCGACGATGACGTCACCGATGCCCGCGTAGCGGCGACCGGAGCCACCGAGAACACGGATGCAAAGGATCTCCTTGGCACCAGTGTTGTCGGCGACGCGCAGTCGCGACTCCTGCTGGATCACGTCTATCTCCTGATTGTCTGCCGGTTCCCGGCGGGGGCTCCCCTCTTACGAGGAAAGACCCCCACCGAGCCTGGCGGAACGAACTCGAAGGGTTACCCCTTCAAGCAATTACTTGGCCTTCTCGAGGATCTCGACGATGCGCCAGCGCTTGGTCGCCGACAGCGGACGCGTCTCCATGATGAGGACGCGGTCGCCGACGCCGGCAGCGTTCTGCTCGTCGTGCGCCTTGAGCTTGTTGGTACGGCGGATGACCTTGCCGTACAGCGCGTGCTTCACGCGGTCCTCGACGGCGACGACGACGGTCTTGTCCATCTTGTCGCTGACGACGAGACCCTCACGGGTCTTGCGGAAACCGCGGGCGGTCTTGTCTTCAGTCACGTTGCTCTCGCTCATCAGGCGCTCTCCACCGTCTCGATGCCCAGCTCGCGCTCACGCATCAGGGTGTAGATCCGGGCGATGTCCTTGCGGACGGCCTTCAGCCGGCCGTGGTTCTCGAGCTGACCCGTCGCCGCCTGGAAGCGGAGGTTGAACAGCTCTTCCTTGGCCTCGCGGAGCTTGGCAACAAGCTCCTCGTTGCCCAGCTCGCGCAGCTCGGACGCCTTGGTACCGGCCGACATCACGCTTCACCTGCCTCGCGCTTGACGATCCGGCACTTCATCGGCAGCTTGTGGGCCGCGCGAGTCAGAGCCTCACGTGCAATCTTCTCGTTCGGGTAGGACAGCTCGAACATGACCCGGCCCGGGTGCACGTTCGCGACCCACCACTCGGGGGAACCCTTACCGGAACCCATGCGGGTCTCGGCGGGCTTCTTGGTCAGCGGGCGGTCCGGGTAGATGTTGATCCAGACCTTGCCGCCACGCTTGATGTGGCGGGTCATCGCGATACGAGCCGCCTCGATCTGGCGGTTGGTCACGTACGCCGGAGTCATGGCCTGGATGCCGTACTCGCCGAACGCAACCGTCGTACCACCCTTGGCCATACCGCGGCGCTTCGGGTGGTGCTGCTTGCGGTGCTTGACCCTACGGGGGATCAGCATTTCGGTCAGGCCTCCGTTCCGGTGCTCTCAGCAGCCGGAGCGGCGGCGGGAGCGTCGGCCTTGGGGGCCTCGGCAGCCGGAGCCTGCTGCGGCTTGCGACCGCGACCGCCACGCTCGCCACCGCGGCCACCACGGGCCGGGCGGTCAGCGCCACCACGGGCCGGGCGGTTGCCGGCGCGGGCAGCAGCGTTCTCGGCGCGGACCTCGGCGATGTTCTTGACGTCGCCCTTGTAGATCCAGACCTTCACGCCGATGCGGCCGAAGGTCGTCTTGGCCTCGAAGAAGCCGTACTCGACGTTCGCGCGCAGCGTGTGCAGCGGCACACGACCCTCGCGGTAGAACTCCGAGCGGGACATCTCGGCGCCGCCGAGACGGCCGCCACACTGGATCTTGATGCCCTTGGCGCCGGCCTTCATCGCCGACTGCATGCTCTTACGCATGGCGCGGCGGAAGGAGACGCGGGAGGACAGCTGCTCGGCAACGGCCTGGGCCACGAGCTGAGCGTCGACCTCGGGGTTCTTGACCTCGAGGATGTTCAGCTGGACCTGCTTGCCCGTGAGCTTCTCGAGGTCGCCGCGGATGCGGTCGGCCTCGGCGCCACGGCGGCCGATGACGATGCCGGGACGCGCGGTGTGGATGTCCACCCGCACGCGGTCACGGGTGCGCTCGATCTCGACCTTCGAGATGCCCGCGCGCTCCATGCCGGACGTCATCATCCGACGGATGGCGACGTCTTCCTTGACGTAGTCCTTGTACAGCTTGTCGGCGTACCAGCGGGACTTGAAGTCCGTGGTGATACCGAGCCGGAACCCGTGCGGGTTTACCTTCTGGCCCATTACCGGGTTCCTTCCTTGCTGCTGACGACCACGGTGATGTGGCTGGTCCGCTTACGGATCCGGTAGGCACGGCCCTGAGCACGC
This sequence comes from Streptomyces sp. OZ13, assembly GCF_052068155.1. NCBI lineage: Bacteria > Bacillati > Actinomycetota > Actinomycetes > Kitasatosporales > Streptomycetaceae > Streptomyces > Streptomyces sp. OZ13. The sequence continues at coordinate 197,837 of NZ_JBQHCZ010000012.1, read as the reverse complement.
GGACGGAACCGCTTCAGGGTCGGACCCTCGTCCACGTACGCCTCGCTGATGACCAGCGAAGAGGCGTCGGTGTGGTCGTAGTTGTGCGCGGCGTTGGCAATGGCGCTGTCCAGCACCTTGCCGACCGGCACGCTCGCGGCCTGCGGGGCGAAACGCAGGACCGCCTGAGCCTCCGTGGCATCCATGCCACGGATGAGGTCCACCACTCGGCGGGCCTTCATGGGCGTGACGCGGATGTACCGCGCCTGGGCCCTGGCTTCCATGGTTGTCCCTTCGGTGTAAGTCATTAGTCGTTCCACCCCGCGGTTAGCGGCGCTTCGACTTCCGGTCGTCCTTGACGTGGCCGCGGAAGGTGCGAGTCGGCGAGAACTCACCGAGCTTGTGGCCGACCATGGACTCGGTGACGAACACCGGGACATGGGTCTTGCCGTTGTGCACCGCGATCGTGTGGCCGAGCATGGCCGGGATGATCATCGAGCGACGGGACCAGGTCTTGATGACGTTCTTGGTGCCGGCTTCGTTCTGGGCGTCCACCTTCTTGATCAGGTGGTCGTCGACGAAGGGCCCCTTCTTGAGACTGCGCGGCATCTAAACCCGCTCCTAGCGCTTCTTGTTCGTCTTGCGGCGGCGGACGATGTACTTGTTCGAAGCCTTCTTCGGCGAACGAGTACGACCCTCCTTCTGACCCCACGGGGAGACCGGGTGGCGACCACCGGAGGTCTTGCCCTCACCACCACCGTGCGGGTGGTCAACCGGGTTCATCGCGACACCGCGGACGGTCGGGCGGACGCCCTTCCAGCGCAGGCGGCCGGCCTTGCCCCAGTTGATGTTCGACTGCTCGGCGTTGCCGACCTCGCCGACCGTGGCGCGGCAGCGGATGTCGACCAGGCGAATCTCACCGGACGGCATACGCAGGTGGGCCATCTGGCCCTCCTTCGCCAGCAGCTGCACGGAGGCCCCCGCGGAGCGGGCGAACTTCGCGCCGCCGCCGGGCCGCAGCTCGATGGCGTGAATGGTCGTACCGACCGGGATGTTGCGCAGCGCCAGGTTGTTACCGGGCTTGATGTCGGCGCCGGGGCCGTTCTCGACCCGGTCGCCCTGGCTCAGGCCACGGGGGGCGATGATGTAGCGCTTCTCGCCGTCTGCGTAGTGCAGGAGCGCGATACGCGCGGTGCGGTTGGGGTCGTACTCGATGTGAGCGACCTTCGCCGGCACGCCGTCCTTGTCGTGACGACGGAAGTCGATCACGCGGTAGGCGCGCTTGTGGCCACCGCCCTGGTGACGGACGGTCACACGACCGGTGTTGTTACGGCCGCCCTTGCTGTGCAGGGGGCGGACCAGCGACTTCTCCGGCGTGGACCGCGTGATCTCGACGAAGTCGGCGACGCTGGAGCCACGACGGCCCGGAGTCGTCGGCTTGTACTTGCGGATACCCATTGTCTCTCAGTCCTCGGAAACTATTCCGAAATCTGGACGATCTCGACCGCCGTCAGGCGGTCGGACCGCCGAAGATGTCGATACGGTCGCCCTCGGCAAGGGTCACGATGGCGCGCTTGGTGTTGGCGCGCTTGCCGAAACCGGTGCGGGTGCGCTTGCGCTTGCCCTGACGGTTGATCGTGTTGACCCCGGTGACCTTGACCGAGAAGACCGCCTCGACGGCCTGCTTGATCTGGGTCTTGTTGGAGCCAGGCGCGACGATGAACGTGTACTTGTTCTCGTCGAGCAGGGCGTAGCTCTTCTCGGACACAACCGGCTTGACGAGAACGTCGCGCGGGTCCGTGAAGGTCTTGCTGGTAACGGTCGCCTCGGACATCAGACGTCGCTCCCTTCGGTCTCAGCGGCCTTGGGGCCAGACACGAAGGACTCGAAGGCGGCCTTGGTGAAGACCACGTCGTCGGAGACGAGCACGTCGTACGTGTTCAGCTGGCCCGGCTCCAGGATGTGCACCTGGGGCAGGTTGCGGGCGGACAGCCACGCGGCCTCGTCGGCGCGGTCGACGACCAGGAGCAGGTTCTTGCGCTCACTGATCTTGCCGAACAGCGTCTTCGCTGCCTTGGTGGAGACCTCGCCCTCGACCACGCCGGAGACGACGTGGATACGGGAGTGACGGGCCCGGTCGGTGAGGGCACCGCGCAGGGCGGCGGCCTTCATCTTCTTCGGGGTCCGCTGCGAGTAGTCACGCGGCACGGGGCCGTGGACGACGCCACCGCCGGCGAACTGAGGCGCACGGGTCGAACCCTGACGGGCGCGGCCGGTGCCCTTCTGGCGGTAAGGCTTCTTGCCACCACCGCGGACCTCGCCACGCGTCTTGACCTTGTGCGTGCCCTGACGGGCAGCGGCCAGCTGCGCGACGACGACCTGGTGGATCAGCGGGATGCTGACCTTGGCGTCGAAGATCTCGGCCGGGAGCTCAACGGTCCCGGACTTGTCGCCCGCGGGCGACAGGATGTCAATGGTGCTCATAGTCCTCAGGCCCCCTTGGCCGCAGTGCGGACCAGGACCAGGCCGCCGTTCGGACCAGGAACTGCGCCCTTGATGAGGAGCAGGCCCTTCTCCGCGTCAACGGCGTGAACGGTCAGGTTCTGGGTGGTGACCCGCTCGTTGCCCATGCGGCCCGCCATGCGGAGGCCCTTGAACACACGGCCCGGGGTGGCGCAGCCACCGATGGAGCCGGGAGAGCGGTGCTTGCGCTGGGTGCCGTGACCGGCGCCGAGGCCCTTGAAGTTGTGACGCTTCATGACACCGGCGAAGCCCTTGCCCTTGCTCTTGCCCGTGACGTCTACCTTGACGCCGGACTCGAACACCTCGGCAGTGATCTCCTGGCCCAGCGTGTACTCGCTGGCGTCAGGGGTGCGGAGCTCCACCAGGTGGCGGCGGGGGGTCACGTCGGCCTTGGCGAAGTGGCCCTTGAGGGGCTTGTTCACCTTGCGAGGGTCGATCTCGCCGAAGGCGATCTGGACCGACTCGTAGCCGTCGATGTCATTCGTACGGACCTGGGTAACGACACAGGGCCCGGCCTTGACGACGGTCACCGGGACGACACGGTTGTTCTCGTCCCAGACCTGGGTCATGCCGAGCTTCTCGCCCAGGACGCCCTTGATCTGCTTTGCCATCTCTTCCGCGCCTCTCAGAGCTTGATCTCGATGTCAACGCCGGCCGGAAGGTCCAGGCGCATCAACGAGTCAACGGTCTTGGGCGTCGGGTCGAGGATGTCGATCAGGCGCTTGTGCGTGCGCATCTCGAAGTGCTCGCGCGAGTCCTTGTACTTGTGCGGCGACTTGATGACGCAGTACACGTTCTTCTCAGTGGGCAGCGGCACCGGGCCTGCGACCGACGCACCAGTGCGGGTCACCGTCTCGACGATCTTCTTCGCCGAGGAGTCGATGACCTCGTGGTCGTAGGCCTTGAGCCGGATGCGGATCTTCTGTCCCGCCATGGCTACTCAGTAGTCCTTTGTCTAGTGAAACGCTCTGGTACTCGGTGGGTCTTGCTCTCTTCTCCGACCCACGCGGTCGGGCGTGTCGCACTCCCTCTACGAAGATCTCCCGAAGGATTTCCCAACCAAGGGGGTGCGGCCTGCGGCCGCGTATCGGGGGAAGAGCTCCCGCCGAGCGCCTGGCCGGTACCCCGCTGACACTTCCCGGAAGATTCCCGTACGTCCGACCCGAGGGTCGACGAGTACTGTGGGACTCGCTTCCGGTCCTCCCGGCGGGAGGCGCGCAGCATCGGCACTCAACCGAGCAACCCGGACAGTCTGCCACACACTCCCGCGCCCTGGCCAATCGAGCCGAGAACACTACCCCGCGGGGGTTACGTGTCAAACAGCGGCGCGCAGAACCCCTGTCCGGACGGCCGCCCGGAACCCGGGTTTCCATGTCGCCCGGCATCCCCCGGAAGAGGGCGGACGGGACGCGGCCCGATGAGCGATATTCGGTCGAGTGAGGCTCCTCGCCGCTCCTACAGTGGCCGGACAGTCATTCGACACGGGGGCCGGTTCTGCCATGCGCACGCACTATCCACGCACGGCTCATCTGCCGTGGTCACCCGGTGCGACCTCCGACGATGTGCGCGTCGCGGATCTCGACGGGCTGCGCGGGCGGGAGGTCGTCGTCACCGAGAAGCTCGACGGGGAGAACACCACCCTGTACCGCGACGGGCTGCACGCCCGATCGCTGGACTCCGCCCACCATCCGTCCCGGGCGTGGGTGAAGGCACTGCACGGTCGCGTCGCGCACGGCATCCCGGAGGACTGGCGCGTGTGCGGGGAGAACATGTTCGCCCGGCACTCGATCGCGTACGACGACCTCGAGAGCTACTTCTACGGGTTCTCCGTGTGGGACGAACTCGGCTGGTGCCTCGACTGGGACCGGACCGTCGCGTTCCTGCGCGACCTGGGCGTCCCCGTGCCGCGGGTGCTGTGGCGCGGGTTGTTCGACGAGCGGGCGCTGCGGGCCCTGAAGCTGGACCTCGGCCGGCAGGAAGGGTTCGTCGTCCGCACCGCCGACGGCTTCATGGCCGAGGAGTTCGGGCAGCGGGTCGCCAAGTGGGTGCGGGCCGGGCACGTGCGGACCGATACGCACTGGATGCACGCGGCCGTCGTACCGAACGGACTCGGCCCGGGCGCGGCACTGTGGGACGTACGGTCCGGGGCCGCGCCGGACCCCCGGGCGCTGGGCGTGGGCGACGGGGACGCCGAGGCCGTGGCGCGCCTGGACACCGGCGGCCGCACGGGGGACGCCCGGCTCGCGGGCGTACTGGCGGCGCTGTTGCACCGGGAGCGGCGGGCCGCGCTCGCGCCCCGCCTGGCCCCCCTGCTCGGCCTGCCGCTCGCACGGCGCGTCGCCGACCTGGTCGGGCTGCATGCCGGACTTCACCGGCCGTACCCGGACGAGCAGCGCCGCGCCGGGCTCGTCCGGATGTCGTACGCCGCCGACCTGGGTGTGCTGCACGCGGTGGCCGCGGCGACGGCCGGGACGGCGGAGGCGCGGGAGCAGGTGGAATGGTCCGGGCTGCACGCCGCGGACATCGCGCCCCTCGACGGGCTCACGGAGGAGTTCGCCGGTCTGGACGACGACGCGGCCGCCCGTTGCCGGGCCGAGGCCCGCGAGGCGTACGCCGAGGGCCGCATCGGCAGCGCGGCGGAGGCCACCGCCGCGACCTGGCGGTGGCGCTCGGGCGACTTCCCCCGGCTGATCCATCTGGTGGGCCCGTCCGGCAGCGGCAAGAGTTCCTTCGCACAGGGCCTCGGCGGGGTGGACGCGTACGTGTCCCTCGACGAACTGCGCCGCGCCCGTGGTTCGCGCGCCGACCAGAAGGCCAACGGGGACGTGCTCCGCGAAGGACTCGACCTGCTGGACTCCGCCCTGGCGCGCGGCGGGACCGTGGTGTGGGACGCCACGTCCCTCAACCACCACCAGCGGTCACTGGTGCACGCGGTGGCCCGCCGTCGTGACGCGCTGACGACCCACGCCGTGCTGCTCGTCGACGAGGACGAGCTGGCGCGGCGCAATCTGGAAAGAGAGCAGCCTGTGCCGCCGGAGGTGCTGACCTCGCAACTGCACCGGTTCGTCCCTCCGTACCCGGGCCAGGCGCACCGCACCTGGTACATCGGGGCGAGCGGGACCGTCGAGGAGGAGGCGTAGGCCGTGCGTACCAGCGAGGAGATCTACCACCGGGTCCGCTGGGACGCACGCTTCGACCCGGCCCGCTTCGTGATCGGCGTGCGCCGGCGCGAGGCGGCGCCCAAGCGCATGCCGCTGTCCGCCTTCGTGCCCGGCGGAGACATCCCCTGGCACCGCGTGCTGTTCTTCGAGGCGGACGGCGAACTGGTGTGGGACCGGGCCACGGGCGTGGACCGGATCGACGACACAGACGCCGGGCGGGTACGGGAGGCGCGCCGGCTGCGTGCGCCGTTCTTCGAAGCACGGACGCCGTACGCGTGGGACGGGGACGGCTGGGTGCCGGCGCACGCCCCCAAGGGCACCCCGGGGAGCCTGCGCGTCCTGACCTGGAACACCCTGTGGGACCGCTACGACTCCGACCGCATCGCCACCGCCGTACGCCGCCCCCTCCTGATCGACGCCCTCCGTGAGGCGGACGCCGACGTCGTCGCGCTGCAGGAGGTCGAACCAGAGCTGCTGGTCATGCTGCTGCGCACGCCGTGGGTACGGGACGCGTACACGGTGGCCACCGACCCCGGCGGCCGTGACGTCGACGAGTGCGGGCTGCTGCTGCTCAGCCGGCTGCCCGTGCGCGAGGCGGGCCACCACGTCCTCGGCCCGCACAAGGCGGTGACGGCGATCGTCGTGGAGACCCTCAGCGGTTCGGTGACCGTGGCCGCGACCCATCTCACCAGTGACCACTCCGAGGACGGCGCCACCCGGCGGAACGCGGAACTGGCCCGGATCGCCGAGGGATCGGCGGGCATCGACGGCGACCTCGTGCTCATGGGCGACTTCAACGACGGCACGGACACGCCGCAGACGACGCTCGGCATGCGCGACGCCTGGAGCGACGCGCACGGACCCGGTGACGCGACCCCCACCTTCGACCCGGCCGCCAATCCACTCGCCGCCGTCTCGTCCCTGAGCGGGCGGGCGTCCCGGCTGGACCGTGTACTGCTCCGGTCGGACACGCTCCGGGTCGACTCGGCCGTCCTGCGCGGGGACGTCCCCGGCCCTGAGGGGCCGCACGTCTCCGACCACTACGGGGTGGAGGTCGCCCTGAGCCCCGCGCGGGAGGAGAGCCGCGTCCTCGACGTGCGGCCGACAGCACGTACGGCCGTGGCCTGGCTGCCGCCCGCCGGGCTGTGGGGACCGATCCAGGACGTCCGCCGCGAGCACGACCCTCAGATCCACCGCTGGCCCCCGCACGTCAACCTGCTCTTCGGGTTCGTGCCGGAGTCCGCCTTCGAGGAGGCCGCCCCGCTGCTCGCGGAGGCGGCCGCGGGCACCGCCCCCTTCGACGCCCGGCTGGAGGGCGTACACAGCTTCGGGCACCGCGAGGACGCGACCGTGTGGCTCGACCCGGCGGCGGCCGGCGAGCAGCCGTGGCAGGAGCTGCGCCACGCCCTGGAGCTGCGGTTCCCCCGCTGCCGCGGCCGGCGGGAGGGTTTCACCCCGCACCTGAGCCTGGGCCGGACCCGCGATCCGCAGCCGCTGGTGGCCGACTGCGCGTCCCGGCTCGGCGGCATGTCCGCCGGGGTCGGCGAGCTGGTGCTGCTCTCACGCCGCGCCGGCGAGCCGATGCGGGTACGGGCGACGGTCGCGCTCGGAACGGGCGAGGTGCGGTGGGCACCGGACGCGCCTGGCGGACCGGAGACACCGGGCGGACCGGAGGACGAGCGCCTCGCCGACGACGTGCGGGTACGGGCGGAGCGGGCGCTCGCGGTCGGACGCTTGCACCTCGTCGGTTCGCGGCGCACGGGATGCGCGCTTCCCGGGGCCGATCTGGACCTGGTCGCCGCCCTGCCGGGGACACCCGAACTGGCGGGCGTACGCGCCCGGTTGACGGCCGCGCTGCCAGAAGCGACGGACGTGCGGGAAGTGGTCGGCGCACGTGTCCCCGGACTGCGGCTCAACGTCGGCGGCCTCGCCGTGGACCTGGCCGTCGTCGGCACCGGTGCGGTCGATCCGGCAGAAGCGGTCGGCCGCCGGGCCGAGCTGGGCGAGGACGCGGCGGTCGCACTCAGCGCTGTCAGCGACGCCGACGCGCTCCTCGACGAGATCGAGGCCGGGGTCGCGGGCCGACGGGAGACGTTCACGCGTCTGGCCCGCCAGGTCAAGGCATGGGCGAAGGCCCGCGGGCTGGACTCCGCTCCGTTCGGCGGGCTGCCTGGCCTCGGCTGGTCCGTCCTCGCGGCGCGTACCGTCCGCGAGGACGGCGACCTGCCGCCCGGCGAACTGCTCCGCCACTTCTTCGCGACCTGGGCGGCCTGGGACTGGCGCGAGCCGGTCGGCGGCCCGGCGCGCCCGGATCTGCCGGTCACGGTCATGACCCCGACCGCGCCGGTACGTCCCTGCTCCGACCAGGTCACCGCCGACATGCGCGACCTGATCACGCAGGAACTGTTCCGGGCCTGGGAGCTCCTGGACGGCGACTCCACCGAACCGCTGCTCGCCCCTCCCCCACTGCACCGCCGGCACGCGGCCTGGGCGGTCGTGACAGTGGCCCCCGGCGACGAGGGCCGCGTCCGCGGCCGGATGCGGGCGCTGCTGACGGCACTGCCGCAGTCCGGTGTCCACGCATGGCCGCGCCCCTTCACCGACTCCCCCGTGCGCTACGCCGTCGGCCTCGGCCCCACCCCGCCGGACCCGGCCGGGCTGGCGGACCTCACCGCCCCCTGGCTCAGGGGTCTGACGGGCACGAAGGTCGAGCACGCGGCGTGCGGCGACGTACCGACTCTCGTGTGACCTGCCGGCTCTCGCCATAGGGCCGGCAGTCCCGGGGACGGATGTCAGATCGAACACATGGCCAAAATCCGGGCAACCCCCGGCGGCCGTGCCCCGTCTAGTTGATCGCGGCTGTCGGCTCGACCGGCCCGGCCGCCACCTGGGATTTCACAGTACGCAGACGGGGGCGCCGCCCGGCCGCTGCGGGGGGACCGGACGGAGCACGACAAGTGGACGACAGAGCTGTGTCGGGGCTGCGCACGGCCCGGCCCCGGCGGCGCAGCGTCGTCGCCGCCATCGGCGCACTGGCCGCGGCCGGCTCGGCCACCGCCCTCACCTCGTGTTCGGTGCCCGCGCCACGGCGCACCGGGCCCGTCACCGACCCCGCGCCCGGTATCGCCATAAGCGACTCACGGCCCGCCCGGCTGATGCAGATACTGGCGCACCCCGACGACGACCTGTACTTCATGAACCCGGACACCCAGCGGATGCTGGACTCCGGCGTCCCCCTCGTCTGCGTGTACGTCACGGCCGGCGAGGCCGACGGCGTCAACAAGGCCCCGGGGCGGCCGCGTCCCGCCGCGGACAAGAGCGCGTACTCGTCCGCCCGCCACCAGGGCCTGCGGCAGGCGTACGCGACCCTGCTCGGTCTGCCCCGGTTCACGGACTGGCAGAAGGGGGTCACCACGCTGCGCGGCGGCCGGCGGGCCGAGATCAACAGCCTGGCCGTCGGCCCCCGGCGCGTCGACCTGATCTACCTGAACCTCGCCATGCACACCACCCGCCATGCCCGGCTCGGTCTGCCGAACCTGTGGCGGGACCGGGTGCTGGAGCTGCCGACCGTCGTCGCCGACGACTCCCCCGTGCACAGGATCGAGAGTTACGACTACGACCGGCTCGTCGACGTCCTCGTCGGGCTGATGGACCGCTACCGGCCCACCGTCGTGCAGACGCTGGACCCCGATCCCGACATTCAGCACAGCGACGAGGCCACCCGTAAGAAGGACAGCGAACAGCGCGGTTACTCGGACCACGGGGACCACACCGCCGTGGCCTCCTTCAGCTGGGCGGCGATGGCCCGGTGGGTGGCCGAGTCGGCACGCGACGGCGGCGAGATACCGGCGTTCGTCGCCACCTCCTTCCGCGGCTACTACAACCGGCACTGGCCGAAGAACCTGCCGGACAGCGTGCTGCGGCGGAAGGCCGGCCATCTGGTGCCGTACGGCGGGCAGGCCGACTGGAACTGCGGCAACAGCGGCGGATGCGGCGACTACAACGTGGGCGGCGACCGTCCCCTGACCAACAAGAAGGGCTGGGTCCGTTCCACCCACTACCGCTACCCCGGACCCCGCACGTCCCTGGCCGCCGAACCCGACGGACGGCTGGTCGCGTACGGGGTGCTGGGGCTGCGCGCGGTGCGCTGGCGGGAGACGGAGGCCGGGAGCGGCCGGTGGGGGCAGCCCGCCGACCTCGGCGGCGGCCCTCTCGCGCCGACGCTGGGCGCGACGGCGCTCGGCGACGGACGGCAGCTCCTCTTCGCCCTTCGCTTCTCGGCGATCAGCGGTCACGGCGGGAACAACGCCCGGGAGATAGTGCTGCTGGAACAGCGCTCCGCGGGCGGACCCTTCCTCGCGTGGCGCGGCCTGGGCAACCCCGAGCGCCATGACGACCGGGGCCGGCGCATCGGGGTGCCGGTGGCCGTCAGCGCGCCCGACGGGCGGGTTCACCTGTTCGTGCGCAACGCGGACAAGGGCATCAGCACACGGGTCCGTGAGGCGGACGGCCGGTGGAGCGGCTGGCGGGCCCTCGACGGCAGCGCCGGGATACAGGACGGCCTTGCGACCGTCCTCGACGCGGCCGGCCGCGTCCATCTCTTCGCCGCGGGCTTCGACACCGTCCACCACTGGACCCAGGACGCGCCCGGCCTGCCCCTCACCCACCGCCCCTCCGGACATCTGCCGGCGGCCGTCGACACCCCCGCCGCACTCGCGAAGACCGACGGTTCCGTGCACCTGCTGTACCGGACGGAGCGGCCCTGGAAGCGGACGGACCCGAGGGACTCCCGCGGCAGCGCGTCGCCCGCCCTCACCCGCTTCAGCCCGGACGGCAGGCCGCTGCCCGCCGTACGGTTCGAGGGTTACGGACCGCTCGCCACGGCCGGTGACCCCGAGCGGGCCGTCCTGGCCGGTCTGGATCTGCTGGGCCGGGTGCAGCTGCGGCACGAGGGCCGACTGCTGACCCGTACCGCCGGGGCCGTGGCCCTGGACACGCCCACGCTGGACGTCACCCCCGACGGAGAGGTCCGGGTCGTCGGCATGGGCCCGGACGCACACCCGTGGACCTGGTCGCCCGGTACGGCCACGGCGAACGGCTGACGGCCCGCCCCGGCGGGCGGGGGCCGAGCCTCCGCCCGCCGGACATGACGAAGGGCCCCGCACCGAGAGGTGCGGGGCCCTTCTTGCAGCTCAGCGAGCTACCAGGTCAGAGCAACAATTACTTGTTGATCTTGGTGACCTGGCCGGCGCCCACGGTCCGGCCACCCTCACGGATGGCGAACTTGAGGCCCTCCTCCATGGCGACGGGCTGGATCAGCTCGACGGTCATGGTGGTGTTGTCGCCCGGCATGACCATCTCGGTGCCCTCGGGGAGGGTCACGACGCCGGTCACGTCCGTGGTACGGAAGTAGAACTGCGGGCGGTAGTTGTTGAAGAAGGGGGTGTGACGGCCACCCTCGTCCTTCGACAGGATGTAGGCCTGGGCCTCGAAGCTGGTGTGCGGCGTGACCGAACCCGGCTTGATGATGACCTGGCCGCGCTCGACGTCCTCGCGCTTGATGCCACGGAGGAGCAGACCGACGTTCTCGCCCGCCTGGCCCTCGTCGAGCAGCTTGCGGAACATCTCGATGCCGGTGACCGTGGTGGTGGTCTTCTCGGTCTTGATACCGACGATGTCGACGGTCTCGTTGACCTTGAGGACACCACGCTCGATACGACCGGTGACGACGGTGCCACGACCGGTGATCGTGAAGACGTCCTCGATCGGCATCAGGAACGGCTTGTCGACGTCACGCTCGGGCTGCGGGATCGCCTCGTCGACGGCGGCCATCAGGTTCAGGACCGACTGGCCCCACTCCTTGTCGCCCTCGAGAGCCTTGAGCGCCGAGACCTTGACGACGGGAACGTCGTCGCCCGGGAACTCGTACTCGGAGAGGAGCTCACGCACCTCGAGCTCGACGAGCTCCAGGATCTCCTCGTCGTCCACCATGTCGGCCTTGTTCAGGGCGACGACGATGTACGGAACGCCGACCTGGCGGGCCAGGAGCACGTGCTCCTTGGTCTGCGGCATCGGGCCGTCGGTCGCGGCGACCACGAGGATGGCGCCGTCCATCTGCGCCGCACCCGTGATCATGTTCTTGATGTAGTCCGCGTGACCGGGGCAGTCGACGTGCGCGTAGTGACGCGACTCGGTCTGGTACTCGACGTGCGCGATGGAGATGGTGATACCGCGCTGGCGCTCCTCAGGAGCCTTGTCGATCTGGTCGAAGGCCGAGGCCTCGTTCAGGTCCGGGTACGCGTCGTGCAGCACCTTGGTAATGGCGGCCGTGAGGGTCGTCTTACCGTGGTCGATGTGACCGATGGTGCCGATGTTGACGTGCGGCTTAGTCCGCTCGAACTTCGCCTTCGCCACTGGGGTCCTCCTGTGGAGTGGTTCTGTACGCCTTACTCATCGGCGCCAGGTGATCTTTGCTGGAATGCCGGGGCCCTGGGGCATTCCCGCCGTGGTGCGGCTGGAATGCCCCGGGAGGCTCCGGTGACAAGCCTAAAGCGTGAACTCGGGAGAGTTACTCGCCCTTGGCCTTCGCGATGATCTCCTCGGCGACGTTCCGGGGAACCTCGGCGTAGGAGTCGAACTGCATCGAGTAGCTTGCGCGACCCGAAGTCTTGCTGCGGAGGTCTCCGACGTAGCCGAACATCTCCGAAAGCGGCACCAGACCCTTGACGATCCGGGCGCCCATCCGCTCCTCCATGGCCTGAATCTGACCACGGCGGGAGTTGATGTCGCCGATGACCTCGCCCATGTAGTCCTCGGGCGTGGTGACCTCTACGGCCATCATCGGCTCGAGCAGCACGGGGCTGGCCTTACGCGCGGCCTCCTTGAAGGCCTGCGAACCGGCGATCTTGAACGCGAGCTCGGAGGAGTCGACCTCGTGGTAGCCACCGTCGAGAAGAATGACGCGAACGCCCGTCATCTCGTAGCCGGCCAGGATGCCGAACTGCATGGCCTCCTGCGCACCCGCGTCCACCGAGGGGATGTATTCCTTGGGGATGCGGCCACCGGTGACCTTGTTCACGAACTCGTACGAGGCGTCGCCGCCCTCGATCGGCTCGATCGCGATCTGCACCTTGGCGAACTGACCGGTACCACCGGTCTGCTTCTTGTGCGTGTAGTCGTGGCGCTCGACGCCCTTACGGATCGTCTCACGGTATGCCACCTGCGGCTTACCGACATTCGCCTCGACCTTGAACTCACGGCGCATACGGTCGACCAGCACCTCGAGGTGCAGCTCGCCCATACCACCGATGATGGTCTGGCCGGTCTCCTCGTCCGAGTGAACCTGGAAGGAGGGGTCCTCCTCCGCGAGACGCTGGATGGCGACACCCAGCTTCTCCTGGTCACCCTTGGACTTGGGCTCGATCGCGACCTGGATGACCGGCGCCGGGAAGTCCATGGACTCCAGGATCACCGGGTTCTTGTCGTCGCACAGCGTCTCACCGGTGGTGGTCTGCTTCAGGCCCATGACGGCGACGATGTCGCCGGCGCCCACCGACTCGATCTCCTCACGCTTGTTCGCGTGCATGCGGTAGATCTTGCCGATGCGCTCCTTCTTGCCCTTGACGGAGTTCAGCACCGCGGTGCCGGAGTCCAGGCGACCGGAGTAGATCCGGACGAAGGTGAGCTTGCCGAGGTGCGGGTCGCTCGCGATCTTGAACGCGAGGGCCGACAGCGGCTCGTCGTCGGACGGCTTGCGCTTGACGACCGTCTCCGGGTCCTTCACGTCGTGGCCCTCGATGGCCTCGACGTCCAGGGGGGAGGGGAGGTAGCGCACGACCGCGTCGAGCAGGGGCTGAACGCCCTTGTTCTTGAAGGCGGTACCGCAGAACACCGGGGTGACCGTGGTGTCCTTGGAGACGCCGGACGCGATGGTGATACGACGGATCGCGGCGTACAGCTGCTCCTCGGAAGGCTCCTGGCCCTCGAGGTACAGCTCCATGATCTCTTCGTCGTTCTCGGCGACCGTCTCGAGGAGCTTGCCGCGCCACTCGTCGGCAGCCTCGGTGTGGGTGGCCGGGATGTCGACGACGTCGTACATCTCGCCCTTGGTGGCCTCGGCGGACCACACGAGGGCCTTCATACGAACCAGGTCGACGACGCCCTTGAAGTCGGCCTCGGCACCGATCGGCAGCTGCATGACGATCGGCGTCGCGCCCAGGCGGTCGCTGATCATGTCGACACAGCGGTGGAACTCGGCACCGGTGCGGTCGAGCTTGTTGACGAAGCAGATACGCGGAACGCCGTAGCGGTCCGCCTGGCGCCAGACAGTCTCGGACTGGGGCTCGACACCGGCGACACCGTCGAACACCGTGACGGCACCGTCGAGGACACGAAGCGAACGCTCCACCTCGACGGTGAAGTCGACGTGACCCGGGGTGTCGATGATGTTGATGGTGTGATCGACGTCCTCGAGCGGCCAGTGACAGGTCGTCGCGGCGGACGTGATCGTGATGCCGCGCTCCTGCTCCTGCTCCATCCAGTCCATCGTGGCAGCGCCGTCGTGGACCTCACCGATCTTGTAGCTCACACCGGTGTAGAACAGGATGCGCTCGGTGGTCGTCGTCTTGCCCGCGTCGATGTGGGCCATGATCCCAATGTTGCGGACCTTGGCCAGGTCAAGCGAAGTGGTGGCCATAAGGCTCAATCTTCTCTCGGTCTCGATGTGGGTAGCGACTACCAGCGGTAGTGCGCGAAGGCCTTGTTGGACTCGGCCATCTTGTGCGTGTCCTCACGCTTCTTGACCGAAGCGCCGAGGCCGTTGGAGGCGTCGAGCAGTTCGTTCATGAGGCGCTCGGTCATGGTCTTCTCGCGACGGGCGCGGGAGTAACCGACCAGCCAGCGCAGCGCCAGCGTGGAGGCGCGGCCGGGCTTGACCTCGACCGGGACCTGGTAGGTGGCGCCACCGACACGGCGGGACTTGACCTCGAGCGCCGGCTTGACGTTCTCGAGGGCGCGCTTCAGCGTGATGACCGGGTCGTTGCCGGTCTTCTCGCGGAGGCCTTCCATGGCGCCGTAGACGATGCGCTCAGCGGTGGAACGCTTGCCGTTGAGCAGAATCTTGTTGATGAGCGAGGTCACCAGAGGAGAACCGTAAACCGGGTCGATGATGACCGGGCGCTTCGGGGCGGGGCCCTTACGAGGCATTCTTACTTCTCCTTCTTGGCGCCGTAGCGGCTGCGGGCCTGCTTGCGGTTCTTGACACCCTGGGTGTCGAGCGAACCGCGGATGATCTTCGTGAACACACGCGTGCAGACGCCGCGGCGCTGAGGGGAACCCTCGAGTGCGGGCGTCTTGTTCTTCTCGACCTTGTCCTGCCGGCCCTTACGGACCAGCTGCTGGATCGTAGGCACTACTTCTCCGGTTTCTGTGTGCCGTCAGTGAAGCTAACCTGGAACGTCGCCGACCCACGCGGTCGGGTGTGTCGAATGCTGCAGACCTCCGCCGCCAAGCGGAAAGAGCGCAGATTGCGGTGGCCGATATCTGACTCGCCATGCGGTTGAAGACACGCACACGAGCCCAGGCACACCCCAGGCACAAGGTCTGAGCGTACCTACCGCATCCACTCCGGTCAAAACAAATGCCCGGGGGCCGGATCCGCCCGCAGGGGCCGGGCCGTTTTGCGATGGTTTTCGGCCATCTTGGCGGCAGTGTCCGGCCTGGAGCGGCGCTGCCCGTGCGGGCCGTCGACGATCCGGTGGACGCTCCCCCGGCCCCGGGCGGAAGTCGTCCCGCCCGGGGCCTCTCCCGGCCGTCCCTGCGTCGTGCGAGCGGCTCCGCACCGGCCTCCCGGGCTGTCGTGCACGGCGCTCCCCAACACGGGCGCGGGCCTACAAGCATCACGCAGGAAAACGAAGAAGGGCGGCCACCCCGTGCGGGGTGGCCGCCCTTCTTCACGACCTACTACTGGTTGTACGGACCGTAGTCGTAGTCCTCCAGCGGAACGGCCTGGCCGGAGCCCGTGCCGAACGGAGAGTAGTCGATGTCGTCGTAGCCGACGGCCGAGTACATCGCGGCCTTGGCCTCCTCGGTCGGCTCGACCCGGATGTTGCGGTAGCGGGACAGACCCGTACCGGCCGGGATGAGCTTACCGATGATGACGTTCTCCTTGAGGCCGATCAGGGAGTCGGACTTGGCGTTGATCGCCGCGTCCGTCAGAACCCTGGTCGTCTCCTGGAAGGACGCCGCCGACAGCCAGGACTCGGTTGCCAGCGAGGCCTTGGTGATACCCATCAGCTGCGGACGGCCGGAGGCGGGGTGACCGCCCTCGGTGACCACACGACGGTTCTCGGTCTCGAACTTCGAACGCTCGACCAGCTCGCCCGGCAGCAGCTCCGCGTCGCCGGACTCGATGATCGTCACACGGCGCAGCATCTGCCGGATGATGATCTCGATGTGCTTGTCGTGGATCGACACACCCTGCGAGTTGTAGACCTTCTGGACCTCGCCGACCAGGTGGACCTGGACCGCGCGCTGGCCGAGGATGCGGAGCACGTCGTGCGGGTTGGTGGCACCCACGGTGAGCTTCTGGCCCACCTCGACGTGATCGCCCTCGCCGACCAGCAGACGGGCACGCTTCGAGATCGGGAACGCCGTCTCGTCGCTGCCGTCGTCCGGAGTGACGACGATCTTCTTGGTCTTCTCGGTCTCCTCGATACGGACGCGGCCGGCCGCCTCCGAGATCGGGGCGACACCCTTGGGCGTACGAGCCTCGAAGAGCTCGACGACACGGGGCAGACCCTGGGTGATGTCGTCACCGGCCACACCACCGGTGTGGAAGGTACGCATCGTCAGCTGCGTGCCGGGCTCACCGATGGACTGGGCGGCGATGATGCCGACCGCCTCACCGATGTCGACCAGCTTGCCGGTCGCGAGCGAACGGCCGTAGCAGTACGCACAGGTGCCGACCGCGGACTCACAGGTCAGGACCGAGCGGGTCTTGACCTCCTCCACACCGGCCGCGACGAGCGCGTCGATGAGCACGTCACCGAGGTCGACGTTCGCCGGCGCGATGACCTTGCCGTCGACGACGACGTCCTCGGCGAGCATCCGGGCGTAGACAGAGGTCTCGACGTCCTCGGTCTTGCGCAGGGTGCCGTCGGCGCCACGCTCCGCGATCTTGAGCTTGAGGCCGCGGTCGGTGCCGCAGTCCTCCTCGCGGATGATGACATCCTGCGAGACGTCCACCAGACGACGGGTCAGGTAACCCGAGTCGGCGGTACGCAGGGCGGTGTCCGCCAGACCCTTACGGGCACCGTGCGTGGAGATGAAGTACTCCAGCACGGACAGACCCTCGCGGAAGGACGCCTTGATCGGACGCGGGATGGTCTCGTTCTTGGCGTTGGACACCAGACCACGCATACCGGCGATCTGACGCATCTGCATCATGTTTCCACGAGCACCCGAGTTGACCATCATGAAGATGGGGTTGGTCTTCGGGAAGTTCGCGTTCATCGCCTCGGCGACCTCGTTGGTCGCCTTGGTCCAGATCGCGATGAGCTCCTGGGTGCGCTCGTCCTTGGTGATCAGACCGCGCTCGTACTGCTTCTGGACCTTCTCGTCCTGCTCCTCGTAACCCTTGACGATCGCCTTCTTCGCCTCGGGAACGACGACGTCGGAGATGGCCACGGTGACACCGGAACGGGTCGCCCAGTAGAAGCCCGCCGCCTTCAGGTTGTCGAGCGTCGCCGCCACGATGACCTTGGGGTAGCGCTCGGCCAGGTCGTTGACGATCTCGGAGAGCTGCTTCTTGCCCACCGAGTAGTCGACGAACGGGTAGTCCTCGGGCAGCAGCTCGTTGAAGAGCGCGCGGCCCAGGGTCGTCCGCAGACGGAACGAGTCACCCTGCTGCCACTCCGGCTCACCCTCCTCCTGCGCCGGCGGGGTCCAGCCGCGCGGCGGGATGGTGCCGACCGGGAAGCGGATGTCGATCTTCGCCTGGAGCGAGAGCTCCCGGGCGTCGAACGCCATGATCGCCTCGGCGGTGGAACCGAAGGAACGGCCCTCACCGATGACCGTGCGCTCCTCCTCGTCCGTGGTCAGGAAGAAGAGGCCCAGCACCATGTCCTGGGTCGGCATGGTGACCGGACGGCCGTCGGCCGGCTTGAGGATGTTGTTCGAGGACAGCATCAGGATGCGGGCCTCGGCCTGCGCCTCCGCGGACAGCGGCAGGTGCACGGCCATCTGGTCACCGTCGAAGTCCGCGTTGAACGCGGTGCAGACGAGCGGGTGGATCTGGATGGCCTTGCCCTCGACCAGCTGCGGCTCGAAGGCCTGGATGCCGAGGCGGTGCAGCGTGGGCGCACGGTTCAGCAGCACCGGGTGCTCGGCGATGACCTCTTCGAGGACGTCGTACACCACGGTGCGGCCACGCTCGACCATGCGCTTGGCCGACTTGATGTTCTGCGCGTGGTTCAGGTCGACCAGGCGCTTCATCACGAACGGCTTGAAGAGCTCCAGCGCCATGGCCTTGGGCAGACCGCACTGGTGCAGCTTCAGCTGCGGGCCGACGACGATGACGGAACGCGCCGAGTAGTCGACTCGCTTACCGAGCAGGTTCTGACGGAAACGACCCTGCTTACCCTTCAGCATGTCGCTGAGGGACTTCAGCGGACGGTTGCCGGGGCCCGTGACCGGGCGACCACGACGGCCGTTGTCGAAGAGGGCGTCGACCGCCTCCTGGAGCATCCGCTTCTCGTTGTTCACGATGATCTCGGGGGCACCGAGGTCGAGCAGACGCTTCAGACGGTTGTTGCGGTTGATCACACGGCGGTACAGGTCGTTCAGGTCGGAGGTCGCGAAGCGGCCACCGTCCAGCTGCACCATCGGACGAAGGTCCGGCGGGATGACCGGCACGCAGTCGAGCACCATGCCCTTGGGGCTGTTGGACGTCTGCAGGAACGCGGAGACGACCTTGAGGCGCTTGAGCGCACGGGTCTTCTTCTGGCCCTTGCCGGTACGGATGATCTCGCGGAGACGCTCGGCCTCCTCCTCGAGGTCGAAGGACTCCAGGCGCTTCTGCAGCGCCGCGGCACCCATCGAGCCGTCGAAGTACGTGCCGAAGCGGTCACGCAGCTCGCGGTAGAGCAGCTCGTCGCCCTCGAGGTCCTGGACCTTGAGGTTCTTGAAGCGGTTCCACACCTCGTCGAGACGGTCGATCTCGCGCTGGGCGCGGTCACGCAGCTGCTTCATCTCGCGCTCGGCACCTTCGCGCACCTTGCGGCGCACGTCGGCCTTGGCGCCCTCGGCCTCGAGCTCGGCCAGGTCGGTCTCGAGCTTCTTGGCACGGGCCTCGAGGTCGGCGTCGCGGCGGTTCTCGACCTGCTGGCGCTCGACGGAGACGTGGGCCTCCAGCGACGGCAGGTCACGCGTGCGGCGCTCCTCGTCCACGAACGTGATCATGTACGCGGCGAAGTAGATGACCTTCTCGAGGTCCTTCGGCGCCAGGTCCAGCAGGTAGCCCAGACGCGACGGGACGCCCTTGAAGTACCAGATGTGGGTCACGGGAGCGGCGAGCTCGATGTGGCCCATCCGCTCACGCCGCACCTTGGCGCGGGTGACCTCGACGCCACACCGCTCACAGATGATGCCCTTGAAGCGGACACGCTTGTACTTGCCGCAGTAGCACTCCCAGTCCCGGGTCGGACCGAAGATCTTCTCGCAGAAGAGTCCGTCCTTCTCGGGCTTGAGCGTGCGGTAGTTGATGGTCTCGGGCTTCTTGACCTCGCCGTGGGACCAGGTCCTGATGTCGTCCGCGGTGGCCAGGCCGATCCGCAGCTCGTCGAAGAAGTTGACGTCGAGCACTGTGCGTCAATCCCTCTTTCGGGGTCGTGTCTCAATCATGGTCTGAACGGTCCCGGGGATGGCGGGGGCTCCTTCTGGGGAGCCCCCGCCAGGCCCGTCAGACCTCTTCGACGCTGCTCGGCTCACGCCGGGACAGGTCGATACCGAGCTCCTCCGCGGCGCGGAAGACGTCCTCGTCCGTGTCGCGCATCTCGATGGACATACCGTCCGAGGAGAGCACCTCCACGTTGAGGCAGAGCGACTGCATTTCCTTGATGAGCACCTTGAAGGACTCGGGAATGCCGGGCTCGGGGATGTTCTCGCCCTTGACGATGGCCTCGTAGACCTTCACGCGGCCGGTCACGTCGTCGGACTTGATGGTCAGCAGCTCCTGGAGCGCGTAGGCCGCTCCATAAGCCTCGAGTGCCCACACCTCCATCTCTCCGAACCGCTGGCCACCGAACTGGGCCTTACCACCCAGCGGCTGCTGGGTGATCATCGAGTACGGACCGGTCGAACGGGCGTGGAGCTTGTCGTCGACCAGGTGGTGGAGCTTGAGGATGTACATGTACCCGATCGAGATCGGGTCCGGGAACGGCTCGCCGGAGCGGCCGTCGAACAGGTTGGCCTTGCCGGACGACTGGACCAGGCGGTCGCCGTCGCGGTTGGGGATCGTGGCATCGAAGAGGCCGGCGATCTCGTCCTCACGCGCACCGTCGAAGACCGGGGTGGCGACGTTGGTGCCGGGAGCGACCTGGTCGGCGCCGATGGACTGCAGGCGCTGCGCCCAGTCGTCCGCCAGCCCGGAGACGTCCCAGCCGCGGCTGGCGAGCCAGCCGAGGTGGATCTCCAGGACCTGTCCCGGGTTCATTCGGGACGGGACACCCAGCGGGTTGAGGATGATGTCGACCGGGGTGCCGTCCTCCAGGAACGGCATGTCCTCGATCGGCAGGATCTTCGAGATGACGCCCTTGTTGCCGTGACGGCCGGCGAGCTTGTCACCGTCGGTGATCTTGCGCTTCTGGGCCACGTAGACGCGGACCAGCTGGTTGACGCCCGGGGGAAGCTCGTCGCCCTCCTCGCGGTCGAAGACGCGCACACCGATGACCTTGCCGGTCTCGCCGTGCGGCACCTTCAGCGAGGTGTCACGGACCTCACGCGCCTTCTCACCGAAGATCGCGCGGAGCAGACGCTCCTCCGGGGTCAGCTCGGTCTCACCCTTGGGCGTGACCTTGCCGACCAGGATGTCGCCGGCGACGACCTCGGCACCGATACGGATGATGCCGCGCTCGTCGAGGTCCGCGAGGACCTCCTCGGAGACGTTCGGGATGTCCCGGGTGATCTCCTCGGGGCCGAGCTTGGTGTCACGGGCGTCGACCTCGTGCTCCTCGATGTGGATCGAGGAGAGGACGTCGTCCTGCACGAGGCGCTGCGACAGGATGATCGCGTCCTCGTAGTTGTGACCCTCCCACGGCATGAACGCCACGAGCAGGTTCTTGCCGAGCGCCATCTCACCGTTCTCGGTGGCGGGACCGTCGGCGAGGACCTGGCCCTCGATGACCCGGTCGCCCTCGGAGACGATGACCTTCTGGTTCACCGAGGTGCCCTGGTTCGAGCGGGAGAACTTCGCGATGCGGTACGTGGTGTACGTGCCGTCGTCGTTCGCGACGGTGACGTAGTCGGCCGAGACCTCCTGGATGACACCGTCCTTCTCCGCCTTGATGACGTCGCCGGCGTCGGTGGCACAGCGGTACTCCATGCCGGTGCCGACGAGCGGGGCCTCCGCCTTGATGAGCGGAACGGCCTGGCGCATCATGTTCGCGCCCATGAGGGCACGGTTGGCGTCGTCGTGCTCGAGGAACGGGATCATGGCGGTCGCCACCGACACCATCTGGCGCGGCGAGACGTCCATGTAGTCGACCTCGGTCGGCGGGACGTAGTCGACCTCGCCGCCACGACGGCGGACCAGCACGCGCGCCTCGGTGAAGCGCAGGTCGTCGCTCAGGGTCGCGTTCGCCTGGGCGATGACGAAGCGGTCCTCCTCGTCGGCGGTCAGGTAGTCGACCTCGTCGGTGACCTGACCGTCGGTGACCTTGCGGTACGGGGTCTCGACGAAGCCGAACGCGTTGACCCGGCCGTAGGACGCGAGCGAGCCGATCAGACCGATGTTCGGGCCTTCAGGGGTCTCGATCGGGCACATGCGGCCGTAGTGCGAGGGGTGCACGTCACGGACCTCGAAGCCAGCCCGCTCACGGGAGAGACCACCCGGGCCAAGAGCCGACAGACGGCGCTTGTGGGTGAGACCCGACAGCGGGTTGTTCTGGTCCATGAACTGCGACAGCTGGCTGGTGCCGAAGAACTCCTTGATGGAGGCGACGACCGGCCGGATGTTGATCAGCGTCTGCGGCGTGATCGCCTCGACGTCCTGGGTCGTCATGCGCTCACGCACGACGCGCTCCATACGAGCCAGACCCGTGCGGACCTGGTTCTGGATGAGCTCGCCGACATTGCGCAGACGGCGGTTGCCGAAGTGGTCGATGTCGTCGGTCTCGACGACGATCTGGGTGCCCGACTCGCCGACCGTCTCGGTCTCACCGGCGTGCAGCTTGACCAGGTACTTGATGGTGGCGATGACGTCGTCGGTGGTGAGGACGCCGGCGTCCAGCGGCTCGTCCGCGCCGAGCTTCTTGTTCACCTTGTAGCGGCCGACCTTGGCGAGGTCGTAGCGCTTCGGGTTGAAGTAGAGGTTCTCGAGCAGCGTCTGGGCCGCCTCGCGCGTCGGGGGCTCGCCCGGACGCAGCTTGCGGTAGATGTCGAGCAGCGCGTCGTCCTGGCCCTGGGTGTGGTCCTTCTCCAGGGTGGCGCGCATGGACTCGTACTCGCCGAACTCCTCGAGGATCTGCTCGGTGGTCCAGCCGAGCGCCTTGAGCAGGACGGTCACGGACTGCTTGCGCTTGCGGTCGATACGGACACCGACCATGTCGCGCTTGTCGATCTCCATCTCCAGCCAGGCACCCCGGGACGGGATGATCTTGGCCGTGAAGATGTCCTTGTCGGACGTCTTGTCGATGTTGGAGTCGAAGTAGACACCCGGCGAGCGGACCAGCTGCGACACCACGACACGCTCGGTGCCGTTGATGACGAAGGTGCCCTTGTTGGTCATGAGCGGGAAGTCGCCCATGAAGACCGTCTGGGACTTGATCTCGCCGGTCTCGTTGTTGGTGAACTCGGCCGTGACGAAGAGCGGGGCCGCGTACGTGAAGTCGCGCTCCTTGCACTCGTCGATCGAGTTCTTCGGGGGCTCGAAACGGTGGTCGCGGAAGGTCAGCGACATCGACCCGGAGAAGTCCTCGATCGGCGAGATCTCCTCGAAGATCTCTTCCAGACCGGACTTGGTGGGGACGTCCTGTCCGCTTTCGAGAGCCGCCTCGACACGAGCCTTCCATGCGGCATTGCCGAGCAGCCAGTCAAAGCTCTCGGTCTGCAGCGCGAGGAGGTTCGGAACCTCGAGGGGCTCCTTGATCTTTGCAAAGGAGATGCGCAGCGGGGCAGTGCTGGCGCCGTTGTTCGTATTCGCGGTCGAGGCGTTGCGCGAGGCGGCCAAGAGGGGGTCCTTCCGAGGGCTCGGACTCACTACGCGCGTACCGGTCCCATGTTGTGAACGGAGGGAGAAACCCCAGCTGGGGGTTGTTCTTCATCCGAAGCTCAGACACGGGCATGCCCCTGGTGACGGGCAGAGGGCAGCTAACAGGCAGCGCAAAGGGTCAGTGTAGCCACTTGGCACACTGATGTCCAGTGCGGGTTTTCGAGACCCTCGAGACCCTCGTTTTTCTCATCTCCGCGAACCCCATGCGCCGTGAGGCGCACATCGATACTGCCCGTTCGGTCGTCGATCCATGCCTCGGAACGTGGATCGTTGTGACGACGCGTCCTGAGAATTGCGCGCTGCGTGCGGTTCGTCAAGGCCCTCGCCCCTGAGCTGCTGCTCCGGGACCCTCAGAGGCCGCCTTGAGGGGCGCACGGCGAAGATCACCATACTCCCAGGAGGGAGAAGAGCAAGGCACCCTCGGCCGGAACGCCGAAGGGCGACCACCCGCTTGGGTGATCGCCCTTCAGTGTGTGCGCGTTACAGCGCGGGAGTCAGAAGACTCGCGAGGTCACTTGACCTCGACGGAGGCGCCGGCAGCCTTGAGGGACTCGGCAGCCTTCTCCGCGGCGTCCTTGGCGACCTTCTCGAGGACCGGCTTCGGGGTGCCGTCGACGAGGTCCTTGGCCTCCTTCAGACCCAGGGAGGTCAGCTCACGCACGACCTTGATGACCTGGATCTTCTTCTCACCGGCGCCGGTGAGGATGACGTCGAA
Organism: Streptomyces sp. OZ13; assembly: GCF_052068155.1. Classification (NCBI taxonomy): domain Bacteria; kingdom Bacillati; phylum Actinomycetota; class Actinomycetes; order Kitasatosporales; family Streptomycetaceae; genus Streptomyces; species Streptomyces sp. OZ13. The sequence goes on along the minus strand of NZ_JBQHCZ010000012.1, from coordinate 173,974 downwards.
CTCGTCCTGCTCGGCCTCGGCCTCGGCCGGGGCGGCAGCAGCGCCACCGGCGGCAACGGCGACCGGGGCAGCGGCGGTGACGTCGAACTTCTCCTCGAAGGCCTTCACGAACTCGGAGAGCTCGATGAGGGTCATCTCCTCGAACTGCGCAAGCAGGTCGTCCTGGGACAGCTTCGCCATGATGGCGTCCTTCCACTCATTCGGCAGGTGCCGTGTGTACATGTGAGGCGGGCGTACGTTCGGCCCGCTGTGACCGTCGCCTCAGGCGGCGGTCAATGCGCGAGCCGAATTACTCGGCACCGCCCTGCTCGGCCTTCTTGGCACGAAGCGCCTCCGCGGTGCGGACGAACTTCGAGGGAAGCGCCTGGAAGAGCGCGGCAGCCTGGGACTGCTTGCCCTTCATGGCGCCCGCCAGCTTGGCGAGCAGAACCTCGCGGGACTCGAGGTCCGCAAGCTTCTTGATCTCATCGGCGGACAGCGCCTTGCCATCAAGGACACCGCCCTTGATGATCAGGTTCGGGTTGTCCTTGGCGAAGTCACGAAGACCCTTCGCCGACTCCACCGGGTCACCGGTGATGAAGGCAACCGCCGTCGGACCAGTGAAGTGGTCGTCGAGCGAGTTGATCCCGGCCTCGTTGGCCGCGATCTTGGTCAGCGTGTTCTTCACCACGGCGTACTGGGCGTTCTCACCGAGCGAACGGCGCAGCTCCTTGAGCTGAGCCACGGTGAGACCCCGGTACTCGGTCAGCACGGCGGCGTTCGAGCTGCGGAACGACTCCGTCAGCTCGGCCACCGCGGCGGCCTTGTCGGGCCTTGCCATGAGCGTCGGCCTCCTTCCGGGTGATGAGGACCGCTCAGAAGGGGCCGAACAAAACGAAACGCCCCGGCGCAGGCGCACGGGGCTGAGCTCGACCGGAATTGCTTCCGGGAACTTTCCACAGTCACCTGCGCAGGACGTCCGCTACTGAGCGGATCCTTCGGCCACCGGACCCTCGGAAGGAGAGCACGGCAACGACCAGCGGTCTTTGGCTTCTTCGGAAGAGTACGCGAACGCAACCCCGCCAGGCAAATCCGCCGTATTCGCGTCAGGGCGCCCTCTGCGCCCGCCGTTCTTCCTGGGGTGCCACGGGGCCTTGGGGGCGCGATACCCGGCTGCCCAGCGGCCCGCCCGCCCGCCTGCGCCGGCCGTCTTCCGGTCCCGCACGGGGCTCTTGATGGGCCCGGCGCCCGACGACGACAGCGTCCACGCAAAAATCCGGCCTCCCCAGCTCGAGGAGCTGCGGAGGCCGGATTCAGGAGACGCGATGCCCGCGACTGCCGTCCAGGGATCAGACGGCGGCCGGGTCCTCCTCGACGAGGAGGTTGCGGGTGCGGTTGGAGTCCAGCGGGATGCCGGGGCCCATCGTCGTCGTCAGGGTCGCCTTCTTGATGTAGCGGCCCTTCGCGGCGGACGGCTTGAGACGGAGGATCTCCTCCAGCGCCGCGGCGTAGTTCTCGACCAGCTTCGTCTCGTCGAAGGAGACCTTGCCGATGATGAAGTGCAGGTTCGAGTGCTTGTCGACGCGGAACTCGATCTTGCCGCCCTTGATCTCGTTGACGGCCTTGGCGACGTCCATCGTGACGGTGCCGGTCTTCGGGTTCGGCATCAGACCACGCGGACCGAGCACACGGCCGAGGCGGCCGACCTTGCCCATGAGGTCCGGGGTGGCGACGACCGCGTCGAACTCGTTCAGGCGGTTGCCCTTGGAGATCTCGTCGATCAGTTCGTCGGAGCCGACGATGTCGGCGCCCGCGGCTTCCGCGGCCGCAGCACGGTCACCGGTCGCGAAGACCAGGACCCGGGCGGTCTTGCCGGTGCCGTGCGGAAGGTTGACGGTGCCACGGACCATCTGGTCGGCCTTACGCGGGTCAACGCCCAGACGGAAGGCGACCTCGACGGTGCCGTCGAACTTGGTGGCGGCGGTGTCCTTGGCGAGACGGACAGCCTCGAGCGGGGCGTAGTTACGCTCCCGGTCGATCTTGGCGTCCGCAGCGCGGAGAGTCTTGCTGCGCTTCACTTCTGCTCCTGATGTGTTGAGCGTGGAGTCGTGGTGCGGACCAGCGCTTGGTCCTACCACTGGGGCTTACGAGGGGGCTGTCAGCCCTCGACCGTGATGCCCATGGAACGGGCGGTGCCGGCAATGATCTTCGACGCGGCGTCGAGGTCATTGGCGTTCAGGTCGGGGAGCTTGGTCGTGGCGATCTCGCGGACCTGGGCTGCCGTCAGCTTGGCGACCTTGGTCTTGTGCGGCTCGCCGGAGCCCTTGTCCACACCCGCGGCCTTGAGGATCAGCTTGGCGGCCGGCGGAGTCTTCGTGATGAAGGTGAAGGAACGGTCCTCGTAGACCGTGATCTCCACCGGCACGACCATGCCACGCTGCGACTCGGTCGCGGCGTTGTAGGCCTTGCAGAACTCCATGATGTTGACGCCGTGCTGACCCAGGGCGGGGCCGACCGGCGGAGCCGGGTTGGCCGCACCGGCCTGGATCTGGAGCTTGATAAGCCCCGTGACCTTCTTCTTCTTGGGAGGCATTGCTCTCTCCGGGTCCTAGTGAGAGTTATCCGCCTGCCACCCGATCATCCGGATGGAGGCATACCGCACAACGATAACGGGTATCCATGCGCGGCCAAAAACCGAGCAGGTCAGACAGCCTGCGAGAGGCGGTCTGACCTGTTCGGAAACCTGGCGTCCAGAAGGAACTAGTTCTTCTGGATCTGGTCGAAGCTGAGCTCGACCGGGGTCTCGCGGCCGAAGATCTCGACAAGGCCCTTGACCTTCTTCGAGTCGGCGTTGATCTCGTTGATCGTGGCCTGCAGCGTCGCGAACGGGCCGTCGGTGACGGTGACCGAGTCACCGACCTCGAAGTCCAGCACCTGAACCTCGACCTTGCGAGCGGGAGCCGGCTTGCCCTCGGCCTCCGCGGCCTCGCGGGCGGCCTTCTCCTCGGCCTCCGGGGCGAGCATCTTGACGATCTCGTCCAGGGTCAGCGGGTACGGGTCGTACGCGTTGCCGACGAAGCCGGTGACACCGGGGGTGTTACGGACGACGCCCCAGGACTCGTTCGTCAGATCCATGCGGACGAGAACGTAGCCGGGCAGCTTGTTCTGCCGGACGTTCTTACGCTCGCCGTTCTTGATCTGGACGATCTCTTCCTCGGGCACCTCGGCCTGGTAGATGAAGTCCTCGACGTTCAGCGAGACGGCACGCTGCTCCAGGTTGGCCTTCACGCGCTTCTCGTAGCCCGCGTAGGTGTGGATCACGTACCACTCGCCCGGGAGGCCACGGAGCTCGTCGCGGAGGGCGGCGACCGGGTCGACGGGAGCCGCCGGCTCCTCGTCGGCCTCTTCGGCGCTCTCCTCGGGAGCCTCTTCCGCGCTCTCCTCAGCAGCCTCGGCGTCCTCGGAGCCGGCCTCGTCCTCGTCGACGTTCTCGACGTGCAGGGCCTCGTCCTCGGCCGGCTCACCGGCGGCGTCGTCGGCAGCCTCTGCCTGGTCCGGCTCCTCAGCGTCCGACGCCTCGACGATGTCGAGCTCGTCCTCAGGGGACTCGAAGCTCTCGCCGGAACGGTCGGCGTCGTTCAGGTTCGGGTCAGACACGATGGCTTCTTCCTGGATACAGATGGGGTGGAACATGCGAAAGGGGCGCCGATTTCCGGCGCCCTCCGCGGATCAGCCGAAGACGTACTTGACTGCTTCCTGGAAGCCATAGTCAATCACGGTCACGAGGCCGATCATGATGACGACGAAGATAATCACCACAGTGGTGTACGTCGTCAGTTGATGACGAGTCGGCCAGACGACCTTGCGCAGCTCGGCGACGATCTGGCGGTAGAAGAGAGCCAGGCGACCCAGCGGGCCCTTCTTGCCGCGCTTGCCACCCTTGCGGGTCTTCTTCTTCGACTCCGGCGTCTCGTCCTCGGCATCAGGCATGTCGATGGAGCCTACGGCGTCCGTCACGATCTCTCACCTGATTCCCGGGTCGTGGCCGTGCCGCGCCCGGTGGAGCCGCACGGCGGTGCATAGAAGTACGTACATGCGCACACAGCCTGGCGAAGGTGTGTGTAGCAGGGCCGGAGGGACTTGAACCCCCAACCGCTGGTTTTGGAGACCAGTGCTCTACCAATTGAGCTACGACCCTTTGTGACTCCCCCAACCTACCGCATCCGCCCGGGTGCACTAAGTGCCCGGCTCGGACTTGGCTGGTGAGGGCCAACAGCCAGTGAGTGTACGTGTTCCCAGGCCCGGCGTCGAACACAAAGCCCTGCCGCCCCCTCCCGGACCTTCCGCGGGTCCGTGTTGTCCGCCCTTCGAAACCTGTGTGCCGGGTCCTTCCGGCGTCTGGGAGCATGGGCCGTATGAGCGCTGCAACCCCTCCCACCGAGCGCCGGGTCTCCGCGCGCATCGGCGCGATCTCCGAGTCCGCGACCCTCGCCGTCGACGCCAAGGCCAAGGCCCTCAAGGCCGCCGGGCGTCCGGTGATCGGCTTCGGCGCCGGTGAGCCCGACTTCCCGACCCCCGACTACATCGTCGAGGCCGCCGTCGAGGCCTGCCGCAATCCGAAGTACCACCGCTACACGCCCGCCGGCGGTCTGCCGGAGCTGAAGAAGGCCATCGCGGAGAAGACGCTGCGCGACTCCGGGTACGAGGTGGACCCGGCCCAGATCCTGGTGACCAACGGCGGCAAGCAGGCGATCTACGAGGCGTTCGCCGCGATCCTCGACCCGGGTGACGAGGTCATCGTCCCGGCGCCGTACTGGACCACCTACCCCGAGTCGATCCGTCTCGCGGGCGGCGTGCCCGTCGATGTCGTGGCCGACGAGACCACCGGCTACCGCGTCTCCGTGGAGCAGCTGGAGGCCGCGCGCACGGAGAAGACCAAGGTCGTCCTCTTCGTCTCGCCGTCCAACCCGACCGGTGCCGTCTACAGCGAGGCCGACGCGCGCGCGATCGGCGAGTGGGCCGCGGAGCACGGTCTGTGGGTGCTGACCGACGAGATCTACGAGCACCTCGTCTACGGCGACGCGACGTTCACCTCGCTGCCCGCCCTCGTCCCGGCGCTGCGTGAGAAGTGCATCGTCGTCAACGGTGTCGCGAAGACGTACGCCATGACGGGCTGGCGCGTGGGGTGGATCGTCGGCCCGAAGGACGTCGTGAAGGCGGCCACCAACCTCCAGTCGCACGCCACGTCGAACGTCTCCAACGTGGCGCAGATCGCCGCCCTGGCCGCCGTCTCCGGGGACCTGGACGCCGTCGCGAAGATGCGTGAGGCCTTCGACCGCCGCCGGCAGACGATCGTGCGGATGCTCAACGAGATCGACGGTGTGGTCTGCCCGACCCCCGAGGGCGCCTTCTACGCCTACCCGTCGGTGAAGGGCCTGCTGGGCAAGGAGATCCGCGGCCGTCGTCCGCAGTCCTCCGTGGAGCTCGCGGCCCTGATCCTCGACGAGGTCGAGGTGGCCGTCGTCCCGGGCGAGGCCTTCGGCACGCCCGGCTACCTGCGCCTTTCCTACGCGCTGGGCGACGAGGACCTGGCCGAGGGTGTCTCCCGGATCCAGAAGCTGCTGGCCGAGGCCCGCGACTGATCCCCTCCCTCGTGCGACGGGCCCCCGGCTTCGGCCGGGGGCCCGTTTCTGTGTTCGGGCAAGAACCCGATCGGGGAAAGGGGCTGCCCCGTTCCGGTCGTCTTTGGCAGGATCACTCAATGGAGCGCGAACGAGACGTCAGCCTGCTGCCGAAAGCCCATCTGCACCTGCACTTCACCGGGTCGATGCGGCCCACCACTCTTCTTGAGCTCGCCGACAAGCACGGCGTGCATCTTCCGGAGGCGCTGACCGGGGGCGAGCCGCCGAAGCTGCGCGCCACGGACGAGCGCGGGTGGTTCCGCTTCCAGCGGCTGTACGACATGGCCCGCTCCTGCCTGCGCGATCCCGAGGACATCCAGCGGCTGGTGCGTGAGGCGGCGGAGGAGGACATCAGGGACGGCTCGGGCTGGCTGGAGATCCAGGTCGACCCGACCTCGTACGCGCCGCGGCTCGGCGGTCTGATCCCTGCGCTGGAGATCATCCTCGACGCCGTGGACACGGCCTCCCGGGAGACCGGGCTCGGGATGCGTGTGCTGGTCGCGGCGAACCGGATGAAGCACCCGCTGGACGCCCGGACACTCGCCCGGCTGGCGGTGCGCTACGCGGACCGCGGCATCGTCGGATTCGGGCTCTCCAACGACGAACGGCGGGGCATGGCGCGGGACTTCGACCGCGCCTTCGCCATCGCCCGCGAGGGCGGGCTGCTGGCGGCCCCGCACGGCGGCGAACTGACCGGACCCGCGTCCGTACGGGACTGCCTCGACGACCTGCGTGCCTCGCGGATCGGCCACGGTGTGCGGGCGGCGGAGGATCCGCGGCTGTTGCGCAAGCTCGCCGAGAGGGGCGTGACCTGCGAGGTCTGCCCGGCCTCCAACGTGGCGCTCGGCGTCTACGAGAAGCCGGAGGACGTGCCGCTGCGGACGCTGTACGACGCCGGGGTCCCCATGGCGCTCGGCGCGGACGATCCGCTGCTGTTCGGCTCCCGGCTGGCGGCACAGTACGAGCTGGCCCGCCGCCACCACGCCTTCACGGACCAGGAGCTCGCGGAACTGGCCCGCCAGTCGGTGCGGGGTTCGGCGGCGCCCGAGGACATCAGGCAGAAGCTGCTGGCGGGGATCGACGACTGGCTGGCGTCTCCGCCGGCCTGAGGCCCGCCGCCGGCGCCGGCACGGCCCGGCGGTACAGCGCTCAGCGGGCGTCGCCGGTGGTGGCGATGCCCCGCAACAGCGTGCGCGCGAGACCCGCCGCGAACTCGTCGAGCGGCTGCGGCGGCCGGTGGCCCGCGGTCATGTCGTAGGCGAAGGCGCGCTGCGCGCAGGCGCCCAGGAGCAGGGACGCGGCGGCGTGGGTGTCGGCGTCCGGGCCGATGCGGCCGGCGGCCTGTTCGGCGCGCAGATACGCGTCGAGGCCCTCGATGGGCTTGTGCGGACCCGTTCCCATCTCGCGCATGGCCTCTTCGTGCCGGCGCTTGAGGCGGGGTTCGGCGTACAGCGACGCCGCCATGGGGAAGGTCTTCTCATAGAAGAGGGCCGCTTGGCGGGCGATCTCGGTGAGGTTCTCCTCGACGCTCGCGCCGCCCGGATCGGCGGCCAGCTCGGCCAGCAGCGGGCCCAGCTTCGGCAGCCGTTCCTGGAGCACGGTCACGAACAGCTCCTCCTTGCCCGTGAAGTGCTTGTAGAGCGCAGCCTCCGAGCAGCCGGCCGCCTTGGCGATCTCCTTGGTGGTGGTTCGGGCGAGACCGATGGAGAGCATCAGGTCGCGCGCCGCGTCGATGATGCGGACGCGGGTGGGCTTCTGGTCCATTCGCGCTCCAGAACAGGCTTGACGGGTGGGTGAGTACCCACCCACCATAGAGGTGAGTGAACACTTACCCACCCGAGGAGGGTGTGCCCCATGAAGCTCACAGTGTTCGGCGCGACCGGCGGCATCGGCGGGCAGATCGTCAGGCAGGCCCTGGCGGCGGGCCATCGGGTGACGGCCGTGGTCCGCGATCCGGCGCGTTTCACGGTCACCGGGGAACGGCTCGAGGTCTTCCGCTCCGGACTGGACGACCCGGAGGCACTGCGCGAAGCCGTGGCCGGACAGGACGCGGTGCTCTCGGGTCTCGGCCCCCGCAGGCGGTCCGACGCCGGCATCGCCGCCCGCCTCACCCGCTCGGTGCTGGCCGCGATGGAGGCCGAGGGCACGCGGCGGCTGCTGGTCGTCAGCGCGGCGCCGCTCGGCAGCGCACCGGAGCGGGAGCCGCTGCGGGACCGCGCGATGATGTCGGTCGTGGGGGCGGTACTGAAGCCCGTCTACGACGATCTGCGTGTCATGGAGGGCGAACTCGCGCGATCGGCGGCCGACTGGACCGCCGTACGGCCGCCGAGGCTGCTCGACAAGCCACTGACCGGCAGGTACCGCGTCGCGGTCGGCGGCAATCCGCGCAGCGCCCGGATGATCGGCCGGGCGGACGTGGCGCACGCGATGCTCGCGATGACCGACGACCCCGCCACGCTCAGGCAGGCCGTCGGCGTCGCCTATTAGATCTTCGGGCTCGAGAGGTCCTGTCGGGTCGCGGACATCCGGAGGCTCAGAGGCTGACGCCGACCGTCACCGGCTCGTTGACCAGCGTCACGCCGAACGCGTCGCGCACGCCGTCCACCACCTCGCGGGCCAGGGCCAGCAGGTCCTCCGTCGTGGCCTGCCCCCGGTTGGTGAGGGCGAGCGTGTGCTTGGTGGAGATGCGTGCGGGCCCGGAGCCGTAGCCCTTGGTGAATCCGGCCTTGTCGATCAGCCAGGCGGCCGACGTCTTGGTGTGCCCGTCGCCCGCCGGGTAGGCGGGCGGGGCGACGCCGTCGCCGAGCCGGTCGCGGACGCGGGCCAGGAAGGTTTCGTACTCGGCGGCGGTGAGGATCGGGTTGGTGAAGAAGGAGCCGGCAGACCAGGTGTCGTGGTCGTCGGCGTCGAGCACCATGCCCTTGCCCGCGCGCAGGGCGAGCACGGTCTCACGGGCGGTGGCGGCCGGGACCCGGTCGCCCACCTCGATCCCGAGGGCACGGGCGGTCTCGGCGTACTTCACGGGCGCGGACAGGCCACCGGCGTCCTCGAGCTCGAAACGGACACGCAGCACGACGTAGCGGTCGGGTTCCTGCTTGAAGCGGCTGTTGCGGTAGGAGAAGCCGCAATCGGCGTTGGGAAGGACCACCGTCCCGCCGTTGCGGCGGTCGTACGCGACGACCTCCGTGATCGTCGACGAGACCTCCTGGCCGTAGGCGCCGACGTTCTGGATCGGGGTCGCGCCCGCGGAGCCGGGGATGCCGGCCAGGCACTCGACGCCGCCGAGCCCCGCTTCGACGGTGCGGGCGACGGCGTCGCTCCACGTCTCCCCCGCGGCCAGCTCCAGGCGCGTCCCGTCGAGGTCGAAACCGCTGGTCGCGATGCGCAGCGCGGTGCCGTCGAAGCCCTTGTCGCCGATCACCAGGTTGCTGCCGCCGCCGATGATCAGCAGCGGCGTGCCGGCCTCGTCCGCCTCGCGCACGGCGGCGATCACCTCGTCGTCGGTGGTGGCGACCACGAGGCGGGTCGCGGGACCGCCGAGCCGGAAGGTGGTCAGGGGGGCGAGGGGGGCATCGTGGAGTTCCTGCACGGGGACAAGAGTACGGTCCGTGGCCCCGGCTCTCCGGCGGGGCCACGGACCATGCGGGTACGCGGGGGTCAGACGGCGACGGGTTGGCGGCTGCTCTCCGTGGCCGCGGCCGGGGATCCGGACAGAGTGCCGTCCGGCCTCGTACGCCCGCCGGGGATCAGCAGGGCCACCAGCGCGGCGGCGGCCAGAGCCCCGGCGCCGATCCACACCGCGGGCACCGTGCCGTCGGAGAAGGCCTGCGGGGACTCGTAGCCGCCCTGGGCGGCGAAGACCGCGCCGAGCACCGCGATACCGAGCGCGCCGCCGACCTCGCGGAGGGCGTTGTTCGCACCTGAGGCGATGCCCTGCTCCGACGGGCGGACGCTGGACATGACCACACTGGCGGCGGGCGCGAAGTAGAGGGCCATGCCGACGCCGCTGATGACCAGTGCGGGCAGCTGGGCGGTGTAGGAGACACCGGGCTCGAGCACCAGCGCGAAGAGCGCGAGGCCGAGGGCCTGGAGCGCCAGGCCGGCAGTGACCACCGGGCGCCCGCCGATCCGGTCGGACAGGAGACCCGCGACGGGTGCGACGAGCAGCGACATGCCGGTCCAGGGCAGCATCCGCAGCCCGGCCTCGGTGGGCGAGTAGCCGGCCACGCCCTGGAGGAACTGGCTGAGCAGGAAGATCGAGCCGAACATGCCGAGGAACATCAGCAGGCTCGCGACATTGATGCCGAAGAAGGCCCGGCTGCGGAAGAGACGCATGGGCAGCATGGGCTTCTTCGCGACGGAGCCGTACCAGGCGAAGGCGACCAGGAGCACGGCGCCCGCGATCAGGCAGAACAGGATCCGGGGGCTGGTCCAGCCGTCGGCGTTGCCGTTGACGAGCCCGTAGACGATGCCGAAGAGGCCTCCGCTGACGAGCAGGGTGCCGGGGACGTCGAGCCGGGCGTCAGGGGCGTAGGACTCTTGCAGGCGCAGGCGGGCGAGCGGCAGCAGGAGCAGTCCGATCGGGACGTTCAGCCAGAAGATCCACTGCCACGAGATGTGCTCGGTGAGAGAGCCGCCGATCAGCGGGCCGGTGGCGACGGCCACGCCGGTCACGGCACTGAAGAGTCCCAGCATCGCCCCGCGGCGGGCGGCCGGGACGGCGGCGGTGAGCAGGGTCAGCGTGAGCGGCATCATGATCGCTGCGCCGACGCCCTGGACGGCCCGGGCGGCGATGAGCGCGTCTATGCCGGACGCGAGCGCGGCCGCGGCGGACGCACCCGTGAAGATCGCCAGGCCGGTGATGAACAGCCGGCGGCGGCCGAAGCGGTCCCCCAGGGCCGCACCGAACATCAGCAGAACCGCGAAGGTGAGCGTGTAGGCGCTCACCGTCCACTCAAGATCTTCCAGGCCGCCGCCCAGGTCCTCCCGGATGGAGGGGAGGGCGGTCGTGACGACGAGGTTGTCGAGGGCCGCCATGAAGCCGGCGACGCTGGTGATGACGAGTGCCCAGACGGCGCCGGTGCGCCGTGCGGGCTGCTGGTTCTGGTTCACTGCTCCCCCAGGGGTTAGTTATCGATGACTAACTTTCGCGGGCAAGGAAGTGCACGGGCCGCCCATGAGCGTGGGCCCCCTCAGTCCTGGACCGGTCGCGCGGAGAGGTAGAAGCCGGACCAGATGCGGTGCTCCGCGGGGAAGCCCATCGAGACGAGAACGTTGACGAGCATCCCGTAGGCCAGGAAGGTCGTGGTCTCGTTCACGTCGGCACCGAGGTGCAGATGGACGGTCTCCCACAGCTCCATCCAGTCGGCCCGCACCTGCTCACCGAAGGCGTGGTCGTCCGCCGCCTCGGCGGCCGCCACCGCGACGTACGTCTGCATCTGCATCAGCAGCTTCTCGGGGTCGTCCGCGATGAGGCGCTGGTACGCGGCAGCCATCGCACCGAGGGCCTCCTCCCCCTCGAGCCCTTCGGCGGCCGCGCTGAAGACACGCCGGGTGTCCTCGAGGCACCGCGAGGACGCGGCCAGGAAGATGGCCTGCTTGTTCGGGAAGAGACGGAAGAGGTACGGCTGGGAGACGCCGACGCGCTTGGCGATGGCGTCCGTCGAGGTGCCGTTGTACCCGGCGCGGGAGAACTCCGTGATCGCGGCACGGATCACGCTCTCGCGTCGCTCTTCTGCACTCATCCTGACCATGCGACGAAGTTATTGGCCAATCACTAACTTGTCAAGCCGAGAAGCCGGCTTCCGGCCGGACGAGCCCGCACGGGGGCCTATGCGTAAGGGGCGCCCCTCCTTGGAGGGGCGCCCCTTACAACGCTTGTGCCGGCTCCGCCGCGGGCGTGTACTGCTCCGCTGCGGAGTGTGCTCCGGCCCCGCGGGCGGCTCAGACGAGCTGCACGACCGCGCGGGACATGCCCAGGACCTTCTGGTCGTCGCTGGTCGCGACCAGGTCCACGCGCACCCGGTTGTCGTCCAGCTTCGCCGCGACCTTGGCGCTGACCTCGATCAGCGCGCCCTTGTCGTCGTTCGGGACGACGACGGGCTTGGTGAAGCGGACGCCGTACTCGACGACCGCGCCCGGGTCGCCCACCCAGTCGGTCACGACCCGGATCGCCTCGGCCATGGTGAACATGCCGTGCGCGATCACGTCCGGCAGCCCGACCTCTGTGGCGAACTTCTCGTTCCAGTGGATCGGATTGAAGTCGCCGGACGCGCCCGCGTACCGCACCAGCGTGGCGCGCGTCACCGGAAAGCTCTGCGCCGGCAGTTCGGTGCCGGCCTCGACGTCCGCGTAAGAGATCTTCGCTGCCATCACGCCTCCTCGGCGGCGCGGGCCACCAGCTTCGTCCAAGCGGTCACGACCAGTTCACCGCTCTCGTCGTGCACGTCACCGCGCACGTCCAGGATGTCGTTGCCGGCGAGGGACTTGATGGCCTCGATCGTCGAGGTGACCGAGAGCCTGTCGCCCGCGCGTACCGGCCGGGCGTACGCGAACTGCTGCTCGCGGTGCACCACGCGGCTGTAGTCCAGCCCCAACTGCGGGTCCTGGACGACCTGCTCGGCCGCGCTGAAGGTGATCGTGAAGGCGAACGTCGGCGGAGCGATCACGTCCGAATGCCCGAGCGCACGGGCGGCCTCACGGTCGGTGTAGGCGGGATTCGAGTCCCCCACCGCGGCGGCGAACTCCCGGATCTTCTCCCGGCCCACCTCGTACGGCGCGGTGGGCGGATACGTCCGCCCCACGAACGACTGGTCGAGCGCCATGGACTGGTCCCTCCTGATATTGATCACAACTGAATGCCGGCCGCCGGACGAACGGCGGTACGGCAAACGACACGAGGCCGCCCCCAAAGGGGACGGCCTCGTATACGAGCCTTATTCAGCGCGTTTCGCGGTGCGCCGTGTGCGAGTTGCAGCGCGGGCAGTGCTTCTTCATCTCAAGACGGTCCGGGTTGTTACGCCGGTTCTTCTTGGTGATGTAGTTCCGCTCCTTGCACTCCACGCAGGCCAGCGTGATCTTCGGGCGGACGTCGGTGGCAGCCACGTGAGTGCTCCTTGGACGGATAGGACGGATGAACGCATAAAAGAGTAGCCGATCGGAGGACCGACCCCACAATCGGCTACTGTGTGTAGCGGTGACCGGACTTGAACCGGTGACACAGCGATTATGAGCCGCTTGCTCTACCGACTGAGCTACACCGCTGCGATGCAGGGTTCCCTCGCCCGAAGGCGAGGTCACTCGACATCAGAGCCCCAATACGGAATCGAACCGTAGACCTTCTCCTTACCATGGAGACGCTCTGCCGACTGAGCTATTGGGGCGAGCGATGAAGACATTACACGGTCCCTCGCCGATCGCCCAAATCCGTTTCCTTGCGCCGGGCCGGCCCTCCTCACGGCCTGTCCGCACGGCCCCCGGTCCCTCCCCCGCGCACCCCTCCTCCGCAGGCCCGCGACGGCACCCCGCCCGCCCCGTACGCCACTTACGACCACACCGGTACGACTATTGCGCTCCTCCTCGAAGCGCACCGCGAGCGCCCCTAGGCTCGATGCACGCTGTGTGATCCTCTCCGGCTCCCACGCCACGGCTCCCACACCGCCCGGGCAGTGTGCGCGACCGCCGTCCGAGCCCGACCGCCCCACCAGGAGCGCGATGCCCGACAGCCAGCCGCAGCCGCCCGGCGGCGCCAACGCGGACACCGCCGCGCTGCTGCTCTGCGGCGCGAGGCTCACGGACGGTCGCACGGTCGACGTACGGCTCAGTGGCGGCCGCATCGAGGCCGTCGGCACCGCGGGAAGCCTCCCGCCGCACTCCGCCCGGGTGGACCTCACCGGCTTCCTGCTGCTGCCCGCACCGGCCGAACCGCACCTCCACGGCGACACGGCACTCAGCGCGGAGACCCCCGGCCCCGTCTCGTACGACACGCAGGACGTCCAGCGGCGCGCCACAGAGGCCGCGCTGCTCCAACTGGGCCACGGGGCGACGGCGCTGCGCTCCCACGTACGGATCGGGGACGTCCAGGGCCTCGGCCCGCTGGAGGCGGTGCTCCAGGCCGGGCGGTCCCTGCGCGGTCTCGCCGATCTGACCGCGGTCGCCGTACCCAGGCTGCTGACGGGCGTGGCCGGCGCGGACGGCCTGGCCCTGTTGCGGGACGCGCTCAAGATGGGTGCCGGCGTGGTGGGCGGCTGCCCCGACGCCGACCCCGATCCCACCGGATACGTGGAGACGGTCCTGGGGATCGCCGCCGAGTACGGCTGCCCCGTCGACCTGCACACCCACGGCAACGACCCGGCGCGGCTGGCGCGCCTCGCCGCCATGGCCGGCGGGCTGCGGCCCGGCGTCACGGTCGGTCCGTGCGCCGGTCTCGCCCGGCTGCCCAGGGAGATCGCGTCCAGGGCCGCGGACCAGCTGGCGGCCGCGGGCGTCACCGTGGTCTCCCTGCCGCAGGGCGGCTGCTCCGGCGTCGAACAGCGCGGCAACGCGCCGGTCCGGCTGTTGCGGGCGGCGGGCGTGCGGGTCGCCGCGGGCAGCGGGGCGCTGCGGGACGTGTGCAACCCGGTGGGCCGCGGGGATCCGCTGGAGGCCGCGTACCTCCTGTCGTCCCAGGCGGGGATGCGGCCCTCGGACGCCTACGGCTGTGTCGCGGGCACGGCCCGAGAGGTGATGGGACTGCCCCCGGTACGGGTCGAGGCCGGCTTCCCGGCGGAGCTGCTCGCGGTACGGGGTGAGCGGATCTCGGGCGTGCTGTCGCTCGCGTACAGCCGGATCGTCATCCACCGCGGACGGGTGGTCGCCCGCACGAGCGCGGTGCGTGAGTACTGCGACTCCGCGGCGGCCGTCGCCCTCGAACTCCCGCGCCAGGGACGGCCGGACCCGGGGCCCTGACGCTTCCGCCGGCGGTACGGGCCGGGGCCCGGAGAGGTCCACTCGCGGTACGGACCCGGGGCCCGGAGGGGGTCCACTCGCGGTACGGATCGGGGGCCCGGAGAGGCCCACTCGCGGTACGGACCCGGGGCTCGGAGGGGGTGCGCCCACGGTAGGGAGCTGGGCAGCGGGGGCCGAGGCAGGTACGCGTTTCGGCCGCGTTCCGGCCATCGGGGGCGTGTCCCCCTCCGGTCCTTGCGCATGCTCGGTGCTTCGGACGTAACGTCGTATGCATGCGCATTGTCATCGCAGGAGGACACGGTCAGATCGCGCTCCGTCTCGAGCGGCTGCTCTCCGCGGGCGGACACGAGGTCGCGGGCATCATCCGCGATCCGAAGCAGGGTGACGACCTGAGGGCCGTCGGCGCCGAACCGGTGTTCCTCGATCTGGAGAAAGCCTCCGTGGAGCAGGTCGCGGCCGTGCTCCAGGGCGCGGACGCCGCGGTGTTCGCCGCGGGAGCGGGCCCCGGCAGCGGCACCGAGCGGAAGGACACGGTCGATCGCGGCGCGGCGGTCCTCTTCGCCGACGCGGCCGAACGGACGGGCGTACGGCGGTACATCGTCGTCTCCTCCATGGGCGCCGACGCCGAACACAAGGGCGACGACGTCTTCGACGCCTACCTGCGGGCGAAGGGCGCGGCGGACGACTACGTACGGTCCCGGCCCAATCTGGAGTGGACGATCCTGCGGCCCGGCGCACTCACCAACGACGCGGGGAACGGGATGGTGCGGCTGGAGGTCTCGACGGGACGCGGCATGGTGCCGCGGGACGATGTGGCGGCCGTGCTCGCGGAGATGGTGGAGACGCCGGCGACTGCGGGACTGACGCTGGAACTGGTCAGCGGTTCGACTCCCGTCACCGTCGCGGTGAAGGACATCGCGGGGAACTGACCGGCCCGCCGACGGCCGGTCGTTCGCCGGGTCTCTCACCTGAATTCCCGTCATGGATCGCGGTGACGGGTCTCGTGGTGGACCGCGTGATGGACTGCTTGACGAATCCGCGATGAATCCCCGTTGCCCATAGGGTCTTTGAGGTCATGAGCAATCACACACAGGAAGTCCGGCCGGTGATCGTGGAGCGCGGCGAGCAGCTCTACGCCTATGTCCGCGGCTCCGTACGCATGGACGCGTTCGCCCTGATCGCCGACCGGCTGCCCGAACTCGTCAACTGGCTTGCGGGCAACGGCGCGGAGTTCGCCGGAGCGCCGTTCTTCCGTTACAACACCCTCGACATGGAGGGCGAGTCGGTCGTCGAGGCCGGCATGCCCGTCGCCTCCGCCCCGGAGCCCGAGGGTGACATCGGCGTGGCCGTACTGCCGCCGGGCCGCTATGCGACGGTCACCCACGTCGGTCACCCGGATCAGCTGGTCGGTGTCGTCACGGCGATGAACGAGTGGGCGGGGCGGGAGGGCCTTGAGTGGGACATGACGGTGGTCGACGGTGTCGAGCACTGGGCGTGCCGGACGGAGACGTACAAGACGGATCCCCGGGTGGAGCCGGACATGTCGAAGTGGGAGATCGAGCTGGCGTTCCGCCTGGCCGACTGACGGGCGTCGCGGTCGGCCCGTACGACGACGGCCCGCGGCCGCCCGCACGCCGCCGCCTCGGGCGACCCGGCCTACGGGCGGCTGCGGGCACCACGGGGGTGTCGCGGCCGCCCGAGGTCGGCCGCGCAGGGGGCGCGGGCGTCGAGGTCTGTGGTGCGGGGCGCAGAGATCTGGGCGTGGGGCGTCGAGGTCCACGGCGGAGCCGTCAGCGGCGGCGGGCCTTGTTCGACGGCCCGACGACGATGGCCCCTGGCCTGCGTTTCCGCAGATCAGGGGCCATCTCTTCGCGTGGCGGCGCCAGGATTCGAACCTGGGTAGGCTAAGCCGACGGATTTACAGACGTCTGTTGTCCGCGTGCTTGTACCCCCTCTGACCTGGGGCGGAGCTGGCAGCGCACTCGGTGCGCGGACCTGCCGTCCACGTCTCGTCCACGGCAGGCTCAGAGAGGCGCTAGCGGAGTCGCCTCCGGCGACACGACCCACAGGGTCGGCTTCGCCGACGGGCTGCAACACCGGGGGCTGGTGTTGCAGCCGTCTTTGACCGGACAGCCCGGACACCTGCTCTCAGAGCTGTCCGGCCCACATCCGCTGGTCAGAGCCTCAACCGGACAGCCGGACAGGCCGGACACTAGTGGTCAGAGACTGAGCGTTTTCGGCGGAGCCGCTCCAGGGTGAGGACGGCCGCGGCGATTGACGACATTCGATTCGGGCTGCATCGCGCCCTGCGGAAGATCCGCCAGGACTTCAGTCGTGCGACGCCGCGCTCGCCCGTTTCGAGTGGGCGTTCAGGCAACCCGGCCGTTATCTGCACGCGTCCCAGGTCTGGCAGCCCGGACTGGAGGTGGAGTATGCCCGCGATGATCTGAAACAGGTCATGCTTCACCTCCCTCGCGGTGCCCAGCACAATCTCGGCCGGCTGACTGCTCGTATCGACGATGAGTTCGAGCGTCGCACTCTGCCGAACCCTGGGCCGGTGAACGCCTTCACGGTGGGCGGCTGGTGGTGGTCAGGATCCGTGAGCGCTGACGCTGCTCACGAAGCCTCGTGCGCCCAGGTCAGCTGGTGGCCAGCTGTTGTTCGGCGCGGACCCGGAGCGGTGGCCCGACGCCTACCGGACGGCCGTCGTCGAGGGGCTCTTCATCAACGGGGACAACCAGGTCGACGCGTACCCGGCAGCGAGCGTGGACTGCTCCGCCGAGCTCTTGCAGCACCACAGCGATGCGGCCGGCGTACTCGCGGAACTGCGTCGGCTTCTCGAAGCCGCCTCCTTGGCTTCGTTCACGTCCAGCGACAGCATTGAGTTGCGGCAGCATCTCACACGTGGTGCGTCCCCAGATGTTTGAGCAGCGACAGCAGTCATCAGCCAGCCGGCGGGCCGGTAGACGGTGGCGGGTAGCGTCCCACACGTGGAAATCGTCGACCTGACCCCTCTCGAGTCCCGCATCCGGCACGCTTTCGCACGAGGCGAACCGGTGGACACGCGCCAGGAGCACAGCGACCCGGACCGTCCTGGCGAGCCGCACCGTCCGGGCACCGCGGGGCCACCTGTAAGAGCCGCCGTGTTGCGCGGCCTGTTGCTCTCCGGCGCCGCAGAGAGCGGGGAGATACCCGCGCTGCGCCTCACCGGCGCGACCGTCACCGGCCGGCTCGACCTCGCGTACGCCGAGATCCCCTATCTCGTCCAGTTCGCGGATTTCGAGCAGACGCCCGATCTCAGCGGCGCCCAGGCACGCCAAGTCATCTTGCGCGCGTGCCGTTTGCCCGCGTTCACCGCGACGGGCCTCCGTGTCGAGGGCGACCTCGCGTTTGCCGACTGCCATGTCTCCGGCCCGCTCCGGCTGGGGCATGCCCGCGTCGAGGGCAACATCAGCGCCCCGCGCCTGGTGGCACATGGCGAGGTCGTTATGGAGGCGGCCCAGGTAGCTTGCGCCCTCGACCTCGAAGACGCGCGGCTGCACAACCCAGGAGGCCACGCGCTCAACGCTCCCAGCCTCAGTCTCGGCACCCTCCTCAACGCGGGTGGCCTGGACGCGGACGGCAAAGTCAGACTCACGGGCGCCAGAGTGGGCGGATGGATCTCCTTCATCGAGGCGCGGCTGCACAATCCCGGAGGAGTCGCCCTGGGTATCAGCAGTTGCGAGGCCCGCCAGCTCACCCTCCGCGACGCGCAGCCCATCACGGGCGAGGTCAGGTTGCACCACTCAGCCTTCAAGACGATCGAGGCCGATCCGGCGGTGTGGCCCGAGGCGGTACGGCTGGAGGGGCTGGTCTATGACTCGCTCTCGCCCCGGCTACCTGCCGTCCGGCGGCTGCCCCTCCTGGAGCGTGACCGAGACGGCTTTGCACCGCACAGATATGAACAACTTGCCCTCGCCTACCGCGGGGCGGGCGAGGACGCCGAGGCACGGACCGTACTACTCACTGCACAGCGCAGAAACCGCCGGACCCTGCCCTGGCCCGCCAGGCTGTGGGGACACCTCCAGGACGTGACCGTCGGATACGGCTTCCGCCCTGCCCGCGCGGTGGCCTGGTTGCTGGCGCTGCTGCTGCTCGGCACCGTCGCCTACGGGCTCCACGAGCCGCCACGAGCCGATCCGGGCAAGGGGCCACAGTTCAACGCCCTTGTCTATACAGCAGACCTGCTGCTACCGATCGTCGACTTCGGGCAGGAGAAAGCGTTCACTCCCACTGACGCCTATCAGTGGCTGGCCGCCCTTCTGATCGCAGCGGGGTGGGTCTTCGTCACTACCGTCGCCGCTGGCGTCACGCGCAGCCTCAAGCGTCAGTGAAGCACCCCGATGACGAGAACGAACTCTTCAACCGACTCGAAGCCGAGATGAGCGCCGACTCCGGCGCGGATGTGGTCGATCTCGGCAAGGCCCGGTCGGCCCGGACCGAGTCGGCCGACCGGTCGCCCGACGCATCCCCCGGCTCCCGCCCCGTCGGGTCGGGAAGCGCGTTGCCCGACGCGGAGACGGTCCGGGTCGATGCGATGGTGCCGACCGAGTCGGGTCCGGGTCTGCTGGAGCGGATCAAGGGCTCCAAGCGCCTGGACGTGATCCCGGTGTGGATGAAGTCGGGCGAGGAGTTCAAGGACGCGGCCGGATGGATCGCCGGGCACGTCGGCCACACCGTCGCCTTCCACGCGGTGCGGGTGCCGTTCCTCTACGCCCCCAAGCTCGTGGTGCCTGCCCCACGCGGCGTGGTCAACACGCTGGGCAAGGTGGGCCGCTGGGCGGTGGATGCCGAGGGCGAGCCGCTGCGCCAGGCAGAGGCCCGACGGGAGAACTCCGAGCTGTACCTGAAGCTGTCCAAGCAGCGTGACCGCAGGGTGCGGCTGCGGATGCTACTCACGGCCGTGGGCGGGCTCGGCTCACTGGTCGCCGTGCTCTACCTCGTCTACGGCGCTCAGCCGTTGACGCAGATCATCGCCGCCATCGCGGCCGTGCTCGGCTTCGGCTGGGTAGGAGCGCCGGCGGACGCGCCGCTGTCGACGCGGGCGGTCATCAAGACCGAGGTGCAGAAGCTGACCAGCGACATCGTGGTCAAGGCCATGGCCTCCATCGGCATCGGGCAGATCGCCTCCGCAGTGGCCAAGGGCCAGGACGGCATCAAGTTCGCTTCCCCGATCACGCGCGAGGGGCCGGGCTGGCGCGCGGACATCGACCTGCCTCTCGGGGTCACGGTCGCCGATGTCGCCGACCGGCGCGCGCGGCTGGCGTCGGGTCTGCGTCGTCCGCTCGGCTGTGTGTGGCCGGACGCCGACCCGAACGAGCACGAGGGGCGGCTCATCCTGTGGGTGGGGGACCGGGATCTGTCCAAGACGGGCATCGTCAAGTGGCAGCTCGCGAACGCGAGTCGGCACGACATCTTCAAGCGCATCCCGTTCGGGATCGACCCGCGCGGCCGGGCGCAGTCGGTGCCGATGATCCAGCACAACGCGCTCATCGGCTCGCTGCCCGGCCAGGGCAAGACCAGCTCCGTGCGTGTGCTCGCCTGCGGGGCCGCGCTGGACCCGTCCGTGGAGCTGTGGCTCCACGAGAACAAGGGCACCGGTGACCTGGACTCGCTCGAGTGCGTGTCCCACCGGTTCGTCTCCGGCATCGATGACGAGTCGGTGCAGTACGCGGCCGACTCCCTGGCGCTCCTGCGCGAGGAGGTCATGCGCCGGGCCAAGGCGATCAAGAAGCTCCCGCGGGACCTGTGCCCGGACAAGCGGATCACCCGGCAGATCGCCGACAAGCGCTCGCTCAAGCTCTGGCCGCTGGTTGCCGTGTTCGACGAGTGCCAGAACGTCTTCGCCCACCCCAAGTACGGCAAGCAGGCCGGCGAGGATGCCGAGTTCATCATCAAACTGGGACGCGCCCTCGGGGTCATGCTCGTCCTCGCCACGCAGCGGCCGGACAAGGACTCGCTGCCGACCGGGATCAGCGGCAACGTGTCCATCCGGTTCTGCCTCAAAGTCGCAGGCCAGGTCGAGAA
This sequence comes from Streptomyces sp. OZ13, assembly GCF_052068155.1. Classification (NCBI taxonomy): domain Bacteria; kingdom Bacillati; phylum Actinomycetota; class Actinomycetes; order Kitasatosporales; family Streptomycetaceae; genus Streptomyces; species Streptomyces sp. OZ13. The sequence goes on along the minus strand of NZ_JBQHCZ010000012.1, from coordinate 153,302 downwards.
CGACATGATCCTCGGCACCTCCTCGTACAAGAACGGCGTGCGCGCCACCCAGTTCCGGCCCGAGATCGACGCCGGAAACGGCTACCTCAAGGGCGCCACCACTCTCCCGGTCGTGGTGCGCACCGCCTACCTGGACGACCCGGCCACCAACGCCATCGCCCAGCGCGCCCTTGCCCTGCGCAAGGCCGAGGGCACCCTGTCCGGCCACGCGCTCGGAGAGGACACCGAGCAGGCCAAAGGCCCTCCTACGACCTGCTCGCCGACATCGCCGCCGTCGTCCCTGAGAGCGAGGAGCGGGTGTGGAACGAGCGGATCGCACTGCGCCTGGCGGAGCTGCGGCCCGAGGTCTACGGCGGCTGGAAGGGCGAGAACGTCACATCCGCGCTCAAGCCGCACGGCATCAAGACCCGCGACGTCGCCGGCACCACCGACGACGGAGCCCGTACCACCCGGCGCGGCATCGTCCGCGCCGACCTCACCAAGAAGATTGCGGAGCGTGACCAAAACCGGGGCGCCGCATAGCCCCATCGGGCCGCTACCGGTAGCAGGGTCACCTGCTACCGGTAGCACCCCCGCTAGCGCCCCAAACCGGGCTTCATCAGCGATCTAGCGGAAAGCACCCCACCTGCGCAAACGCCGGAAACCACCCTGGGAGGGCCCCCGATGACCCCCATCGCCCTTGCTATCGCCTGCCTGCTCAGCGTCACGCTTGGTTACGTCGGAATGTGTGCAGCGGCGCCGTTCGGACCGTGCCGCAGGTGCCGCGGCTTCGGCTTCGAGATGAAGACCGACCGCAAAGGACAGCTCAAGCGCGGCAAGAACTGCCGCCGCTGCAAGGCCACCGGCCGCCGCATACGCATCGGCCGCTGGATCTTCAACCGCGCCCAGCGCCTGTACCGCGAAGGCACCCGCTGACCCCGGACATGAAGGGGCCGACGGTGCCCGTCATGAGACGTACCCCGCTCCGAGCAGGAGCTAGGCGGGCGCACCGTCGGCCGAAGACCGCGAGCTTGCCAGCACCCGCGGTGCCCGCACCCTATCCGCCGTCATCGACCCACCGTCAAAGGAGTTTCCGCATGGCCGTCACGGTCTCGCTCGTCGCCCTGTTCGGGCTGGTCCTGTTCTTCCTGCTCCGCTCCAAGACCCTCGGCTACGGCTCCGCGTTCGTCGCCGCAGCGTTCGGGTTCTTCCTCGCCTCCACCGGAGCGTCCGGCCCCATCAACCAGCTCACCACCGCTGTCATCGACGCCATCCAACAGATCAGCTGAGGAGAGACGCGATGAACCAGCCCATCACCGTCCCCCACCCGCTCGCCCTCGCGCTGCCCAAGGTCGCGCCTGCCGTCGCCACATCCAGCGTGCTCATCCTCGGCAGGATCTGGAACGCGAACGGCGCCGAACACTCCGTCGGCAACGCCGCCCTGATGATCGTCCTCGCCACCGGAGCAGCGGCGGCCGGCGCCTGCGCGAGCATCGGCCGGGCCGGTGACGGAGTCCTCGCCGGAACATGCTTCGCCGCGTCCGGAGGGCTCGCCCTCGCCGGGGTCGCCGGATACGCCGACGGCATCTCGCTCCCGCTGCTGCTGTGGGCGCTCGCCACCGCCGTCGCCTACGGGCTCGCCGCCCGCTACTGGCGCACCGACCGCCGCGACACCGTGACCTTCGAGCGGCGCATGTCGGAGAAGCGCGAGGACCACAGCCACATCGAGCGCATCGAGGCCATGCGGTCGCGCACGCAGATCGAGGTGGCCCGCGAGGGCGCGGCCTACGCCACTGCGCTCGCCGAAGCCATGACCGCCCGCGCCATGCTCCCCGGCTTCGACCCGACGGAACTCACCCGCGCGGGACTGCCCGAACTGCCCACCACACCCAAGGAGAACTGACCATGTTCGAGATCCGGATCATCTGCGACCCCGCCGACACGGACCGCGTGACCAAGACGCTTACCGAAGCCTTCGCGACCGGGCCCGTGCGCCAGTACGCCACCCGCGACGGTGACCGTGCCCGGCTCTACATCACGGCCGACCACTTCAGCGACGGCGAGCCCGAGCCGGAGGTGTGGCCAACGCCGGAGGAGGCGTACGCGCTCGCCCCGAGCATCATCAGCGAGATCGGGTGGACCGCCAACGAGGCCATCGGCCGGCCGACCTACGGATGGCTCGGGCGCGAGTTCTGGCTCCGCAAGGCCGCCGTCCTGGACCGCATCGCCCTCACCGACGACGCCCCCGGCGACGCGGGCGAGGTGGCGATCGAGGCCGCTCGCCGCGTGATGGACCTGGACGACCGGGCCGACGTGGAAGACCCGCGCGGCTACGTCCGCCAGCAGTACGCCCACTGGGCCAAGACCAAGTAGCTACGCCCGAGGCGGGCGCCTCTCACCACAAGACCGCGCCCGCCTCGGCTTCCTGCCCCTTCGAAGAAACAGGAGACACCCAGAATGCCTCAAGCCGAACGCTCCGCGCTGCCCCACGCCGCGCTGGACGCTGCCGCGCGCGGCTGGCACGTCTTCCCGCTCCGGCCCGGCGACAAGCGCCCCGCCATCACCGACTGGGAGACCCGCGCCACCACCGACGCCGGACGCATCGCCCGGTGCTGGACCCACGCCCCGTACAACATCGGCCTGGCCACCGGCCCGTCCAGGCTGGTCGTCATCGACCTCGACATGCCCAAGAGCCCGGACGACGCCGCGCCGGCCGACTGGGCACTGCCCGGCGTGACCAGCGGTGCCGACGTCCTCGCCGTTCTCTGCGAGCGCCACAACCAGCCCTATCCGGGCGACACGTTCACCGTGCGGACCTGGAGTGGCGGCACCCACCTGTACTTCACCGCGCCTGAGGGCGAGCAGCTGCGCAACACCAGCGGCGACAAGGGCAACGGGCTCGGCTGGAAGGTCGACACCCGTGCTCACGGCGGTTACGTCGTCGCCCCGGGCAGCACTGTCGCCGATCGCCCGTACGAGACCGTGCGCGACGCCCCTGTCGCGCCGTTGCCCGGATGGCTCGCTGAGCTGCTGCGCCCTGCGCCGCTGCCGCCGCAGACACCCGTCACGGTCGCCCTCACCGCGGACCGGCGAGGAAAGTGGCTGCGGGCCGCCGTCAACGGGGAGCTGGAGCGCGTCAGCCGCGCCGTGGAAGGCGAACGGAACAAGACCCTCTACATCGCCGCCGTCGCGCTCGGGCAGCTGGTCGCCGGGGGCGAGCTGGGCGAAGCCGAGGTGACTGAGTGGCTGTGCGCCGCCGCGCTCAACATCGGTCAGGGCGAGCGTGAGGCCCGGCGCACGATCGGCTCCGGCCTGCGCGCCGGTGCCCACCGTCCGAGGACGGTCGCCGCATGAGCGCCAACCCGATCCCGCCGCTGCATCTGTACTCCGTCCCCAGCGACGGCGACACGCAGCCCGCGCCCGCCGCGCTGCCGAAGCGGGAGCGTCCCCGCACCGCATGGACCGCGGACCAGCTCATGGCAGCGCACTTTCCCGAGCCGAAATGGGCCGTGCCCGGCATCCTCGCCGAGGGGGTGAGCCTGCTCGCCGGACCGCCGAAGGTGGGCAAGTCCTGGCTGTCCCTCGGGCTCGGGCTCGCCGTCGCCGCCGGCAGTAAGGCGTTCGACTCCGTCCCCGTACAAGGCGGCCCCGTGCTCTACCTCTCCCTGGAAGACACCCCCCGCCGGTTGCAGACCCGCATGGGCAAGCTGCTCGGGGGACAGAAGGCCCCGGCCGGGCTCACGCTCGTGACCGAGTGCCCGCCCTTCCCCCAGGGCGGGGCGGAAGCCATCTCGCAATGGCTGGACCGCAATCCGGATGCCCGCATGGTCGTCATCGACGTGTTCGCCAAGATGCGCGGCCAAGCCCCACAGGGCGTGTCCGCCTACGACGCCGACTATCACGCCGTCGGCTTCGCCAAGCGGATCGCGGACCACTACGGCATCGCCGTCGTCCTCGTCCACCACGTCCGCAAGGCAGGCTCCGAGGACTTCCTCGCCGAGGTCTCCGGCACCAACGGCATCGCCGGAGCCGCCGACGCCACCCTCGTCCTCAAACGCGCCCGAGGACAGGCCGACGGCATCCTGCACGTCACCGGCCGCGACGTGAACGAAGCCGAATACGCCCTCCAGTTCCAAGACGCCTCCGGCGCCTGGCACCTCCTGGACGGACCGGTCTCCGACCACACGGTCGGCGACACCCGCGCCGCGATCCTCAAGCACGTCCGCGCCCACCCCGGCGCCAAACCGAAGGACATCGCCACGGCGCTGCCTCAGGTCGACATCGAGACGATCCGCCGCACCTGCTCCCGCATGGCTGCCGACGGACAACTCACCAGGGACGCGGGCGGCCGGTACTACCCGGACACCGGCACCCGGACAGAGACCGCAGAGGAGGTGTCCGGACTGTCCGGCTGTCCGGTTAACCCATCTGACCTGGGAGAACGACCCGGACAGTCAGAAATGGAGCTGTCCGGGCTGTCCGGTTCCGCAGAGGCTGACAAGGAGGCCCAATGACGACCACTGCCCGCCGTCGACGTCGGCCGGCCGACGAGTGGCTGCCCCTGACCGACGTGCTGAACGAGATCGGCATCACCCGCGCCACCTGGTACCGCTGGCGAAACCGCGGCTACGGCCCCGAGGTGCGGCGCCTGCCCAACGGCCATCTGCGCGTGCGCCGGAGCGCACTGGACGCCTTCCTCGAAGAACTGGAGATCGCGTGACCGACTGGAGTTACACCGTGCGGATCTGGAGCATCCGCAAGCGGCCATACCGCAAGCCGTTCCAGCTCCGGTGGCAGGTGGGAACTCGCCCGCACTCTGAGTCCTTTCTGACCGCTGGGCTCGCCGAGAGCCGTCGCGCGCAACTGATCACTGCGTCTCGTGCGGGTGAGCCGTTCGACGTTGTGACCGGGCTGCCCAAGTCGATGGTGCAGAAGGAGCGGGACATCTCCTGGTACCAGCACGCGAGGAACTACGTGGAATCGAAGTGGGACCACTCCCCCGCGACGACACGCCGGAATCTCGCCGAGGCGATGGCCACGGTCACCCTCGCGCTCGTGAAGGACACCAAGGGCATGGCCGATCACCGCGCGGTGCGGCGGGCGCTCTACAGCTGGGCGTTCAACGTAAAGCGGTGGGATGAGGAACTGCCGGCCGACGTGAAGGGCATCCTCGCCTGGATCGAGCGAAAGTCGGTTCCGGCGTCGTCCCTCTCGGATCGGCTGCTCGTTCGCAAAGCCCTGGACGCCTGCGCGCGGAGGCTGGATGGCAAGGCTGCGGCAGGGACCGTCATCGCACGGAAGCGGGCCATCTTCCATGCCGAGCTGCTGACCGAGAACCCCATTCCAACGGTCCGCTGGAAGGCACCGGAGCGTGTGGAAGAGGAGGTGGACCCCGCGTGCGTTCCGGACCCAGCGCACGCCGCCGCCCTCTTGGCCGGCGTCCGGGCGCAGGGAACCCGAGGACGTCACCTGGAAGCGTTCTTCGGCTGCATCTACTACGCCGCGTCTCGCCCCGGCGAGACGGTCGGGCTCAAGCTGCGGGACTGCGAACTGCCACGACGAGGCTGGGGAGTGCTGCGGCTGAACGAGAGCCGAGCGCGCTCGGGCACGGCCTGGACGGACAGCGGTGAGGCTCACGACCAGCGAGGGTTGAAGCACCGGTCACGCAAGGCGGTTCGGTACGTGCCGATACCGCCGGAGCTGGTGGCCCTGCTGCGCTGGCACGTCGTCCGGTTCGGCACGGCGCCGGACGGGCGCCTGTTCCGCACCGCACGCGGCGGCATGGTGCAGGAAAGCGGCTACGGCGAGGTCTGGGCCCGCGCACGCGCAGACGTGCTCAGCCCCGGTGAGCTGACTTCGAAGCTCGCCAAGCGGCCCTATGACCTTCGTCACGCGGCTGTCTCCACATGGCTCAGCTCAGGAGTGGAGCCCCAGCTCGTAGCCGAGCGCGCCGGCCACAGCGTCGCAGTGCTGTTCCGGGTATACGCGAAGTTCCTCAAGGGCGGCGACGATGCAGCCAATGCCAAAATCTCTGCCCGCTTGCGCCAGCACAACGCTCAGCACGGATAGTGCGGCGGCCCACGCATGAGCATGGCGGCTCCTGATTGCCTCCCGCGGTCAGGAGCCGCCTGTCCACGGAGACGGCGTGGGGCTGATGGGGATTCTAAGGTCGGCAGGGCCCGTGACCGTGAACCTCAACAGGTGGTCAATTGATCAGCCCGCACTCGAACTCGACGCAACCTTCGAGCGATTCGAGTCCCCAGGGAGCGACGGGAAATCTTGACCGTGTCCGAGGTGTCCGGTGTTGCCGGTCGTCAGGATGTCGCAGAGGATGCCGACCTCGACGGGGTAGCGGGAGTCCGGGGCCAGATCGACGCTTTAGCGGGGAGGGGGCGGAGGGGGCGCGGAATACTTCTCGCCCGTCTTGGCGTCGGTCAGGGGAGTCGTTGGGTCGAACCCGTCCACAAGAGGTTCCGCTGCCCTCGGGACGGGCGGGGTGGGAGCCTCCGGCTCGGGCGGGGTGGGGGCGTCCGGCTCCGCCACACGGGGGGCGACGAGGCAGCCAGTCTCGGCCGTGCAGCTCTTGTAAAGATCCTCCGAGGCTGTGCCCACCTGGTAGAGGGTCCTACTCCCGGGGCGCTGTAGTCGGAGATCCACCGTCCATGTGCTGTGAGTTCTGTCTAGGACGGCGTTGGCGACTACCCACCGCTCTCCATTGCCAGCTGTCGTCTCTGGCCCCAGTAGGCCCACTACGGCTGCTCCGGGCTGGAGGTTTTTGAATTTTCCCTCGAGATGCCACATCTCAGCTGGGGAGGGCAGCTTGGGATGGGGCTCGGACCACGCCCTCGTGATGGATGCCTCCTGCAAGACGTCATCGGTTTTTGGGGGCGGCGAGGGCGATTCTGAATCGGTTTTTGGGGGCGGCGGGGGCGGTTCTGAGTCGTCAGCACCGTTCGCCAGCAGGATGCCGACAATCGCTGCCACCGCAGTTACTACGGCGGCCAGCAGCGTCTGCCAGCTCTGCAGACGGCTGCTGCGAGACCTGCCGGGCGGGCCGTTCCCGTCTGGCTCACCCGTAGTTGTCGGCGGCTCCTGTCCCATGCAGCCACCTTGCATGGGTTCGCGATCAAGCAACCAGTCGCCACGCCGTCGGTGAACCCCATACGACGCCTGCCCCGTAGGCATCCATGAACGCCTTGACGTCGCTAGGCAGTGACGACCCCACGTAGCTCTCCACGTCGGCCCAGTCGTCCGGCGAGCACACACGCGGGATAGCTGGGCCGAGCAGCTGCTTCAACTCGTCGATCGCTGCCATCTGCGCGCCCCATTGACGTTCTCCGCTGGATGCAGCTCAACGCAGCGGCGGCGAAGCCTCTACCTGCAGGTGGGTGCTCGATAGCCGTCCACGCCCCGTCCACAACAGCTGGTAGAGAGCGTGCACGAACGAGACACAGGGAGACAGCCGGCCCTGTCGACGGCCCGACGACGATGGCCCCTGGCCTGCGTTTCCGCAGATCAGGGGCCATCTCTTCGCGTGGCGGCGCCAGGATTCGAACCTGGGTAGGCTAAGCCGACGGATTTACAGTCCGCTCCCATTGGCCACTCGGGCACACCGCCATGGGATGTCACCTGTGGAGGAACCGCTGTGGGGCGGTGCTCCGTGGCAACGACGTAAACGATACCTGATGGACCGGGGTGCTTCGCCACCGGATTGATCAGCGCCGGGGGCGGGTGCGGGTGGCTAGGCTTGACCGCGCGGTTCGGGGTGATCCGGCCGCACCCCACTCACCCGATACAAGGAGCCACAGGACATGGCCGACTCCAGTTTCGACATCGTCTCGAAGGTCGAGCGGCAGGAGGTCGACAACGCCCTCAACCAGGCCGCCAAGGAGATCTCGCAGCGCTACGACTTCAAGAACGTCGGTGCCTCGATCTCCTGGTCCGGCGAGAAGATCCTGATGCAGGCGAATTCCGAGGACCGCGTCAACGCGATCCTGGACGTCTTCCAGACCAAGCTGGTGAAGCGCGGCATCTCGCTGAAGGCCCTGGACGCCGGCGAGCCGCAGCTCTCCGGCAAGGAGTACAAGATCTTCGCCTCGATCGAGGAGGGCATCTCGCAGGAGAACGCCAAGAAGGTCGCAAAGATCATCCGCGACGAGGGCCCGAAGGGTGTCAAGGCGCAGGTCCAGGGTGACGAGCTGCGGGTCAGCTCGAAGAGCCGGGACGACCTCCAGGCCGTGCAGGCGCTGCTCAAGGGGCAGGACTTCGACTTCGCGCTGCAGTTCGTGAACTACCGCTGAAGTCTGCGGGCGCGCCGGGGCGACCGGGGGCGGAGCGGCGTGGCCGTTCCGCCCCCGCCCCGTGCCCGGGGTGGTGCGACCGACGACGAAGACGGCCGGCCCTCCCCTGCCGTGACGTCCGAATTCCGCCAGCCCCGACGGCCGCGGGGTCGCAGACTCGTAGGGGAAGGGCGGGCGAGAGCCCGCCGGACGGAACACCGCAAGGAGGAGCGCGCGCCATGACCGGAGCTCAGGAGACCGTCGTCTACGAGACCCTCGACAGCCCGCTGGGCGAGCTCCTGCTGGTGGGGCGGGCGTCGGGCACGGCCAAGGGCGGTACCGCGCTGGCCTCCCTCTCGCTGCCGGGGCAGAAGGGCCGCACGGTCGTCCAGGCCGGCTGGCGCCGCGACCCGGCGGCGTTCGAGGAGATCGGACGCCAGTTGTCGTCGTACTTCTCCGGCCGGCTGACCCGCTTCGAGATCGAGTACGCGGACGGCGGTACCGACTTTCAGCGCCGTGTCTGGAAGGCCCTGGAGGACGTCCCCTACGGGCGGACCACCACCTACAAGGAGATCGCCGCGCAGGTCGGGACTTCCGCGGTCGGTGTGCGGGCCGTGGGGACGGCGATCGGGCGCAATCCGCTGCTCGTGGTGCGCCCGTGCCACCGGGTGATCGGCGCGGACGGCGCCCTGCGGGGGTACGCGGGCGGTCTGGAATCGAAGGCGCGGCTCCTCGGGCTCGAGGGCGCACTGGCGCCGTGACGGAGCCGGTCCCATGAGCGGAGCACTGTTCCCCCGTGACCGGGCGGTCGTCGCCCCGGGCGCGGTGCATGTGCCCGGCTGGCTGCCCGTCGGCCGTCAGCGGGAGCTGGTGGACGCCTGCCGCGGCTGGGCCCGCGGGCCGGTACCGCTCCGGCACACCGTGCTGCCGGGCGGGGGCGTGATGTCGGTGCGGACGGTCTGTGTGGGCTGGCACTGGCAGCCGTACCGGTACTCCCGGACCGCGGACGACGTGAACGGTGCGCCGGTCGCGCCGTTTCCCGGATGGCTGGTGGAGCTGGGACGCGAGGCACTGATCGAGGCCTACGGGGAGCATCAGGGGTACACCCCCGACACCGCGCTGATCAACTTCTACGACGGCGCGGCCCGGATGGGGATGCACCAGGACAGGGAGGAGCGGTCAGGTGCTCCGGTGGTCTCCCTGAGCATCGGCGACTCGTGCGTGTTCCGGTTCGGGAACACGCGGACCAGGGGACGTCCGTACACGGACGTGGAGCTGGCGTCCGGCGACCTGTTCGTCTTCGGCGGCCCTTCCCGCTACGCCTATCACGGCGTGCCGAAGGTGCTTCCGGCCACGGCCGATCCTGCGACCGGCATGAACGGCGGCCGTCTGAACATCACTTTGCGCGAGACCGGACTGGCGGGCTGATCCCGCGCGGGCGGCAGGCGGGATTCAGCGCGAACGCGAGTGGCCGAACAGGATCCGGTACGCGATCAGCAGGACGAGCGCGCCGCCGACGGCCGCGATCCATGTCGGCCCGTCGTAGAACTGGTTGGCGATCTCCCGGTCCAGGTAACGGGAGGATATCCAGCCGCCGATGAAGGCTCCGGCGACACCAATGAGCGTGGTGCCGACCAGCCCGCCGGGGTCGCGGCCGGGCAGCAGGATCTTGGCTATCGCTCCGGCCAGCAGTCCGAGAACGATCCAGCCGATGATGCTCATCGAACGACCTGCCTTTCCTGGGGTGTTGTTGTCGGGGACGTGCACCGGCGGGGCAGCGGTTGCGGTGATCAGTAGGGTGCGGCGTATGACACAGGAGTTGCGACGGTCGCTGGGGGTCTTCGACGCCGTTGTGATCGGCCTCGGATCGATGATCGGTGCGGGTATCTTCGCGGCTCTCGCACCGGCGGCGCGGGCTGCCGGTTCCGCCCTGCTGCTCGGTCTTGCCCTCGCGGCAGTGGTGGCCTACTGCAACGCCATGTCGTCGGCACGCCTGGCCTCCTTGTACCCCGCGTCAGGCGGCACTTATGTGTACGGACGGGAGCGGCTGGGAGAGTTCTGGGGGTACTTGGCAGGCTGGGCGTTCGTGGTCGGTAAGACGGCTTCGTGCGCGGCGATGGCTCTGACCGTCGGCGCGTACGCCTGGCCGGAGCACGCGAACGCGGTGGCGGTCGCCGCGGTGGTGGCGCTGACTGCCCTGAATTACGGCGGTGTTCAGAAGTCGGCGTGGCTGACGCGGCTGATCGTGGCTGTGGTGCTGGCGGTTCTCACGGCGGTCGTGGTGGTCTCCCTCGGTAGCGGGCATGCGCGGTTCGGGCACTTGGAGCCGACGGGTGATGCGTCGGCCGGCGGCGTGCTCCAGGCGGCGGGCCTGCTGTTCTTCGCGTTCGCCGGGTACGCGCGGATCACCACGCTGGGCGAGGAGGTCCGGGATCCGGCTCGCACCATCCCGCGGGCCGTGCCGCTGGCACTCGGCATCGCGCTGGTCGTCTATGTGTGTGTCGCTGTCGCCGTCCTCTCTGTGCTGGGTGCCGAGGGGCTCGGGCAGGCGGCGGCGCCGCTCGCCGAGGCCGTGCGTGCCGCGGGGGTCCCATGGCTGGCGCCGGTGGTGCGTGTGGGTGCCGCAGTGGCGGCGCTCGGGTCGTTGCTCGCTCTGATTCTCGGCGTCTCGAGGACGACGCTCGCGATGGCCCGCGACGGCCATCTGCCGGGAGCACTGGCCGCCGTTCATCCGCGGTTCCAGGTGCCGCACCGCGCGGAGGTCGCTGTGGGGGTCGTCGTCGCGGTGGTGGCGGCGACAGTGGACCTGCGCGGGGCGATCGGCTTCTCGTCGTTCGGTGTACTCGTCTACTACACAATCGCCAACGCCTCGGCCTGGACGCTGGGTTCCGGACGGCCCGGGGATACACCCGTTCGAGTGCTCTGGACCGTGCGGCTGACGGCCGGATGCGGGGTGGCGGGATGCCTGGCGCTGGCGTTCTCGCTGCCGCTGACGTCCGTGATCACCGGGGCTGCGGTGCTCGCCGGGGGCGCGGCACTGTACGCGGCGCGGAACGGCGCTCGGGCGGCTCGTGACCGCTGATCAGCGGCCGCCGACGGGGCGGCGTGGGTGTCGCCTGTTCCGCGGCGGCCGGTCGGACGGGCAGCAGTCCGGCGGACGAGGTCCGGGCGCTCAACGCGCCGCGAACGGTTGATCGGTCGGGACGATCTCCCTGCCGAGCGGCATCAGCGACACCGGGATGAGCTTGAAGTTGGCGATGCCGAACGGGATGCCGATGATCGTCAAGCAGAGAGCGAGGCCCGTGACGATGTGACCCAGTGCCAGCCACCAGCCGGCCAGGACCAGCCACAGGACGTTGCCGACCAGGGAGGGTGCGCCGGAGTCGCGGCGGTCCGCCGTCGTGTAACCGAAGGGCCAGAGGGCGTAGACCCCGATGCGGAACGACGCCAGACCGAACGGGATGCCGATGACGGTGACGCAGAGGATCAGCCCCGCCACCAGGTATCCGAGGAACAGCCAGAAGCCGCTCAGGACCAGCCATATGACGTTCAGGATTGTCTTCATCGGCGAGGACCTGCCATCTGCTCGAGTCGGGCGATTCGTTCCGCCATGGGCGGGTGGGTCGAGAACATCTTCGCGAGGCCGCGGCCCGGCCCGAACGGGTTGGCGATCATCATGTGGCTGGCGGTCTCGAGCCGCGGCTCCGGCGGCAGCGGGAGCTTTTTCGTGCCGGCGTCCAGCTTGCGCAGTGCGCTGGCCAGGGCCAGTGGGTCACCGGTGAGCTGGGAGCCCGACGCGTCCGCCTCGAACTCCCGGGAGCGGCTCACGGCGAGCTGGATCACGGACGCCGCCAGCGGGCCGAGCAGCATGATCAGCAGCATGCCGACCAGGCCGGGGCCTTCGTCGTCGTCGGACCGGCCGATGGGGATCAGCCAGGCGAAGTTCACCAGGAACATCACCACGGAGGCGAGGGCCCCGGCCACCGAGGAGATGAGGATGTCGCGGTTGTAGACGTGGCTGAGTTCGTGGCCGATGACTCCCCGCAGCTCACGCTCGTCGAGGATGCGCAGAATCCCTTCCGTGCAGCACACCGCCGCATTGCGGGGGTTGCGGCCGGTGGCGAACGCGTTGGGGGCCTGGGTCGGCGAGATGTAGAGCCGCGGCATGGGCTGACGGGCGGCGGTGGAGAGTTCGCGGACCATGCGGTACAGGGCGGGCGCCTCGAATTCGCTCACCGGGCGTGCGCGCATGGCGCGGAGGGCCAGCTTGTCGCTGTTCCAGTACGCGTAGGCATTGGTGCCGAGCGCCACGACGAGCGCGACGAAAAGCCCCGTCCGGCCGAAGAAGCTGCCGATGACGAGGATCAGTGCGGACAGTCCCCCGAGGAGTACGGCGGTTTTGAGCCCGTTGTGCCGGCGGTGCACGGTACGCCCTCCAGATGGTGCGGCAGGGGAACCCTTTGCGTGGTGCTCCACTCTCCAGTGGACCCTTCTGTACTGGTCAACGCCAGGCGAGGGGCACTGGTTCCCTTGCGCTCCCGGGCCCGCGTCACGGCCGAACGGGTGAGCCCGCGGAGCGGGCCGGCCCGGGAGGGATCCGGATAGGGACCGCCGCGGCTAGAACAGGCTCTCCGCGGCGTACCGCAGGACCAGCTGCGGGTAGCCGGACAGGACGACGCCCACGGCCGCGGTGAGGGCCACGGCGACAGTGACCGGAGCGGGAATCACCTTCCGGGCGGCCTCCCCCGCCGTCCCTGCCGCCTCGTCCGCCTCCGCCGCCTCGGGGGCCCGGAAGAGGACGGCCGTCCACTGGAGGTAGTAGAAGAGGGCGATCACGACGTTGACGCCCATGACGACGGCCAGCCAGCCGAGGCCCGCGTCGACGGCCGCGGAGAACACGGTCACCTTGGCGAAGAGGCCGACGATGCCCGGCGGCAGTCCCGCGAGGCAGAGCAGGAAGAAACCCATGGCCAGCGCGACGAGCGGCCGGCGGTGGTACAGGCCGCGGTAGTCGGAGATCCGGTTGAGCGGCCGCGTGCGGGCGACGACGGCCGCCACCGCGAACGCGCCCAGGTTCACCACGGCGTACATCAGCGCGTAGGCGACGGTCGCGCCGATCTGGTCGTCGCTGGAGTACGCGGCGGCGGCGATCGGCACGAGCAGATATCCGGCCTGTGCCACGGAGGACCAGGCCAGCAGTCGCACCGCGCTCCATGTGCGTGACGCGGACTGGCGCAGTGCCGCGACGTTGCCGGCGGTCATGGTCAGGGCGGCGAGAACCGCCATCGCCGGGCCCCAGATGTCCGCGTACCCGGGGAACGCGATCACGGTGACCAGGATGAGCCCGGTGAATCCGACGGCCTTGCCGATGACGGAGAGGTAGCCGGCGATCGGCAGCGGCGCCCCGACATAGGTGTCGGGCACCCAGAAGTGGAAGGGAACGGCGGCCGTCTTGAAGGCGAAGCCGACGAGGGTCAGTGCGACGCCGGCCTTGGCGAGCGTGTCCAGTTGGCCGGGGACGTCCTCCAGCCCGGCTGCCACCTGCGTGAGGTGCAGCGTCCCTGTGGCGGCGTACACGAAGCTGACGCCGAGGAGGGTCACGGCGGTCGCGGTGACGGAGGAGAGGAAGAACTTCAGGGCGGCTTCGCTGGAGAGCCGGTCGCCGCGCCTGAGGCCCACCAGCGCGAAGGCCGGCAGTGAGGCCACCTCGAGGGCGACCACGAGCGTCGCGAGGTCGCGGGAGGCGGGCAGCAGCGCCGCGCCGGCGGCGGACGAGAGCAGCAGGAACCAGAACTCGCCGGGCGGCAGCTTCTCGCGGGTGTCCGTGAGGGAGAGCAGCGCCGTCAGCAGCGCCCCGCCGAGCACGAGGAACTGGATCACCAGCGTGAACTGGTCGGCGGTGTAGCTGCAGACGTCCGGGTTGTCGGTCAGGCAGAAGGTCGAGCGGTCGCCCTTGCGCAGCGGGAGGAGCGCGGCCATCGACACGACGAGACCGGCGATCGCCGCAGCACCCAGGAGAGGCTTGCGCCGGTCGGCGACGAACAGGTCGGCGACGAGGATCACCAGCGCGACGGCCGCGGTGATCGTGGGCGGCGCGATCGCCGCCCAGTCGACGGACTGGACGAGGCTGCTGGCGCCGTCGGCTGCCACGGTCACGACTTGCCTCCTGAGAGGAGCTTCTGCACGGCCGGGTCGGTGAGGCCGAGGAGGACCGCGGGCCACAGTCCGGCGATGACGGTCAGGGCCACGAGCGGGGACCATGCCGCGAACTCGTACGCGCGGACGTCGGCGACCGGCTCGGGCCGCTGCTCGTCAAGGGCTTCGGGCAGCCGGCCGCCCATGCAGACCCGGCGCACCACGACGAGCAGGTACGCGGCGGTGAGCAGGGTGCCGAACGCGCCGATCGACATGAAGGTGAGGAAGGCCGGGCGGCTGAGCCCGTCGGCCGGGTCGAACGCTCCGAACAGCGCGAGCATCTCGCCCCAGAATCCGGCGAGTCCGGGCAGCCCGAGGGAGGCGACGGCGGCGAAGGCGAGCAGGCCGCCGAGGCGCGGCGCGCGACCGTACAGCGCGGCGCCGGTGGCGCCGGCGAGTGTGTCGAGGTCGGCGGTGCCGTAGCGGTCCTTGACCGCTCCGACCAGGAAGAACAGCAGGCCGGTGATGAGGCCGTGGGCGATGTTGGCGAAGAGTGCGCCGTTCACGCCGGTCGGCGTCATCGTCGCGATGCCGAGCAGCACGAAGCCCATGTGACCGACGGACGAATACGCGATCAGGCGCTTCAGGTCGCCGCCCGAGCCGCTGCGCGCGAGTGCCAGGCAGGCCAGGGAACCGTAGACGATGCCGACGGCCGCGAACGCGGCCAGGTACGGGGCGAAGGTCCGCATCCCGTCAGGTGCGACGGGCAGCACGATGCGGACGAAGCCGTACGTCCCCATCTTCAGCAGCACGCCGGCGAGGAGGACCGAGCCGACGGTCGGTGCGGCGGTGTGGGCGTCGGGAAGCCAGGTGTGCAGGGGCCACATCGGCGTCTTCACGGCGAGCCCGAGACCGATCGCCAGAACGGCGATGACCTGCACCGACGTGGTCAGTCCCCGGCCGTTGTCAGTGGCGAGTGCCACCATGTCGAATGTGCCGGCCTTCAGCCCGATCAGCAGGAGGCCGAGCAGCATGACCACGGAGCCGAGCAGCGTGTAGAGGATGAACTTCCAGGCGGCGGGCTGCCTTTCCTCGCCGCCCCAGCGGGCGATGAGGAAGTACATCGGGATGAGGACCATCTCGAAGGCCAGGAAGAACAGCAGCAGATCGAGCACGGCGAAGGTCGCCAGGGTGCCGGACTCCAGGACCAGGAGCAGGGCGACGAAAGCCTTCGGGGACGGGCCCGCGGGCATGTTGAAGTAGCTGTACAGCGCGCAGAGGAAGGTCAGCAGAGCCGTCAGCACGAGAAGGGGGAGCGAGATGCCGTCGATGCCGAGGTGGATCCGCACGTCGAGTGCCGCGATCCAGCTGATGTCGGTCGTGGCCTGCATCTTCGACGGCTGGTCGTGGTCGAAGCCGAGCGCCAGGACGGCCGCCGCGAGCAGGATCGCGCCGGTGACGGTCACGCCGTGGCGCAGGACCGCCTGGTCGGGGCTGCTGCCGCGCAGCCCGGGCGGGGCGGGCAGCAGGGCGGCCGCGGCGCCGACCAGCGGAGCGACGACGATGAACCCGAGAAGGAACTGCATCACGGACTCGCTGATATCGATCACGGCTCACGATCCGGCGTTGACGTTGGAAAGGACGACGGCGGCGATCGCCAGGACGACGGAGCCGGCGAGCAGCGCGCTCAGGTAGGTCTGGACGTTTCCGGTCTGGGCGCGCCGGACGGCCGTGCCGAGCCAGCGGGTGCCGGTGCCGGATCCGCGTACGTAGGTGTCGACGACCTCACGGTCCAGGAACCGGACCAACTGGGCCGCTGCACGCACGGGGCGGACGAACAGCACGGAGTAGAGCGCGTCGACGTGGAAGCCGGCGGCGGCATGGCGGTGGAGCGGGCCGAGCAGCAGCCGTGCGGGGTCGGCCGGGTCGTGGGCCGCGGCGATGTCGCCGTAGGCAGGGGTGTGGGTGGCGATGGCCTCGGCCTCCGAGACGGCCGGTTCGGCGTCCGGGTGGGCGGCGACGGCGCCGATGGGCAGGCGGGCGGCGATCGCGGTGGAGTGCCGCCAGGCTCCGTAGGTGACCAGGCCGCCGACGAGGGCGACGCCCGTGCCGAGGACGGCGGTGGTGAGCGTCGGCGTGAGCGCGTGGCCGTCGAACCAGCGGGGCAGCCGGCCGGCGGTCAGTCCGAAGGCGAGCGAGGGGACGGCGAGGACCCACAGCACGGTGGTCATCGACAGCGGCTGCCGGCCGTGGTCGGGGGCTTCGGCGCCGCGGCCGCGGAAGGTCAGCAGCCACAGCCGGATCGCGTAGGCGGCGGTCAGGACCGCGGTCAGCAGTGCGGCGACGAGCACGAACCAGCCCGCGGTGACGGGCGCTGTGGCGGAGTCGCCGAGTGCGGTGTGCTCGGCGGCCACGAGGACGGCTTCCTTGGAGAAGAAGCCGGCGAAGGGCGGGATCGCGGCGAGGGCGAGCAGAGCGACGGTCATCGTCCAGTAGGCGTCGGGGACGCGCTTGGCGAGGCCGCTCATCCGGGACATGGCGGCGAGCGAGTTGGTGCCGGCGGCATGGATGATCACGCCGGCGGCGAGGAACAGCAGCGCCTTGAACGCACCGTGGGACAGGAGGTGGAAGACGGCGGCGCCACGGTCCCCGACGGCCAGGGCACCGGACATGTAGCCGAGTTGCCCGATGGTCGAGTAGGCGAGGACGCGTTTGATGTCGTCCTGCGCGAGGGCGGCCAGGGCTGAGCCGACCATCGTCACGGCCGCCATCACGGCGAGCACGGTCATGGCCGCGGCGGAGGCCGCGAAGAGAGGAAGGAGCCGGGCCACGAAATAGATACCGGCCGCGACCATCGTCGCGGCGTGGATCAGCGCGGAGACGGGCGTGGGGCCCGCCATCGCGTCAGGGAGCCAGGTGTGGAGCGGGAACTGCGCCGACTTGCCGGCGACACCGGCGAGGAGGAGCAGCGCGATGAGCGTCGGGTGCTCGATGGCGTCGGCGGCGACGGCTCCGAGGATCCCGGTGATCCGGAAGGTGCCCGCGTCCGCCGCGAGGGCGAACAGGCCGATCAGGAAGGGGACATCGCCGAGTTTGGTGACCAGGAAGGCTTTGAGGGAGGCGGCGCGCGCCTCGGGAGTCTCCCAGTAGTGGCCGACGAGGAAGTACGAGCAGATGCCCATGATCTCCCAGCCGACCAGCAGCACCATCAGGTCGCCGGAGTAGACGACGAGCAGCATGGCGGAGGTGAACAGCGAGACGAGGGCGGCGTACGAGGGGTAGCGCGGGTCGTCGCGGAGGTAGCCCGTCGAATAGATCTGCACGCACGAGGCGACGACGCCGACGAGGATCGCGGCGAGCGCCGCGAAGCCGTCGATGTGGACGGCGAGGTCGATCGGGACCGAGCCGGTCGGGGTGAGCTGCGTGGACGCGTCGATCGCCCTGCCGCCGTCCTGGCGGACGGCGACGACGGCGGCCAGCACGGCCGCGGCGAGCGTCGGCAGGACGGCGAGCGGACGGACGAAGCCGGGCGCGGTGCGGCCGAGGAGCAGTCCGGCCGCGGCGCCCAGGAACGGAAGGAGGGGGACGAGGACGGCGAGGGTCGTGGTGGTCACGCGGTGGCCTCGGCCTTCTCCTCGCGGTCGGTGGATGTCTCGCCGTGCGGGCCGGGCGAGTCGGTCCCGTGCGCCGTCTCCGCGGTGTCACGCAGGCGGTCGACGTCGGAGCTGCCGCGGTTGCGGTAGACCATCAGCACGATCGACAGTCCGATGCCGATCTCGGCGGCGGCGATGGCGATGATGAAGAGGGTGAGCGCCTGGCCGGCGTGCAGGGTGTCGCGGAGCCAGACGTCGAAGGCGACGAGGTTGAGGTTGACGGCGTTGAGCATCAGCTCGACGGACATCAGGACGAGGATCGCGTTGCGGCGGGCGAGCACCCCGTACAGCCCGATGCTGAAGAGGAGCACCGCGAGCACGGCTGGATAGGCGAGGTGCATCAGCTGTTCCCCTCTCGGGCCGGTCGGTCCGCACGGCCCGCCGGGGTGTCCTTGCCTCTGCCGGCTGTCGGGGCTGTCCGGGACGCCGGGACCGGGCCGGGCTCCTCACCGTCCTTGCGGGACAGGACGATCGCGCCGATGAGGGCGGCGAGCAGCAGTACGGACAGCGCCTCGAACGGCAGCACCCAGTGCCGGAAGAGGATCTCGCCGGACACCTTCGTGGAGCCCTGGGCCGGTCCTTCAAGGTCGATCCAGGTGGTGCGGAAGGCGTCGACCACGACCCACACGAGGGACACGGCGGCGACGGAGGCCACGCCCAGGGCGACCCACCGGTTGCCCGAGTCGGCGTCCGGTGAACGGCCGATGGGCGCCTTGGTGAGCATCAGACCGAAGAGCAGGAGGACGACCACGGAGCCGACATAGATCAGGACCTGCACCCAGGCGATGAACTCCGCGGTGAGCAGGAGGTACTCGACGGCGAGGCCGCCGAGCGCCACGACCAGCCAGAGGGCGGCGTGCACCAGTTGCCGGGTCGTGACGGTTATGACGGCCGCGCCGAGCGTCACCACGCCCACGAGCAGGAAGGCGATCTCGACACCGGCGGGGGAAAGGAAACCGTGCGTCGCGGCTGCGGCGAACGTCATGCCGGACCTCCCTGGCCCGATGCCGGGCCGCTTTCGTCAGCGGGGCGGTCACCGCCGGCCGACGGAGCGCCGTCCGCGCCCGGCGGGGTGGCCGCGCCAGGCGGGGTGGCCGCGGCAGGCGGAGTGGTCGCGCCCGGCGGGGTGTTCGCGTCCGCTTCCGCGGCGGCGAGCTTCTCCGCCGTCTTGCGGGCGGCGCCGATCTCCTTCGGCTCCTCGGCGCCCGGGTCCAGTGCCGGCGGTGCGGGCACCGTCCACATCCACTCGCGGAGCTTGTCGCGCTCGTGGGTGAGTTCGCGGATGTCCGTCTCCGCGTACTCGAACTCGGGCGACCAGAACAGCGCGTCGAAAGGACAGACCTCGATGCAGATACCGCAGTACATGCACAGGGAGAAGTCGATGGCGAACCGGTCGAGGACGTTACGGCTGCGCTCGCGGCCACCGGGTACGGCGGCAGGCACTGTCTCCTTGTGGGAGTCGATGTAGATGCACCAGTCGGGGCACTCACGGGCGCAGAGCATGCAGACCGTGCAGTTCTCCTCGAACAGGCCGATGACGCCGCGCGAGCGGGGCGGGAGTTCGGGCTGGACATCGGGGTACTGGGCGGTGACGGTCTTCTTCGTCATCGTCCGCAGGGTGACGGCCAGGCCCTTGGCGAGGCCGGATCCGGGGATGGGAGACACGTCTAGATCACCACCTTGACGATGCCGGTGAGGGCGATCTGGGCGAGAGCGAGCGGGATGAGGACCGTCCATGCGAGCTTCTGCAACTGGTCCTCACGCATACGGGGATACGTCACCCGCAGCCAGATGACGATGAACGCGAGCACGGCGGTCTTGAGCAGGGTCCACACCCAGCCGAGGCCGTCGGCGCCGAACGGACCGTGCCAACCGCCCAGGAAGAGGACGGTGGTGAGCCCGCACAGCACGACGATGCCCGCGTACTCGGCGAGGAGGAACAACGCGAAACGAAGACCGGTGTACTCGGTGTACGCGCCGAAGATGATCTCGGAGTCGGCGACGGGCATGTCGAACGGCGGCCGCTGAAGCTCGGCGAGACCTGCGACGAAGAAGACGATGGCGCCCACGATCTGCCAGGGCAGCCACCACCACTCGAAGGCGTTGAGGATGCCGGCCAGCGACACCGTCCCGGCCGCCATGGCGACGGAGGCGGCGGTCAGGAGCATCGGCAGCTCGTACGCGAGCAGCTGGGCGGCGGTGCGCAGGCCGCCGAGCAGGGAGAACTTGTTGGCCGAGGCCCAGCCGGCCATGAGGGAGCCGAGCACACCGACGCCCATGACGGCGAGGACGAAGAAGATGCCGGCGTCGACGACGATCCCGACCGCGCCCTCGCTCGGGCCGATCGGGATCGCGACGAGGACGAGGAGGTAAGGCAGGAGCGCCACGGCGGGAGCGAGCTGGAAGACGCGGCGGTCGGCCTCCGCCGGCACCACGTCCTCCTTCTGCGCGAACTTCACACCGTCCGCGACGAGCTGGGCCCAGCCGTGGAACCCACCGGCGTACATGGGGCCGAGACGGCCCTGCATGTGGGCCATCACCTTGTGCTCGGTCTGTCCGATGACGAGAGGGAGGACGAGGAACACGGCGAAGACGACGATGAGCCGGAAGGCGACGTCGAGTGCGTCGTTCACGCGGGGTCGCCTCCGGCAGGTCGGTTCGCCTCGTCGTCGTCGGGTCCGTCGGCGGATCCGGGCGCGGGCGTGGGTGTGGACGGGGGTGCGGGCGTGGGGTTGTCCGGTTCGGAGTCAGGTTCGGCTCCGGGTCCGGGTCCGGGTTCCGCGACGCGTTCCGGTCCCGCCTCGGGCTCGGGACCTGCTTCCGGCCCGGGGGCCGCTGCGGGCTCGGGTGCCGCCGGCTCGGATTCCGCGTCGCGTTCGGCTCGCGCCTCGGGCGCGGGTCCAGCCCCGGGCTCGGTCCCGGGGACGGGCCCGGGCTCGCGGGTCCTGTCCTTGCGGGCGGGCGGCTCGGTGCCGGTCTCCGTGTCCTCGAAGGCTGGGCGGGCGTGGTGCCACGGTGCGTCGGAGCTCCGGGAGCGCGGCGGCGCCACGGCCTCGGCCGGGCCGGTGGGCCGGGCCTTCTCCGCAGCGCCCGATGCGCCAGGTGCGCCCGACGCCTCCGGTGCCGTGGACGGCTCGTGTGCCTTGGTCTCTTCCGCCGGCGGCGTGGTCCTGGAGCCGGCCTGGGAGACGGAGCCCTCGCTCGCACTGCGCGACCGCCGCGGGGCCGCCGCAGGCGTCTCACCCTGCGAGGCAGACCCCTCGCTCGCACTGCGCGACCGCCGCGGGGCCGCCGCAGGCGTCTCACCCTGCGAGGCAGACCCCTCGCTCGCACTGCGCGACCGCCGCGGGGCCGCCGCAGGCGTCTCACCCTGCGAGGCAGACCCCTCGCTCGCACTGCGGGTGCGGCGCGGCGGACGCTCGCCCGCGGCCGCCGCGGCCGCCCCGGCGCGGGGTGTGCGGGCGGGTCGGGCGGGGGCGGGCGGGAGCTGGCCCTTGAGGGGGCCCCACTCGTTCGGGTCCGGGACGCCCGGCGGCAGCATCTGGCGGCGCTTCGGCCCGCCGTGCTCGGACTCCCCCGGCTCCTTGGCGCCGGGCCAGGCCTTGGCGACCCGGGCGGCGAGCACGAAGTCCTTGCGCAGCGGATGTCCCTCGAAGCCGTCCGGCAGCAGCAGTGGCACCTGATGCGGATGGCCGGTGAAGTCGACGCCGAACATCTCGTGCGTCTCGCGCTCGTGCCAGCTCGCGCCGGCGTAGACCTCGACGGCCGACGGCAGGGACGGGGCGCCGTGCGGAACCGTCGTACGCACCAGCAGCCGGCGGACCGTACGGCCGTCCAGCGAGACGACGTGCGCGCAGATCCGGAATCCGGTGCCCGGCTCGTCGACGGCGCTGAGCCAGTCGAAATAGGTGCAGCCCAGCTTGTCGCGGGCGATCTCCAGGGCAGCGATCCAGGAGCCGACGGGGACGTCGACGGTGAGCAGTTCGTAGGTCCGCTCGGCTGTCGCCTCCTCGCCGAAGATCTCGGTGACGGCGTCGGGGAGGCTGTCGTACAGGTTCACCGCTCCCCCTCCGGCCCGGATTCGGCGCCGGACCCGGCACTCGGGCCGGTCCCGGACTCGGCCGGCGGCGGAGTGATCAGGCCGCTCCGCAGGGCCGTGGTGGAGGGACGGGCGGCGCCGGTCTTCTCCCCGCCGTGTCCGTAGCGTTCGTCGAGCGACTCGCGGGCGATCTTCTCCTGGAGCTTGAGGATGCCCTGGAGCAGCGCCTCGGGGCGTGGCGGGCAGCCGGGCACGTAGACGTCGACGGGGATGATCTGGTCGACGCCCTTCGTCACGGAGTACGAGTCCCAGTACGGGCCGCCGCAGTTCGAGCAGGCGCCGAAGGAGATGACGTACTTCGGCTCGGGCATCTGCTCGTACAGGCGCTTCACCGCGGGGGCCATCTTGTCGGTCACCGTGCCGGAGACGATCATCAGGTCCGCCTGGCGCGGGCCCGGCGCGAAGGGGATCACGCCGAGCCGGATGAAGTCGTGCCGGGCCATCGACGCGGCGATGAACTCGATGGCGCAGCAGGCGAGTCCGAAGTTGAAGACCCACAGGCTGTAGCGGCGTCCCCAGTTGAGGATCACCTTCATCGGTTCCGGGGCGAGGCGGGCGAGGGCTCCCAGTCGCCGGGGCTCCGGCAGGAACTCCGGGGCCGGGGCCGGGCTCGCAGCCTGGCTCGAGGTCTGGTTCGAGGTCGGGGTCACGTCCATGTCAGGACCCCCTTCTTCCATGCGTAGAGCAGTCCCACGGCCAGGAAGCCGAGGAAGATGAACATCTCCACGAGAGTCGTCGCGCCGTAGCCGTCGGCGGCGAACACCGTCGCCCACGGGAAGAGGAAGATCGAGTCGACCGCGAAGATCACGTACAGGAAGGCGTAGACGTAGTAGCGGACCTGGGTGTGCGCCCAGCCCTCGCCCACCGGGTCGACACCGCACTCGTAGGTCAGCAGCTTCTCCGGCGTCGGGACGACGGGGCGCAGCAGCCGGCCCGCGGTGAACGCGACAGCGACGAACAGCACGCCGATCAGCGCGAGCAGCCCTACGACGGAGTAGCTCCGGAAGTACTCCGTCGCGAGCACGACTCCGGTCGGTTCCGGCACGTCCGTCCCCTCGCTCCCTGACCCGGTCGGCCTTGTCGGTGCGTTGTCGTCGTCGTTGCCACGTCGCTACGTCGCCACGTCGCGCTTCGGCACGCTTCGTTTCTTCGCTACGACTGTGCTTGTCACCGCTCCGACGATCACTACGCACGATCTGTACGCACGGGAGTCTAGGCCCTGCTAAAGAGAGCGTAAGCAGTCGTGTCACGCATCGGTCGACCGCCGGGTGGGGTTATCCCTACTTCGCCCCACCCATGTACCCCATGGCGTACGGCGGTCCCGCCCGGCAGGCTTGCCCTCATGACCGCGAGCATCACCGCCCCCGACAACGACCGGCCGCCACCCGCGCGCTTCGCCTTCGACCGCCACACGTGGAAGGAGATCGCTCATCTGCTGGCCAACCTGCCGATCGCGCTCCTCGGGTTCGTCTATGCGACGGTCACGATCAGCGTCGGCGCCGGCCTCTCAGTGACGGTGATCGGCATGCCGCTGCTGGCCCTCGGCCTCATGGGGGCCCGCGGCATCGGCAAGGCGGAACGGGCGCGGGCCCGCGCGCTGCTCGGGGTGCGGATCGACGAGCCGAGCCCACTGCCCGGTCCGGCGCACGGTGAGGGCGTGATCGCGTCGGTGTGGTCCCGGCTGAAGGACCCGGTGGCCTGGCGTTCGGTGCTGTACTCGTTCATCCGGCTGCCGTGGGGCGTCCTCACCTTCACCATCATGGTGGTGGCCCTCTTCGTCCTGTGGCCCGTGCTCCCCTTCATCGCGCGCGGGCTGTCCAACGCGGACCGCGCGATGGTGCGGGGTCTGCTGTCGCCGTCCGACGAACTGGAACGGCGCATCGCCGAGTTGGAGTCGGACCGCGGAGTCGTCGTGGACACGGCCGCGGCGGACCTGCGCCGTATCGAACGTGACCTCCACGACGGCGCCCAGGCCCGGCTGGTCGCGCTCGCGATGGGGCTCGGCCTCGCCAAGGAGAAGCTCCTCGAGGATCCGGACGCCGCGGCCGCGATGGTGGACGAGGCACACGGCGAGGTGAAGCTCGCGCTGCAGGAACTGCGCGACCTGGCCCGGGGCATCCATCCCGCCGTACTGACCGACCGCGGCCTGGACGCGGCGCTCTCCTCGGTCGCGTCCCGGTGCACGGCACCGGTGACGGTCACCGTCAACCTGGACGAGCGGCCGGCGGCCGCGATCGAGGGCATCGCCTACTTCACCGTCTCCGAGCTGCTGCAGAACGTGAGCAAGCACGCGGGCGCGACCCGCGCCTCTGTGGACGTGTGGCGGTCCGGGGACCGCCTGTTGCTCCAGGTCATGGACGACGGCAAGGGCGGGGCCCGGCTCGACGGCGGTACCGGCATGGCCGGTCTCGCAGAACGGCTCGGCGCCGTGGACGGCCTCTTCGTCCTGGACTCGCCGCCGGGCGGTCCGACGACGGTCACGGCGGAGCTGCCGTGGCGTGTCAGGGAGGCGAGCGAGGCGCGCGGAGCGCGCACCCACTGACGCTGCGTGGGGACGCGAGGCGTCCCCGCGCAGCGGGCCGCGTCGTATCCCCGGGAACAGGCCGCTCCCGGCCTGCCTGCAGGGACGCGTCGTCCCCGGGAACAGGCCGCACACAGCCTTCGGGCCGCCCCGTCCGCAACACCGATGCCCACCCGGTCCCCCTTCCGCCGCCCCCAGCACGCACCGCTCCCAAGTACGCGCCCGCAGCGGTCGGGCCGCCCCCGGGCGGAACCCACACGCCTCCGCCGACCGCGCCGGTCCCCTCGGCCACCCGCCCACACGGCCTCACGGCCTCACCCCACCGACCTCACCCTCCGGTCATCCACGGGCCGTCACAGCCGCCGGGCAGCGGCTGCGGCGGCCCTTCCTGGGCTCCGCGCCGCCCCCACCGGTGCCGGCGCCGAGAGGACGGGGTTCGGCGGTGTGCGGCTCCGCGCCCCCACCACCCCCCACCACCACCGGCGCCGGAGAGGATTGGGTGCCCGTCGGGTGGGGGCTCCACGCCGCCCCACCGGTAGCGGCGAGGACCGGCGTCGGCGGTACCGGTGGTGGGGAAAACCCCCCGCCGAACAGGGATACCGCCCTCATGGTGCGGAACCGGCCGCCACAGCAGGCTTACGGGTATGACAGCCCGCTTCGCAGATCGGACGACTTCGATGGCCACGGACCACGGATACGGCTCGCCGGCGCGCCGGGACCATTTCCTCCCTCCCGTACTGCGCGCGCCCTTCGAGGGCCGTACCTGGCGCGAGTTCGGTTACCTCGTGCTGAACCTTCCGCTCGCGACCGCGGTCTTCGTGTTCGCGGTGACCATGACGTCGCTCGGCGCCGGGCTCCTCGTCACGTTCCTCGGCGTCCCCGTGTTCGCCGCCTCCCTCGCCGCCCTCCGCGGTTACGGAGCGCTGGAACGGGCCCGCGCACGGGCCCTGCTCGATCTGGACGTGGCGGCGCCCGAGCCGGTGCTCAGCAGCGGGCGCGGACGCAAGAACGGCGTGGCCGCGTGGATCGGCGGCATCCTCAAGAGCGGCGTGTCCTGGCGCCACCTGCTCTACGCGTTCCTCCACTTCCCCTGGGCGGTCTTCGGCTTCTCGGTCTCCGTGACCCTGTGGGTGACCGGCTGGTCGCTGCTGCTCTACCCGCTGTGGCAGTGGGTCTTCCCGATGTGGGGCGGTGTCGACGGCCTTCAGCTGTACGGGGACGGGACGCACAACTTCTACCTCGACACGCCCCTGGAGATCGCCGCCACCAGCGTCGTCGGCCTGCTCTTCACGCTCATGACGCCGTGGGTCATGCGGGGCCTGACGAGCGTCGACCGCTTGATGGTGGCCGGGCTCCTCGGGCCGTCGCGGCTCGCGACCCGTGTCGTGGAGCTGGAGTCGGACCGTGGCGTGGTGGTGGACACCGCGGCGGCCGACCTCCGCCGTATCGAACGCGATCTTCATGACGGCGCGCAGGCCCGGCTCGTGGCGCTCGCGATGGATCTCGGCCTCGCGAAGGAGAAGCTGGCGGAGGACCCCGAGGCCGCGGCCCGGATGGTCGACGAGGCGCACGGCGAGGTGAAGGTGGCGCTCCAGGAGCTGCGGGACCTCGCCCGCGGGATCCACCCGGCGGTCCTGACGGACCGCGGTCTGGACGCCGCGCTCTCCGCCATCGCCTCGCGCTGCGCCGTCCCCGTGGCGGTGGAGGTGGACCTGGACTCGCGGCCGGCACCCGCGACAGAGGGCATCGCCTACTTCACCGTCTCCGAACTGCTGCAGAACGTCAGCAAGCACGCGCGGGCCACCCGCGCCTCCGTCGACGTGTGGCGTTCCGAGGACCGGCTGATGCTGCAGGTCAGGGACGACGGCAGGGGTGGCGCCGGGCTGTCCGCCGGCAGCGGTCTCGCCGGGCTCTCGGAACGGCTGGGCGCCGTGGACGGCATCCTGGCGGTCGACTCCCCGGCGGGCGGCCCGACCTCGGTGACCGCGGAACTCCCCTGGCGCGGCTGACCCCGGGAGCATCCGGTCCCCCGGCGCCCCCGCCCTGGCGGGGGGCGCCGTCCTGTCTGAGCCCCGCCCCCGCCCCACCGTGGCAACCCCCTGCCCCACTTCTGCGTCCCCCGGTGCGGTGACCGGGAAAAGCCCGAGGCGGGCCCGGGGGCGCTCCGATCCTGGGATGCTGGGACGGGCAGAGTGGGAAACACATCAACAGGGGGACACGGGACTGTGGAGGACAGCGTGCGGGTGGTCATCGCCGAGGATTCCGTACTGCTTCGGGAGGGCCTGACCCGGCTGCTGACCGACCGGGGACACGACGTGGTCGCCGGGGTGGGTGACGCGGAGGCCCTGATCAAGACGATCGACGAGCTGGCCGCGCAGAGCGCGCTGCCGGACGTCGTGGTCGCGGACGTCCGTATGCCCCCGACGCACACCGACGAGGGTGTGCGGGCGGCGGTGCAGCTGCGCCGCGACCATCCCGGAGTCGGGGTGCTGGTCCTGTCCCAGTACGTGGAGGAGCAGTACGCCACGGAACTGCTGGCCGGGAGCAGCCGGGGAGTGGGCTACCTGCTCAAGGACCGGGTAGCGGAAGTACGAGAGTTCGTCGATGCCGTGGTGCGGGTCGCGCAGGGCGGTACCGCACTGGACCCGGAGGTCGTGGCGCAGCTGCTCGGCCGCAGCCGTAAGCAGGACGTGCTGGCGGGTCTCACCCCGCGCGAGCGTGAGGTGCTGGGTCTGATGGCCGAGGGCCGTACGAATTCGGCGATCGCCAAGCAGCTCGTCGTGAGCGACGGGGCGGTGGAGAAGCATGTCAGCAACATTTTCCTGAAGCTCGGGCTCTCTCCCAGCGAGGGCGACCACCGGCGCGTACTGGCGGTGCTGACGTACCTCAATTCGTGACCGTCCGGCGGGCCGGGGGGATCCCGGCCCGCCGGCGCTCTGCCGGTCCTCGAGCGATGCGGTAGGCCCGGGGCCGGAGTATGAGGGGGGAGCGGCTTCCGGGAAGGCCAAGGGCAGGGAAAGCATGACGAACCAGGGCGTCACGGCGTCACTGCTGGGCGTCCGACATGCGAGCGGTCCGGGGAAGGCGACCCTTACGGTCGTAGGGTGGCCAGTGGGACGGCCGGTGGGCCGGTCGGGCCCGAGGAACCGCCTCGAGGGAGGTCCAGTTCAGTGACCAGCAAGGTCAGTAGCCCGGCCGAGCAGGCCGATGAGGTCAACGGGTCCGATGAGGCCCTCGTCGGCGAGCAGCGCAGGCGCGCCGGCGAAAAGGAGATCCGCCGTCTGGACCGGGTGATCATCCGTTTCGCGGGTGACTCCGGCGACGGCATGCAGCTCACGGGTGACAGGTTCACCTCGGAGACGGCGTCGTTCGGCAACGACCTCTCCACACTTCCCAATTTCCCCGCCGAGATCCGGGCGCCCGCCGGCACCCTGCCGGGCGTCTCCAGCTTCCAGTTGCACTTCGCCGACCACGACATCCTCACCCCGGGTGACGCACCGAACGTCCTGGTGGCCATGAACCCGGCGGCCCTGAAGGCGAACATCGCCGACGTGCCGCGCGGCAGCGAGATCATCGTCAACACCGACGAGTTCGCGAAGCGGGCCATGGCGAAGGTGGGCTACGAGACGTCGCCGCTGGAAGACGGGTCGCTCGACGGCTACAGCGTCCATCCGGTGCCGCTGACGACGCTGACGATCGAGGCCCTGAAGGACTTCGGGCTGTCCCGCAAGGAGGCCGAGCGCAGCAAGAACATGTTCGCGCTCGGGCTGCTGAGCTGGATGTACCACCGTCCCACGGAGGGTACGGAGAGCTTCCTGCGGCAGAAGTTCGCCAAGAAGCCGAACATCGCCGAGGCGAACATCGCGGCGTTCCGGGCCGGCTGGAACTTCGGCGAGACCACGGAGGACTTCGCGGTCTCCTACGAGGTGGCCCCGGCGAGCACGGCGTTCCCGACGGGCACGTACCGCAACATCTCCGGGAACCTGGCCCTGTCGTACGGGCTGATCGCGGCGAGCAAGCAGGCGGACCTGCCGCTCTACCTGGGCTCCTACCCGATCACCCCCGCTTCCGACATCCTGCACGAGCTGTCGAAGCACAAGAACTTCGGCGTGCGCACCTTCCAGGCCGAGGACGAGATCGCCGGGATCGGGGCGGCGCTGGGCGCCGCGTTCGGCGGCTCTCTCGCCGTCACGACGACCTCCGGTCCCGGTGTGGCGCTCAAGTCGGAGACCATCGGGCTCGCGGTCTCGCTCGAGCTGCCGCTGCTGGTGGTGGACATCCAGCGTGGTGGTCCCTCGACCGGGCTGCCGACGAAGACGGAGCAGGCGGATCTGCTGCAGGCCATGTACGGGCGCAACGGTGAGGCGCCGGTGCCGGTCGTCGCGCCGCGCACACCCGCGGACTGCTTCGACGCGGCACTGGACGCGGCGAGGATCGCGCTGACGTACCGGACGCCGGTGTTCCTGCTCTCCGACGGCTATCTCGCCAACGGCTCGGAGCCGTGGCGCATCCCGGACGTCGACGAGCTGCCCGATCTGCGGGTGCAGTTCGCCACCGGCCCGAACCACGAACTGGCCGACGGCACAGAGGTGTTCTGGCCCTACAAGCGCGACCCGCACACCCTGGCCCGCCCCTGGGCGGTGCCGGGCACCCCGGGCCTGGAGCACCGTATCGGCGGCATCGAGAAGCAGGACGGCACCGGCAACATCTCGTACGACCCGGCCAACCACGACTTCATGGTCCGCACCCGCCAGGCCAAGATCGACGGCATCGAGGTCCCCGACCTCGACGTCGACGATCCCGACGGCGCGCGCACCCTCGTCCTGGGCTGGGGCTCCACCTACGGGCCGATCACGGCGGCGGTGCGCCGGCTGCGCACCACCGGCACCCCGATCGCCCAGGCGCATCTGCGCCATCTCAACCCGTTCCCGAAGAACCTCGGGACGGTGCTGAAGCAGTACGACAAGGTCGTCGTGCCCGAGATGAACCTCGGCCAGCTCGCCGGCCTCGTCCGGGCGAAGTACCTCGTCGACGCACGCTCGTTCAACCAGGTCAACGGCATGCCGTTCAAGGCGCAGCAGCTCGCCCACGTCCTCCAGGAGGCCATCAATGACTGAGGCGCTCTCGCTGGTGCCCAAGGCCGAGGCCAAGCAGTCCATGAAGGACTTCAAGTCCGACCAGGAAGTGCGCTGGTGCCCCGGCTGCGGCGACTACGCCGTCCTCGCGGCCGTGCAGGGCTTCATGCCGGAACTGGGGCTGGCGAAGGAGAACATCGTCTTCGTCTCCGGCATCGGCTGCTCGTCGCGTTTCCCGTACTACATGAACACCTACGGGATGCACTCCATCCATGGCCGCGCCCCCGCCATCGCCACCGGCCTGGCCTCGTCCCGCCGTGATCTGTCCGTCTGGGTGGTCACCGGCGACGGTGACGCGCTGTCCATCGGCGGCAACCACCTCATCCACGCCCTGCGCCGCAACGTCAACCTGAAGATCCTCCTGTTCAACAACCGGATCTACGGGCTCACCAAGGGCCAGTACAGCCCCACGTCGGAACTGGGCAAGATCACCAAGTCAACGCCGATGGGCTCCCTCGACGCCCCGTTCAACCCGGTGTCGCTGGCGATCGGCGCGGAGGCCTCGTTCGTCGCCCGTACCGTCGACTCCGACCGCAAGCACCTCACCGAGGTGCTGCGCCAGGCCGCGGACCATCAGGGCACGGCGCTGATCGAGATCTACCAGAACTGCAACATCTTCAACGACGGCGCCTTCGAAGTCCTCAAGGACAAGGAGCAGGCGCAGGACGCGGTCATCCGGCTGGAGCACGGGCAGCCGATCCGCTTCGGCGCCGAGGGCGGCAAGGGCGTGGTCCGCAACCGGTCCACCGGCGACCTCGAGGTGGTGGCCGTCACGGCGGAGAACGAGTCGGACATCCTGGTCCACGACGCGCACGCGGCGTCCCCGACCACGGCGTTCGCGCTCTCGCGGCTCGCCGACGCGGACACGCTCCACCACACCCCGATCGGTGTGCTCCGCAGTGTTCAGCGCCCGGTCTACGACACGCTCATGGCCGAACAGCTCGACACCGCCGTCGAACAGCACGGCAAGGGCGACCTGGCCGCCCTGCTCACCGGCAACGACACCTGGACGGTCGTCGGCTGACGATCGTCGGGCCTCACAGGGAGGCGGCGGCGCGTGCCTTCTCGTCGTCGTACGAGACGCGCGCCGCCTCCACGTCCGTCACCCGCCGCTCGCTCCAGCGGGCCAGCCCCCACACCTGGTCGGCGGCCTCCTTGCCGAGCGGGGTGAGCGAATAGTCCACGCGGGGCGGGATGACGGGCTTGGCGTCACGGTGCACGAAGCCGTCGCGCTCCAGCGTCTGGAGGGTCTGGGCGAGCATCTTCTCGCTGACCCCGCCGATCTCCCTGCGCAGTTCGCTGAAGCGGTACGAGCGCTCCAGCAGAGCGGCCAGCACGAGGACTCCCCACCGGCTGGTGACGTGCTCGAGGATCAGCCGGGACGGGCACATCTCGCGGTTCACATCGGGGACGCGGAGCCGGTCATCACTTACAGCCATACCAGTACCTTACTTCAAAGTGGGTACTTACGAATAGTTAGTGAGTTCCCTAGGGTCGATCCGGAGCACGCCCCCCGTGAAACGGAGAAACCCCACATGAACATCGTCGTGACCGGTGCCACCGGAGCCCTCGGCCGTCTCGTCGTCGACGAACTGCTCGCCACCGTCCCCGCCGAGCGGGTCGCCGCCGTCGTCCGCGACAAGGAGAAGGGCGCGGACCTCGCCGACCGCGGGGTCGAGCTGCGCGTCGCCGACTACGACGAGCCCGCCACTCTCGACGGGGCCTTCCGCCCCGGCGATCGCGTCCTGCTCGTCTCCGGCAGCGAGGTGGGCCGCCGGGTGCCGCAGCACACCGTGGTGATCGAGGCGGCGAAGGCGGCCGGCGTCGCCCAGCTGGCGTACACCGGCGTCCTCGGCGGGCCCGACGCGGACTTCGACCTGGCTGCCGAGCACCGGGCGACCGAGCAGCTGATCCTCGACTCCGGCGTCCCGTACACCTTCCTGCGCAACGGCTGGTACACGGAGAACTACACCGCCGCCCTCCCCTCCGTCCTGGAGCACGGGGCGGTCGTCGGCAGCGCCGGTGACGGCCGGATCGCCTCCGCCACGCGCGCCGACTACGCGGCCGCCGCCGCGGCCGTGCTGACCGGCGAAGGACACCTGGGCCGGGCGTACGAGCTGAGCGGTGACACGGCATGGTCACTGGCCGAGTACGCGGCCGAACTGACGCGGCAGACCGGCCGCACCATCACCTACAACGAGGTCCCGGCCGAGACCCATCTGTCGATTCTCACCGGGGCGGGCGTGCCGGAGCCGTTCGCCCGCATCCTCGTCGACGTCGACGCGGCCATCGCGCGCGGCCTTCTGGCGCGGACCACCGGCGACCTGGCCCGGCTCGCCGGACGGCCCACCACGCCGCTTGCCGACACGATCTCGGCGGCGCTGACCGGCGTCTGATCCGACCGGCCCCTCACCAAGATCCGTCATGACCGTATGGCGATACGGGCATGACATCCCGCCCCTGCCGGGCGTACCTTCTTCGAGGGACGCGCGCGCACGGCGGGAGGGTCAGTGAAGTCGGACAAGGAACAGCGGGCAGGACTGCTGTACGGGATCGGTGCCTACGGGATGTGGGGCCTGGTCCCGCTCTTCTGGCCACTGCTCAAGCCGTCCGGCGCCATGGAGATCCTCGCCCACCGGATGGTCTGGTCCCTCGCCATCGTGGGCATCGCCCTCCTGGCCCTCCGGCGGTGGGGCTGGATACGCGAACTGGTCCGGGAACCACGCAAGCTGGGGCTCATCGCCCTTGCCGCCGCGGTGATCACGGTCAACTGGGGCCTCTACATCTGGTCCGTGAACTCGGGCCATGTCGTCGAGGCCTCGCTCGGCTACTTCATCAACCCGCTGGTCACCATCGCCATGGGCGTGCTGCTCCTGAAGGAACGGCTCCGCCCCGCACAGTGGGCCGCGGTCGGTATCGGCCTCGCCGCGGTGCTGGTCCTGGCCATCGGCTACGGGCAGCCGCCATGGATCTCGCTGACACTCGCCTTCTCCTTCGCCACGTACGGACTCGTGAAGAAGAAGGTCAACATCGGCGGGCTGGAGTCGCTGGCCGCCGAGACCGCCGTCCAGTTCCTGCCGGCGATGGCGTTCCTCGTCTGGCTGGGCGCGGACGGCTCCGCGACCTTCGGCCCCCACGGCGCCGGGCACGCGGCGCTGCTCGCCGCGACCGGTCTGGTGACGGCCGTACCGCTGGTCTGCTTCGGCGCCGCGGCGATCCGGGTCCCGCTCTCCACGCTGGGGCTCCTCCAGTACCTGGCCCCGGTCTTCCAGTTCCTGCTGGGCATCCTCTACTTCCACGAGGCCATGCCGGCGGAGCGCTGGGCGGGCTTCGCCCTGGTGTGGCTGGCCCTGACCTGCCTGACCTGGGACGCGCTGCGCACCGCGCGCCGCAACAAGGCCGAAGCCCTGCGGCTGGCGGCCCAGGCGGCCGCCTCCGGCGCGGCGCCCGTCACCACCGGACATGCCGGCGCTGCCGCGGCCCGCGCCGCGGACGGGCCCGCCTCCTGATACGGGCAGCGCCTTACACGCCCCGGCCGCGTCATGCGGCCGGGCCCCGCCCACGAGGACCAATAACCACTCGAACGGCGCAGCTCCCGCTCCCGGCGCAGGCCGGGACCTGCCGACCGGTGCTACCACCGGAAGTCCAGGCCCCGGTCGGACGGACCGCGGTAGTCCACAGAGCGGAGTGAGTGCGCCATGCAGCAACCCCTCGCGCTATCGGTCGACTTCGGCCAAGGCCTCAGCGACGCGTGGTCCGCCGTGGCCAAGTTCATCCCGAAGTTCATCGCTTTTCTGGCGATCCTGGTCATCGGCTGGTTCATCGCCAAGGCGATAGCCAAGGTGGCCGACAAACTGCTGCGCAAGGTCGGCTTCGAGCGGATGTCGGAGCGCAGCGGTCTCTCGAACACCCTCAGGAACTCGAACTACGACGCCACGGGGATCATCAGCAAGATCCTCTACTACGCGATCCTGCTGGTCGCCCTGCAACTGGCTTTCGGGGTGTTCGGACCGAACCCGATCAGCAACATGATCAACGGGGCGGTTTCCTGGATCCCGAAGGCCATCGTCGCCTGTGTCATCGTCGTCGTGGCCATGGCCATCGCGCGTGCCGTCCGCGACATCATCCAGGGCGCCCTGTCCGGGACCTCCTACGGCCGGATGCTCGGGACGATCGCCTGGGCATTCATCGTGGGGCTCGGCGTGATCGCCGCGCTCAGCCAGGCCCAGATCGCGACCTCGGTCACCGGTCCGGTGCTCTGGGCTGCGCTCGCCGCGATGGCGGGCATCCTGATCGTCGGCGTCGGCGGCGGCCTCATCGGTCCGATGCGGCAACGCTGGGAGCGGTGGCTCGCGACTGCCGAGGCCGAGTCGGGCCGCGCCAAGGACACCATCAGCGCCTACCAGCGCGGTCGTGCCGACGCCGCCGCGGGCCAGCCCGCGGGCGAGCGGCAGGCGGCGCGACCGGACATGGGCAGCCAGGAGGCGGGCCGCCAGGGCAAAGGTCCCGACTTCGGGCGGGAGCCCGGCCCGGAGCAACGGCGCGACCGGGGCCGCGGCCCGGACTCCGGTCCGCAGCCGCCGCTGGGCAACGGCCGCGACCCCATGTGACGGGCGCGGGACGAATCCGGACGCTTCCTCGCCGGTCACCGGCCGCCAGGAAGCGCCCGCGGCACGTCCCGGCGGGTCACCCTCACGAATCCCGGCCCGGCAGGCCTACTCCGGGACCAGCGGCCGGCAGGCCTTGCCGCCGCTCACGCCGACATGTCACGGCCCAACAGGTCCTGCCCGCCGCTCATGGCTCAGCAGGTCCTGCTCACGGATCACCAGCAGGCCAAGCTCCCGGACCGGCACCCGGCCGGTTCTGCCCGCCGCTCACGGCTCGGCCGGTCGTGCTCGCGGCTCATGGCCCGGCACGTCGCGATCGGGGGATCAGGTGCCCAGCAGATCGCGCTGCCGGATCAGCCGGCCAGCAGGTCGTGCTCGCGGATCAGCCAGCAGACGGCGGTGAGCCGCAGCGTCGCGAAGTCGTAGCCGACCGGTTCCGACCAGTCGGTCTCCGCGAGCCAGTCGGTGAACCCCAGGACGTAGTCCGCGAGATCCTCCCGCCGCACCATGCCGGCCGACTCCTCGCGGGGCGCCCGGCGGGGGCCGGGGACCAGCGGCATCAGGGCATCTCGCACCGCCGCCGCGTGCTGGTCGACGGCAGCGACAAGCCCCGGTTCGAAGGAGAACTCCGAGAGCCGGGGCATGTATGTGGCGGCAACGCCGACCAGCGGGCAGCCGGGCGGCCCGCTGTGGGGCAGGGCGTCCATCCCTACACGTTAGACGCAGAACGGTCGCCCCCAGACGTGACATCGGTCGCAGAACGCCCCCTGGGGCCGACTGCCGCGGCTGTCGCCGTTCATCGGTCATCTTCGGAGTGGCGGGCGCGGTGTGCCCGTACCTTGTTGCGGTTGCCGCACCGCTCCATCGCGCACCAACGGCGGCGCCCCGGCCGTGAGGTGTCGACGAAGACCAGCCGGCAGTCGTGCGATCCGCACTCACGGACCCGGTGCGCGTACGGACCGGTGAAAAGGTCCACGGCGTCTCGGGCCACGGTGGAGAGCAACTGCCCGGCCGTCGCGTCCGGCGACCACTGTCTCGATCCGTCCGCGCCGATACGGGGCACCAGCGCGGGGGCCGCGGCCGCCGCGTTGACCACGGACACGTCGGCAGGGTCCATGGCGTCGCCGTGCGCCGTCGCGGCGGCCATGCCCCACACGGCGTTCCGCAGGGTGCGGGCGGCGGCCACCCCCGCGTCGTCCACGCTCAGGCGCAACTCCCCGGGCAGCCGGCAGGCCGCCACCCAGCGCAGCAGCGCGGCCGGGTCGTGCAGAACCTCGTAGCCCGCGAGGCTGCCGGGGCCGCCGGTGGTGAGCAGTTCCAGGCACAGCGCGCCCGGGTCGAAGCGGAACGCGCCGCCGGAGGGGGGTTCCAGCAGCATGCCCGGCGTGTCCGTTGCCCTGTTCACCATGTAACCACTATAACTGGTTTCATGACGCTGCATTGGAAGCTCGTGATCGACTCCGCGGATCCGCACGCTCAGGCCGACTTCTGGGCGCAAGCCCTCGGCTACGTGGTCGAGGACCACAGCACACTCATCGAGCAACTCCTCGCGCAGGGCGCGGCGCCGGCGGAGGCGACCCTGGAAACCCGCGGTCGCCGCGCGTGGCGCGATCTGGCCGCGGTCCGGCATCCGGACGACGACCACGACAAGGTGAGCGACGCCGGGCTCGGCCGCCGTGTGCTGTTCCAGCGGGTGCCGGAGCCGAAGACGGTGAAGAACCGGGTCCACATCGATCTGCACTCCGCCCCGGGGGAGATGGAGGCGGAGACCGCGAGGCTGGAGTCGCTGGGGGCGACCGCGCTTCGCCGGGTGAACGAGCAGGGCGGGCAATGGGTGGTGATGAGCGACCCGGAGGGCAACGAGTTCTGCGTCCAGTGACCGTCCACCAGGTGTCCGGGGAACGTCCGGGGGCGGGCCCGCGCATGTCCGTTGAGCGAACGGTCATGACCGATTTCCGCCCTTGACGCCTTGTCAGATCGTCACTGAACATCAGCACGCACAACGCACAAGCACACGCATCGCGTTCGACAAGCACGCTCCAGCGCCCCGGGGACCGCCAACCCCGGGGCGTCACGCACGTTCCGTCCTGTCCCCGTACGGAATCCGGAGCCCCCACATGAAGCTCTCCGTTCCCAGATGTTCCGCCGTGGCCGCCGCGTTCGCCCTGGCAGGGCTGCTCGCGTCCGGCGCGCCCACGGCGTCCGCCGCTCCCGCGGCCCCGGTGTCCGCCCTCGCGGCACCCGACATACCGCTCGCCAACGTCAAGGCGCACCTGAACCGCCTCCAGACGATCGCCACCGAGAACGGCGGCAACCGGGCCCATGGCCGGGCCGGCTACAAGGCCTCCGTCGACTATGTGAAGGCCCAGCTGGACGCTGCCGGATTCACCACCTCCGTCCAGCAGTTCAGCTACAACGGCACCACCGGCTACAACCTGATAGCCGACTGGCCCGGCGGTGACGTCAACCGCACGGTGATGGCCGGCGCGCACCTCGACTCCGTCAGCTCCGGCGCCGGCATCAACGACAACGGCTCCGGTTCCGCGGCCGTGCTGGAGGCCGCGCTCGCCGTCTCCCGCGCCCAGCTCCAGCCCGCGAAGCATCTGCGCTTCGGCTGGTGGGGAGCGGAGGAGCTGGGGCTGGTCGGCTCGAAGCACTACGTCAACAGCCTGCCGTCGACGGAGCGTTCGAAGATCTCCGGCTATCTGAACTTCGACATGATCGGCTCCCCCAACCCGGGCTACTTCGTCTACGACGACGACCCGACGATCGAGCAGACCTTCAAGAGCTACTTCGCGGGCCTCGGGGTCCCCACCGAGATCGAGACCGAGGGCGACGGCCGCTCGGACCATGCGTCGTTCAAGAACGTGGGCATACCGGTCGGCGGACTGTTCACCGGCGCGAGCCGCACGAAGACCAGCGCCCAGGCCCAGAAGTGGGGCGGCACGGCCGGTCAGGCCTTCGACCGCTGCTACCACTCCTCGTGCGACTCCCTGTCGAACATCAACGACACCGCACTGGACCGCAACAGCGACGCGGTCGCCCACGCGCTGTGGACGCTGTCCGCGGGAACGACGGAGCCTCCCGGCGAGCTGTACGAGAACACCACCGACGTCGCCGTCCCTGACGCCGGCGCCGCCGTCACGTCCACCGTGTCCGTCACCGGCCGCACCGGCAACGCGCCCGCCGCGCTCAGGGTCGGCGTGGACATCAAGCACACCTGGCGCGGCGACCTGGTCGTGGACCTGGTGGCACCCGACGGCACGGCCTACCGGCTGAAGAACTCGAGCGGCAGCGACTCCGCGGACAACGTCATCACCACGTACACCGTGGACGCGTCCACCGAAGCGGCCAACGGCGACTGGAAGCTGCGCGTCCAGGACGTCGCGCGCTACGACACCGGGTACGTCGACAGCTGGAAACTGACCTTCTGACCCCGCCGCCGGCGGGCCGTCACCAGCGACCTGCCGCATGCGCGTGCCTCCGGCTTCCCGGGCACGCGCATGCGGTCGTCGTACGGTCCGGGGCGCGCCGGGCTCAGGACGTGATGTCCCTCGAGGTGAAACGGGCCCACGCCGCCGAGCCGAACACCGCCGCGTACACCGCCTGAAGGCCCAGGTTCCGCAGCACCCCGTCCCACAGGAACGGTTCGCGCATCAGGTCCGCGAAGGACATCCAGTGGTGCGTGAAGAGATACGGGTGGACGGCGTCCAGTTGCGGGACCGACTGAAGGATCTGCACGGTGATCAGCAGCCCCACCGTGGTCGCCATCGCCGCGATGCCGCTGCTCGTCAACGTCGACACGAACAGGCCGATCGCGGCCAGTCCCACCAGCGATCCCGCGACGACCGCCGCGATCAGCACGGCCCGCCACAGCCCCTCCGTGAACGGGACGGGAACGCCCGAGATGGTCGTGACATCACCGGCCGGGAAGAGCAACAGCCCCACCGCGAGCGCCGACAGAGCCACCGTCAGCGTGGCCGCCAGGCAGAAGGCCATGACGGCGGCGAACTTGACGAGCAGCAGCCGGGCACGTCCGGCGGGCGCCACCAGCAGGTAGCGCAGGGTGCCGGCGCTCGCCTCGCCCGCGACCGCGTCTCCGGCGACGACCCCGACCGCCATCGGCAGGAAGAACGGCAGGGTCGCCGCCAGGGCGGCGAAGACAAGGAACAGCCCGTTGTTGGTGATCTGGGAGACGAAGGCGACCCCGGCGCCGCCGTCGGGGGCACCCCCGCCGCCCACCGCGCCGCCGTCGCTCGTCTCGATCTTCACGGCGACGCCGATGAGCACCGGCACGGCGGCCAGCACCCCCAGCAGGGCCAGGCTGCGCCAGCGGCGGAAGGTGAGCGTCAGCTCTGAACGGAACAGGCCCGGCCGGCGGAACAGGTGGGGTGGACGGAAGGGACCGGCCGCCGGAGAGCCCGGCGGCCCGGCGGCCGTCGGGCTCTCCGGCGGCTCGGCCTTCTCCACCGGCTCGGCGGTCTCAGCCTGCGACATCGAAGCCCTCCCCGGTCAGTGCCACGAACGCGTCCTCCAGGGAGGCGCGTGCCACCCCGAAACCCCGTACCCGTACACCGCCGTGGACCAGTGCGGCGTTGAGCCCGGCCAGTTCCGCCTCGTCCGACGGAGGTTCCGCCGTCACCCGTTCTCCCTCCCGGACCACACCGGTGAGGCCGTGCTCCGTGAGGATCCGGACCGCCTCCGCCGGGTCCGGTGTGAGGACGGCGAGCCGCCCTCTGGCCCCTGCCGCGAGCTCCGCCACCGGGCCCTGGGTGATCAGGCGTCCCTGGGCCATCACCGCCGCGTGGGTACAGACCTGCTCGATCTCGTCCAGCAGGTGCGAGGAGAGGAAGACGGTGGTGCCGTCCGCGGCCAGTTCCCTCACCAGGGTGCGGATCTCCCGCATGCCCTGCGGATCCAGGCCGTTCGTCGGCTCGTCCAGCACCAGCAGCTTCCGCGGCCGGAGCAGCGCCGCGGCCAGGCCCAGGCGCTGTTTCATGCCGAGGGAGTAGGCCTTCGCCTTCTTGCCGGACGCCTGGGTCAGCCCCACCCGTTCCAGCGCGGACGCCACCCGCGCCTCGCGGGTACGGGGATCGGCGGCCGGATCGGCCGAGTCGTAGCGCAGCAGGTTGTCCCGGCCGCTGAGGAACCCGTACAGCGCCGGGCCCTCGATCAGTGCGCCGACGTGCGGAAGCACGGAGCCGGCCGAGCGGGGCATGGGCAGGCCGAGGACCGTGGCCGTGCCGGCGGTGGGCCCGATGAGGCCCATGAGCATGCGGATCGTGGTGGTCTTTCCCGAGCCGTTGGGCCCGAGGAAACCGAAGACGCTGCCTGCCGGCACGCTGAGGTCGAGCCGGTCGACCGCCGGCCGGCCGCCCCGGTAGCGCTTGGTGAGCCCGCGTGTCTCGATGACGGCGGTCATCGACTCTCCCGTTCGTCCGTGTCCGCCCGGTCGGACGTCCGCCCCGCCGCACGGAGCGTACGACGGGGCGGACGGCCGGGGTGATACCTGCTGGTGGTCCGTACCGGCCGGCGGTGCGCCGCCCGGCCGGTACGGCCTGCTACTTGCCCTCGTTCGCGGCCTTCACCAGGGCGTCCTTGGTCACGGCGCCGACGTAGACCGTGCCGTCGTCGGTGATCAGGGCGTTGACCAGGCGGGTCTTGAAGACCGTGCCGGAGCCGAACTTGCCTTCGACCTTGTCCCCGAGGGCGTCGAGGAACTGCTGTGCCTCCGGCGGGACGTCGCCCTTCTCGTTCTTCTTCGCGTCGGCGTCCCGGCCGGCTCCGGGTCCCTCGATCTTGGCGATGGACGTCCAGCCCTCGCCGATCACGTCGAGACCGCCGCCCATGTCCCCGAGGCCCTCGAACTCCTCGTGGCCCTTGGGCGCCCGGGTTCCCTTGCCGTCCGCCGACTCGTCCGCCTCGGTCACCTTGGCGCCCTTCGGCGGGGTGAAGTCGAACGTGGAGGCGGCCGGCCGGGAGAAGTCGACCTTGGTGAAGCCCACGTCGACCACGGCCTTGCCGCCGCTGCTCGGGTTGAGGGTGAACTTCAGCGGGACGCCGTTCTTCGCGTCCACCGCGATGGTGATCGAGCCGACCGTCGAGCCCTCCTGCTTGGGCTTGAGGACCAGCTTGTACGCGTCGCGCCCGGCGACCCGGGACGTGCCGTCGACGGTGACGGACGTCGTGCCGTCAGCGGCCTTCAGCACCTCGTCGGCGAGGTCCTTGGGGGTGGTGGGCAGGTCGTCCGGCGTCCGGCGGTCCTTGCCGTCCTCGCCCTCGCGCTGTCCGTCGCCCTCGGCGTGGTAGACCTCGTTCGAGGCGCTGTCGTAGCCCCATACGTCGTCGCCGTTGTGGATGAGGCTGTACTCGGAGGAGTCCTCCAGAATGGACACCTTCTGCCGGTCGGGGCCGTCGGCCGCGATCCGCAGGGTGTGGGTGCCCGTGGCGAGCTCGGTCAGCTTGGCGTCGGGAGCCGCGGAGGAGTCCTCGCCCTGACCGCCTCCGCCGGCGAGCGAACCGGCGAGACCGCCGAAGGACGGCAGCCCGAGGTCGGTGTTGATCTTGACGGTGCCGGAGAGCTGCTGGGTCTCCGACGCGGCCATCTTCTCGATGAGTTCCTGCGCGCTGATCTTCGGCAGATCGGGGTCACCGGAGGCAGCGAGCGCCGGGACGAGCCCGATGGTCGCGGCCGCCACACCGGCCACCGCGACCGGGACGAGGTAGCGGGCCGTCTTGCGACGCCCCGCCGCGAGGTCCTTGGCCTCTTCGGTGGTCCGTGTGCTGTCGTTCGGTGCCATGGTGTGCCCTACCTCCGTGGTTGGTCAGGGGTGGTGCTCTCCATATGACCAAATCGGCCGGACGGAAGCGTCAGACCGCGGGCGCAACTTCCTCTACCCCTCTGGGATGAGAAGGAGCCCCGGCAACTCACCCGTCCCGTAGGGGGTTCGTCGGCGTGACCGGATCAGCCGGCGCGGTGGACCACCGCGTCGCACAGCTCTTCCAGGGCGGCCTTGGCCGAGCAGTCCGGCAGCGGGGCGAGCATCGCCCGCGCCTCCTGGGCGTACCGCACGGTGTCCTTGCGGGCCTGCTCGAGCGCGGGGTGCTCACGCAGCCGCCGCAGTGCTTCCGCGTGCCGGTCGTCGTCCGTCAGGTCGCTCTCGAGGAGCGCCACGAGCTCGAGGTCCTCCGGCCGGCCGTCGGCGTCCGCCATGGCGCGCAGCCGCAGGACCGGCAGCGTGGGGACCCCTTCGCGCAGATCG
This sequence comes from Streptomyces sp. OZ13, assembly GCF_052068155.1. NCBI lineage: Bacteria > Bacillati > Actinomycetota > Actinomycetes > Kitasatosporales > Streptomycetaceae > Streptomyces > Streptomyces sp. OZ13. Next base: position 111,632 of record NZ_JBQHCZ010000012.1, on the reverse strand, counting down.
GTGCCGGGGGTCTTGCCGGACTCGTGGGAGTCGGAGGCGATGTCGAGCACGTCGTCGGCGAGCTGGAAGGCGACACCGAGCCGCTCGCCGTACTGGGTGAGGGTGTCGACGACCCGCTCGTCGGCCCCGGCCATCATCGCGCCGAAGCGTACGGAGACGGCGACGAGCGAGCCCGTCTTGCCCGCCATGACGTCGAGGTAGTGGTCCACCGGGTCACGGCCGTCGCGGGGCCCCGCGGTCTCCAGGATCTGTCCCGTCACCAGCCGCTCGAACGCCTCCGCCTGGATGCGCACGGCCTCCGGGCCGAGGTCGGCCAGGATGTGGGAGGCACGGGCGAAGAGGAAGTCGCCGGTCAGGACGGCCACCGAGTTGCCCCAGCGGCTGTTCGCGCTGTCCACGCCGCGCCGCACGTCCGCCTCGTCCATGACGTCGTCGTGGTAGAGCGTCGCGAGATGGGTGAGTTCGACGACCACGGCGGAGGGCACGATCCCCGGCGCGTACGGGTCGCCGAACTGGGACGCCAGCATCACGAGCAGCGGCCGGAAACGCTTGCCGCCGGCCCGCACCAGGTGCTGGGCGGCCTCCGTGATGAACGGGACCTCGCTCTTGGTGGCATCGAGCAGGCCCGCCTCGACGGCCGACAACCCGGTCCGGACATCGGCCTCAAGAGCCTGGTCCCGCACGCTCAGCCCGAACGGCTCGACGACGGTCACGAGGAGATCTCCTGTCTGATGACGATCACACGGATTGTCGATGTGTCGCTGGATTCACTCAAGTCAGCGTATCCGGTCGCCTTTCGATCACCATGAGCGCCTTCCCGCCACCCCCGGTATGTTCGCGATCAGACTCAATGGTAGGAAATGAACCATTTGACGGTTACCGTCGGACCACCGCCCCTCACGCGCCGCCGAGGTCCCGCCATGCGTATCCGTACCGACTTCCCGTACGAAACCGTCCACACGGATCTCCGCATCACGCTGCCCGGACCGCCGGGGATTCCCGCGGACTCAGCGGACGCCGGCGGACCCGTCGATCTGTACGCGCGGGTGTGGCGGCCGGTCACCGACGAGCCCGTGCCCGCGCTGCTCGAGTACGCGCCGCACCGGCTCACCGACGCGACGGCCGTCCGCGACGGTGAACGCCACCCCTGGTACGCGGGCCACGGCTACGCCTCCGTGCGGGTCGACGTACGCGGCCACGGGAACAGCGGCGGCGTCCCCGGCGGGGAGTACGACGCGGTCGAGCTCGCCGACGGCGTCGCGGTGATCGAGTGGCTGTCCCGGCAGCCGTGGTGCAGCGGCCGGGTCGGCATGTTCGGGATCGGCACGGGCGGCCGGAGCGCGCTGCGGATCGCGGCACTCGCGCCAAAACCGCTGCGGGCGGTGGTGGTCGTGGACGCGAGCGACGACCCGTACGACAACGACGGCCCCTACGCCGGCGGCGCCGTCGCCGCCCAGGGGCTGCACTCGACGGCCGCGGGCCGGCTGGCACTCGCGGCCCGGCCGCCCGACCCGCTCCACACGGGCGACGGATGGCTCGCGATGTGGCTCGCGCGGCTGGAGGCCCTCACCCCCACGGCCCCCACCTGGCTGGCCCACCCGCTGCGCGACGAGTTCTGGCGCAGCGCCGGCGTCAGCGACGACACCGCGGCGGTCCGGGCCGCCGTGCTGGCCGTGAGCGGACTGCACACGCCGTACCGGGACACGGTCCTGCGGCTGGTCGGAGAACTCCCCGCGGACCGGGTGCGCGGACTGATCGGGCCATGGCCGCACCAGTACCCGGACCGGAACCCCGATCAGGATCGCGGACAGGAGCACCCTCGGGGACGGGGCCCGGCGATCGGCTTCCTCCAGGAGACGCTCCGGTGGTGGGACCACTGGCTCAAGGACAAGGACACCGGCGTGCTGTCAAAGCCGCTGCTGCGGTGCCGGCTCGGAACGGCCGACCCTTCGCGGGGCCACTGGACCGGGACGGACACGTGGCCGCCGCCGCGGGACACCGTCGTCCCGTACGCGCTGGGCGGCGGCCCCGTCGTCGTCGACTCGCCGCTTCGCACCGGGACGGACGCGGGGCGGTTCCTGCCGGTCGGCCACGACGGCGATCTGCCACCCGACCAGCGGGAGGAGGACGCGCGGTCGGTGTGCTTCGAGTTCCCCGTCGGAGAGGACGCCCTCACCGTGCTCGGCCGCCCCCGGGTCACCCTGCGGCTGCGCCCCGCCGCCGCGGGCGGGGTCGTCGTGGCGCGGCTCTGCGACGTCGCCCCCGACGGCCTCTCCACGCTCGTCACCCGCGGGGCACTGAACCTCGCCGCGCGCCGCGGCCCGGAGCGTGCGGTGCCCTGGCCCGCCGGCGCGGCGGAGGACGTGACGTTCGAGCTGTCCGCGGCCTGTCACGTCTTCGAACCGGGGCACCGCATCCGGCTCGCCGTCTCCTCGGCGTACTGGCCGTGGATCTGGCCGCACCCGGTCCCCGGGGGCTTCACCCTCGACCCGGCGGGCTCCCGGCTCGACCTGCCGGTCCGGCAACGGCCCGGGGCACAGGAGCGGGAGGAGCCCGTCCGCTTCGCCGAGCCGGAGCACTCCGCGGCGCCCCCGGTCACCGTCCCCCAGACGCTCGACGAGCAGCCGCCGCGGCTGCTGCTCACGCGCGACGTGCCGGCCGGCCGCTGGACCCTCACGGCGACGCCCCACCGCGGCGGCACCCATGTGCACCCGGACGGCCTGGAGTACACGGAGGAGAGCCACGAGACTTACACGATCGAGGACGGCGACCCGCTGTCCGCCCGCGCCCGTGCCGAGTGGACGATCCGGCTGCACCGGCCGGAGGCTGCCTGGGACGTGCGCGTCGAGACACGCTCCGGGATCAGCCGCGAGGCGGCCGGCTTCGTCACCTCCGACGAGCTGGTGTGCCGGCACGGCGACGAGATCGTCTTCCACCGCACCTGGGAGAAGCGCGTCTCCCGGCCGGCGGGCTGAACCGGCTGCCCGGCGCGGTGCCATGACCGTGGGGCGGCCACGTAACGTGTCACCCACATCCGTGGAAAGCGAGGCAAGCACCGATGCCCGAGCAGAGCCCGCTCGATCTCGCCGAGGGCGATCCCTTCGGCCCGCACAACCTTCCGTACGGCGTCTTCACCACGGCCGGCGAACCCGACCGCAGGCGGCTCGGTGTCCGGATCGGGAACCACGTGCTCGACGTCGGCGCCGCCGCGCACGCGCTCGGCTCCCCCTATGCCGGACTGCTGGCCCGGCCGAGTCTCAACCCGCTGCTGGCGGCCGGTCGTACGACGTGGCGCGACGTGCGCAGGGCCGTCACCGCCTGGGTCACCGTGCCGGCGCACCGGCCCGACATAGAGCCGCTGCTGCACCCGCTGGACGCCGTGACGATGCACCTCCCGTACGAGGTGGCGGACTACGTCGACTTCTACGCGAGCGAGCACCACGCCACCAACGTGGGCCGGATCTTCCGCCCCGACGGCGAGCCTCTGACGCCCAACTGGAAGCACCTGCCGATCGGTTACCACGGCAGGTCCGGCACGGTCGTGGTCTCCGGCACCGATGTCGTGCGCCCCTCGGGGCAGCGCAAGGCGCCCACCGACCCCGCGCCCGTCTTCGGGCCCTCCGTGAAGCTCGACATCGAGGCCGAGGTCGGCTTCCTCGTCGGTACGCCCTCGGAGCAGGGGAAGCCCGTGGCCCTCGCGGACTTCCGCGACCACGTCTTCGGCCTCTTCCTGCTCAACGACTGGTCGGCGCGCGACATCCAGGCCTGGGAGTACGTGCCGCTCGGCCCGTTCCTCGGCAAGTCCTTCGCCACGTCCGTCGCCGCCTGGGTGACCCCGCTGGAGGCACTGGACGCTGCCAGGACCGCCCCGCCCGCCCGTGACGTCGAGCTGCTGCCCTACCTCGACGACTCGGCGGAGGAGGAGCCGGGCGGGTTCGACGTACGGATCTCGGTGGCGATCAACGGCCAGGTCGTCGCGGAGCCGCCGTTCGACACCATGTACTGGACGGCCGCCCAGCAGCTGGCCCACATGACGGTCAACGGCGCCTCCCTCCGTACGGGCGACCTCTACGGCTCCGGCACCGTCAGCGGCCCCGAGGTGAACCAGCGCGGTTCGCTGCTCGAGCTCACCTGGAACGGCCGCGACGCCCTCGAACTGCCGGAAGGCAAGCGGACGTTCCTCGAGGACGGCGACGTGGTCACGCTGACGGCCTGGGCCCCGGGCCCGGACGGTGTACGGGTCGGGCTCGGTGAGGTCGCGGGGCGCATCGTCCCGGCGCCCTGACGCCCTCCTGGGAGGGATGAAGGCCCGGCCCCCCGGCTCAGGGGTGCCGGACCTTCGCGCGGCCCCCTCAGCCGCGCCCCGCCGTGGTCGCTCGGCCCGCCAGAGCGCCGGGACCGACGGTGGCTCCCAGCCGGGCCGGGCCTGATGCCCCTGGAGGCACACATAGGTGACGCCTCCGTAGGTCACGCGGGCGCCCGGCGCGTACGTCGTGCCCAGGGCCCAGGTGCCGCCGGGCGGAGGTGAGGTCGGGCCCGGTCCCGGTGTCTGCGGCACGTTCAGCACGAAGTCGAAGGCCGCCTCCCGAGCGCCGCCGCTGTCGCGCACCGTCATCAGCAGCCGCGGATCGAACAGCGAGTCGGTGTTGTTGCGGGGTTCGTTCGGGAAGTAGAGCTGGGTGGTCAGCACCGGGCGGCCGGGCGCCTGCACCTTGACGTGGAGATGCCGGGTGCGGCCCGGGTACAGGCCCGGCACGATCGTGGTGAGCGAGAACGCGCCCCGGGCGTCGGTGAACTGGTGCCCGCGGAAGCGGAAGCCCACGTTGTCGTAGGCGCCGTTGACGTCGGCCTGCCGGAAGTCGAGCAGGACGCCGCTCAGCGGGAGGCAGGCCGACCCGAAGGCATAGCCGGTCACGGTCAGCCGCGTGCCCGGGGTGCCCGCGTCCAGCAGCGAGGACCGCCGCGGCGAGTTCGGCTTGAAGTAGGGGCCTTCCATCTGCGGCGGCGTCGGGTCGTCGCCGTCGTCGCACTCGGGGGTGAGGGCGGGGGACTCGCCGGTCGCCGAGGCGGTGCGTGCCGGCGCCGGCACGCCCACGAGGGCGATCGGCGCCGCCACGGACGCGGCGAGCGCCGCCCGCAGCACCGTCTTGCGGCTCGGGTGCCGGGCCGGTGAGTCCTCTGTGGTGATCTCCTCGGGGTGTTTCCCGGTCGTGCCGGTGTCGCCGTCCATGCCTGCTCCTTCGTGGGGGGCGCGGGAGGGTCGGCAACGAAACTACGCAGGCGGCTGCGGCCGGACGATGGACTGGAGCCGGTGGTCGTGGTGAATACCTCCTCCGACGTCCCTGCCGCGCCGGAAGTCACCGGGGCTCACGCCTGTCTCCCGCCTGAAGAACCGGCAGAAGTACGCCGGATCGGCGAAGCCGGCACGGGCCGCCACCTGCCGCACCGTGAGGTCCGTCCTGGCCAGCAGCCTCTTGGCCTCGTGGGTGCGGGCCTCGCGGATGAGCCGGCCCGGGGTCCTGCCGGTGGCCGACTTGACCGCCTCCGCGAGATATCCGCCGCTGACGCCGATGCGCTCGGCACACGCCCGCACCGACCACAGGGCGGGGTCGTTACGGGCGAGCAGCCGGTCGAACTCCTCCGCCACAGCGCCGGGCCGGGTGAGGGGCGGCGCGGACGCCGGCTCCGGAAGGCGCGCGGCCCGTACGACGAGGATGTGCAGCAGGGCCCGCAGCACGGTCGCGAAACCGTCGGCGCCGGTGCGGTACTCGTCGTCGAGGTCGGCGATCAGCCGGGCGGTCCGGTCGTGGGTCGCCTCGTCGAGGTCCCGCCAGGGCCGCTCCCCCAGGCGCCGCAGCAGCTCCCGGTCGCCGGGATGGTCGAGCAGGAAGTCCTCGGTGAAGATCACGACGGATCCCTCCAGCCCCGTCGCGCCCTCCCAGTGGTGCACCTGTCCGGGGGCGATGACGCACAGGTGCGGCGGCCGCAGCCGCCACCGGAAGAGGTCGACCACATGGGCGCCGGTCCCGCTGGTGACGTGCACGATCTCGTAGAAGGTGTGCCGGTGCGGGAAGGCGGCCCGGGACATGGGGCCGATGGTGTCGAAGGTGCCGATCGCGAACGGCATCGCGTTTGACATCGGCACCTCCAGGCGGTGCATGGGCAGTGCGCCCGGCTGCGGTTCGGGGCCGGGCGTCCCCGGCAGGACTGTGGTGCCGCGCAACCTGCAGCTCCCTCACACCAGTGACATGGCAGGTCCAGACCAATCCTGGTCACGATGGCACGAGTCGCACCGGCACGGAACAGTGCCGCCCCGGCCTTCCCGACCGAGAACGTCAACCAATGGTGACTCGTTCACACGTGCGCCGGTGTTGATCCGTTTCCGCCCGATACGCTGGACAGGCCCGCGAGACTCCGTCCCATGGGAGCACTGATGAGCGTGGAACCGACGGCGCGAAGGGCCGAGTGGCCGGTCCCGCCCGTGGGCGGCTGGACCGCCGACGACCTGGACAAGCTTCCGAACCTGCCTCCGCACACGGAGCTGATCGACGGGAGCCTCGTCTTCGTGGAGTCCGCAGACCCTTTTCCACTCGCGAGCGGTGAGCTTCTTCGAGTGGCAGCTGCAGTCGCTGGCGCCGGAGGACTTCGAGGTCGTCCGTGAGTTCACCGTCGACATCGACCGGCAGAACCGGCCGGAGCCCGATGTGATCGTCGTGCCCGAGCATGTGATCCAGGACCCGGAGCAGACCCGCTTCCCCGCCGAGACCGTGCGGCTCGCGATCGAGGTCGTTTCCACCGAGTCGATGTCGCGGGACCGGGAGACCAAGCCGCTGAAGTACGCCCGGGCCGGCATCCCGGTGTACTGGCGCGTGGAGAACGACAACGGCCGCGCCGTGGTCTACGTGTTCGAGCTGGAACCGAACACCGGCCAGTACACCAGCACCGGGATCTTCCGGGGCCGGATGAAGGTCGATGTGCCGTTCGCCGTCGATCTCGATCTGACGGCGATCACCACCAAGCGCCGGCGGCCCCGCGAGCAGTAGGACACGCCGAAGGTCCGGCCTCTCCCCCGAGGAGACGCCGGACCTTCTCGACGTGCCGTCCGTCAGCGGACGAACACGCCCGCCTGGCTCGCCAGATCCAGGAAGTACTGCGGTGCGAGACCGAGCGCCAGCGTGACCGCCACGCCGACCCCGATCGTCGTCATCGTCAGCGGCGACGGCACCGCCACCGTCGGGCCCTCCGGCTTCGGTTCGCTGAAGAACATCAGCACGATGACCCGGATGTAGAAGAACGCGGCGATCGCCGACGAGATCACACCGACCACGACCAGCGCCCCGGCGCCGCCCTCCGCCGCCGCCTTGAAGACCGCGAACTTGCCCGCGAAACCGGAGGTCAGCGGGATGCCCGCGAAGGCCAGCAGGAACACCGCGAAGACCGCTGCCACCAGCGGCGAACGCCGCCCGAGCCCCGCCCACTTGGACAGGTGCGTGGCCTCGCCGCCCGCGTCGCGGACCAGGGTGACGACCGCGAACGCCCCGATCGTCACGAAGGAGTAGGCCAGCAGGTAGAAGAGGACGGACGAGATGCCCTCAGGAGTCGTGGCGATGACACCGGCGAGGATGAACCCGGCGTGCGCGATCGACGAGTACGCCAGCAGCCGCTTGATGTCGGTCTGCGTGATCGCGACGATCGCACCGCCGAGCATGGTGACGATGGCGATCGCCCACATGACCGGCTGCCAGTCCCAGGCGAGGCCCGGCAGCGCCACGTAGAGCAGCCGCAGCAGCGCGCCGAAGGCGGCGACCTTGGTGGCCGCGGCCATGAAGCCGGTGACCGGGGTGGGCGCGCCCTGGTAGACGTCCGGCGTCCACATGTGGAACGGCACCGCGCCGACCTTGAACAGCAGGCCCATGAGGATCAGCGCGCCGCCGATCAGCAGCAGCGCGTCGTTGCCCATGGTGTCGGCGAGCGCCGGGTCGATGGTGCGCACGCTGCCCTCGACGACGTCCGCGATCCGGGCGTACGAGACGGAGCCCGCGTAGCCGTAGACCAGGGCGATGCCGAAGAGCAGGAACGCGGAGGAGAACGCGCCCAGCAGGAAGTACTTCACCGCGGCCTCCTGCGACATGAGCCGCTTGCGGCGGGCCACGGCGCACAGGAGGTACAGCGGGAGGGAGAACACCTCGAGGGCGATGAACAAAGTCAGCAGATCGTTCGCGGCCGGGAAGACCAGCATGCCCGTGATCGCGAACAGCACGAGCGGGAACACCTCTGTGGTGGTGAACCCCGCCTTGACCGCGGCCTTCTCGTGCTCGCTGCCCGGTACGGCGGCGGCCTCCGCGGCGAACGAGTCGATGCGGTTCCCGTGCGCCGCCGGGTCGAGCCGGCGTTCGGCGAAGGTGAACACCGACACCAGCGAGGCCAGCAGGATGGTGCCCTGAAGGAACAGCGCCGGGCCGTCGACGGCGATGGCGCCCATCGCCGCGATCTGCTTCTCGGTGGTGCCGTACCCGCCGGCCGCGAGCCCGACGACCGCGGCGAAGGCGGCCGCGAGCGCGACGGTCGTGAGGAACAACTGGGTGTAGTAGCGGGCCCTGCGCGGGACGAAGGCCTCCACCAGGATGCCCAGGACGGCCGCGCCGACGACGATCAGCACGGGCGCCAGTTGTGCGTACTCGATGTGGGGCGTGGGGATCTTGCCGAGGGGCTCGACCTCCGCCGCCGTTGTCCACAGGCTGTGGACAGCTGTAGCGCTCACTTGGCCGCCTCCACATCGGGCCGGGGGTCCTGCTTCTGTACGTCGGACATCGTGTGCTCCACGGCCGGGTTGATGATCTCCGTCAGCGGCTTCGGGAAGACACCGAGGAAGAGCAGCAGGGCGATCAGCGGTGCGACCACCGCCAGTTCACGCACCCTGAGGTCCGGCATCGCGCGCACCTCGGCCTTCACCGGACCGGTCATCGTCCGCTGGTAGAGGACGAGGGTGTAGAGCGCGGCGAGCACGATGCCGAAGGTCGCGATGATCCCGGCCACCGGATAGGCGGCGAACGTGCCCACCAGGACCAGGAACTCACTGACGAACGGCGCGAGCCCCGGCAGCGAGAGGGTGGCCAGGCCACCGATCAGGAACGTGCCGGCGAGCACCGGGGCGACCTTCTGCACACCGCCGTAGTCGGCGATGAGCCGCGAGCCGCGCCGCGAGATCAGGAAGCCAGCCACCAGCATCAGCGCCGCCGTGGACAGGCCGTGGTTGACCATGTAGAGCGTCGCGCCGGACTGGCCCTGGCTGGTCATGGCGAAGATGCCGAGGATGATGAAGCCGAAGTGCGAGACCGACGCGTAGGCGATCAGGCGCTTGATGTCGCGCTGGCCGACCGCCAGCAGCGCGCCGTAGACGATGCTGACCAGCGCCAGCACGATGATCGCCGGGGTCGCCCACTTCGACGCCTCCGGGAAGAGCTGGAGGCAGAACCGCAGCATCGCGAAGGTGCCGACCTTGTCGACGACCGCCGTGATGAGCACGGCGACGGGAGCCGTCGCCTCGCCCATCGCGTTGGGCAGCCAGGTGTGCAGCGGCCACAGCGGCGCCTTGATCGCGAAGGCGAAGAAGAAGCCGAGGAACAGCAGCCGTTCGGTGGTGGTCGCCATCTCCAGCGAGCCGTTCGCCCTGGCCTCCGCGATCTCGGAGAGCGAGAAGCTGCCCGCGACCACGTACAGCCCGATGACGGCGGCGAGCATGATCAGGCCGCCGGCCAGGTTGTACAGCAGGAACTTGACCGCCGCGTACGACCGCTGCGCGGCGGCGTTCTCGTCGGTGCCGGAGTGGGCGCGGTCGCCGAAGCCGCCGATGAGGAAGTACATCGGGATGAGCATGGCTTCGAACAGGATGTAGAAGAGGAAGACGTCGGTGGCCTCGAAGGACAGGACCACCATCGCCTCGACCATGAGGATCAGGGCGAAGAAGCCCTGAGTGGGCCGCCAGCGTGACGACTTGTTCTCGAGAGGATCGGCGTCGTGCCAGCCCGCGAGGATGACGAACGGGATCAGCAGCGCGGTGAGCGCCACCATCACGACCCCGATGCCGTCCACACCGAGCTCGTAGCGGACGCCGAAGTCGGCGATCCAGGCGTGCGATTCGGTGAGCTGGTACCGGTCGCCGCCGGGCTCGAACCGTACGAGCACGATCGCGGCCATGACCAGCGTGGCGAGCGAGAAGAGCAGGGCCACCCACTTGGCGGCGGTCCTGCGCGCCGCGGGGACGGCGGCGGTGACGATGGCGCCCACCGCCGGGAGCACCGCCGTGGCCGTCAGGATCGGGAAGGACATGTCAGACCGCCCTCATCAGCAGGGTCGCGGCGATCAGGATCGCCGTACCGCCGAACATCGAGACCGCGTAGCTGCGGGCGTAGCCGTTCTGCAGCTTGCGCAGCCGGCCGGAGAGCCCGCCGAACGAGGCGGCCGTGCCGTTCACCACTCCGTCGACCAGGCTGTGGTCGACGTAGACCAGGGACCGCGTGAGGTGCTCGCCGCCGCGGACCAGGACCACGTGGTTGAAGTCGTCCTGGAGCAGGTCGCGGCGGGCGGCCCGGGTGAGCAGCGAGCCGCGCGGCGCGGTGACCGGCACCGGCCGGCGCCCGTACATCAGGTAGGCGATCAGAGCGCCGGCCAGCAGGACGACCATGGTCGCTGTCGTGATGGCCGGGACGCTGATCACCGGGTGCGGGTGCTCGAACTCGGTCACCGGGGCGAGCCAGTTGGCGAACCGGTCGCCGATGGAGAAGAACGCTCCCGCGAAGACCGACCCGAAGGCGAGCACGATCATGGGGATCGTCATCGACCTGGGCGACTCGTGCGGGTGCGGCATCTCGCCGGGGGTCACCTCGAGGCCGGGCTCGACACTCGCGTCCTTGTCCGGGTCGGGCGCAGGTTGCCAGCGCTTCTCACCGAAGAAGGTCATGATCATCACGCGCGTCATGTAGAACGCGGTGATGCCCGCGCCGAGCAGCGCAACACCGCCGAAGATCCAGCCGCGGATCCCGTCGTCGTAGGCGAACGCCGCCTCGATGATCTTGTCCTTGGACCAGAAGCCGGACAGGCCGGGGAAGCCGATGATCGCCAGGTAGCCGAGACCGAAGGTGACGAAGGTGATCGGCATGTACTTGCGCAGACCGCCGTACTTCCTCATGTCCACCTCGTCGTTCATGCCGTGCATGACCGAACCGGCGCCGAGGAAGAGCCCGGCCTTGAAGAAGCCGTGCGTCACCAGGTGCATGATCGCGAAGGCATAGCCGATCGGGCCGAGGCCGGCCGCGAGGACCATGTAGCCGATCTGCGACATCGTGGAACCGGCCAGCGCCTTCTTGATGTCGTCCTTCGCGCAACCGACGATCGCACCGAAGAGGAGCGTGACCGCGCCGACGATGACGACGGCGAGCTGCGCGTCCGGGGCGGCGTTGAAGATCGCGCCGGAGCGGACGATGAGGTAGACACCGGCGGTGACCATGGTGGCCGCGTGGATCAGGGCGGAGACGGGGGTCGGGCCCTCCATCGCGTCCCCGAGCCAGGACTGCAGCGGCACCTGGGCCGACTTGCCGCACGCGGCGAGCAGCAGCATCAGGCCGATGGCCGTCAGCATGCCCTCGCTGGTCTCCCCGGTCGCCCCCAGCACCGGCCCGAAGGCGAAGGTGCCGAAGGTGGTGAACATCAGCATGATCGCGATCGACAGGCCCATGTCGCCGACGCGGTTGACGAGGAACGCCTTCTTCGCCGCGGTCGCCGCGCTGGGCTTGTGCTGCCAGAAGCCGATGAGCAGGTAGGACGCGAGACCGACGCCCTCCCAGCCGACGTACAGCAGGAGGTAGTTGTCGGCGACGACCAGCAGGAGCATCGCCGCGAGGAAGAGGTTGAGGTAGCCGAAGAAACGGCGGCGCCGCTCGTCGTGCTCCATGTAACCGATCGAGTAGATGTGGATCAGGGTGCCCACACCGGTGATCAGCAGGACGAACGTCATCGACAGCTGGTCGAGCTGGAAGGCGATGTCCGCCTGGAAGCCCTCGACGGGGATCCAGCTGAACAGCTTCTGGTGCAGGGCCCGTTCCTCCGGACCCTTGCCCAGCATGTCGACGAACAGCACCGCGCCGACCACGAAGGACGCGGCGGCGAGCAGAGTGCCCAGCCAGTGGCCGGTCCGGTCGAGGCGGCGCCCGCCGCACAGCAGGACCGCCGCTCCGAGCAGGGGCGCCGCGACGAGCAGCGCAATCAGGTTCTCCACGATTCTTCCGACCCCTTACAGCTTCATCAGGCTGGCGTCGTCGACCGAGGCCGAGTGGCGGGAGCGGAACAGCGACACGATGATCGCGAGCCCGACCACGACCTCCGCCGCGGCGACGACCATCGTGAAGAACGCGATGATCTGGCCGTCGAGATTGCCGTGCATACGGGAGAAGGCGACGAACGCGAGGTTGCAGGCGTTGAGCATGAGCTCGACGCACATGAACACCACGATCGCGTTCCGCCGGATCAGGACACCCGCCGCGCCGATGGTGAACAGCAGGGCGGCGAGATAGAGGTAGTTGACCGGATTCACCGCTTGGCCTCCTGTCCGTCCCGGTCCCGGGAGTCCCGGTCGCGTCCGAGGCGCTCCTCGGAGCGCTGCTCCAGGGCCTTGAGGTCGTCGAGCGCCTCCGTCGAGACGTCCCGGATCTGACCGCGGTCGCGCAGCGTCCTGTTGACCGTGAGCTCGGACGGGGTACCGTCCGGCAGCAGACCGGCGATGTCCACCGCGTTGTGCCTGGCGTAGACACCGGGCGCGGGCAGCGGAGGCAGATGCTTGCCCTCGCGGACGCGCTGCTCGGAGAGTTCGCGCTGGGTCCTGGCCCGCTCGGTGCGTTCCCGGTGGGTGAGCACCATCGCGCCGACGGCCGCCGTGATCAGCAGCGCGCCGGTGATCTCGAAGGCGAAGACGTACTTGGTGAAGATGAGGGCCGCGAGGCCCTCGACGTTCCCGCCGTGCGCGGAGTTGGCGGCGCCCAGTCCGTTGAAGTTCTTCAGGGACGCGTTGCCGATGCCGGCGATCAGCAGGATGCCGAAGCCGAGGCCGCAGGCCGCGGCGAGCCAGCGCTGCCCCTTCAGCGTCTCCTTGAGCGAGTCGGCGGCCGTGACGCCGACGAGCATGACGACGAAGAGGAACAGCATCATGATCGCGCCGGTGTAGACGACGATCTGTACGACGCCCAGGAAGTACGCGCCGTTGGCCAGGTAGAACACCGCGAGGATGATCATCGTCCCGGCCAGGCACAGGGCGCTGTGCACGGCCCGCTTCATCAGGATCGTGCAGAGCGCCCCGATCACGGCGATCGTGCCGAGGACCCAGAACTGCACGGCCTCGCCGGTGGAGGTGACGGATGCGGCGAGCGTGTTCATGCGCCGATCACCTTCTTCGAGGCGGGCTCGTCCTCGCCGAAGCTCGACTCGCCCTCCTGCGGCTGATCCTTGGAGACGGGGGCCTGCTGGACCGTGCCGGGTGCGGCCTCGGTGACCAGGCCCCGGTAGTAGTCCTGTTCGTCCATGCCGGGGTAGATCGCGTGAGGCGAGTCGACCATGCCCTCTTCCAGACCGGCGAGCAGCTGCTCCTTGGTGTAGATGAGGTTCTCGCGGCTCGAGTCGGCGAGTTCGAACTCGTTCGTCATCGTCAGCGCGCGGGTCGGACAGGCCTCGATGCACAGACCGCACAGGATGCAGCGGGCGTAGTTGATCTGGTAGACGCGGCCGTACCGCTCACCCGGGGAGTAGCGCTCCTCCTCGGTGTTGTCCGCGCCCTCCACATAGATCGCGTCCGCCGGGCAGGCCCAGGCGCACAGCTCGCACCCGACGCACTTCTCCAGTCCGTCCGGATGGCGGTTGAGCTGGTGCCGGCCGTGGAAGCGCGGCGCCGTGACCTTCTGCTGCTCCGGGTACTGCTCGGTCAGCCGCTTCTTGAACATGGCCTTGAAGGTCACGCCGAAGCCGGCAACCGGATTCAGGAACGTGCTCTCGGATTCCTTGCCACCGGATTCCTTGCGCTGGGATTCCTCAGACACCGTCAGCCTCCTTTCCGTCCCGAGGACCATCACTGTCATTGGGGCCGCCACTGACGATCAGCTCACGCTCGTGCCGGGGCCGCCTGCGGGGCACCGGCGGCAACTCCTGGCCGGGCAGTGGCGGTACGGGGAACCCGCCCGCCATCGGGTCGAAGGCCGGGGGCGGCGGCGCGGCCGCTTCCTCGGCCTTCTCCTTGCGGCCGCGGAACATGTCGGCGACGAGGGAGAGCAGCAGCACCGCGATCACCGCGCCGCCGACGTACAGCACGATCTGCTGGAAGTCGTAGTTCTCGTTGCGCAGCGCGCGCACGGTCGCCACCAGCATCAGCCAGACCACGGAGACCGGGATCAGGACCTTCCAGCCGAGCTTCATCAGCTGGTCGTAGCGGACCCGGGGCAGCGTGCCCCGCAGCCAGATGAAGAAGAACAGAAGCAGCTGCACCTTGAGGACGAACCAGAGCATCGGCCACCAGCCGTGGTTCGCGCCCTCCCAGAAGGTGGAGATCGGGTACGGCGCCCGCCAGCCGCCCAGGAAGAGCGTCACGGAGACGGCGGAGACGGTGACCATGTTGACGTACTCGGCCAGCATGAACATCGCGAACTTGATGGAGCTGTACTCGGTGTTGAAGCCGCCGACCAGGTCGCCCTCGGACTCCGGCATGTCGAACGGAGCGCGGTTGGTCTCACCGACCATCGTGACGACGTAGATGATGAAGGAGACCGGCAGCAGGATGATGAACCAGCGGTCGGCCTGCGCCTCCACGATCGCCGAGGTCGACATCGACCCGGAGTAGAGGAAGACGGAGGCGAACGCCGCGCCCATCGCGATCTCGTACGAGATCATCTGCGCGCAGGAGCGCAGACCGCCGAGCAGCGGGTAGGTCGAGCCGGAGGACCAGCCGGCGAGCACGATGCCGTAGATGCCGACGGAGGCGATCGCGAGGATGTAGAGCATCGCGATCGGCAGGTCGGTCAGCTGCATCGTGGTGCGCTGGCCGAAGATCGAGACCTCGTTGCCGGACGGGCCGAAGGGGATCACGGCGATCGCCATGAACGCGGGGATCGCGGCCACGATCGGCGCCAGGACGTAGACGACCTTGTCGGCCCGCTTGACGATGACGTCTTCCTTCAGCATCAGCTTGATGCCGTCGGCGAGCGACTGGAGCATGCCCCAGGGGCCGTGCCGGTTCGGGCCGATGCGCAGCTGCATCCAGGCGACGACCTTGCGCTCCCACACGATGGAGAAGAGCACGGTCACCATCAGGAAGGCGAAGCAGAACACGGCCTTGATGAGGACGAGCCACCAGGGGTCGCGTCCGAACATCGACAGGTCTTCCAATGCCAGGACGGTCATGCCTCCACCTCCGTCGCGCCCGTCGCCGCCGCGATACGGACCAGCTCGCCGGGGCGTGCCCCGGTGTCCGTGGTGACGCCGCCGCCGACGGAGTTCATCGGCAGCCACACCACCCGGTCGGGCATCTCGCTCACCTGGAGCGGCAGCCGTACGGAGCCGGCCGGTCCGCGGACCTCCAGCTCGTCGCCGTCCTTGACGCCGGTCTCCGCCGCCGTGGCCGCCGACAGCCTGGCGACCGCGGCGTGCCGGGTGCCGGCCAGCGCCTCGTCGCCCTGCTGGAGCAGGCCCTGGTCGAGCAGGAGCCGGTGCCCGGCGAGGACCGCCTCGCCGGAGCCCGGCCTCGGCAGCGGTTCGGCGCTCTGCGCCGGCTCGGTGGCCCGGGGGCCGTCCCAGCTGCCGAGCCGGTCCAATTCGGTGCGGACGGACCTGAGGTCCGGCAGGCCGAAGGGCACGTCGAGCGTGTCGGCCAGCATGTGCAGCACCCGTGCGTCGGTCGGCGCGAGGGTCCGGGTCATCTGCTCGGGCTTGAGCGCCGCCTCGAACATCCGGGCCCTGCCCTCCCAGTTGAGGAAGGTGCCGGGCTTCTCCGCGACGGCCGCGACCGGGAGGACGACGTCCGCCCGTTCGGTGACCTCGCTGGGGCGGAGCTCCAGCGACACGAGGAACCCGACCGCGTCGAGCGCCTCTCGCGCCCGCGCCGGGTCGGGCAGGTCCGCGACCTCGACGCCCGCGACGAGCAGGGCGCCCAGTTCGCCGGTGGCCGCGGCCTCGACCATCTGGCCGGTGTCGCGGCCGTAGCGGTGCGGGAGTTCACGTACCCGCCAGACCTCCGCGGTCTCCGTACGGGCCCGCGGGTCGGTCGCCGGGCGGCCGCCCGGCAGCAGCGACGGCAGCGCGCCCGCCTCGACGGCGCCCCGCTCTCCGGCGCGGCGCGGGATCCACACCAGCTGTGCGCCGGTGGCGGCCGAGGCGCGCACGGCGGCGGTGAGACCGCCGGGCACGGCCGCGAGCCGTTCGCCGACCACGATCACCGCGCCCTCGGCGCGCAGCGCCTGTGCCGCCTTCGCGCCGGCCTCGTCGAGGCCGGTGCCCGAGGTGAGGGCGTTCAGCCACTCCGTCTCGGTGCCGGGGGCCGCGGGCAGCAGGGTCCCGCCCGCCTTCTCGAGGCCGCGGGTGGCGTGCGTGGCGAGGGAGAAGACGCGCTGTCCGTGCTTGCGGTGGGCCTTGCGCAGCCGCAGGAAGACGCCGGGGGCCTCCTCCTCCGACTCGAAGCCCGCGAGCAGCACCGCCGGGGCCTTCTCCAGCGACGAGTAGGTGACTCCGGTGCCGGACAGGTCCCTGCCCTGCCCCGCGACCCGCGCCGCGAGGAAGTCGGCCTCCTCCGCGGAGTGCGCCCGCGCACGGAAGTCGATGTCGTTGGTGTCGAGGGCGACCCGGGCGAACTTGGCGTACGCGTAGGCGTCCTCGACGGTCAGCCGGCCGCCGGTGAGGACGCCGGTACGGCCCTTGACGAGACCGCGGGCCGCGGCCTCCAGCGCCTCCGGCCAGCTCGCCGGCTCCAGCACACCCCGCTCGTTGCGGACGAGCGGCGTGGTGAGCCGGTCACGCTGCTGGGCGTAGCGGAAGCCGAAGCGGCCCTTGTCGCACAGCCACTCCTCGTTGACCTCCGGGTCCTCCGCGGCGAGGCGCCGCATGACCTTGCCGCGGCGGTGGTCGGTGCGGGTGGCGCAGCCGCCCGCACAGTGCTCGCACACGCTCGGCGAGGACACCAGGTCGAAGGGGCGGGAGCGGAAGCGGTAGGCGGCCGAGGTCAGCGCGCCCACCGGGCAGATCTGGATGGTGTTCCCGGAGAAGTACGACTCGAACGGGTCGCCCTCACCGGTGCCGACCTGCTGGAGCGCGCCGCGCTCCAGCAGCTCGATCATCGGGTCGCCCGCCACCTGGTTGGAGAAGCGGGTGCAGCGGGCGCAGAGCACGCATCGCTCACGGTCGAGCAGCACCTGCGTGGAGAGCGGTACCGGCTTCTCGAAGGTGCGCTTCTTGCCGTCGAACCGTGATTCGGCCTGGCCGTGCGAGACGGCCTGGTTCTGAAGGGGGCACTCGCCGCCCTTGTCGCAGACCGGGCAGTCCAGCGGATGGTTGATCAGCAGCAGCTCCATCACGCCCTTCTGCGCCTTCTCGGCGACGGGCGAGGTGAGCTGCGACCTGACGACCATGCCGTCGGTGCAGGTGATGGTGCAGGAGGCCATCGGCTTGCGCTGGCCCTCCACCTCGACGATGCACTGGCGGCAGGCGCCGGCCGGGTCGAGGAGCGGGTGGTCGCAGAAGCGCGGGATCTCGATGCCGAGGAGCTCGGCGGCCCGGATGACCAGCGTCCCCTTGGGGACGGAGATCTCGATGCCGTCGATGGTCAGCGTCACGAGGTCCTCGGGCGGGACCGGGGCCTCGGAGCCCCCGGAGGGGGCAGACGTCGTGACCGTCATGCGTTCACCTCCATGTGCTTGTCCGCCCAGGCCGTCGACCTGGCAGGGTCGAAGGGGCAACCGCCCTGCGTGATGTGCTGCTCGTACTCGTCGCGGAAGTACTTGAGCGAGGAGAAGATCGGCGAGGCGGCGCCGTCGCCGAGGGCGCAGAACGACTTGCCGTTGATGTTGTCGGCGATGTCGTTGAGCTTGTCGAGGTCGGACATGAGACCCTTCCCCGCCTCGATGTCGCGGAGCAACTGGACGAGCCAGTACGTCCCTTCGCGGCAGGGCGTGCACTTGCCGCAGGACTCGTGTGCGTAGAACTCGGTCCAGCGGGTGACGGCCCGCACCACGCAGGTCGTCTCGTCGAAGCACTGGAGCGCCTTGGTGCCGAGCATCGAACCGGCGGCACCCACGCCCTCGTAGTCCAGTGGTACGTCGAGGTGCTCGTCGGTGAACATCGGGGTCGACGAACCGCCGGGCGTCCAGAACTTCAGCCGGTGGCCGGGCCGCATCCCGCCGCTCATGTCGAGCAGCTGGCGCAGGGTGATGCCGAGCGGCGCCTCGTACTGGCCGGGGCTCGCGACATGACCGCTGAGCGAGTACAGCGTGAAGCCCGGTGACTTCTCGCTGCCCATGGACCTGAACCAGTCCTTGCCCTTGTGGAGGATCGCGGGAACCGACGCGATGGACTCGACGTTGTTCACCACAGTGGGGCAGGCGTACAGGCCGGCGACCGCGGGGAAGGGGGGCCGCAGCCGGGGCTGGCCGCGGCGGCCTTCCAGGGAGTCCAGCAGCGCCGTCTCCTCACCGCAGATGTAGGCGCCGGCGCCCGCGTGCACGGTGAGTTCCAGGTCGAGGCCGCTGCCGAGGATGTTCCTGCCGAGGAATCCCGCCTCGTACGCCTCGCGCACGGCCTCGTGCAGCCGCCGCAGGACGGGGACGACCTCGCCGCGCAGGTAGATGAAGGCGTGGCTGGAGCGGATCGCGTAGCAGGCGATCACGATTCCCTCGATGAGGGAGTGCGGATTGGCGAAGAGAAGGGGAATGTCCTTGCAGGTGCCGGGCTCCGACTCGTCGGCGTTGACGACGAGATAGTGCGGCTTGCCGTCGCCCTGCGGAATGAACTGCCACTTCATACCGGTGGGGAAGCCGGCGCCGCCGCGGCCGCGCAGACCGGCGTCCTTGACGTACGCGATCAGGTCGTCGGGCGACATGGCGAGCGCCTTGCGCAGGCCCTCGTAGCCGTCGTGCCTGCGGTAGGTCGCGAGCGTCCACGACTGCGGATCGTCCCAGAAGGCCGACAGGACCGGGGAGAGGAGCTTTTCAGGGCTGCTCTCTCCCCCGACCTCCGGCCGGGAGCCGCCGTCGTACTCGGTGGACAAGGTCATCACTCACCCTCCGCGACAGGTCCGGCCGGGTTGTCCGGGTCGGATGCCGAAGTCTTCTGCGGTGCGTCGTGCGAGCTGAGGTGCTCGGATCCGGCCTGCGGACGGTCCTTCGGGTACTCGCCGCGCGGGTGGACCACGCGCGCCGGAGCGGCCTCGCCCTTGGCGAGCTTGAGCCCGACGAGCGACGCGGGCCCCGCGCCGCCGCCTGCCTCGACCGCGCCGGGCCGCTGGTCGGGGAAGCCGGCCAGGATGCGGGCCGTCTCCTTGTAGGTGCACAGCGGCGCGCCACGGGTGGGGACGACCTGCTCGCCGGCGCGCAGGTCGTCGACGAGCTGCTTGGCGGACTCGGGCGTCTGGTTGTCGAAGAACTCCCAGTTGACCATCACCACGGGGGCGAAGTCGCAGGCCGCGTTGCACTCGATGTGCTCGAGGGTGATCTTGCCGTCCTCGGTCGTCTCGTTGTTGCCGACGCCGAGGTGCTCCTTCAGCTCCTCGAAGATCGCGTCGCCGCCCATCACCGCGCAGAGCGTGTTGGTGCAGACGCCGACCTGGTAGTCGCCGGACGGCCGGCGCCGGTACATCGAGTAGAAGGTGGCGACCGCGGTCACCTCGGCCGTGGTCAGGTCCAGCATCTCGGCGCAGAAGCGCATGCCGGTGCGGGAGACATGGCCCTCCTCCGACTGCACCAGGTGCAGCAGCGGCAGCAGGGCGGACCGGCTGCCGGGATAGCGGGCGATGATCTCCTTCGCGTCCGCCTCGAGCCGGGCGCGCACCTCGGCCGGATAGTCCGGGGCCGGCAGTTGCGGCATGCCCAGCGATACGTCCGTCATCGGTCGACGCCTCCCATCACGGGGTCGATGGACGCGACGGCGACGATGACGTCGGCCACCTGGCCGCCCTCGCACATGGCCGCCATGGCCTGCAGGTTGGTGAACGACGGGTCCCGGAAGTGGACCCGGAAGGGGCGGGTCCCGCCGTCGGAGACGACATGGACACCGAGTTCGCCCTTCGGTGACTCGACCGCGGCGTACGCCTGCCCGGCCGGCACCCTGAACCCCTCTGTCACCAGCTTGAAGTGGTGGATCAGGGCCTCCATCGAGGTGCCCATGATCTTCTTGATGTGGTCCAGGGAGTTGCCGAGACCGTCGGGGCCGAGTGCGAGCTGCGCGGGCCAGGCGATCTTCTTGTCGGCGACCATCACCGGGCCCGGCTCGAGCCGGTCCAGGCACTGCTCGACGATCCGCAGCGACTGCCGCATCTCCTCGAGGCGGATGAGGAAGCGGCCGTAGGAGTCGCAGGTGTCGGCGGTCGGTACGTCGAAGTCGTACGTCTCGTAGCCGCAGTACGGGTCGGTCTTGCGCAGGTCGTGGGCGAGGCCCGTCGAGCGCAGGATCGGTCCGGTCGCGCCGAGCGCCATGCAGCCGGTCAGGTCCAGGTACCCGACGTCCTGCATACGGGCCTTGAAGATCGGGTTGCCGGTGGCGAGCTTGTCGTACTCCGGCAGGTTCTTCTTCATCGTCTTCACGAACTCGCGGAGCTGGTCGACCGCGCCGGGGGGCAGGTCCTGCGCGAGTCCGCCGGGCCGGATGTACGCATGGTTCATGCGCAGGCCGGTGATCAGCTCGTAGATGTCGAGAATGAGTTCACGATCACGGAATCCGTAGATCATGATCGTGGTGGCGCCGAGCTCCATGCCTCCGGTGGCGATGCACACCAGGTGCGAGGAGAGGCGGTTGAGCTCCATCAGCAGGACGCGGATGACGGTCGCGCGGTCGGGGATCTGGTCCTCGATGCCGAGCAGCCGCTCCACGCCGAGGCAGTACGCCGTCTCGTTGAAGAACGGCGTCAGGTAGTCCATGCGCGTCACGAAGGTGGTGCCCTGCGTCCACGTCCGGTACTCGAGGTTCTTCTCGATGCCGGTGTGGAGGTAGCCGATGCCGCAGCGGGCCTCGGTGACCGTCTCGCCGTCGATCTCGAGGATAAGGCGGAGCACTCCGTGCGTGGAGGGGTGCTGCGGGCCCATGTTGACGACGATGCGCTCGTCGTCGGCCTTGGCCGCGGACCGGACGACCTCGTCCCAGTCGCCACCGGTGACCGTGTAGACGGGGCCTTCGGTGGTTTCGCGTGCGTGTGCAGACGGTGTAGTCACGAGTACGACCTCCGCTGGTCCGGAGCCGGGATCTGGGCGCCCTTGTACTCGACGGCGATGCCGCCGAGCGGATAGTCCTTGCGCTGCGGGAAGCCCTGCCAGTCGTCCGGCATCATGATCCGGGTGAGGGCGGGGTGGCCGTCGAAGACGAGCCCGAAGAAGTCGTAGGTCTCGCGCTCGTGCCAGTCGTTGGTCGGATAGACCGACACCAGTGACGGGACGTGCGGGTCGCGGTCCGGGGCGGAGACCTCGAGCCGGATCAGCCGGCCGTGGGTCAGCGAGCGCAGGTGGTAGACGGCGTGCAGCTCCCGGCCCTTGTCCTCCAGGTAGTGCACGCCGCTGACCCCGGTGCAGAGCTCGAAGCGCAGCGCCGGGTCGTCACGCAGTGTCCTCGCCACGTGCAGCAGGTGTTCGCGCGCGATGTGGAAGGTCAGTTCGCCGCGGTCGACGACGGTCTTCTCGATGGCGTTCTCGGGGACGATGCCCTGCTCCTCGAGCGCGCCCTCGAGTTCGTCGGCCACCTCGTCGAACCAGCCGCCGTAGGGGCGGGTGGCCGGCCCGGGCAGCCGTACGGAGCGGACGAGCCCTCCGTAGCCGGACGTGTCCCCTCCGTTGTTGGCGCCGAACATGCCGCGCTGGACGCGGATCTCCTCGCCGTGCTCGCCGCGCTGGCCGGGAAGGTTCTGCGCGGAGAGGTCCTTCTCGGGATTCGGCTGGTCCGTCATCGCAGCAGCCCCTTCATCTCGATCGTCGGGAGCGCCTTGAGGGCCGCCTCCTCCGCCTCCCGGGCCGCTTCCTCCGCGTTCACACCGAGCTTGGAGCTCTGGATCTTCTGGTGGAGCTTGAGGATCGCGTCCATCAGCATCTCGGGACGCGGGGGGCAACCGGGCAGATAGATGTCAACAGGGACAATATGATCAACACCCTGCACAATCGCGTAATTGTTGAACATTCCGCCCGATGATGCGCAAACGCCCATGGAGATGACCCACTTGGGGTTGGGCATCTGGTCGTAGACCTGGCGCAGGACGGGCGCCATCTTCTGGCTCACCCGGCCGGCCACGATCATCAGGTCGGCCTGGCGCGGCGATCCGCGGAAGACCTCCATGCCGAAACGCGCCAGGTCGTACCGGCCGGCGCCGGTCGTCATCATCTCGATGGCGCAGCAGGCCAGACCGAACGTCGCGGGAAAGACGGATGACTTACGCACCCAGCCCGCGGCCTGTTCGACGGTGGTCAGCAGGAAACCGCTCGGCAGCTTCTCTTCGAGTCCCATGGTGTGCCCCTCAGCCCCTCAGTCCCATTCCAGGCCGCCGCGCCGCCATACATACGCATAGGCGACGAAGACGGTGAGCACGAAGAGCAGCATCTCCACGAGCCCGAAGATCCCCAGGGCGTCGAAGGTGACGGCCCAGGGATAGAGGAAGACGATCTCGATGTCGAAAATGATGAAGAGCATCGCCGTCAGGTAGTACTTGATCGGAAAGCGTCCGCCTCCGGCGGGCGTAGGTGTGGGCTCGATGCCGCACTCGTACGCTTCGAGCTTTGCCCGGTTGTACCGCTTGGGGCCGATAAGCGTGGCCATGACCACGGAGAAGATCGCAAACCCTGCCCCGAGGGCGCCGAGCACAAGGATGGGCGCGTAAGCATTCACCCTCCCCGCTCCTTCCAGTCGTCCTTGACCGTTGGACCGCACCCGGGCGATCACTCGCCGCCTCGAAGATCGTGCCGAAGATCGTGCACATGTGAGGCAGTTCACAAGCCCGGAACCCGCATCCTATGCCTGTCGGTCTGTGATCTGCGACACGGGGTCGGGCATCGAGTTTGTGATCTCCACCACCCGACGAAGGATCATGAAGCCGGATGAGCAGTGATCTTCGTACGCGAAGCTCCCGGGTGATCACCAGACGTGACATCTGGAGCCGTTACCGCTGGTCGGAGGCGGGGTGCCCTATCAAGCAGTGACGGGTGCACGCAAATTCGAGATGGACCGCATCGGGTGATATTGGACCGCCGGGTCACTCGGCAGTGGGATCGGGCGGATCGCGGTGGACCGGAGCGCCGACCCACGGCCTCCCGAGCATGCGGACGTTGACCATTCTGTGACCTGCGCCACTCATTCAAGAGTTCAACAAAAGCGGGCTTGGCCAACGACGTAAAGGGGTGGTAAGCCCACGGCAATTCGGACCTTTTACGGAAAGCCCATGATCACAGCTGTGATCATGTGTGACCGGTTTGCCCGTTACGGCGTCAATAAGGGTCCATGCGCAGCGGATTCAGAGGTTCCGGTCGTAACTGTGGCGCAACACACGTTTCTTGAAGGGAACCGTCCCGCCCTGATAGCGGTTGTACTCATGTCCCACACCGCTCACATACCCAGCCACCGGAAGCCCCGCCGCAGCGCCTCGAAAATGGCGATACGGGCCGGAGTTGCCGGTGGCTTCCTCAGCACCATCGCGGTGGCCGGTGCTGCCGGGCCGGCGAACGCCGAGCCGGTGACCGAGACCATCGAGATGCCCTTGCTCACCGCCGACTCCCTGGCCGCGGTCGCCCAGTCCGCCGAGGCCACGCAGCAGGTCGCCCTCGACCTCGAGCTCCAGGCGCAGTTGCAGGCCCAGGAAGAGGCCGCCGCCGCCAAGGCCGCGAAGGCCGCCGAGAAGGCCAAGGCCGAGGCCGACCGCGCGGCCGAGGCCAAGGAGAAGGAAGAGGCGCGCAAGCGCGCCGAGGCCGCCGCCCAGGAGCGCGCGTCCCGCGACTCCGAGCGCACCACGCTCTCCGCCTCCGCCTCCACCGGCACCGCCACGGGCAGCGCCGCCACCGTGGTCGCCTTCCTCAAGGCGCAGCTCGGCGACGCGTACATCATGGGCGCCACCGGCCCCAACGCCTGGGACTGCTCCAGCCTGGTCCAGGCCGCGTACCGCACCGTCGGCATCGACCTGCCGCGTGTCTCCCAGGACCAGTCGCTGGCCGGCACGCAGGTCGGCACCTCCAACCTTCAGGTGGGCGACATCCTCTACTGGGGCGGCGCCGGTTCCGCGTACCACACGGGCGTCTACATCGGTGACGGCCAGTACCTGGACGCCGCGAACCCCAGCAAGGGCGTCGTCATCCAGGACCTGTCCGGGTACCCGGCGAGCGGCGCGGTTCGCGTGCTCTGACGTCCCCTCAGTGCCTGGAAGGGCCGTCGTTCCCCAAGCGGGGAGCGGCGGCCCTTCGACGGTTTCAGGGGTGCACCACGGGACGCGGCGCCGGCTTCACGGTGGGGCGCATTCCGGCGTCAAGCGGCGGTGAGCGACGAAAGGTGACGCAAAGGACTCACCTGGCGCACAGGGCCGCGTCGACCGCCCCTTGGAGGTGGCGCAGGCTCTTGCCTTCGGCCGCCCAGGTCGTGGTGCAGACGGTCACGGTGCCGCGGTCGGCCGTGGCCCGGCCGCCCCCGACCGAGTCGCCGGGCAGATCGCCGCCGTGGCCCCAGTAGACGCCACCACAGCTGAGCGGGATCGAAGCGACGCCGTAGCCGTACCGGCTGCCCGCCGGGTAGACGTCGCGGCCGCCGACATCGGTGGTGTCATGGGTCATCAGGCGCAGGGCCCGACCGGGAAGGAGCCGACCGCCGAACAGGGCGTCCCAGAAGGCGTTGAGGTCCTCGGGGGGTGGAGACGAGCCCGCCGGACGCACCGAACTCGTACCCGGGCAGCTCGGTCATGTCCACCCGGCCCGCCTCCGGACGTGCCGGGTGGATGCCGTAGTTGCGGGCGTGCGGTCCGCGCAGGTGCAGCTCGCCGGGCGCGGGCCAGTAGGTGTCGTCCAGGCGCAGCGGACGCAGAACGGTGCGCTCGATGTATGTGCGGAAATCGACCCCCGCCACTTTGTCGATCAGCATGCCGAGCACCAGGTAGTCGGTGTTGGAGTAGCCCCAGTCGGTGCCGGGCTCGAAGCCGGGCTCTTCCTTGAGCGCGAGATCGAGATGGTCCTCGGGCGTGCCGGGCGGCAGGCTCCAGTCGACGAGCGTGGTGTACTCCGGGATCCCACTGGTCTGCTTGAGCAACTGGCGTACGGTGACGGCGTGTCCGGCGAGTTGTGGCACGTAGGTGCCCGCGCGGTCGCCGAGCCGTATCCGCCCGTCCGCCACCAGGCGCATCACGGCTGCCGCGGTGAGTGCCTTGGTGTTGCTGGCCACCCGGAACCGGCCCTGCGCATCGACCATCGGCCTGCCCGACTCCAGGTCCGCGACGCCTGCGGTACGCGTCACCTTGCCGTCGTACGCGAGGGCACCCGGCACCCCGTCCCGGTCGACGAGCAGATCCAGCTGCCGCTGCACCGGATCGTGTTGCCGGGCCGCTGCCACCGGGGCGAACGCCCCGGTGAGAGTCGCGGCGAGCAGGATCGTGGCGCCGATGCGCTTGCTCAGCATGGATGTTCTCCCCCTGGTCGTGGCCCGGCCTGCCCGGGCCGATCGATCGCTCACCGACGACCTTGCCAGGCGCGGGATCAGTACACCCGCCACCCGAACAGGAGATGCGGTCACCCCCCTTGACGTGGGGTGGATTGCCGGGGGCCGCGGCCGGTCTGTGGGGAGGTCGCCGTCCCGTCACTGACGGCAAGGCCGCACCAGGCGGAGGCCGTCCGCCGCGCGCGGACCACCGGGCGGACCGACGAGCGGGTCTTCACGCAGGCGGTGGGGAGTCGTGCAGGATGCGCTGGAACATCCGGTGGTCGCGCCACCGGCCGTCGATGTGCAGATAGCGCGGTGCCATGCCGATGGGTTCGAAGCCGCACCGCTCGAGCACGCGCTGCGAACGCAGGTTGTCCACCAGTGTCGTCGCCTCGATCCGGTGCAGGCCCAGCCCGCCGGCCGCGATGCCGCACACCGCCTCCACGGCCGCCGTCGCCAGCCCCCTGCCCTGCCGGTCGGCCGTCGTCCAGTAGCCGAGGTAGGCGCTGCAGAAGGGGCCGAGGGTGATGCCGGAGAGCGTGATCGTCCCGACGACGCGCCCGTCGCCGGCGACGAGCAGCCAGGGCACCGTGCGGCCGGCCTCGTACTCACGGAGCCGTTCGGCGAGCCGGACGGCCTGCCCCTCGACCGTGAAGAAGCCTTCGTCGCGGCGCGGCTCCCAGGGAGCCAGGTGCTCCCGGTTGTCCACGTATGCCGCGCACAGCGCCTCCGCGTCGGCGGGCGTCGCCGTCCGCAGCACCGTGCCGTCGGGCAGCACCGCGGTACTCACGCCTTCGGGGCCACCTTCGACAGGCCGTTGATGATGCGGTCCATCGCGTCGCCGCCCGACGGGTCGGTCAGGTTCGCCAGCATCTTCAGGGTGAACTTCATCAGCAGCGGGTGGGTCAGACCGCGCTGCGTCGCGATCTTCATGACCTTCGGGTTGCCGATCAGCTTCACGAACGCGCGGCCGAGGGTGTAGTAGCCGCCGTAGGTGTCCTTGAGGACCTTCGGGTAGCGGTGCAGCGCCAGTTCGCGCTGGGCCGGGGTCTGCCGGGCGTGCGCCTGGACGATGACGTCGGCCGCGATCTGGCCGGACTCCATCGCGTAGGCGATGCCCTCGCCGTTGAACGGGTTGACCAGGCCGCCCGCGTCGCCGACCAGCAGCAGGCCCTTGGTGTAGTGCGGCTGGCGGTTGAACGCCATCGGCAGGGCCGCGCCGCGGATCGGGCCCGTCATGTTCTCGTCGGTGTAGCCCCAGTCCTCCGGCATGGAGGCGCACCAGGCCTTCAGGACCTCGCGCCAGTCCAGTTCCTTGAAGGACGCCGAGGTGTTCAGTACGCCGAGGCCGACGTTGGACGTGCCGTCGCCCATGCCGAAGATCCAGCCGTAGCCGGGCAGCAGCCGGTCCTCCCCCGGACCGCGCCGGTCCCACAGCTCCAGCCACGACTCGAGGTAGTCGTCGTCGTGACGCGGTGAGGTGAAGTAGGTACGGACCGCCACGCCCATCGGGCGGTCCTCGCGGCGGTGCAGGCCCATCGCGAGCGAGATCCGGGAGGAGTTGCCGTCGGCGGCGACCACCAGCGGGGCGTGGAAGGTGACCGGGGTCTTCTCCTCGCCGAGCTTGGCGTGCACGCCGGTGATCCGGCCGGTGCGGTCGTCGATGACGGGGGCGCCGACGTTGCATCGCTCGTACAGCCGCGCGCCCGCCTTCTGGGCCTGGCGGGCCAGCTGCTCGTCGAAGTCGTCGCGCTTGCGGACCAGTCCGTAGTCCGGGTACGAGGCGAGGTCGGGCCAGTCGAGCTGGAGACGCACACCGCCGCCGATGATCCGCAGGCCCTTGTTCCGCAGCCAGCCCGCCTCTTCGGAGATGTCGATCCCCATGGAGACGAGCTGCTTGGTGGCACGGGGGGTGAGGCCGTCGCCGCAGACCTTTTCGCGGGGGAAGGCGGTCTTCTCCAGCAGCAGCACGTCCAGCCCGGCCTTGGCCAGGTAGTACGCGGTGGTGGAGCCGGCCGGGCCTGCCCCGACGACGATCACATCGGCAGTGTGCTCGGTGAGGGCTTCGGTCACGGCGGCTTCTCCCGAGTATTCGATGGGGCATTCCGATATTTGCGTACCGAACGGCACAGGATCTGTGCAGTCTTGTGCAGTCTAAGGTGGCGTAGCGATCAACCGACCGAAGGGCTCCGTCTATGAGCAGCAGGCCGCTTCCCGTCATACAGCTCCGGGTGCCCACGGACGAGGACGCCGTCAGCTGGCACCGGGTCTTCGACGACCCGGAGGTCATGGAGTTCCACGGCGGAAGAGCGGCCGAGCTGTCCGTGTACGAAGAGCTGACGGCCCGGCAGCGCAGACACGACGCCGAGCACGGATTCTGCCTCTGGACGATGCTCGACGAGGACGGCGAGGTCGTCGGTTTCACCGGCGCCCAGCCCTGGCCGCACGAGGACTTCGGCCCTGTTGGCGAGATCGAGATCGGCTGGCGGCTGGCCCGTTCCGCCTGGGGCCGCGGCTACGCGACCGCCGCCGCCCGCACCACGCTGGAGCGGGTACGGGCGGCGGGGGTGGAGCGGGTCGTGGCGATGGTGAACTCCCGCAACGAGCGGTCCATCGCCGTGGCGAGGCGGCTCGGCATGGAGCTCGCGGAGACCTTCACGACCCCGGTGTCCCAGCAGAGCGGGTACTGCTTCCGGCTGGAGCTCGGCGGCCCCGGCCGCCCCTGAGCGCCGGTGGGGCGCTCAGGGGCCGCGGCGGCGGGCTCAGCCGACCTTGAACGTGCTGATGGCGGTGGAGAACACGACGTCCTCGGCCGGATCCCAGGTGTCGGCGCGCCCGGCGGCCAGGATCGCGTACTCGGTCCCGTCCGCGGCGACGAAGGCCTGGTCGATCACATGACGCCGCAGGTCGCTCTCGTCGGGCTCGGGAACGTGCGTGAACTCCCAGATCGCGCCCGGACGGCCCTGGTAGGTGTTCTCCTCCAGGCGCAGCCGTTCGTAGTCGCTCCCGGCCTTGGCCAGATGCTTCTGCTCCAGGCCGGTGAAGTTGTCGTACGAACTCATCGGCGTGTTCCTGACGATGCCGATCTGGATGTAGTCGCCGCCGGTGGGCGCCTCGTAGAAGACCTGGCTGCCGGCCTGCCGGCGTGACCATCCCTCCATCACGCCGACGGTGAACCCGGCGGGGTCGTGCTTCAGCACGAAGCCGGCCGGGAGCACCGGATCGGCGCTGGGCGACGGCCCCGTCGCGCTCGGGGAGGGAGTGGTGGCCGGCGTGGTGGACGCCGCCGGGGGCGGCGGGGTCGGCGAGGGTGACGTGGAGCCCTTCGCGTCGCCGTCGGGCGTCCCGACGATCTCGATCGACGGGTCGGCCGGGTCGTCCCCGTCCTGGAGCATCAGCACGCCCGCGGTCGCGCCGCCGCCGATGACGAACGCGGCGGTGAGGGTCGCCGTCCACACCAGGACGCGGCGCTTGCCGCCCCCGTCGGCGGCGGGCTCGTCGTACGCGCCGGGGGGCTGGGGCTGCGGCACGTACGGTGCGGGCACGTGGGCCGCTGCGCCGCCGTCCACGGCGGTGGGCGTGGGCACGGGGGCGGCCGGGCCAGGCTCGGGCGCGGGCCCAACGGGCGCCGCGGCGTGCGGCGTCGCCCCCTCGGGGGCGACGTGGTGCGGTGTCGCCTCTACAGGCCCTGCGGCGTGAGGCGTCGCCCCGGCGGGGGCGGCCGGGCCCGGCTCGGGCGCGGGCCCCGCGGGACCGGGCAGGCCGGCCGGGTCCACACCGGCGGGCCCGGCGGGGTGTGGTGCCGGGCCTGGCGCGGGACCGGACCCGTAGGGCGGCGGGGTGTGCCCCATGGGCGGCTGTCCGGGCGTGGGCCACACCGGCGGCTGCGGGGCGGGGCCCGGGCCCAGCGGCGCGGGCCCGCCGCCCGTGAGACGCAGCAGCACAGGGCCGATCAGCAGTGCTCCGCCCACCCACAGCAGCCCGAAGAGCAGCGCGTCCGGCACGCTGGGGGCCACCTCGGTCCTGCCCATGCCGCCGAAGTAGCCCAGGGCGCCCGCGAGATCCGTGGTGACGCCGCTGACGCCGGTGAACATCAGGAGCAGCGCCAGCGTGAACCCGCCTGCCAGCACCTGCTCACGGCGGTCGGCGGAGCGGCGGGCCGTCCAGAGGCCGATGGCCAGCGCGCACACGACGCCCAGCACCAGGACGCCGGCCACGGCGCCGCCGCCCCACTCGTCGGAGATCTCCCCGAGGCCGATGTTGCCGCGCTCCACAGCGGAATCGCCCCAGCCGACCCTTCCCCGGAAGCTGTACTCCACGGGAACGCCCCAGCTCAGCCCCAGCACGGCGAAGCCGATGTTGGGCAGGATCGGCAGGGCGAGCAGCAGTGCCGTGCCGTCCACGTCGTCGGTGCGTGCGTAGACCACGAAGCCGACCAGCGAGCACAGCGCGACCACCGCGCCCACCACGCCGACGGCCGTGCCCAGTGCGCGGACCGCCGACCGGGCGGCCGGACGCTGCGCGAGCACGGCCGCGAGCTGGTCCCGCTGGAGCACCCCCGCGGTCACCACCAGGGAGATCACGAGGGCGCCGAGCGCGGCGAGCACGGGCGAGGAGGAGACCTGCACACCCATGATCTCGGGCTGGGC
This sequence comes from Streptomyces sp. OZ13, assembly GCF_052068155.1. Taxonomy (NCBI): domain Bacteria; kingdom Bacillati; phylum Actinomycetota; class Actinomycetes; order Kitasatosporales; family Streptomycetaceae; genus Streptomyces; species Streptomyces sp. OZ13. The sequence goes on along the minus strand of NZ_JBQHCZ010000012.1, from coordinate 81,108 downwards.
GAACAGGCCGAGGACCAGTACCACGGCAGTCAGCAGCAGGGAGACGCGCACCGCCGCCTCCAGGCCCTCGCCGCGCCGGCGCAGCGTCCGGGCGCCCAGCCAGAGGGCGGCGATCAACAAGGCGGTCACGGTCAGCGGTACGAGTGACAGGGTCGCCGTTCCCTGCGCGAGTTCGTCCATGTCCGAGCCGTAGGAGCCGTCGGACCCGAAGCCCGAGCCGGAGCCGGAGCCGTCCGGTCCGTACGGTGACGCTCCGGCCGCCTTCAGCTCGAAGCCGCCGCCGACGCCCTGGAGCAGCAGGGCGAGGGCGATGCGGAGCCGCTCGCTCCAGCCGACGAACACCTCGTCGTCCTGGCCGTAGGTCGGAATCGCCAGCCCAATCGCCAGCACCAGCAGCAGCCCGCTCGGCCACGCGGCGGCCTTGGCGGCCGACAGCCAGTCGCCTCGCATCGCCCGTCCGAGGAAGGCGCCGACGGGCGACGGCTGTACGGGACCGGGCCCGTACAGCGGCGGTGGCGGCACGGCGGGGGCGGGCGGGGCCGCGGGTGCCGAAGGGGTCGGCGGGGCGGCGGGGGCGGACGGAGCCGGTGGGGCGGCGGGTACGGGCGGGGCCGCCGAGCCGGCCGGCGCGGACGGAACTTCGGGCAGCCGTTCCTTCCCGCATTTCATGCAGAAGCGCGCCTCGTCCGGGAACGGGGTGCCGCAGTGCGGGCAGTACGACGCCATGGGGAGACTCCGAAAGAGCAAGCGGTGACGGGGAGACGGGGACTGTGCAACACGATCCGTGAGCGGTCGTAGACAACTGACTCATCTTCACCATCGGGCGGTTCCCGTCAACTCCCCCTTCCACAAAGGAAGTGGGCGCCGCCTCAGAACACGGACAGACCCGTCAGTGTCGTGAAGCGGTCCAGCGCCGCCACGCCCGCCACCGAGTTGCCCCGCGCGTCCAGCCCCGGGCTCCACACGCACAGCGTGCACCGACCCGGCACGACCGCGACGATCCCTCCGCCCACCCCGCTCTTGCCGGGCAGCCCGACCCGGTAGGCGAAGTCCCCGGCCGCGTCGTAGGTGCCGCACGTGAGCATCACGGCGTTGATCTGCTTGGCCTCGCTGCGGGTCAGCAGGCGCGAGCCGTCGGCGCGCAGCCCGTGCCGGGCCAGGAAGCGGGCCGCCAGGGTCAGATCGGCGCAGCTCATCTCGATCGAGCACTGCCAGAAGTAGTGGTCGAGCAGAGTCGGCACGGGGTTGACGATGTTGCCGTACGAGGCCATGAAATGGGCGAGGGCGGCGTTGCGGTCGCCGTGCGCGGACTCCGACTCGGCGACCTCGGGGTCGAAGGCAAGGTCCGGGTTGCCGCTCTCCTGCCGCAGGAACTCCAGCAGTTCGCTGCTCGCGTCGCCGGTCAGGGTCTGCAGCCGGTCGGTGACGACGAGGGCCCCGGCGTTGATGAACGGGTTGCGCGGGATCCCGTTCTCGTACTCCAGTTGCACCAGCGAGTTGAAGGGGTTGCCCGAGGGTTCACGGCCGACGCGTTCCCACAGGCCCTCGTCGTCCGCTGCCAGGGCGAGCGCGAGGGTGAAGACCTTGGTGATCGACTGTACGGAGAAGGGGTGTTGCCAGTCCCCCACTCCGTACACCTTGCCGCTGACGTCGGCGATCGCCATGCCGAAGCGCCGCGGGTCGACCGAGGCGAGCGCCGGGATGTACTCGGCGGGCGTGCCGCTGCCGATCAGCGGGGCGATGTCGGCCGCGATCTGCTCCAGGACCGCCTGGTAGTCCACGGCGATCCCCTGGTGCTCCATGTCCGGCTGCCTACCCGGCCTTGGTACCGCGGTGCAGCGCCACGATGCCGCCGGACAGGTTGCGCCAGGCCACCTTCGACCAGCCGGCCCGCTGGAGGCGGCCGGCGAGCGCGGGCTGGTCGGGCCAGCTCTGGATCGACTCGGCGAGGTAGACATAGGCGTCGGGGTTGGAGGAGACGGCACGCGCCACGGGCGGCAGGGCGCGCATCAGGTACTCCTCGTACACGGTGCGGAACGGCGCCCAGATCGGGTGCGAGAACTCGCAGATGACCACGCGCCCGCCCGGCTTGGTCACCCGGTACAGCTCACGCAGAGCGGCGTCGGTGTCCTGCACGTTGCGCAGCCCGAAGGAGATCGTCACGGCGTCGAAGACGCCGTCGGCGAACGGCAGCTTCGTCGCGTCGCCCGCGGTGAGCGGCAGCCAGGGGTTGCGCTTCTTGCCCTCGCGCAGCATCCCGAGGGAGAAGTCGCACGGCACGACGTACGCGCCGGTGGCCGTGAAGGGCAGGGACGAGGTGCCGGTGCCCGCGGCGAGGTCGAGGACCTTCTGCGCGGGGCGGGCGTCGACCGCCTTGGCGACCTCCTTGCGCCACAGCCTGGCCTGGCCGAGCGAGAGCACGTCGTTGGTGAGGTCGTACTTGGCCGCCACGTCGTCGAACATGGAGGCGACTTCGTGCGGCTGCTTTTCCAGGGAGGCTCGGGTCACGGACCCATTGTGCAACCCGGCCCGGCCCTGGGAGGGACCAGGGTTGCGCCCGCGCGCCACGGGTGGTCCATCCGCCCCAGAACGCCCGGTGGGCCGGAACGCGATGAATCCGTCCGCCATGGATCCGTCCTCCCCGGATCCGCGCGCGACTTCGGCGGCCCTGCCCTCGCCGAGGGACGGCGCCGCAAGGGCCGCACGCGGCCGGTGATCGCCGACCCGGGCAGCCCCGCGCCCCGCTACCTGCCCCGGTGGACCAGCCGCCCGCCGATGACGGTGGCCACGCACGTCGACGCCCCGCGACGCACCAGTTCGGCCCGGTCCGGTACGTCGAACACGGCGAAGCGGGCGGGCCCGCCGGGGTTCGGCATGGGGAGCAGGACGAGCGGCACCGGCGAGAAGGACGGGGGGCCGGGCAGCTTCGCCGGGCGTCCGCCGATGACCAGCCCGGCACGGCGCACCGCGTCGATCGCGGACCGACTGCGCAACTCACCCGCGATGGCGACCGTTCCGTGTGCCAGCAGCCGCTGGACACCGCGGCGCGCGCTCGCGCCCCGCCGTGACGCGTCGGCGCGGAAGACGGCCTGCGCACGCTCTCCGGTGATCGGCTCGGTGCCCAGTTCGGCGGCCTCGCGCGGGTCGGGGTGGTAGGTGGCTTCGAGCAGCTCGGGCCCGTAGGGGTTGAGCAGCCCCGGGGTGAGGATGCCGGGCCACCGCCGTACCCGCGCCTGCGGGCGGACGGCTGCCAGCTCCTCGTACGGGCCGACGGCCGCGACCTGCGCGCCGTCGACGAGGACGGCGAGCTCGGGCGAGGCCTCGGCCACGTGAATGGTCAGCACGGCGGCCTCAGTTGGAGGCGAGCAGCTTCAGCTCGGGGTGCGCCGTCCCGCCCTCGATCGCCGTGGACGAGATGTGCGACACGACCCGCTCGTCGACCGGGTCGTCGGCCGGGTCGTCGTGCACCACGATGTGCTCGTACGTCGTGGTCCGCTGCGCCGGGACGCGACCGGACTTGCGGATCAGGTCGATGATCTCCATGCGGTTGGAGCGGTGCTTGGCGCCCGCCGAGGAGACGACGTTCTCCTCGAGCATGATCGAGCCGAGGTCGTCCGCGCCGTAGTGCAGCGACAGCTGGCCGACCTCCTTGCCGGTGGTGAGCCAGGAGCCCTGGATGTGCGCGACGTTGTCGAGGAAGAGCCGGGCGATCGCGATCATGCGCAGGTACTCGAAGAGCGTGGCCTGCGTACGGCCCTTGAGGTGGTTGTTCTCGGGCTGGTACGTGTACGGGATGAACGCGCGGAAGCCGCCCGTGCGGTCCTGCACCTCGCGGATCATGCGCAGGTGCTCGATGCGCTCGGCGTTGGTCTCGCCGGTGCCCATCAGCATGGTGGAGGTGGACTCCACACCCAGGTTGTGCGCGATCTCCATGATCTCCAGCCACCGCTCGCCGGACTCCTTGAGCGGCGCGATCGCCTTACGGGGACGCTCCGGCAGCAACTCGGCGCCGGCGCCCGCGAAGGAGTCCAGACCGGCGGCGTGGATGCGCGTGATCGCCTCTTCGACGGACACCCCGGAGATCCGGGCCATGTGCTCCACCTCGGACGCGCCGAGCGAGTGGATCACCAGCTGCGGGAACTCCTTCTTGATGGCCGCGAAGTGCTCTTCGTAGTACTCGACGCCGTAATCCGGGTGGTGGCCGCCCTGGAACATGATCTGCGTGCCACCGAGCTCGACGGTCTCCGCGCAGCGGCGCAGGATGTCGTCGAGGTCTCGGCTCCAGCCCTTCGCGGTGTCCTTCGGCGCGGCGTAGAAGGCGCAGAACTTGCACGCCGTTACACACACGTTGGTGTAGTTGATGTTGCGCTCGATGATGTACGTCGCGATGTGCTCGGTGCCGGCGTACCGGCGCCGGCGCACGGCGTCCGCCGCCGCGCCAAGGGCGTGCAGCGGAGCGGAGCGGTAGAGCTCGAGCGCTTCCTCCGCCGTGATCCGCCCGCCTTCTGCGGCACGGTCCAGGACGGGCTGAAGATCGGCCTTCTCGGTCACCGGGCGTCACCCTTCGGCGGTTTTTCGGTGGATCTACGGACCGATCCAGGCTACGCCACCGCCTGGGCGGGGCCGTCAGCCGGTCTTCTTGGTGAGCGTGGCGGTCGGCCGGCCGGCGGCGTCCTCGTCGGACCGGTAGCGCAGTGTCCCGTCGTCGTCGAGCGTGAAGACCAGTCCGGCCTTCCCCGAGGTGCACTGGCCCTGCTGTCCCGGCCGTTCGGGGTCGGTGCGCTCCTCGACGCGCAGGGACCGCTGCGTGCTGCCCGCGGCGAGCTTGCCGACGCCGTGGCACTCGACGCTCACTCCCAGCACGGAGATCGAGGTGGTCGTCCGCACGATGTCCTCCCCCATGCCGCCCTCGGTGAAGGTGACGGTCAGCGTGCCGTGCGGCAGACCGGTCCGCTCGACCGCCGGGCCGCTCCAGGTGCCGACGAACGCCTTGGGCACCTCGTCGACGGGCTCGGCGCCGCCCGCGGCCGGCGGTGACTTGGAGGCCGTCGCGGAGGGCGGGGGCTGTGCCCCGACGTCACCCTTGTCCGCGTCGCCGCCGTTTCGCCAGGTGTTGAGGAGGATCCCGGTGCCGACCGTGACAGCGGCGAGAGCGCCCGCGACGGTGAGCGCGAGAGTGCAGCTGACCCTCCGGCCACCGCTCGCGGAGAACGAGAGGCCGCTCCTCGACGCCTGTGTCGGACCGGACGGCTGCGGACCTTGCTGCGCCGGGCCGCCGCCCGCCGCACCGCCGGGCGGCGGCCCCCATCCGGCCGGGGCCTCCCCCGGCGTACCCGGGTCGATCGGCGGGCCGAAGACGCCGACGGCGGGGCTGCTGAACGCCACCGGCCCCGACGCACCCGGCTCGGCGGCGGACGCGGGCCCCGGCCCGGTCGGCTCGTCCGGCAGCGATTCCAGATGCAGCAGTTCCACCGCCGCGCGGCTGATCTGCTCGACAAGCGGTCCCGGCAGCCACCCCGACGGCCCCGCGGCGACGGCGAGGCCGTCCGCGATCTCGCCGGGGGCCGGGCGGGCGGCCGGGTCCTTGGCCAGGCAGGCGCCCACCAGGTCCCGCAGTTCGCCGTCCAGCGCGCCCAGTTCGGGCTCCTCGTGCACGACTTTGTAGAGAAGCGCGGCCGAGGAGTCGCCCTGGAAAGGGGCGGTGCCGGTCGCCGCGTACGCGAGGACCGCGCCGAGCGAGAAGACGTCGGCGGCGCCCGTGACGCCCTTGCCGAGGATCTGCTCGGGGGACATGTAACCGGGAGAACCGACGGAGACACCGGTGGAGGTGAGGGAAGCGGTGCCGTCCGTGGCACGGGCGATCCCGAAGTCGATCAGCCGCGGTCCCTCCAGCGTCAGCAGCACGTTGGACGGCTTCACGTCCCGGTGCACCAGCCCCAGCGCGTGGACGGCGACCAGTGCGCGTGCCAGTCCCTCACCCAGCACCCGCACCGAGTGCGCGGGGAGTGGCCCGTGGTCCGTGACCGCCTGGGTGAGTGAGGGTCCGGCGACGTAACCGGTCGCCACCCACGGGACCGGCTCGTCGGGGCCGGCGTCGAGGACCGGGGCGGTCCACTCCCCACCGACCCTGCGTGCGGCCTCCACCTCGCGCCGGAAGCGGGCACGGAACTCGTCGTCGAGCGCGAAGTGCGGGTGGACGACCTTGACCGCGACGGTGCGCCCGCCGGAGCTGCGCCCCAGATAGACGCGCCCCATTCCGCCCGCCCCGAGCCTGCCCAGCAGCCGGTACGCGCCGATGCTGCGCGGCTCGCCGGGATCAAGCGGCTGCATCTGAACTCCCCCGTTCGGCATCCTGCGCCAGTCGGCCCTCAGCCTAGGGGTTGCCGGGGGCGGCCGGCCCGGGCGCCGTGACGCCGGTCAGCTGCCGAGGAGTTCGACCTTCACGTCCGCCGGGAAGCCGGTCGTCGGGCCGGTCCTGCGGGCGAATTCCGTGACGCCGGCGAGCTGGTCGGGACCGAAGCGGAAGTCCAGCGTCGTGAAGTACCGCTCCAGCAGCTCCGCGTCGAAGGCCTCCCAGCGCGCCGCCTGCTCCGCGACCTTGCCGACCTCTTCGAGGGAGAGGTCCCGCGAGGCGAGGAAGGCCTCGTGCACCTTGCGCACCACGCGGGGCTCACGGGCCAGATAGTCCTTGCGCGCGGCCCAGACGGCGAAGACGAACGGCAGTCCCGTCCACTCCTTCCACATCTGCCCGAGGTCGTGGACCTGGAGACCGAGGCGGGGAGCGTCGTGGAGGGAGGCCCGCAGCGCGGCGTCGCCGATCAGGACGGCCGCGTCGGCCTCCTGCATCATCACCCCGAGGTCGGGCGGGCAGGTGTAGTAGTCGGGGGCGACCTGATACTGCTCGGCCAGCAGCAGCTGGGCCAGCCGTACCGATGTGCGGGAGGTCGAGCCGAGCGCGACCCGTGCCTTGTCGAGCTGCTCCAGCGGAAGCTGCGACACGATCACGCAGGACATCACCGGGCCGTCGCAGCCCACCGCGAGGTCGGGAAAGGCGACGAGTTCGTCGGCATTGCGAAGGAATTCGACGAGCGTGACGGGCGCGATGTCGAGTTCGCCCCTCACCAGCCGTTCGCTGAGCTTCTCCGGGGTGTCCTTCGTCAGTTCGAGATCGAGGAGAGTTCCGGTCCTGGCGAGCCCCCAGTAAAGGGGCAGACAGTTCAGGAACTGGATGTGCCCGACACGCGGCCGGCTGCGTCGGAGGTCGGTTGCTGTGCTTTCTCCAAGACTGTCCACATCGTGAGGCTAGACCTGTCCCCCGGATCCCTCCGCGCCGGGTCGCCGCGACGGCCCGGCGCGACCCGTCCGAGCTGGGCTTCGTCAGCGCGACGAAGGGCCGGTCAAACGTCCGGGTGACGTGATCTTTCCCTCTACCGCTGCGCACACGCTGCGTGCTAGGCTCGACGCAAGTTGCAGTTTGGTTTCCCTTGCAGTACAGAGCCTGCGGAGCATGTAACCCGCAGGCTTTTGTAGTTTTCAGACTTCTTGCAGGTTCTGGAGCAGGGCAACCCTTTGGCCCATAGGAGGGCTTATGGCTACCGGAACCGTCAAGTGGTTCAACGCTGAAAAGGGCTTCGGCTTCATCGCCCAGGACGGCGGCGGCCCGGATGTCTTCGTCCACTACTCCGCGATCAACGCGTCCGGGTTCCGCTCCCTCGAGGAGAACCAGGTCGTGAACTTCGACGTCACCCAGGGCCCGAAGGGCCCGCAGGCGGAGAACGTCACCCCGGCCTAGTCAGCCAGGGTCGGCGATCGCGCACGACTCAGCAGTACCCAAGGAGCCCCGTCCCCGTACGTCGTACGGAGCCGGGGCTCCTGCCTTTCCCGGGCCTTTCCGGGATCTTTTCCGCCTCTCCGCACAACTGCCGCAGAGCCGGGGCGGACCCGCGGCCTTCCCAGAGGGCCCTCAGTCCCTCCGGCCGTCGTACAGGGCTTCGATGTCGGTCCCGAAGTCGTGGGCGATCGCCGCGCGCTTCAGCTTCAGCGACGGCGTCAGATGCCCGCTCTCCTCGGTGAAGTCCACCGTCAGCACCGTGAAGCGGCGGATCGACTCCGCCCGTGAGACCAGCCGGTTGGCCTCGTCGACCGCGCGTTGCAGCGCGCCGAGCAGTTCCTCGTCCCTGACCAGGTCGGCCAGGGGCAGATGCACCTTCTTCTTCATCCGCCGCCAGTGGTCGAGCCCGTCCTGCTCGAGGGTGAGCAGGGCCGTGATGTAGGGGCGGTTGTCGCCGACGACCATGCACTGGGACACCAGGGGGTGCGCGCGCAGCCAGTCCTCCAGCGGCGCGGGGGCGACGTTCTTGCCGCCGGAGGTGATGATGATGTCCTTCTTGCGCCCGGTGATCGTCAGATATCCGTCGTCGTCCAGGGCCCCCAGGTCGCCGGTGGCCAACCAGCCCTCCGCATCCGTCACCGGTACGGCCTCGCCGCGCTCCGCGTCCCAGAGGCCGGCGCAGACCTGGCCGCCGCGCAGCAATACCTCGCCGTCGTCGGCGATGCGGACCGCGGTGCCCGGCAGCGGCCAGCCGACCGTGCCGAGCCGGGGCCGCAGCGGCGGGGTCACCGTCGAGGCGGCCGTGGTCTCGGTGAGCCCGTACCCCTCGAAGACCTCGATGCCGGCGCCCGCGTAGAACGAGGCGAGCCGGCTGCCGAGCGGTGAGCCGCCGCAGATGGCGTACCGGACCTTGCCGCCGAGGGCCGCCCGGATCCGGCGGTAGACCAGCGGGTCGTACAGGGCCCGTGCCGCCCTGAGGCCCAGGGAAGGTCCGGGGCCGGTGCCGTGCTCCGCCGCTTCCACGGCCTGCCCGTAGCGCCGGGCGATCCTCGCGGCGCGGTCGAACGAGGAGGCGCGGCCGAGTTTCTCGGCGGTGGCCCGGCCGGTGTTGAAGACCTTCTCCAGGACGTACGGGATCGCCAGCAGGAACGTCGGCCGGAAACCGGCCAGGTCGGCGAGCAGGTCCTCGGTCCGGATCGAGGGTGCGTGTCCGAGCCGCACCCGGGCGCGCAGGCAGCCGATGGCGACCATGCGGCCGAAGACATGGGAGAGGGGAAGGAAGAGCAGGGTCGAGGCGGGTTCCTTGCTGAGCGACTTGAAGACGGGGTGCAGCAGTTCGACGGCGTTGTCGACCTCGGCGAAGAAGTTCGCGTGGGTGAGCGCGCAGCCCTTGGGGCGGCCGGTGGTGCCCGAGGTGTAGATCAGCGTCGCGATCGTGTCCGGCGACAGTCCGGCCCTGCGTGCCGTGACGACGGCGTCCGGGATCCCGGCCTTCTCACCCGCCTTGCGGAGATGGGCGACGGCCCCGGTGTCGAACGCCCACAGGTGGGTCAGGCCCGGCAGTTGCCTGCGTTCCTGACTGATCGTCCTGGCCTGTGCGGCGCTCTCGACGACGCAGGCGACGGCCCCTGAGTTCTCGAGTATCCAGCGGGCCTGGAAGGCGGAGGAGGTCGGGTAGACGGGGACGGTGACGAGCCCGGCCGCCCAGGCGGCGAAGTCGAGGAGCGTCCATTCGTATGTCGTACGGGACATGATCGCGACCCGGTCGCCGGGTTCGAGGCCCTCCGCGATCAGCCCCTTCGCCACGGCGAGGACGTCCTCGGCGAACCGCGCCGCGGTCACGTCCCGCCAGGCGCCGTCCGCGTCCTTGACACTGAGTACGGCTTCGCCAGGGGCCTCGTGGGCGTTGTGGAACGGGATGTCGGCGAGCGAGCCATGGGTGACGGCCGGTACGAGCGCCGGCACGGTCACCTCCCGCACGACGCCGTTCACCAAATTCTTGTGCGGTTCCACCGGCACGGGCGCACCGCCGGGACCAACCAGATCGACTGACACGTGCGGCTCCTCGTCATGAAGGCTGACAGGCGTGCTGTGCAGGGGACCGGCCGGCTCACGCGCGTTCGGCGGCCGTGGTGACGTCCTGTCCGTCCGTTGTTCGGAGGGAGTTCGGCCACGGCCCGGCGCTCGCGTCCCGCGAGGTGTCGTCGGCATCTCGACCAGATCCTGACCTCCGAGTAACCTTACTCGGGAGTAAATCTATGGCCCAGCAGGGAGTCAGGACAATGGCCGATCGCTGTCCGCACGTCACCGGCAGGCCGTCGGCCGGAGCGCTCACCCGGCGGGCGAGGACGGAATCATGAGCGGCGTCGTGGCAGCTGAAACCTGCGTGGCGCACCTTGGTTCGGGCCCGGCAGGCGGCCCGCCCCCATGTGTCCGCGGCCGGAGCCCGCTGGGGGCGTGAGCGTGCGGAACGTCACCCTCGCCTCGGCGCCCGCGCTCACGCCGCTGCTCGTCCGCGGGGCGGCGCTGTCACCGCTGAAGCGCCGCGTCCGCGCCGGGGCGCAGCTTCCCGGCACCCGGCTGGTACTGCCCGGTGCCCGTACCGACGCCGCGCGGCTCGCCACGTACGCCGACGTCTGCGGCTTCCCGGCGGGCGGGCCGCTGCCGCTCCCCTACCCGCACATCCTCGGATTCCCGCTCGCCGTGCGGCTGATGGCCGACCGCGCCTTCCCCCTGCCGCTCCTCGGCCTGGTCCACACGCGTATCGGGATCATCCGGCACGGGCCGGCCCTGATGCCGGCGGACCGGCCCGAACTCGCCGTGCACGCCGAGGAACTGGTCCCGCACCGGCGTGGCACGGAAGTGGTCATGGTGACCCGGGCGCGCCTCGACGGCGAGCTGGTGTGGGAGTCCCGCAGCTCCTATCTCGCCCGGCACCGCACCGGTGACGACGGTCCGCGGGAAAGCACCCCCACCGCCGGGCCGTTGCCCGCCGTCGCCGCGTGGCGGGTCCCGGGTGACCTGGGCCGCCGCTACGGCGCCGTCTCCGGGGACCGCAACCCGATCCATCTGCACCCGCTCACGGCGAGGCTCTTCGGATTCCCCCGCGCCATCGCCCACGGCATGTGGACGTTCGCCCGCTGCCTGGCGGAGGCCGAGCGGACCGGAGGGCCGGCGGAGGGCGCACGGGCCGAGTTCCGGGCGCCCGTGCTGCTGCCCGCCGATGTCACCTACGCGGCCCGCACCGCCCCGGGCGGCACCCGCTTCGAACTGCGCAGCGGCGACCGCGTGCACCTCACCGGGGAGACCAGCGCTCCCCGCCCATGAGGCCCCCGAGGCCGGTCCACGCGAAGTTCATCAGAAGGCCGGCGGCCTCCTTCGCCGAGATGCCTCCGGAGTCGTTCGCCCACCCCGCGAGCGACTCCGCGGCCCCCACGAGCGCCTGAGCGAGGCCTTCGATGTCCCGGTCGGCCAGCTCGGAACTGCGGTGCGAGCCCGCCGTTCCCGGCGCCGGAGGCACACCCTGTTCGGCCGCCGCGCCGATCAGCACGGTCACGAAGGCGGCGATCTCCGCCCGCATCCGCGCGACCTCCGCCGCGAACGGCTCGCCGTGCGTACGCGCCTGACGGTGCAGCACCGACCAGCCGTCCGGGTTCTCCTGCGTGTGACGGAAGAAGGCCTCCAGCCCCGCCCACATCTGCTGATCCGCCGTCAGCCCCGGCTGGATCGCCGCCTGCACGGCCGCGGTCAGCCGCTGCGCCTCTCGCCTGATGCAGGCGGTGAAGAGCTCCTCCTTGGAGTTCAGGTACAGGTACACCAGGGGCTTGGAGACACCGGCGAGCTCCGCGATCTCGTCCATCGAGGCGGCCCGGTAGCCCAGCTGCCCGAAGGTCCGCACGGCGGCGTCCATCATCTGCTGCTCGCGCACGGCCCGCGGCATGCGCTTGGTCCTCGCGCTCTTCACCGCACTCATCTCAGTGTTCCTCCCGCCCCGTGCCCTTACTCAGCAGTAAGCCTACGACCCTGGCAGTTGACTGCGTCATAGCGGCGTTCATGGCCCGCATTAAGGTCCACTCCGCGCGACGGGGTCAACCGCGCGCGACGGGTCTCGGCCGTATCCGGGCGGCCCCGGACATGCGTGTGCTGTGCCCGCGGCGAGGCGGACACAGCACACGGTCGGCGTTCCCGGCTTCACCAGGAGCCGGGACCATCGATGGATCAGGGCCGGATCTGCTTCATGCCCTCTCGATCACTATGCCCGACCTGCCGGAGGTCCACCGGCGGCAGGCCGTGGCGAACGGGCGGTTCGCCGCATCGCCCCGCAGAAGACCGTGGGCCTCGCCCGGTGACGGGAGAGGCCCACGAGGGGAGGCGGTCGCACGACCGCCGGACGCGGTGCGACGTCAGGCGGGGACCGGCACGGTCCCCTTCTCCTCGGCCGTCACGGCGTCGGTGCCGGCGTCGGTCCCACCGTCGATGTCGTCGATCGGCGAGGAGGTGGCGCTGTTGTACGCGTCGTGGTCGAGGATCTGCTCACGCGCCGCGACGATGACGGGAACGAGCGCCTGTCCCGCGACGTTGGTGGCGGTGCGCATCATGTCCAGGATCGGGTCGATCGCCATCAGCAGGCCGACGCCCTCCAGCGGGAGGCCCAGGGTGGACAGGGTCAGCGTCAGCATGACCGTGGCGCCGGTCAGACCGGCGGTGGCGGCGGAGCCGACCACGGAGACGAACGCGATCAGCAGGTAGTCCTGGATGCCGAGCTGCACGTCGAAGATCTGCGCGATGAAGATCGCGGCGAGCGCCGGATAGATGGCGGCGCAGCCGTCCATCTTGGTGGTCGCGCCGAACGGGACCGCGAAGCTCGTGTACTCCTTGGGGACGCCGAGACGCTCGGTGACCTTCTGGGTGACCGGCATGGTGCCGACCGAGGAGCGGGAGACGAACGCCAGCTGGATGGCCGGCCAGGCGCCCCTGAAGAACTGGACGGGGTTGACCTTGGCGGCGGTCGCGAGCAGCAGCGGGTAGACGCCGAACAGGACCAGGGCGCAGCCGATGTAGACGTCGGCGGTGAAGGTGGCGTACTTGCCGATGAGCTCCCAGCCGTAGTCGGCGATGGCGAAGCCGATGAGGCCGACGGTGCCGATGGGGGCGAGGCGGATGACCCACCACAGGGCCTTCTGGAGCAGCTCGAGCACCGACTCGCTCAGGTCGAGGATCGGCTTGGCGCGGTCACCGAGCTTGAGTGCGGCGATACCGGCGACGGCGGCCATGAAGACGATCTGGAGCACTTCCAGTTCGGTGAACGGCGTGATGATGTCCGTCGGGACGATGCCGGTGAGGAAGTCGATCCAGGTTCCGGCGTTCTCCGGCTTCTGGCCGTCCTTCGGGGTGAGGCCGGTGCCCGCGCCCGGGTTCGTGACCAGTCCGATGACGAGGCCGATGGCCACGGCGATCAGCGACGTGATCATGAACCACAGCAGCGTGCGGCCGGCCAGCCGTGCGGCGTTGTTGACCTTCCGCAGGTTGGTGATCGACACCAGGATGGCGAAGAACACCAGCGGCGCGACGGCCAGCTTCAGCAGCTGAACGAAGATCGAGCCGACCTGGTCGAGGGTGTCCTTCAGCCAGCCGATGTCCTGGCTGCGGGCGAGGGCGCCGAGCAGGACGCCGAGCGCCAGACCGGCGACGATCTGGGCCCAGAAGGGGACCTTGGGTATACGGAATCCGGAGCCGGACTGCTTTCCGGCAGGGGTGGACGCGGTGTTCGCGGACACGGACGCACTCCAGTGGTGGCGTTCGGGAAGTACAGGGGACGGGGGTGCGGCGCCCGTGCGCGTGAAGGCGCGGCGCCGCTGCGTGATGCCGGGTTGTCAGATGTGGCGGCAACAGACCGCGGACATGCAGCGGCACAGATCGACATGCAGGCGCGCCACGAGCAGGAGGCTCGCGGCGTCTGGGTGGCGCACTGCTGTCTTCACGCCGAACACGTTAACACTTGAACTTATCGAAGCTCAAAGCTCCCCTTTGGGGCCCCTGCTGGCCCGCCCTTCCGGGTGACCGTCGGCCGCCCTACTGGGTGACGCCGTCCTCCTGCTTGCGGTTGGCCTCGAGACGGGCCTTGGCGCTGTCCACCTTGGTGACGATCTGGGCGGACATCGCGTCACGCTGCTTGCGCAGCAGCACGAAGCTGAGCGGCGCGGAGAGCACGAGCGCGAGCAGCACGACCCACACGAAGTTGGAGTCGCCGAGGCCCTTGGGGAGGGCGCCGACCTGGACCAGTCCGGCGACGACGACGAAACAGCCGACGAAGATCGCCAGACGCAGTGCGGTGTACTTGATCGCGGCACTCGTCCTTGCAGCGGACACGGCGGGCCTTCTTCCTTGCGTACGACGTGGGTGCCTGTCCAGTGAAGCACGCCGCCCCGAGGCGCTAGCCGAGGGGCAGCAGCATGATGACGTCGTCGCGGTCGTCGCCGTCGCCGACCCGGATCGCCCCGGGCACCCGGCCGACCTCCTTGTAGCCGCAGGCGGCGTAGAAGTGGTCGGCGCCGGTGCCGCCGCGGCAGGTCAGACGTATCGCCTCGATGCCGTCGAACCCGCGGGCGGCATCGGCGGCGGCCGCCATCAGATCGCGCCCGTAGCCCCTGCCCTGGTGGCCGGGGTGGACCATCACCGTGTAGAGCCAGATCCAGTGCTTCATCAGGCGGTGGGTGTTGAATGCGAGGAAGGCGGTGGCCGCGATCGCGCCGGCCTCGTCGCGGCCGACGAGCAGCCGCATCCGGCCCTCGGCTATGGCGGTGAGGTGGCCGAGCCACCCCGGCCGGACGTCCTCGGCCGTCACGGGCGGGACGAAGCCGACGGCGCCGCCGGCGTTGCTGACGTCCGTCCAGAGCGCGACGACACCGTCCCGCAGCTCGTTCGTGAGGGCCGGGTCGAGTTCGAAGGTGAGGGCCATGCGGGCCAGCGTAGAAAACGGCGAACCCCGGCCGGGGCCGGGGTTCGCAGAGCGAGACGGACGCGTTCCGGTCTCAGACGCGCATGGGCTGCGGCGACTCGCGGCGGTCGGCGTCGGGGCCCGGGTACTCGCGGATGATCTCGTAGCGGGTGTTGCGCTCCACGGGACGGAAGCCGGCGTCGCGGATCAGGTCGAGCAGGTCGTCACGGGTCAGCTTGTTCGGCGTCCCGTAGTTGTCCGCGTCGTGCGTGATCTTGTACTCGACGACCGAGCCGTCCATGTCGTCCGCCCCGTGCTGAAGGGCGAGTTGGGCGGTCTGCACACCGTGCATCACCCAGAAGACCTTGACGTGCGGCACGTTGTCGAACAGCAGCCGCGACACGGCGAAGGTCTTGAGCGCCTCCGCGCCGGTCGCCATCGTGGTGCGTGCCTGGAGCTTGTTGCGGACCTTGCCGTCCTGCATGTCCACGAAGTCGTGCTGGTAGCGCAGCGGGATGAAGACCTGGAAACCACCGGTCTCGTCCTGGAGTTCACGCAGCCGCAGCACATGGTCGACCCGGTGGCGCGGCTCCTCGATGTGCCCGTACAGCATGGTGCACGGGGTCTTGAGGCCCTTCTCGTGCGCCAGGCGGTGGATGCGCGACCAGTCCTCCCAGTGGGTGCGGTGGTCGACGATGTGCTGGCGGACCTCCCAGTCGAAGATCTCCGCGCCGCCGCCGGTCAGCGACTCCAGACCGGCCTCGATGAGCTCGTCGAGGATCTCGGAGGCGCTGAGCCCGGAGATCGTCTCGAAGTGGTGGATCTCGGTGGCGGTGAAGGCCTTCAGCGAGACGTTCGGCAGGGCCTTCTTGAGCTCGGAGAGCGAGCGCGGGTAGTAGCGCCAGGGCAGGTTGGGGTGGAGCCCGTTGACGATGTGCAGCTCGGTGAGGTTCTCGCCCTCCATCGCCTTCGCGAGGCGGACGGCCTCCTCGATGCGCATGGTGTACGCGTCCTTCTCGCCCGGCTTGCGCTGGAACGAGCAGTAGGCGCACGACGCGGTGCACACGTTGGTCATGTTGAGGTGCCGGTTGACGTTGAAGTGGACGACGTCGCCGTTCTTGCGGGTGCGCACCTCGTGCGCGAGACCGCCGAGCCATGCCAGGTCGTCCGACTCGTAGAGGGCGATGCCGTCCTCACGCGTCAGCCGCTCACCGGCCCGGACCTTCTCCTCGAGCTCGCGCTTGAGTCCTGCGTCCACTTCGGGCCGCCTCCCATACGTCTACCAATCGGGCTCCACCCACGGTATCCCTAGCTCTCCTCCGGCAGGTCGCCGACCCGGTTCTCCCACTTGGTCGAGAGCACGATGGTGGTCCGTGTGCGGGAGACGCCGCGCGTCCCGGAGAGCCGGCGGATCGTCTTCTCGAGGCCGTCCACGTCGCTCGCGCGCACTTTGAGCATGTACGAGTCGTCGCCGGCGATGAACCAGCAGTCCTCGATCTCCGCGAGGTCCTTCAGCCTGCGCGCCACATCCTCGTGGTCCGCGGCGTCGGAGAGCGAGATGCCGATCAGGGCCGTGACGCCGAGGCCCAGGGAGCGGGCGTCGACGGTGGCGCGGTACCCGGTGATGACGCCCGCCGCTTCCAGGCGGTTGATGCGGTCGGTGACGGAGGGGCCGGAGAGCCCCACGAGCCGGCCGAGCTCGGCGTACGAAGCCCTGCCGTTCTCGCGCAGGGCCTGGATGAGCTGCCTGTCCACGGCGTCCATATGCCTGAGCCTTCCATTATTCAGCGATACCGCAAGTTTACGTGTAGAATCTAAGGTACACAGGGCCGACACCCTGCGATTTACTCAAATGATCAGAGCTGATCCCACAGGATCACGATCCATACAGGAGATGACACTCACCGTGTACACGATCGAGATGGCCTACGCCCACATGCGACAGCTGCAGGAGCTGGCCAACCGCTCGCGTGCCCACCAGCCCTCTGCCGCCCGCAAGGCCACCACGGCCCGTGCACCGCGCACCGGCAAGAAGCGCTAATCGCCTCCGGAGCCACCACCCAGCTCCCCCTTCCAGCGGCGGTACAGCCGATGCGGCACCCCTGCCGCGTCGAGCACCCGCCCCGCGACGAAGTCCACCAGATCCTGGATGTGCGTCGCCCCCGCGTAGAACGCCGGAGAGGCGGGCAGCACCACTGCGCCCGCCTCGTCCAGCGTCACCAGGTGCTTCAGCGTCTGTCCGTTCAGCGGGGTCTCCCGCACGGCGACCACCAGAGGGCGCCGTTCCTTGAGCGTCACGCTCGCCGCCCGCTGCAACAGGTCCTTCGAGAGCCCGAGCGCCACACCCGCCACACAGGCGGTCGACGCCGGCACGATGAGCATCCCCTTCACCGGGTACGACCCCGACGACGGCCCGGCGGCGAGGTCCCCGGCAGCCCAGTGCCGCACGTCGCTCACATCGACGTCGAAGCTGTCCGGCTTCCCGTCGGCTCCCCCGGCCAGCCACTGCCGCAGGTCCTCCTGCCAGTGCGCGTCCCGGAAGGCGATACCGGTCTCGTCGAGCAACGTCAGCCGCGAGGCCCTGCTGACCACCAGGTCCACGCTCTCGCCGGCGGCCAGCAGACCGCGCAGCACGGCGGCCGCGTACGGCGTGCCGGAAGCACCGGACACCCCCACGACCCAGGGCCGTCGACTGTTCACTTCTCGCTGCTCCACACCGCCGAGCCTATCCGGCGGCGCGAACGCGGAACCGGGCACGGTGCGCGGGACGTTCCCGTCACACAAGCGCGTGCACACCGCAGGGGGCGACGATGACCCGTACAGAGGTCAAGGAGTGGGGCAGATCGGAGCGGGCCTGGGCCGCGGCCAAGCTGGTTCTGGCCTTCGTCGCCCTGCTGTGGCTGCTGGAAGCGGTCGACGTGGCGACGGGACACGCCCTCGACTCCTACGGCGTGGTCGCCCGTGAGCCCGACGAACTGGTCGACATCGTGCCGTCGGCGTTCATGCACTTCGGCTTCGCGCATCTCGCCGCCAACAGCGTCCCGCTGCTGGTCTTCGGCTTCCTCGCGGCGCTGGCCGGCGTGCGCCGCTTCCTCGCCGTGGCACTGATGATCATCCTGGTGGCGGGCATCGGCGTCTGGCTGTTCTCCCCCTCGGGGGCCAACACCGCGGGCGCCTCCGGCCTGGTCTTCGGGCTCTTCGGCTACCTCGTGGTGCGCGGCTTCGTGGAGCGCAAGCTGCTGGACGTGTGCGTGGGCCTGCTGATCGGCGCGGTCTGGGGCAGCTCGATCCTGTTCGGCCTCTCCCCCGCGAACACGGGCGTGAGCTGGCAGGGCCACCTCTTCGGCCTGCTGGCGGGCATCGGGGCCGCGTTCGTCTTCCGCGGCCGCGCCCGGGCCTGAGCGGACGGGACGGTCAGACCGTCAGGCCCCGCACCACGAGATCGAGCAGGGCGCACACGAAGAGCGAGATCCCGATGAAGCCGTTCGTCGTGAAGAAAGCCCTGTTCAGACGGGACAGGTCGTGCGGCCGGACGATCGTGTGCTCGTAGAGGAACGCCGCCGCGACGATCACCAGGCCCGCCCAGAACAGCACGCCCGCGTCCGTCGCCAGCGCGAACCAGACGAGCAGGCCCGTCGTCACGACGTGCGAGGCGCGGGCGCCGTACAGCGCGGCCGGGATGCCGAAGCGGGCGGGGACCGACTTCACGCCGTGGGCACGG
Organism: Streptomyces sp. OZ13; assembly: GCF_052068155.1. NCBI lineage: Bacteria > Bacillati > Actinomycetota > Actinomycetes > Kitasatosporales > Streptomycetaceae > Streptomyces > Streptomyces sp. OZ13. The sequence goes on along the minus strand of NZ_JBQHCZ010000012.1, from coordinate 62,619 downwards.
TCGGCCTGCACGTCCTGGCAGGCGAAGATCAGGTCGAAGCCGCCGATCCACACGCCGACGGCCAGGCCCAGGATCACCGCGTCCCACGACCACTCGCCCGTGACCGCGATCCACGCGCCGACGGGGCCGATGGCCTGCGCGAGACCGAGGATGGCGTGCGGGAAGTCGGTGAACCGCTTGCCGTACGGATAGACCACCATCGGCACGACCGCGACCGGCGCGAGCACCAGGCACAGCGGGTTGAGCAGCGCCGCCGCGCCGAGGAAGACGACCAGCGCGATCAGCGCACCGGTCCACGCGGACCGTACGGACACCGCGCCCGTGACCAGTTCGCGCCCCGCGGTGCGCGGGTTCCGTGCGTCGATCTCCCGGTCGATGATCCGGTTGCAGGCCATTGCGAAGGTCCGCAGACCCACCATGGCGACGGTGACGAGCAGCAGGTCCGTCCAGTGGACCTGCCCGTCCAGCTGGAACATCGCGGTGAGGGCGGCGATGTAGGCGAAGGGCAGCGCGAAGACCGAGTGCTCGATCATCACCAGCCGCAGGAAGGCCTTCACCTTCCCGGTGGGCTGCGGTGCCGGGCCGGAACCCACGACCCCGTCGGCTGTCGTCATCATGCGAGGCTCCCGAGGAACGCGTCGAGGTCGGCCAGCAGCCCGGCGACGGGCAGCGGGCCCGTCTCCACGGTCAGCGGCGTCCCGGTCTCGTCGTCGGGCGGGGTGACGCGCGCCGTGAAGGCGTACGCGTCGGCACCGGCCGGACGCGCGTCCAGACTCAGCACCGCCCCGCCGTCGACGGTGAACGGCCCGGACGCCGCGGCGAGCTCCGCGCGCAGCCGCTCCGCGAAATCGGCGGGCTCCGCGTCGCGCACACCGGGCAGCTCGAAGCCGTCGCCCTCGCCGTCGTTCTCCAGGAGGACCGCCCAGGTGTCGCCGGCGCCCGCGAACTCCTCGGGCGCGACGCCCGCCTGCTCGGCGGCCAGCCGGACGCCCGGGTCGGCGGGGTCGAGCTCGGGGCGCACCAGGGCCACGTAGTCGGTGTCGGTGCCGATGAAGAGGGCGGGACCGCCCACGGCGATGGGGCTCACAGGCCGTACTCCTTCCAGCGGCGGTCGACGAGCGCCGCCGTCGCGGGATCGGACTCGACCATCTCCGGCCAGCCTCCGTCCCGCGTGTACCCCTCCTCCGGCAGTTTGCGCGTCGCGTCGATGCCTGCCTTGCCGCCCCAGAACTGCTGGTAGGACGCGTGGTCCAGATGGTCGACGGGGCCTTCGACGACGGTGAGGTCGCGTGCGTAGTCGGTGTTGCCGAGCGCGCGCCAGGAGACTTCGTGCAGGTCGTGGACGTCGCAGTCCTTGTCGACCACCACGATGAGCTTGGTCAGCGACATCATGTGCGCGCCCCAGATGGCGTGCATCACCTTCTGGGCGTGCTTCGGGTACTTCTTGTCGATCGAGACGATGGCGCAGTTGTGGAAGCCGCCCGACTCCGGCAGGTGGTAGTCCACGATGTCCGGCACGATGATCTTCAGCAGGGGCAGGAAGAAACGCTCGGTCGCCCGCCCCAGCGGCCCGTCCTCCGTCGGCGGCCGGCCCACCACGATCGACTGGAGCAGCGGCCGCTTGCGCATCGTGACGCAGTCGATGGTCAGGGCCGGGAAGGGTTCCTGCGGCGTGTAGAAGCCGGTGTGGTCGCCGAAGGGGCCCTCGGGCAGCATCTCCCCCGGCTCCAGCCAGCCCTCCAGCACGACCTCGGCGTTCGCCGGCACCTGGAGCGGCACCGTCTTGCAGTCGACCATCTCGATCCGCTTGCCCGCGACGAAACCGGCGAACAGGTACTCGTCGATGTCGCCGGGCAGCGGCGCGGTCGAGGCGTACGTCACGGCCGGGGGGCAGCCGAATGCGATCGCGACCGGCAGCCGCTCGCCCCGCTCGGCGGCCACGGCGTAGTGGTTGCGGCTGTCCTTGTGGATCTGCCAGTGCATCCCGATGGTGCGCCGGTCGTGGCGCTGGAGGCGGTACAGGCCGAGGTTCCGTACGCCCGTCTCCGGGTGCTTGGTGTGGGTGAGGCCCAGGTTGAAGAAGGAGCCGCCGTCCTGGGGCCAGGTGAACAGCGCGGGCAGGGCGTCCAGGTCGACGTCGTCGCCGCGCAGGACGACCTCGTGCACGGGCGCGTCCTTCACCTTCTTCGGCGGCACGTGGACCATCGACCCGAGCTTGCCGAACGCCTCGCGCACCCCGATGAAGCCGTGCGGCAGCTCGGGCTTGAGCAGCCCGCCGATCTTGTCGCTGATCTCCGCGTAGGACTTCAGCCCGAGCGACTTCAGCAGCCGGCGGTCGGTGCCGAACACGTTCATCGCGAGCGGCATCGCGGAGCCGCGCACGTTCTCGAACAGCAGGGCCGGACCGCCTGCCTTGTTCACCCGGTCGACGATCTCCCCGACCTCGAGATACGGGTCGACTTCGGCCTTGATGCGCTTGAGGTCGCCCTCGCGCTCCAGCGCCCGGAGCAGGGAGCGAAGATCGTCGTAAGCCATGGGGTCAAGTATCGGTCACCCGCTACCCTGGCCCCGTCACCGGGGCAGGGGAAACGCCGCCCCGCCTAAGTCTCCAGGGGGCTGTCCCACATGCTCAGGGCGCTGATGTACATCCTGCCGCTGGCGCTGACGATCTACGCGTTCGTCGACTGCCTGAACACCCCCGAGGACGAGGCGAAGCATCTCCCCAAGCTGGCCTGGGTGTTCATCATCCTGCTCTTCTGGATCGTCGGCCCGATCGTCTGGTTCGCCGCCGGCAAGATGCGCCACGCCCCGGCCGGCGGCCGCACCCCCTCCGAATGGCACCGCAACCACCGCACGCAGTGGGTCGCCCCCGACGACAACCCGGACTTCCTGAAGTCCCTCAAGGACGAGAACGAGAAGGACGAGGCGGTCCTCAAGGACTGGGAGGCCGACCTGCGCCGCCGCGAGGAGGAGCTGAAGAAGCGCGAGCAGGGCGGCGAGGGCGACAAGTCCTGACGTGGAGATCCGTCTGCTGGTCACCTTCGAGAAGGTCGCGGCCCACCTCAGCTTCACGCAGGCCGCGGCCGAGCTGAAGTACGCCCAGTCGAGCGTCACCAGCCAGATCCGCTCGCTGGAGAGCTCCCTGGGCACCGAGCTGTTCGACCGGCTCGGCAGCCGCATCCGGCTCACGGAGGCGGGCGAACGGCTGGTGCCCTACGCCCGCAGGATCATCGAGCTGTCCGAAGAGGCGCGGGCGGCCGTCGTCGAGACCGACGAACCGGCGGGCGCCATCACCATCGGCACCATGGAGTCGCTCACCTCCTACCGGCTCCCGGAACTGCTCGAGCTGTTCCACCACCGCTATCCCCGGGTCAAACTGTCGCTGCGCCCCACCCTGGGCGACGAGACCCGCCGGGCGCTGCGCCACGGCGTGTACGACATCGGCTTCCTGATGGAACGGGAGACGGAGCACACGGGCCTCAAGAGCGAGGTCCTGGCTCCGGAGCCGCTGGTACTGGTGGCCGCGCCCGGCCATCCGCTGGCGGGCGCCGGGGAGCTGGCCACCGCCGACCTGGCGGACGCCCAGCTGGTGGGCACCGAACCGGGCTGTCCGTACCGGGACCTCTTCGAGGGCGAACTGCGCGAGCGGACCGGGGCACCGCCGCCGTTCATGGAGTTCGGCACGATCGAGGCGACCAAGCGGGGTGTGGCCGCGGGTCTCGGGGTCGCGCTGCTGCCCCGGATGACGGTCCGTTCGGAGCTGGCGTCCGGGGCGCTGGTGGCGCTGCCGTGGGAGCCGCCGTTCCGGCTGCACACGCAGGTGGCGTGGCGGGAGGGGAAGCGGCTGCCCCGGCATGTGCGGCTGTTCATCGACGAGACGGTGCGGCTGGTGCGGGAGCAGGAGTCGTAGCGGGAGCCTTGGTCGTGGTGGAGCGGGCCACGGTGCGGGGCTGCCGGGCGCGGTTGATCCGCAGCGACGCCAGCAGGATCAGCGGGACGCCGAGCGCCTGGACCAGCCCGATGTGGTGCCCGTACACCGCCCAGTCGGCGACCATGGCGACGGCCGGGTAGACGAAGGCCAGCACGGCGATCTTCGCGGTGGCGAGCTTCTGGTAGGCCGAGTACATCAGCACGTACATGAGGCAGGTGTGGATCAGGCCGAGGCCCACCAGCCAGGCCCAGCCGGTGCCGAGGCCGCTCACGGCCGCGAAGTCGGCGAAGGGCAGCAGCAGCGGGATGCCGACCAGCACCTGCACCAGCGCGACCAGATGCGGCTTCACACCGGTGACACGCTTGGTGATCACCGTGGAGACCGCGTAGAACAGCGCGGCCAGCAGGGCGAATCCCAGCCCGGCGAGCGGGCCGGGGTCCGTGGGGCTCACGCCGGAGACGAGGACGAGACCCGCGAACGCGACGCCGAGCCAGCCGAAGGTCGCGGCGGTCAGCCGCTCCTTGAACAGCAGCGCGCCGAGCAGCACCACGTAGAACGGCTGGGTGTGGTAGACGACGGTCGCGAGCGAGATGGACGACTCCTCGTACGCCTCGAAGAGGAACACCCAGTTGAAGACGATGAACACGCCGCCGAGCGCGGCGAGCGCCAGCTTCTTCGGCGTGAAGGCGTGGTCGGTGAAGTAGCCGCGGGCCAGGCAGTAGGCGCCGAGGGCGAGGGCGCCGAACAGGCAGCGGAAGAACACGACCTCGAACGGGGAAGCGCCCGACTCGACGACGAAGATGCCGAGGGTGCCGGAGAGCACCATCGCCAGGGTGAGTTCGACGGTGCCGCGCCTGGTGGCGTTCGCGGCGGTCTGCGCGGTCTCGGTTGTCATGTCTGTGAAGCTACGAGCGGCACACCTGGGCGGTCCACGCGCCAGTGGGGCGTCCTGCCGATGGGCCCATAGGCGCGTCCGATGGGTCCCGGAGCGGAGAGGAAGCGCATGGCACAGGACCTGTACGGGACATGGCTGGAGACGGCAGTGGCGGAGGCCCGGGCCGGCCTCGCGGAGGGCGGCATCCCCATCGGGGCGGCGCTCTTCGGCGCGGACGGCACCCTCCTCGGCCGTGGCCGCAACCGCCGTGTGCAGGACGGTGATCCGTCGGCGCACGCCGAGACGGAGGCGTTCCGTGCCGCGGGGCGGCAGCGTTCCTACCGCGGCACGACGATGGTGACGACCCTGTCGCCGTGCTGGTACTGCAGCGGTCTGGTGCGGCAGTTCGGCATCTCGCGGGTGGTGATCGGCGAGGCGGAGACCTTCCACGGCGGCCACGACTGGCTGGCCGGGAACGGCGTGGAGATCGTGCTCCTCGACGACCCGTCGTGCCGGTTGATGATGCGTGACTTCGTCGCCGCGAGCCCAGGTCTCTGGCAGGAGGACATCGGCGCCTGAGGGCGGCGTTACGCCGTGGTGTAGTAGTCCCGCAGTTCCTGCCGGCGCTTGGGCGTCCAGCCGGCCCAGTCGGTCGTCGGCCTGCCGCCGAGGGCGTCGTCGAGCAGTTCGAAGTGGTTGTGCCAGCAGGCCAGGCAGTCCGGCAGCACGTCGTCGTCGCAGCGCAGTCCGTTGGTGAAGCGCACCACGGTGCTGCCCTCCCGGTGCGGTTCGAGGTGGAAGCGGATACGGCCGTGGACGGAGACGGTGTACTCGGCGACCCGCTCCACGTCCCAGGCGGTGACATGTCCTTCGGCGACGGTGTGCCGGCCCTCGGCGTCCGCGTCGAGACGGCGGAGCCGCACCGCGCCGCCGACTCTCGGTTCGAGTACGTCGGCGGCGCAGAGCCAGGTCGGCAGCCCTTCGGGCGTGGCGACGGCGGCCCACACCGGAATCACCGGATGCGGCAGGTGGAGTTCGTACCGCAGCAGGTGAGTGCCGTCGTCCCGGGTCTCGACGCTGCCGTGGGGGATTACGTCACTCATGCCTCCAGCGTCACCCCTCGGCGGCGCGGGCGCTACCTCACTCCACGCCCGCGTACGAGTGCAGGCTGTTCACGAACATGTTCACGCCGTAGTAGTTGAACAGCCAGCAGGCGAAGGCGATCAGCGCCAGGTACGCGGCCTTGCGGCCCTTCCAGCCGGCCGTCGCACGGGCGTGCAGATAGGCGGCGTAGGCGACCCAGGTGATGAACGACCAGACCTCCTTGGCGTCCCAGCCCCAGTAGCGGCCCCACGCGTCGCCGGCCCAGATCGCGCCGGCGATGATCGTGAACGTCCACAGCGGGAAGACGGCCGCGTTGACGCGGTAGGAGAACTTGTCGAGCGACGCGGCGGCCGGCAGCCGCTCCAGGACCGAGGAGGCGAAGCGGCCGGGCTTGCCGCCGCGGTCCAGCTTGGCCTCGTAGGAGTCGCGGAACAGGTAGAGCACGGTCCCCACGGCGCCGAGATAGAAGACCGCACCGCAGAAGATCGCGGTGGAGACATGGATCCACAACCAGTACGAGTCCAGGGCCGGGACGAGCTGGTCGCTCTCCGTGTAGAGCCAGGTGACGGCGATGCCCAGGTCGAGCAGCACGGTCGTGACCAGCGGCAGTCCGGCCCAGCGGACGTTCTTCTTGGCGAGCAGCAGCGCCAGGTACACACCCACGACAACGGTCGAGAACGTCGTGGAGAACTCGTACATGTTGCCCCACGGCGCCCGCTGCACCGACAGGGCGCGGGAGGTGACACCGGCGGCCTGGATCAGGAACGCGAGCGTGGTCAGGGACACGGCGATGCGGCCGTACAGGTCGCCGCTCTCGGTGCCGCCGTGCGCGCCCGGGCCGTCGGGGACGTCACGGGCGCCGCCCGCGGTCCGGGTGACGACCTTCGGCTTCTCCAGGACGGCGGTGCCGCCGCCCTTGACCTGGATCTTCGGGGCGTCGGCCGGGGTCTTCCGGTCGGGGGAGGTCAGTGCGGCGGCGGTACGGGCCACCTTGCTGCGGCTGCCGAGCGTCCACTCGGCGATGTGCGCGAAGAAGGCCAGCGTGTAGACGGCCATCGACGAATAGATCAGATAGTTGCTGATCTCCGCCAGGTTCGCGTTGGTTGCGGCGGCGAGCGTCACTTCTCAGCCCCTTCGGCAGGAACTTCTACGGGTTCAGACGCGGTCGGCGCCTGTGCATGGAGGGTCGCGGCCAGCTCCGCCAGCTCCTCGGGGAGCTTCGCGGACTCAGCTCGGCCGAGGCCGGCCATCTCGACCACGGTCACACCGTCCGCGCCGCGCACCGCGCGCACCCAGACGCGGCGGCGCTGGATGAACAGTGAGCCGATCAGACCAGTGATGGCCGCGATAGCGCCGGCCAGGGCCCAGCCGTTGCCGGGCTGCTGAGAGATCTGGAAACTCGCCCACTCCTTCACCTCGTTCTCGAAGGTGATGGAGCCGGCGCCGTCGGGGAGCTTCATGGTCTCGCCGGGCCGCAGGCGCTGCTTGAGGATCTCCCCGTCCGCGTCCTTGAACTGCTCCATCTTGCGGGTGTCGAGCTGGTACACGTTCTGCGGCAGGCCGGCGTCGACGCCGAGGCTGCCGTGGTAGCCGGTCAGCGCGAGCACCGGGTACTCGAGCCCGGGGAACTGGGAGAACATGTCGCCGTGTCCGGCGCCCGCGAACGTCGGCACGAAGAAGGCCTGGAAGCCGAGCTGGTCCTTCTTGCCGTCCTTGTCGCGGTAGCCGTCCATCACCTTGATGGCGCCGGTGGAGGTGACGTTGGAGTCGATCGGCAGCAGCGGCACGGCGCCGCTGGAGACGACCTTGCCCTTGCCGTCCCTGACGGTGACGACGGGTGCGTAGCCGTGCGACAGCAGATAGACCTTGGTGCCGTCGACCTCGAGCGGCTTGTTGACCTCGATGACCGACTTCCGCGCGGGACCGTCGCCCTTGGACCAGGTGACGGCCGCCTCGTAGGTGCGCGGGGTGCCCCGCTGCGGGCCGTCCTTCGCGTACGTCCCGGTGAAGCTGTCCAGGCTGAAGCTGAACGGCACGAGTTCATCGGTGTCGAACAGCGACCCGGACTTGAAGTCGTCGTACTGGATGAGCGTGTTGGAGAAGCCGTCGCCCTCGACGATCAGCTTCCCGCCCTCGGACTTGAACAGCGTCCCCGTGGCGAACGCCACCAGCATCACGATCAGCGACACATGGAAGACGAGGTTGCCCGCCTCGCGCAGGTAGCCCTTCTCCGCGGCGACGGCGTCGCCTGCCGCGTCGGCCCGGAAGCGGCGCTTCCTGAGGATCGCGAGGGCCGCCTCGCGCACCTGCTCCGGATCGGTCCCGGTGCGCCAGGAGGTGTACGCGGGCAGGCGGGTGAGCCGCTTCGGCGCGCCCGGCGGCCGGCTGCGGAGCTGGCCGACGAACTGCCAGCTGCGCGGCACGATGCAGCCGATGAGGGAGACGAACAGCAGGATGTAGATCGCGGAGAACCACACCGAGCTGTAGACGTCGAAGAACTGGAGCTTCTCGTAGACCGGCGTCAGGAGGTCGTGCTGCTTCTTGAACGCCTGCACCTTGAGCTCGTCCACGCTGTTCTGCGGGACGAGGGAGCCCGGGATGGCGCCGAGCGACAGCATGAACAGCAGGATCAGCGCGACCCGCATGGAGGTCAGCTGACGCCAGAACCAACGGACCCAGCCGACGACGGAGAGCGTGGGCCCGCCGATCGCCTGGTCGGCCGGATTCTCCGTGGGGGCGGTGGACAGCTGCGCTCCGGCGTCGCCGAGGTCGCGCTCTTCGGTCTTGCTCATGAACTCAGATCCCCACCGTGAAGCCGTTCGACCATCCCTGCATCTCCTGCACCAGGGTGTCCCATGCACCTGTGAGCAGCAGCAGACCGGTCGCGATCATCATGATCCCGCCGATCCGCATCACCCATGTGTAGTGCCGCTTGATCCAGCCGAAGGCGCCGAGCGCCTTGCGGAAGGCGACCGCGGCGACGATGAACGGCAGACCGAGACCGAGGCAGTACGCGACAGACAGTACGGCCCCGCGGCCCGCGCTTCCCTCGTTGAGCGCGAGGGCCTGCACCGACGCGAGGGTCGGGCCGATGCACGGCGCCCAGCCCACTCCGAACAGCGCGCCGAGCAGCGGCGCGCCGACCAGGCCGGTCGCGGGCTTCTTGTGGAAGCGGAACTCGCGCTGGGTGAGCCAGGGCATCAGCCCCATGAAGAACACGCCCAGCAGGACCATCAGCACGCCGAGGACCTTGGAGAGCACGTCCCGGTGTCCGAGCAGGGTGTTGCCGAAGTAGCCGAAGAAGGCGCCGCCGGAGACGAAGACGACGGTGAAGCCGAGGACGAACAGCGACGCGCCGACGACCATCCGGCCGCGCCGGGCGTCGGCCAGGTCGGTGCCGGTGACGCCGGTCACATAGGAGAGGTAGCCGGGCACCAGAGGCAGGACGCACGGCGAGAAGAAGGAGACGAGTCCGCCGAGCACGGCGATGGGCAGCGCGAGGAGCAGTGCGCCGCCGAACACCGTCTCGTTCATGCCGGACGCTGCGGACAGAACTTCCACAGGATCACTTCTCCGCGATCAACGGGTCGATCATCTTGCGGAGTTCCTCGTCGTCGAGCGCCTTGAGCGAACGCGCCGCGATCTTCCCTTCCCGGTCGAGGACGATCGTGGAGGGAATGGCCTGCGGGTTGAGGCTGCCCTTGGGGAAACCGTTGACGATCAGTTTCCCGATCGGGTCGTAGAGGCTCGGATATCCGACGCCGTAATCCTTCTCGAAGGCGAGGGCGGGGCCCTTCTGCGGGTCGCGGGTGTTGATCCCGACGAACTCGACGCCGTCCGCCTCGGTCTCCTTGGCGACCTTCGCGAAGTAGGGCGCCTCGGAACGGCAGGGGGCGCACCACGATCCCCAGACGTTCATCACGACGATCTTGCCCTTGAGGTCGGCGATGTCGAGGCGCCCGCCGTCGAGGGTCTCGCCCGCGAGTTTCTTGGGGGCCCGGCGCTCGCCCTTGGCGACCGTGTCGATGCCGCCGGTCCCGGTGACGAAGTTCGTGTCACCGCCGCCTCCGGACTTCCCACCGTCGCCGCAGGCCGACAGGGTGAGCGCACCTGCGGCGACCAGGGCGGTCAGCAGGGCGGCGCGGGGGGCACGGCTAAGGCTCATGTGAAAAGTTTCGCATGAGCCCGGCGGGGATCTTCCGCACCCCCCTGCGTGCCCGTTAAGGGCCGTTGTCAAGCGGCCTTAAAGAATGCGTTCCAGCCGCCCGCCGGCGACTGACCGGTCCCGAGCGTACGCAGCTTGGCGAGCACCTGCGGATCCTGCACATCGAGCCAGTCGCAGAACTGCCGGAAGGACACCAGCCGTACGTCCTTCTTGCCCGCCATGCCTTTGAGCGCTTCCTCCACGGCCTCCATGTAGATGCCGCCGTTCCACTGTTCGAAGTGGTTGCCTATGAAGAAGGGTGCGCGATTGGTCTCGTAGGCCCGCTGGAATCCGGCGAGATAGGCGTCCCGCGCCTGCTTCTTCCAGCCCGGATAGCGGGAGGGCATGCCGTTGGTCGAGTTCTTCGACTGATTGGCCAGCATGTTGTAGTCCATGGACAGGACTTCGAAGGTGTGGCCGGGGAACGGGACGGACTGGAGCGGCAGGTCCCAGAGGCCGAGCTTCTTCCCGGGCCACATCTGGTGGCCGCCGGGTGAGCTGGCGTCGTAGCGCCAGCCGAGCCGCTTGGCCGTCGGCAGCAGATTGTCCTGGCCGAGCAGGCAGGGGGTGCGGCCGCCGACGAGTTCCTTGCGGTAGTCGAAGGGCAGCGGGTCGATGTCGTGCCAGCCGCTGTTGGTCCGCCATTCGGTGACGAACTTCACAGCCTGGTCGATCTCGCTCTGCCAGTCCGCGGAGGTCCAGTTGCCGACGGATCCGGAGCCGCCGCAGAAATGCCCGTTGAAGTGGGTGCCTATCTCATGGCCGTCGAGCCACGCCTGGCGTATGCACTTCAGGGTGTCCTTGATGTGGTCGTCCGTGAGATAACCGATGTCGGACGCGCCGATGGTGTTGTTGGGCGGCCGGTAGAGCGACTTCTTCGATTCGGGCAGCAGATAGATGCCGGAGAGGAAGAAGGTCATTCCCGCGCCGTGGTCCCTGGCGAGTTCCAGGAAACGGGGGAAGAGGCCGTTGCCGACTTCGCCCGCGCCGTCCCAGGAGAAGATCACGAATTGCGGCGGTGTCTGGCCCGGTTCGAGCGGGACGGGTTTCTGCGGCTGGTGCGGCTGCTTTCCCGTGTCGGCGGTGGAGCCGTCGCCGATCAGCCGCACGGGGTTCTTCGACGGGGAGGGGCTGCTGCTGCCCTTGCCCTGGCCGACCCCCTCGGCCGGGTCGGTACGTCCGCCGCCGAAGCCGTTGGAGCCGCAGCCCGCCACTCCGATGGCCGCTGCGGCCCCAAGTCCCGCTCCCAGCAATCCCCTTCGGCTGATCTCCCGCATATCGTCCCCATCCGCGCTCTCCTGGTCACGAGAGCAGTTGCTCGAACCGGCGAACAAACCGGCACAAGCTGAGATGCGCTGTGGAACTCGCGGGTTCCGGGTAACTCTGCTTATTTTTCTTCAATACGGGTGATCGAATGCGGGACCGGCTATGCGCCGAATGCCTTGCTCTTCCCCTTCACCGGCTTGGCGCCGGCGAGGAGATGCGGCGGCACGAGATCGCGCGCCGGTTCCGTGTATCCCACGGAGACGATCCGGTCGCCCTCGTACGTGAAGGTGGTCAGCGAGGCGAGTGTGCACTGCCGGCGCCGCGGGTCGTGCCACAGCCGGCGGCGCTCCACGAAGCTGCGCAGCGTCCAGATGGGCAGCTGGTGGCTGACGCACACGGCTTCGTGACCGCGCGCCGCGTCCCGTGCCGCGTCCAGCGCCGCCATCATCCGCACGACCTGGTCCATGTACGGCTCGCCCCACGACGGGCGGAACGGGTTTGTCAGGTGCCGCCAGTTGCCCGGCTTGCGCAGCGCGCCGTCGCCGACGCCGAACGTCTTGCCCTCGAAGACGTTGCCCGCCTCGATCAGCCGCTCGTCCGTCTCGAGAGCGAGGCCGTGCCCCTTGGCGATGGGCATGGCCGTCTCCTGCGCGCGCTCCAGCGGCGAGGCGACGACATGGGTGATGTCCCGGCCGGAGAGGTGTTCGGCGACCCGGTCGGCCATCTGGCGCCCGAGCTCGGAGAGGTGGTACCCGCTGCGGCGGCCGTAGAGGACACCGTCGGGGTTGTGCACCTCACCGTGGCGCATCAGGTGCACGACGGTGATCTCGCCGGCCTCGCGCCGGACGTCCCCGTCCGTCGCCGCGGCGCGCTCCAGCGCCGCCTCGACGGCGCTGTCCCCGGCCGTCAGGGCGCCGGAGTCGGCGCCCCCCGTGGGGCGGTGGCTGCCGGCGCTCACGCCGTGGCCTCCGCGGCGGCGCGGGCGGCGGCGGGCAGGGCCGCGGCGATCCGCTCGATCGCCCGCTCGTCGTGCGCGGTCGACACGAACCAGGACTCGAAGGCGGACGGCGGCAGGTAGACGCCCTGGGAGAGCATCGAGTGGAAGAAGGCGTTGAAGCGGAACGCCTCCTGCTTCTTGGCGTCCTCGTAGTCCCTGACCTCGGTCGGGGTGAAGAAGACGGAGAACATGTTGGACGCCGTCTGCAGCCGGTGGGCGACGCCCTCCTTGCTCAGCGCCTCCGTCACCAGTGCCCGGATCTCCTTCGAGACCGCGTTCACCTTGTCGTAGGCGGCGTCGTCGAGGAGCCGCAGCTGTGCGAGACCGGCGGCGGTGGCGACCGGGTTACCGGACAGGGTGCCCGCCTGGTAGACCGGGCCCGCCGGGGCGAGGTGCGCCATGACGTCCTTGCGGCCGCCGAACGCCGCGGCGGGGAAGCCGCCGCCCATGACCTTGCCGAAGGTCATCAGGTCGGGCGCGACACCGTCGACGCCGTACCAGCCGGCCTTCGAGGTACGGAAACCGGTCATCACCTCGTCGGAGATGTAGAGCGCGCCGTTCTGCGCGCACGCCGCCTTGAGGCCCTCGTTGAAACCGGGCCGCGGCGGGACGACACCCATGTTGCCGGGCGACGCCTCGGTGATCACACAGGCGATCTGGCCGGCGTTGGCGTGGAACGCGGCGTGCACGGCCTCGAGGTCGTTGTACGGCAGCACGATGGTGTCTCCGGCCTGCGCGCCGGTGACCCCGGGCGTGTCGGGCAGGCCGAACGTCGCCACTCCCGAACCGGCGGCGGCCAGCAGGGCGTCCACGTGCCCGTGGTAGCAGCCGGCGAACTTGATGATCTTGGGTCGGCCGGTGAAGCCACGGGCCAGCCGGATCGCCGACATGGTCGCTTCCGTACCGCTGGAAACCAGCCGAACCTGCTCGACGGGCTCGACACGGGCCACGATCTCCTCGGCGAGGGCGACCTCTCCCTCGCCCGGTGTGCCGAACGACGTGCCGCGCGCGACCGCGGCCTGCACCGCCTCGATCACGGCCGGGTGGGAGTGCCCGAGGATCATCGGCCCCCACGAGCACACGAGGTCGACATACTCGCGCCCGTCGGCGTCGGTGAGGTACGGACCGGTACCGGACACCATGAACCGGGGCGTACCGCCCACAGCACGGAAGGCACGGACGGGAGAGTTCACGCCGCCGGGCGTCACGAGGGACGCGCGGTCGAAAAGCGTCTGCGAAACTGGGGCGTCATAGGGAAAGCTCACGGAATCCATGGTCTCAGAGGCTCGGACGTATCTGCGGACAGGTGTTTCACCGCACGTTCGTGGGGGAGGTCACTGTCACGATGATCGGGTTGCGCGGCGGGGGCTGCGAGTGGTCGGGTGGAGATATGCATCGCGGTGGCGGACTGGGCGAGGGGACCGACGACCTGGGTCCTGAGCCTGCCCGGCGCGGAAAGCACCGGCGAGGCGAAGGGGACGAGCCCGCGGGAGGCAGGAGCGGCCGAGTGGGGGTGACCTACAAATACTTCGGCGCGCCCGACGGAGCCACCGCGGCCCGGGTGCCGATTTCGATGCGCCCCGAGGAGCTCGGCGGCGACGAGCTCGGCATGGGCGGAATGTTCACGAAGATCAAGCCGGAGACCATAGCGGCCATGGTTCTCACCGGCATCCAGGGCATGCCGCTGAACAAGGTGCCGCCGCTGGAGCTCGTCGTACTGCACCCCGACTACGCGGTGGTGAAGCTGCCGATGACCGTGGTCGACCCGCTGCGTGGCATCGGCGAGGAGTCGGTGGGTGCGGCGGCGTTCATATGGTCGACGGTCCCCGACCGGGGCGGGCCCAGGGACGCGTTCAACGTGTACCAACTGCTCCATGAATGGCAGGACTTCTCCCACCGGCTGCACGAGGCGGGGCATCAGCCGTATTGCCTCGTCTGGCCCTGAACGGGCGTTTTGCCGGGCGACGGCCGGATGTCCGACCTAGCCCCGACCCCGCCCCCCGACCACAGTTCCTGACCTGGCCCGGACCGTGCCCGGCCGCCTGCTCACGGCCCTGACGTGCCCTGGCGTGCCCGCGCTCGACCTGTCCGGTCGGCGTCAGACGCGGCTGAGTTGCGCCGCGCCGAAGGACACGTCGAAACGGTCGCACCAGATGGTCACGCTGTTGTAGCGGGCCGGGTCGGTGCCGGCGGGCAGGGCGTAATTCTGGTCGCCCTTGTTCCCCTTGAGCTTGCCGAGGCTCACGTGGGCCCCGTCGTCGAAGACGTGCCAGCCGGCCCGGCCTTCCTTGACCGGTGCGTCCGTCAACCAGACGTGCAGGTCGGGGCCGTTGCTCGTGTCCAGGTTCTCCAGCCGGACGGTGTAGGAGCCGTCGGGCAGCCGGAGCAGCCGGACGGTGCCGGACGTCTCGTGCTCGTGGCTGATCAACTCACCGGCCGCCACCTTCGCCGGACCGGGCGGAGTCGACGGCGACGCGGGCGCCGACGCCGAGGGCCCGCTCGGCGCGGCGGACGGCGGCTCGGCGGCCCCGCCCGACGGCGAGGCACCGGCCGACGTCCCCGGCAACGCCTCCTGCACCGTCTCGTCCTGCCAGATCTTCCACGGCTGGAACCAGTACAGCCCCACGACGGCCGCCAACACGACCACGACCACGACGGCGATACCGGCCGGCCTTGCGAGTACCGAGCGCATGCGTCCCATTGCCATCCCCACCTCCTAGAACAGCTGTTACAGGTCCCATTCAACGAGATCCCGCACTGCCATGGAGCCGGGAAGTCATGACGGTTCCCTTACGCCACGGCACGCACCGGCGCGACGGCCGGCCGCGCTGCCCCTCTGTCGTCCGTCCGCTCCGCCGTTCCCGCGTCTTCCGCGGCCGGAGCGCGCCACGTCGCGAGGCGTGCCCGGGCGGGCCCTCCCGCGGCTGGCATCATCGGCATCCAGCCGACCACTGGAGTTCGCCGCCATGCCACTGCCGCGCATCGGAGTCGTCATCGTGACCATGGGCACGCGACCGCGTGAACTGGACGCACTGATCGCATCGGTGGTCGGACAGGACGTTCCCCCGACGCGGATCGTCCTGGTCGGCAACGCGACTCCGCTCACCGATGTGTCGGCCGAGGTGACCAAGATCCCGCTGGAGGAGAACCTGGGCTGCCCCGGCGGGCGGAACGTCGGGCTGCGGGCCCTGCTCGACGCGGGTGACGTCGACGTCATCGTCGAACTCGACGACGACGGCCTCCTCATCGCCGACGACGTGTTCCGCAAGGTGCAGCAGCTGTACGCGGCGGATCCGGCGCTCGGGATCGTGTCCTTCCGGGTCGCCGACGAGCTCGGCGAGACGCAGCGACGGCACGTGCCACGTCTGCGGGCCGGTGACCCCATGCGGCGCGGTCCGGTGACCGCCTTCCTCGGAGGTGGCCATGCCCTGTCGGCACCGATGCTCACCGAGATCGGCACCTGGCCGGGGCACTTCTTCTTCTGCCACGAGGAGACCGACCTCGCCTGGCGCGCCCTGGACGCGGGCTGGAAGATCCTCTACGAACCCGACCTCGTCCTCCAGCACCCCAGGACCTCCCCGGCCAGGCACGCGGTGTACCACCGCTTCACCGCCCGCAACCGGGTCTGGCTCGCCAGGCGCCGGCTCCCCCTCCCCCTGGTGCCGGTCTACCTGGGCGTGTGGATCCTGCTCCACTTGGTGCGCACCCGTTCCGTTTCCGGGCTGGGTGCCTGGGGCGCCGGGCTGCTGGAGGGCGTGCGCACACCGTGCGGCGGCCGTCGGCCGATGAAGTGGCGCACGGTGTGGCGCATGACCCGACTCGGCCGGCCTCCGGTCATCTAGCCCGGCCCCGGCCGAACGCGCCTCCGACGTCCCGCCGCCGGCCGAGCGCGCCCGGGAGGTCCCGCGGAGGGACCGCTACGGCCGTCGCTTCCGGTCGTCCGCCGTCGGCCGAGCGCGTCCGGACGAGATCCCGCGGAAGGAGCCGCTACGGCCGCCGCCATTCCGGGTCGCGGCCGGTCAGGGCCAGCAGACGGTCGAGGTCCGGCGCCCCGGCGCCCCCGTCGGGCAGGGGGAACTCCTCGCCGAAGGCGCCCATCTTGCGGCCGGTGGGGGCGAGCTCGGCACAGGACCGGAGCGCTTCGGCGACGACGACCGGGTCGGGCTCGTACTCCTGCCCCGTGGCGCGGGCGAGATCCCAGGCGTGCACGGTGAGGTCGTCGAGGGCCATCCGGCCGACGGTGCCGGCCGGCAGCCCCATCGCGCCCGACGTGCCCTCCTCGGCCCCGGGTTCCGCCCATGCCTTCACCAGTGCGGCGGTCTCCCTCTCGAAGGCGGCACGCCAGTCGCCGTGTCCGACGTAGTCCGGTGCGACGGAGAAGTCCGTTTCCTTCTTGGCCGCCAGGGCCTGGAAGTTGACCATGACCTGGAACAGGTGGTTCGCGAGACCGCGCACGTCGTACTCGGCGCACGGGGTGGGGTGGTCGAGCTGTTCGTCGGTGATGCCGCACACCACCGGAACGGAGCGCTCCGCGGCCGCTGCGAGCAGTTCACTGAGGGGTTTCGTCATGGGGTCACGGTAGGCAGCGTCACCATGGCCGCGTATTGAAAAAACGCGACACCCCGCTCGGAGGGACGCGCCACCTGGCGGTCCTAGGATCGGAGAATGACCGGTCCGCGACGCGACACGAGAGGCATCGTGGAGGCCCGTGAACTCTTCGCGCGGGTCCGTTTCCGCCGGCGCGAGCCCGCGCCCGCCCTTCGCCCGTATCTCGAGCACTACTGGCTGATCGACTGGGATCTGACCGAACCGTACGCCTCCCATGTGGTTCCCCATCCGTCGGTCAACGTGGTCTTCCAGCGGTACGACGACGAGCCCGCCCACGCCGAGGTCGCCGGCATCGGGCTGGAGCTGTTCACACACAAGCTGGCCGGGCGGGGCCGGGTCTGCGGGGTGCAGTTCCGGCCCGGCGGCTTCCGGCCGTTCGCGCCGGACCGGCCGGTGTCGGACTGGACGGGGCAACGGCTGCCGTTCGGTGACGTACTGCTGCCGGGCCGGGACGAGGAGACGCTACGCGCCGCCGCGCACGCCGTCGTGGACCCGGACGACGAGGACGCCAGGGTGGCCGCGCTGGACACGTTCCTGCTCGGGCTCGGCCCGCGGCCGGACCCCCGGGCGGAACACGCCATGGAGCTCGTCGAACTGGTCCGTACCGACCGTTCCGTGCGACGCGTGTCCCAACTCGCCGGGGCTGCGGGCCTGTCGGCCCGGTCCCTGCAGCGTCTCTTCGCCGGCTGGGTGGGTGTGGGGCCCAAGTGGGTCATCCTGCGCTACCGCATCCACGAGGCACTGGAGCGCGCCGAGCAGGCCGACGAACGGACCGGTGGACCGGCCGGCGAGACACCGGGCCGACCGGCCGGCGGTGTCGACTGGGCCGCGCTCGCCGACGACCTGGGATACAGCGACCAGGCGCATCTCGTAAGGGACTTCACGGCGACCGTCGGCGTCCCCCCGTCGGCGTACACCAGGGCAGCGCGGTAGCCGCACGGCCGGGCCGCTGTCGTACCCGGGCCCTACAGTGCGGACATGGACGGCAAAGCGATCCCGGTACGAATCGAGCCCTGGTCCGAGGACGACCTCGACCTGCTCCGCGCGGCGAACGCCCCCGAGCTGATGGACCATCTCGGCGGCCCGGAGACGGAGGAGCAGCTCCTCAACCGCCACCGGCGGTACGTCGACCTGAGCGCCGACCGCACCGGGCGCGGCCGGATGTTCCGCATAGTCCTGGAGACCGGCGGGCGCCGCGGCGGCGAGGCCGCGGGCACGGTCGGCTTCTGGGAGCAGACCTGGGAGGACGAGCAGGTCTACGAGACGGGCTGGAGTGTGCTGCCCGCGTTCCAGGGCCTCGGGATCGCGACGGCGGGGACGCTGGCGGTCGTCGAGGCGGCGCGGGCCGAGCGGAAGCACCGGTTCCTGCACGCCTTCCCGTCCGTCTCCAACGGCCCGTCGAACGCGGTGTGCAGGAAGGCGGGCTTCTCCCTCGTCGGCGAGTGCGACTTCGAGTACCCGCCGGGCAATCTGCTGCGCAGCAACGACTGGTGCCTCGACCTGGGGCCGACGGGCGGGTGAGCCGGCCGCGGCCGGTGCGGGGCGGCCAGTGAGGCTCGGCGGGTGAGGCGCCGGGCCGGTGAGGGCCGGCCGGTGGGGTGCGGGCCGGGGAAAGCGCTGGCCGCTCCACCGCGGCCTTTGACATGCTGGGCGCTGTGAACGGACCGGAGATCACCATCGACGTCGCCCCCGAGCTGCGTCTTTTCGTGCCGTCGGACTACCGCCGGGGCCGTACGGCCCTGACCACCGACGGCTCCTCGACGCTCGGCCATGTCGTGGAGTCCCTGGGCGTGCCGCTCACCGAGGCGGGCCGGCTGATGGTCGACGGCCGCCAGGTCCCCACCTCACACATCCCGGGCGCGGGAGAGCACGTCGAGGTGCGCGGCGTGGACCGTCCGCAGGAGGTGCCCGGCGCCCCGCTCCGCTTCCTCCTCGACGTCCACCTCGGCACGCTGGCCCGGCGGCTCCGTCTGCTCGGCGTCGACGCGGCGTACGAGAACGAGGACATCGGCGACCCGGCCCTCGCCACGCTCTCCGCCAAGGAGCGGCGGGTGCTGCTCTCGCGCGACCGCGGGCTGCTGCGCCGCCGCGAGATCTGGGCCGGCGCGTACGTGTACAGCGACCGGCCCGACGACCAACTACGGGACGTGCTCCAGCGTTTCGCCCCCACGCTCGCGCCTTGGACGCGCTGCACGGCCTGCAACGGCCCCCTGAAGGAGGCCGACAAGGACTCCGTCCAGGAACAGCTTCAGCACGGCACGCAGCGCTCGTACGACGTGTTCGCCCAGTGCACGGCCTGCGGCCGGGTGTACTGGCGCGGCGCGCACCACGCCCGCCTCGAGGCGATCGTCACCGACGCGCTGCGCACCTCGGGCGCGTAGGCCCGGCAGCTTCGGAGCAGGACCGGCAGGCCTCGAGTGCAGGACCGGCAGGCCTCAGGGCCGCCCCTGCGTCGCCGGCCGTGTTCCCGGCCCCGCGTACGACACGGCCTCCGCGCCCGCTCCCGACCGTCAAGACGGCCTCGGTTCCACTCCCGACCGCTCCGACGGCCTCGCTTCCGCTGCCGACCGCTCCGACGGCCTCACCTCCGTGCACGGCTCCGTGAGATAGCGCTGCACGGTCGGGGCCAGCCAGCTGACGACCTCGTCGCGCGTCATCTCCACGGCGGGCGGGAACCGCAGCACGTACCGGGCCATCGCCATGCCGAGTATCTGGGAAGCGATGAGCGCCGCGCGCCGGGGGGCCTCCGCGGGATCGGGGCACAGAGCGACGGCGACCGGGCCCAGCTGTTCGCGGAAGATCGCCCGGGTCCGCTCCGCGGCTGCCTCGTTCGTCACGGCCGCGCGCAGCAGCGCCGTCAGGACCTCGTCCTGCTCCCAGCGATCGAGAAAGTGCGTGACGAGAACCGCTCCCGCATGCCGGGCGGGGAGCGCGCCCAGTTCGGGCAGGCGCAGATCGAACTCGGAGGCGACCGCGAAGAGCCCCTCCTTGTTGCCGTAGTAGCGCATCACCATCGACGGGTCGATCCCCGCGTCGCGGGCGATCGCGCGGATCGTCGCCCGCTCGTACCCGTCGGCGGCGAAGCGCTCGCGGGCGGCTTCGAGGATCGCGGCCCTGGTCACGTCCGACCGGCGGGGTGCGCCGGGTGCTTCCGTCGTCATGCCAACAACTGTAGGCCAACAGGTGTTGACAAGCCAGAGCCGGGCTCCCTAGAGTTGCCAACAAGCGTTGACCAACACATGTTGGCCCACAAGCGTTGACCATCGGCGCAGCCCTTCGGCGCCCGGATCAGGAGGCGGCCATGACCGGCAGGCCCAGCACCGGAAGCACGAACGTTCACCGCACCTCGCCAAAGACCACTCCGGCCACCGACCCCGCTCATGTCGGCCCGGGCTCCGGGTTCGACACCGATGTGCTGGTCGTAGGGGCAGGCCCCACCGGGATGCTGCTCGCCGGCGACCTGGCCGCCGCGGGCGTCAGCGTCACCCTCCTCGAACGCCGCCCCCACGAGCGAAGCAACATCACCCGCGCCTTCGGCGTGCATGCACGCACCCTGGAGCTGCTCGACGCCCGCGGCCTCGCCGACGAACTGGTGCGCCACGGCACCCCCATCACCGGCCTCAGGCTGTTCCGGCGCCTCTCCCTCGACCTGTCCCGGCTGCCCTCCCGCTTCCCGTTCCTCCTCATCACCCCGCAGTACGAGGTGGAGAAGCTGCTGGAGCGCCGCGCCCTGGCCGCCGGCGTCGACTTCCGGTACGGGACGGAACTCACGGGCCTGGAGCTTTCCGGCTCCTCCGTCACCGCACTGGCGACGGACGCGACCGGCACGCGGACCCTTCGCGCGCGTTATGTGGTCGGCGCCGACGGCGTGCGCAGCGCCGTGCGCGAAGCCATCGGCCTGCCCTTCCCCGGCGTTTCGGTGATCAGGTCCATCGTGCTCGCCGACGTCAAGCTCGCGGAAGAGCCCGCCGGTCTCCTCACGGTCAACGGCGTGGGGGACGCCTTCGCCTTCATCGCCCCCTTCGGCGACGGCTGGTACCGCGTCATGGGCTGGAACCGCGACCGTCAGGTGGCCGACGACGAACCCGTCGACCTCGACGAGGTCCGCGACATCGCCCGCCGCGCCCTCGGGACCGACTTCGGGATGCACGACGCCCGCTGGATCTCCCGCTTCCACAGCGACGAACGCCAGGCGCCGTCCTATCGCAAGGGCCGCGTCTTCCTCGCCGGCGACGCCGCGCACGTCCACTCCCCCGCCGGCGGTCAGGGCATGAACACCGGCCTCCAGGACGCGGCGAACCTCTCCTGGAAGCTCGCCTCCGTCGTCCTGGGCCGCGCCCCCGACCCCGAAGTCCTGCTCGACAGCTACGAGTCGGAGCGCCATCCGGTCGGCGCGGCGGTGCTGCGCAGCAGCGGTGCCATCGTGCGCCTCGCCATGGCCCGCACCCCGCTCCACCGCGCGGCACGCTCACTGGCCGCCGCCTTCCTGAGCGCCGTCCGCCCCGCCTCCGCAAAGGCCATGGGCATGGTCTCGGGCATCGGCATCTCCTACGGCGCACCTCGCGGCTCCCACCGCCTGACCGGACGGCGCGCACCCGACCTGCGGCTCGCGGAGGGCCGGCTCTACGAACTGCTCCGCGAGGGCGACTTCGTCCTGGTGGGCCCTCCCGGCAGCGAGCCCGACGTCCCGCCCGTCCCCGGCCGCGTCATACGGGCGCACTGGGCGACGGACCGGCGCACCGCGCTCCTCGTCCGCCCCGACGGCTACATCGCCTGGGCGTCGGGAGCCGGCACACCGCGGTGACCCGGCAGGCCGGGGGCCCGGCCGTCAGAAGACGTACGGGTCCCCGGTGGCCGGGACCAGGACCCGGTGCTCGTCGTTCACCGGGTTCCGGTCGCTCGCCCCGCCGTTCCACGCGGTGGCGACGTGCAGCACGACCTCGTGCGGACTCCCGGCCGTGCCCAGTTCCAGTCCGAGCGTCCGGCCCGGCCCGTCCGCGGGCAATGCACCCGTCGCGCACAGCAACTCCCGCTCGGCGGCCCGCAGGCACCCGCGCGGCAGCTTCGGCGTACCGGCCGGCGGCACGGACAGGGTGAGCCGCACGGTCACCCCGGCGAGGCCGGAGGGCCCGTGGTTCAGCGTCGTCACAGAGATCGCGATCCGCCCGTCGGTCAGCGACACGCGGCCGTGGTGCGCCACGTCGGCCTCCGGCGCGATGCCCGCGGCACTCCGGCCGCCCACACCGCCGTCCGGACCCCCGCCGCCGACGCCCGCGACGTTCCCGCCGTCCACACCGCCGCCATCCGCGCCCCCGCCGCCCACGCCCGCACTCGCCGCCCCCGCGCCGATCAGCAGCAGTACGGCTGCGGCCCCCGCCGACAGGGCCCTTCGCATCGCATACATGAGCCAGAAGATACCTATTGCCCGAAAATACGGCTGATTGCCAGGGAACTCCGGCGCGTCCTGCCGATTTATTCTGGCGGCGTCGCGATCACCATCGATCACACGCGCGAGGAGCTACGACATGAGCACCGCTGGGACACCCGTCGCCGTCGTCACCGGAGCCAGTAGCGGCATCGGTGCGGCCACCGGGCGCCAACTGGCCGCCGCCGGCTATCACGTGGTCCTCACCGCCCGCCGCAAGGACCGCATCGAGGCGCTGGCCGCCGAGCTCACCGCCGCCGGCCACCGGGCCACCGCCCACCCCCTCGACGTCACGGACCGCCCCGCCGTCGACTCCTTCGCCGCCGGCCTCGAGCGTTGCGACGTCCTGGTGAACAACGCGGGCGGCGCCCTGGGCGCCGACCCGGTCGCCACCGGCGATCCGGCCGACTGGCGCCGTATGTTCGAGGTCAACGTCATCGGCACGCTCAACCTCACCCAGGCGCTGCTCCCGGCGCTCACCGCGAGCGGTGACGGCACGGTCGTGATCCTCTCGTCCACCGCGGGCCTCAGCACGTACGAGGGCGGCGGCGGTTATGTCGCGGCCAAGCACGGCGAGCACGTCCTCGCCGAGACCCTCCGGCTGGAGATCGTCGGCACGCCGGTCCGGGTGATCGAGGTCGCCCCGGGCATGGTCAGGACGGAGGAGTTCGCGACCACCCGCTTCCGCGGCGACACCGACAAGGCCGCCAAGGTCTACGCGGGTGTGGCTCAGCCGCTCACCGCCGACGACGTGGCGGACACCATCACCTGGGCCGTCACCCGCCCGCCGCACGTCAACATCGATCTCCTGGTCGTCAGGCCCCGCGCCCAGGCGTCCAACTCGAAGGTGCACAGGGAGCTGTGATGACCGACGGCCCGACCTTCACCCGGCTGACCCCGGACGCGCTGCCCGCCGCCGCCCCCGATCTCGCCGCGCTGCTCCTCGACGCGGTGGACGACGGCGCCTCCGTGGGCTTCACCTCGTCCCTCACCTCCGCACAGGCCGAGGCCTGGTGGCGCTCCCTCGCCCCCGACCTCGCCGACGAACGCGTGGTCCTCTGGGCCGCTCGCGACGGCGGCCGGCTCATAGGCACCGTCCAGCTCAGACTCGAGACGTCCGCCAACGGCCGGCACCGCGCGGAGATAGCCAAGCTCCTGGTCCACCGAGCGGCCCGCGGGCGCGGCAGCGCCCGCCGTCTCCTCGCCACGGCCGAGGCCTTCGCCGCCGCGTCCGGCCGCACCCTGCTGATGCTGGACACCCAGACCGGCAGCGCGGCGGAGCGCCTCTACCGCACCTCGGGCTGGTCGGCCCTCGGCACGCTTCCCGACTACGCCGCCGACCCGTCCGGCACGCTGCGCCCGACGACGTTCTTCCACAAGTCCCTGAGCGAGAGGTAACGGGCCCGGGATCAAGGCTCACTCGAAAGAACCAACTTACGGCAACAGTTGTCCGCTGAACGGACATGCGAAATACGCTCATCTTCGACAGTACAGCTGGTGGCCCGGACGGCCATCCTGGCCACCAGCCTCACCACCAGGAAGAACGGAACTTCCCGTGGCTGAGGATGAGCCTGGCGCTGCCCTGTTCACGCCAACCGACATCTCCAGCGTCGGCGCATCACCTTTCATGGACCTCCAAGATCCCCGCTACGCCTACATGTTCGGCTTCCTCCAAGCCGACGGATGCCTCACACAAGGGGTCGGCCAGAAAGGGCGATTGACGGTAGAGATCAGCATTCGGGACATCGGAGTCCTCCGACAGTTCCAGCGACTGACCCCGTACAACAGCTCCATTCGAGAACGCACACGCCGTACCAACTTCGCCGAGGCCCACCACTCGGCAATCTGGACTCTCTGTTCACTGAGCGCCAGAACACAGATCAATCGACTCGGCCTGCCGTACGGCAGGAAGTCAACAAAGATCACGCCTCCCCGAGTTCCTTTCTCCCGGCGGGACTACCTGCGAGGCATCATCGACGCAGACGGATCCGTCGGTTACACCGCACAGGGTTTCCCATTTCTCTCGCTGACCACGGCAAGCACCGCAGTGGGGGCCTATCTCTGCCGCTATGCAGTGCAGGTCACCGGTGCCCAGCGCGTCATCAAGCGCAACCAGCGCGACGGGATCTACAACATCCTCTACACCAAGGAAGCAGCCCAGCGTCTCGGCGCAGACCTGTACTACCCGGGCTGCCTGGCTCTGGAGCGCAAGCGCGACGCATGCGCGTCACTCGCCGAATGGGAGCGACCGGCTGGTATGAGAACCGCTCCCGACCGCCGCCGTTGGAAAGAGTGGGAGGACCGCATTCTGCTGGACCACGGCGACGGAGCGAGCGGAGCCGAAGCCGTCGGTCGTACAGAGCGGAGTTGCGAGGTACGGCTGTGGCGCCTGCGTACCGGAAGAGCACCGACACCGTCGGTCGAACCCGAAGGGTTCTGAATGAACAGAGTGACTCGGCGCTGAACTCCAACGAAATGAGGGCAGAGTCCCGGACTGGCGAACAGTCCGGGACTCTCCATGTCGAGGGGTGCCGCGCGCCGGCTAACCCTTGACGCAAATGACCTGCTTCAGCTTCGCGACGACCGCCACGAGGTCCCGCTGCTGGTCCATCACTTGCTCGATCGGCTTGTACGCGCCCGGGATCTCGTCCACGACGCCCGAGTCCTTACGGCACTCCACGCCTCGTGTCTGCTCCTCCAGGTCCCGCGTCGAGAAGCGGCGCTTCGCCGCGTTGCGGCTCATCCTCCGGCCCGCGCCGTGTGACGCCGAGTTGAAGGATGCTTCGTTCCCCAGGCCCTTCACGATGTACGAGGAGGTACCCATCGATCCAGGGATGATCCCGTACTCGCCCGAACCGGCACGGATCGCTCCCTTTCGGGTAACCAGGAGCTCCAGTCCCTCGTACCGCTCCTCCGCCACGTAGTTGTGGTGACAGCTGATCTCCGACTCGAAGCCGACCTTCGCCTTCCTGAACTCCCTGCGGATTACTTCCTTGAAGAGCCCCATCATGACGGCACGGTTGTACTTGGCGTACTCCTGGGCCCAGTAGAGATCATTGCGATAGGCCGCCATCTGCGGGGTGTCCGAGATGAAGACGGCGAGATCACGGTCGACCAGTCCCTGATTGTGCGGCAACTTCTGGGCCTCACCGATGTGGTACTCGGCGAGCTCCTTACCGATATTCCTCGACCCCGAGTGGAGCGTGAGCCACACCGACCCACGCTCATCGAGCAACAGTTCGATGTAATGGTTTCCGCCGCCCAACGTCCCCATCTGCTTGGTGGCCCGCTCCCGGCGGAACTTCACCGCGTCGGCCACGGAGTCGAACCGCTCCCAGAGTCCGTCCCAGCCGCCGGTCTGGAGGCCGTACACCTTCCCGGGGTCGACCATCTCGTCGTGCATGCCGCGCCCGACCGGGATGGCCTGCTCGATCCGGGTACGGAGCCGCGAGAGGTCGCCCGGCAGGTCGTTGGCCGTCAGCGACGTCCGCACCGCCGACATGCCGCAGCCGATGTCCACACCGACGGCGGCCGGACAGACCGCACCGTGCATCGCGATCACGGACCCCACGGTGGCGCCCTTGCCGTAGTGCACGTCCGGCATCACGGCCAGGCCCTTGATCCACGGCAGCGTGGCCACGTTCCGCAGCTGCTGCAGCGCGACGTCCTCGACCGTCGAAGGGTCGGTCCACATACGGATCGGGACCTTGGCGCCCGGCATCTCCACGTACGACATATTTACTCGATTCCCCCGGAACAGCGTGAAACGCAAATGACGTGACCAATGACGGCGAAAGACTCGACAGACCGGCGGCCACGGCGGCGTGTGCGATAGACATTGTGTCCATCGGCCTCCGAACGGCGGCAACCAGTTTTCGCCGTGACAGCGGCGCGGAGCACAGACAGAAGGGAGCCCGGGCGTGCAACGAAAGGCGTACGTGCCCGGCGTGGCGGCGCTTCTCGCGGCGCTCGTGACCGGCTGCACCGCCGGCGACGGCACCGAAGGCTCCGACATCGACGCCAAGGTCAACGGTGCCAAGGCCTCCGCGGCACCCCCCGGCAAGTACCGCACGCTTCTCGAGCCGTGCGGGTCCGTCGAGCGTTCCACGCTGAAGGACCTGCTGCCGGGCACCGTGACGCTCCCCGAGGAGCAGCAGCAGAAGGTCCTGCGCGGCACCGCCGCCGTCACCTACGACACGGACCGCCGCGTCGCGTGCAGCTGGAAGGGCGACGCCCCGGACGCCTCCCACCAGCTGCGGGTCGACTTCGAACGCGTCGTCTCCTACGACCCGGCCGTCAGCGACGACGACCGTGCGCAAGAAGTCTTCGAGAAGAAGCAGAATTCCGCTTCCGTTCCGATCGCGCCCCTGAAGGACGAGCCGGAGACGGACGGCGCCTCGCCGTCGGCCACCCAGAGCCCGTCGGCAGGGAGTTCGAGCGGCGCCGGCCCGGCCGCCGGAGCGTCCACGGACACGGCGGCCGGGGCTTCCGCGTCCGCCGGTACGTCCTCCTCCGCTCCCGCTCTCGAGGGCCTCGAGCCCCGGGCGCTGGACGGGCTCGGTGACGCGGCGTTCCTGGACGACGTGCTCGGCCGCGCCGGTTCCACGGTTCAGCGCCGCACCGTGAGCGTGGTGTTCCGCACATCCAATGTGATCGTCACCGTCGTCTACGGCGAGCAGCCGGCCGTGACGGGAGGAGTGCCCGACAGCAAGGAACTGCAGGAAAAGGCGCGGAGTCTGGCCCGGAACCTGGCGGAGCAGTTCGACGAGTGAGCGGCCTCGCGGCCCGGGTTGCGCCGTTTTCGCGTTCAGCGGTCCGGCACACAGTTGTGGCGGGTCCGCGTACGGTGGCCTCGCCGGTGCGTCCGGTGGCCGCCCCGACGGACCGGCTGCCCGGCCCACCGACTGCCTGACCGATCGACCGAGTACCTGATCGACCACGTGCCCGACCGACCGAGTACCTGACCGACCGAGTACCTGACCGACTGAAGGAACCATGCACCGTTCAGCCCCGCGACTCACCCGCATATTCGCCTGCGCCGCCGTCCCGGTGATGCTCGTCGTCGCAGGCTGCTCCTCGGACTCCGACAGCGCTTCCAAGGGCTCCGCCTCCTCCGCCTCCGCCACTCCTGAGGCCAAGAAGTCCCCGACGGTCGCTCCCGCCAAGTTCAGCAAGCTGCCGAGTCCGTGCGACTCGATCGCGGAGAAGACGATCGAGGACCTGGTGCCGGGCACCAAGTCCAAGGGCGGCACGGCCGGCAAGTCGTCGGACATCGCGCGGCGCGGCAGCTGTTCCTGGAACGGCCTGGACGACAACGGCGTGAAGGGCTCCCAGTACCGCTGGCTCGATGTCTCGTTCCTGCGTTACGACTCCGACGCCTCGCTCGCCGTGAGCGGCGAGCAGCGCGCCGTGGAGTCGTACGCCAAGGAGATCGCGAAGGCCAAGGGCACCGAGGGTGCCAAGGACGTCAAGACGTCACCGGCACCGGGTGTGGGCGACGAGGCGACGACGGTCAACTACACGCTGCGCAAGACCGACGAGGACTTCACCTACGCCACGATCGTGGCCCGCACCGAGAACGGTGTGGTGACGCTCACGTACAACGGCACGGGTTACGCGGGCGCGAAGAATCCGTCCGCCGCCGATCTGACGAAGGACGCCCTCAAGGCCGCCAAGGAGGCAGTGGCGTCGGTCGCCACGGCCAACAAGTAGTACACAAGTACGTAACGCCGGGAGCCCGGAGGACCGGACTCCGGTGGCATGTGCCAGGCTGTGCCCGCCGGTTCAGGATCCGCGCAGGGGCCTGTGCGGAAATCCGGTCCAGGAATTGGGGAGGGGTCGCGGGTGGCCGCGATGCAGCTGACACGCACGCACCGAATACTCATCGGGGTCGTCGTCGCGGGCGCGTTGATCATCGCCGCGATCGGCTTCGCCGGGTCGTACGCCGCCGTGCGCGAGCTCGCGGAGCAGAAGGGCTTCGGCGACTTCTCCCTGGTCTTCCCCATCGGCATCGACGCCGGCATCTGTGTGCTGCTGGCGCTCGACCTGCTGCTGACGTGGATGCGGATACCTTTCCCGCTGCTGCGCCAGACGGCCTGGCTGCTGACCTTCGCGACGATCGCGTTCAACGGCGCGGCGGCGTGGCCGGATCCGCTCGGTGTCGGCATGCACGCCGTCATCCCGATCCTGTTCGTCGTGGCCGTCGAGGCGGCCAGGCACGCGGTGGGCCGGATCGCGGACATCACGGCCGACAAGCACATGGAGGGTGTGCGGCTCACCCGCTGGCTGCTCTCCCCCGTCCCGACGTTCAAGCTGTGGCGGCGGATGAAGCTGTGGGAGCTGCGCAGCTACGAGCAGGTGATCAAGCTCGAGCAGGACCGGCTGATCTACCAGGCCCGTCTTCAGGCACGTTTCGGCCGGGCATGGCGGCGCAAGGCCCCGATCGAGGCGCTGATGCCGCTGCGGCTGGCGAAGTTCGGCGTGCCGCTGGCGCAGACGGCCCCGGCCGGCCTGGCGGCCGCCGGCATCGAGCCGGTCCTGCTGCCCCCGGCGCCGGTGGCGCAGGCCGCGGCGCAGCCGGAGCTGCCGGTGGGCGGCGAGGCGGAGCAGCCGTCCCGGCGCCAGCCGGAGCGTGCGGTCGCGGCCCGGCGTGACGAGCCGGCTTCCGAGGTTCCCGGCGAGGAGCCGTACGAGGGTCCGGGCTCCCACGAGAGCCCGTGGTTCGCGGCTCCGCAGGTTCCGCAGGACGCGTACGAGCGCGCGTACAACCCGACGTACGTGGAGGGCCTGGAGCCGCACCCGGTGCCGGTCCCGGCGGGTCCCGGCCGCACGCGTCCGCTGGGCTCCGGGCCGTCGCCCGAGTCGCAGGCGCAGGACGGGCCGTACGAGCAGCAGGTTCCCTACGCCCCGCAGCAGGCGGTGCCGTATCAGCAGCCGTACGCCCGGCAGGAGCCGTCCGAGACCTACGCGGACAGCGGCGTAGAGGGTCCCGTGTCCTACGAGGAGCCCGCGTCCGAGCCCGCCCCCGACTACACGGCCGAGGACAAGGAGTTCGCGGAGCTCGCGTACCCGGTGTTCAGGACGTACGTCAAGGAGAACAACGACTGGCCGAAGGCCGACCACCTCGACATACTGCTCGCCGACCGCCACGGGGTGAACCACCCGCGCAGCGGGGCGCTGCTGCGTCGCCTGATGCCCGAGTTCAAGAACCGCCACCAGGCCGACCTGGAGGCCGAGCACATCGCGTGACGGGGCGGGCCCTCACGTCGAAGCCGCTTCGAGGCAGCCCCCACGTCACGCCCGCTTCTTGGCGGCCCAGGTCACGCCCGCTTCTTTGCTGCCTCCGCCGCGAGTGCGAGCGTCAGGCCCGCCACGGCCACGGCGATGTAGCCGGCCGCCGGGATCTCCCACCATTTGTGGAGCAGGCCCCAGGGCTTGTCGCCGAAGGTCAGGCCGGCCCAGCCCAGTACGCCCTGGACGCCGGTCACCCAGCCGATGATCGCCGCGATTTCCTTCATGCCTCCACCGTCTCCCGGTGCCGTGGCCGTTTCGTCGTGCGCACGGCGGATCCCGGGGTAGGCCGAAGGATGCAGAAACGCCGCAGGGCCCTCACCCCTCACGGGGCGAGGGCCCTGCCGGGCACGGTCGTCAGGCGGCCAGCAGTTTGCGGACCCGGTCCGCGCCCACTGCCAGCAGCAGTGTGGGCAGACGCGGTCCGGTCTCACGGCTGACGAGCAGGCGGTACAGCAGCGCGAAGAACGAGCGCTGGGCGATCTTCAGTTCCGGCGTGGGCTTGGCGTCCGGCTCCAGACCGGCCATCACCTTCGGCACGCCGTAGACGAGCGTGGTCAGGCCGTCCAGGGACCAGTGCGTGTCCAGGCCCTCGAGCAGCAGCCGCAGCGACTCGCGGCCCTCGTCGTCCAGGGTGGCGAGCAGCTCCGTGTCGGGCTCGGCGCGGACGACGGTGCGCTGGTCGGCCGGGACCTGGGTGGTGATCCAGTTCTCGGCGCGGTCCAGCCGCGGCCGTGCCTCGTCGAGCGAGGAGAGCGGGTTCGCCGGGTCGAGGTCGCTGAGGATGCGCAGGGTCTGCTCGTCGTGGCCGCCGGTGATGTCGACGACGGAGGCGAGCGTGCGGTAGGGCAGCGGGCGCGGGGTGCGCGGCAGCTCACCGGCGGCGGTGCGGACGGCCCGCGAGTACGCGGCGGCGTCGGCCGGCAGCGCGCTGCCGTCCTCGACCTTCGCGGCGAGCTTGTCCCACTCGTCGTAGAGCCGCTGGATCTCCTGGTCGAAGGCGATCTTGAAGGACTGGTTGGGCCTGCGGCGGGCGTACAGCCAGCGCAGCAGCGGCGCCTCCATGATCTTCAGTGCGTCGGCCGGGGTCGGCACACCGCCGCGCGACGACGACATCTTGGCCATGCCGCTGATGCCGACGAAGGCGTACATAGGGCCGATCGGCTGGACGCCGTCGAAGATCTCGCGGACGATCTGCCCGCCGACGACGAAGGACGAGCCCGGGGAGGAGTGGTCGACGCCGCTCGGCTCGAAGATCACTCCTTCGTAGGCCCAGCGCATCGGCCAGTCGACCTTCCAGACGAGCTTGCCGCGGTTGAACTCGCTCAGCCGGACGGTTTCGCTGAAGGTGCAGGCGGTGCAGGTGTAGGCCAGCTCGGTGGTCGTGTCGTCGTACGAGGTGACCGTGGTCAGGTCCTTGCCGCACTGCCCGCAGTAGGGCTTGTACGGGTAGTACCCGCCGGCGCCGCCGCTGCCGTCGTCCTCCGCGGCCGCGCCGGAACCCTCCGCCGCCTCGAGCTCGGCCTCGTCGACCGGCTTCTGCGACTTCTTCGCGGGGGCCTTCTTGGTGCGGTACTGGTCGAGGATCGCGTCGATGTCGCCGCGGTGCTTCATCGCGTGCAGGATCTGCTCGCGGTAGGCGCCCGACGTGTACTGCTCGGTCTGGCTGATCCCGTCGTACTCGACGCCCAGCTCGTCCAGGGCGGCGGTCATCGCAGCCTTGAAGTGCTCGGCCCAGTTCGGGTGGGCGGAGCCGGCGGGCGCGGGGACGGAGGTCAGCGGCTTGCCGATGTGCTCCGCCCAGGACTCGTCGATGCCCTCGACACCGGCCGGCACCTTGCGGTAGCGGTCGTAGTCGTCCCAGGAGATCAGATGGCGGACCTCGTGGCCGCGCCGCCGGATCTCGTCGGCGACCAGGTGCGGGGTCATGACCTCGCGGAGGTTGCCCAGGTGGATGGGGCCGGAGGGGGACAGTCCGGAGGCGACGACGACCGGTTTGCCAGGCGCACGTCGCTCCGACTCGGCGATGACCTCGTCCGCGAAACGGGAGACCCAGTCGGTCTCGGTGCTGCTCTGAGCCACGGTCGGCACGTCCTTCTTTCTCGAAGCTTCTCGAAGCTGGCTGAAGCTGGGGCGGAGCTGGGCGGAGCCGGAGCTCTCAGTCATTCTCCCAGACGGAGCAGCTCGCTCCGGGCTCTGCGGGGCGCGGCTCATTGTTCCGGGAAACCGCTTGTGTCTCCATGGGATACTTGACAACCGCAACAGACCTTCTCCTATCGGAACGGAAGCTCATGGCCTCGGTCCCTTCCCTCGCTTCGAATGTGCAGCAGCGCCTCGCGGACGCCCTCACGGCAGCCCTGCCGGAGGCCGGTGCCGCCGACCCCCTGCTGCGACGAAGCGACCGGGCCGACTTCCAGGCCAACGGCATCCTGGCGCTGGCCAAGAAGCTCAAGGGCAATCCCCGCGAGCTGGCGGCCAAGGTCGTGGACGCCATCGGCCCGAACGACGTCCTGGGGGACATCGAGGTCTCCGGCCCCGGCTTCCTTAACATCACGATCACCGACAAGGCGATCACGCGCACGCTGGCCGCGCGTGCGGCCGACGACCGTCTCGGCGTGCCCTTCGCCGCGGAGTCCGGCACCACGGTGATCGACTACGCGCAGCCGAACGTGGCCAAGGAGATGCACGTCGGTCATCTGCGGTCCGCCGTCATCGGTGACGCGATGGTGCAGATCCTGGAGTTCACCGGCGAGAAGGTGGTCCGTCGCCACCACATCGGCGACTGGGGCACCCAGTTCGGCATGCTCATCCAGTACCTGATCGAGCACCCGCACGAGCTGGACCACAGGGACGGCGTCTCCGGCGAGGAGGCGATGTCCAACCTGAACCGCCTCTACAAGGCCTCGCGCACCCTTTTCGACTCCGACGAGGAGTTCAAGGACCGGGCCCGGCGCCGGGTGGTGGACCTCCAGGCCGGCGACGAGGAGACCCTCGCGCTGTGGCAGAAGTTCGTCGACGAGTCGAAGATCTACTTCTACTCGGTCTTCGAGAAGCTCGACATGGAGATCCGTGACCCCGACATCGTCGGTGAGTCCGGGTACAACGACATGCTCGACGAGACCTGCCGCATCCTCGAGGAGTCCGGCGTCGCCGTGCGCTCCGAGGGCGCGCTGTGCGTGTTCTTCGACGACGTGAAGGGCCCCGACGGCAATCCGGTCCCGCTGATCGTGAAGAAGTCCAACGGCGGCTACGGCTACGCCGCGACGGACCTCTCCGCGATCCGCGACCGTGTGCAGAACCTCGGCGCGGACACCCTCGTGTACGTCGTCGACGCCCGTCAGTCCCTGCACTTCAAGATGGTCTTCGAGACCGCCCGCCGGGCCGGCTGGCTGAACGACAAGGTCAAGGCGGTCCAGCTGGCCTTCGGCACCGTGCTGGGCAAGGACGGCAAGCCGTTCAAGACCCGTGAGGGCGAGACGGTGCGGCTGGTGGACCTGCTGGACGAGGCGATCGACCGCGCGACGGCGGTGGTGCGCGAGAAGGCCGAGAAGGTGGGCCTGAGCGAGCAGGAGATCGTCGAGAACGGCCGGTACGTGGGCGTGGGTGCGGTGAAGTACGCCGACCTGTCGACGTCCGCGGTGCGCGACTACAAGTTCGACCTGGACCAGATGGTGTCGCTGAACGGCGACACGTCCGTGTACCTGCAGTACGCGTACGCCCGTATCCAGTCGATCAAGCGCAAGGCGGGCGACCGCAGCCCGGTCGCGCACCCGGAGCTCGCGCTCGCCCCGGCGGAGCGTGCGCTCGGTCTGCACCTGGACCAGTTCGGTGAGGTGCTGTCCGAGGTGGCGTCCTCGTACGAGCCGCACAAGCTGGCCGCGTACCTGTACCAGCTGGCCTCGCACCTGACGACGTTCTACGACCAGTGCCACGTGCTGAGCGCGGACAACCCGGCGGAGGTCGTGGAGAACCGCCTCTTCCTCGTCGACCTCACCGGGCGGACGCTGCACCAGGGCATGGCGCTGCTGGGCATCCGGACGCCCGAGCGTCTCTGATCACACCGTTCCACCCACTGGCCGGACGAGTCAGCGAGCCACCCACTCGCCCTTGTCCGGCCAGTAGTCGTACATGGGACGGCCTGCCGCGGCACTGGTACGGAACGGCCTGCCGCCGTCGTCCACGCGGACGGTCCCGCTCCGGTCACCGCTGCTCCAGGCGACCTCCAGATACCAGCTGACGTCGTGCCCCTCGGTGTGCACGTCGAAGTTGAGAACCTGCGGATCGTTCGACGCCACCTTGTACGGGAAGTCCTTGGCGGGCACGGTCAGATCGCCGTCCGTTCCCGCGACGGGCTTCACGACGGGGCGGCCCGCGTCGAGGTCGATGTCGAAGGTCTGCGGGGTGACGCCGCTGCCGCACCCCTCGCCCATCGAGTACGCGTTCCAGGCGAGCGCCGCGCCCCGGGCAACGGTCCGTACGTACACGGCGTTGATGACGACCGAATCCTCGGTCCTGCCGGTGGCGGTCAGCTGGAGCTGCATGTGGCCGGCGTCGACGCCGCCGAGCACGCTGGCCCAGCGCCGGCGGTCCTGCGGGGCGGGCGGCGGGGGGACACCGTCCGGCTTCCCCTCGAACAGGTAGTACTGCCCGCACGGCGACGCCCAGTTGTACGAACTGACCCCCACGCGCAGCGGCACGCCGCCGGTCCCGGCCGGGGCCTTGCCGTCCCCGGAGGCCTCCGTGGACGGGGTCGCGCTGCGAGGGGAGGCACTCGGGTCCGCGCTGCCGCTCGGTGAGGCGCTCGTCGAGGGTGAGGAGGCGCCGGTGACGGAGGCGGAACGGGACACGGCCCCGGTCGGCGCGGCGGCTGCGGCGGCGGGCCCGTCGGCCGAGGCGCCCGTGGCAGCCGTGTCCCTGGAGTCGCCGGAGTCGCTCGCGACGACTGCCACGGGGACGGCCAGCGCGACGACGGCGGCTGCGGCAAGGGCCACGAGGAGGGCCTTGCGCCGGGAGCGGTGGACGGTGCCTGGCCGCGGTCCGCCCTCGACGGTGGCGCCGGTGGCGGGCGGCGGAGCGGGCTCGTCCGCGGCGGGGGCGGAGGCCGCCTCGGCCGTGCCGCCGGTGTTCGCGCCGCCGTCCGTGACGCCGGTCCCGCGTCCCGCTTCCTCGTCGGCCGCGGCCTCCACGGCCGGCGCGGCGGCCGGGGTCGCCGTCTCCGCTCCGGCGCGTCCGCGTCGGCGGGCCTCGTCCGCGAGGATCCACCGCCGGTGCAGATCGACCAACTCCTCGCGCTGCGCACCGCACAGCCGGGCGAGCCGGTCGACGGACGCGAACTCGGCCGGAACTGCGTCGCCGTTGCAGTAGCGGTGCAGCGTCGACGTGCTGACGTGCAGCTTGGCGGCCAGCACTCCGTAGCTGAGTCCGGAGCGGTCCTTCAACTGCCGCAGCACGGCCGCGAGCTGGTCGGCCTCCGGCGTCGTCGCCACTGCTGTTCTCCCCCGTGTCGCCGGTGCCACGTCCCGGAACGGCGTTCCAGGGAAGGGCTTTTCACCCAGGTCAGAGTACTCGCAGGCATTCCGGCATCCCCAATGGTCCGGTCGGCGTTGCGGCCGGAATCCGCCCCTCGCCAACCTGTGACCACGCCGCAAGGCACAGACAGAGAACGACCTTCCAACGGGGAGAACAACCACCATGCGCACCAACCTGATCCGCACGACGGCCGTCGCCGCCACCGCCCTGATCGCGGCCCTCTCGCTCACCGCCTGCCAGAGCGACGACGACGCCCGGGACGAGGGCGCGGCCCCCTCCGCGAGTGCTCCCGCCCCGCAGAAGCCGACCCAGGACCCGACCGCGGACCCGAAGGCGTCCCCGACCTCGGACCCGGCCGGGTCCGCGAGCCCGTCGGCCGGCAAGCCGGCAGGCAACGGCAAGGGGAACAGCGGAGGCAACACCGGCGGCACGGGTGGCTCCGGCGGTTCCGCCGCCGGCTCCGGTGGCGGTACCGAGGATGCGGGCCCGGTCACGACCGCATGCGGCGCGGACGTGAAGGTCACCTACAGCACGGTGCGCCGACCCATCAACCACGCGCTGCTCACCATGACCAACACGGGCTCGAAGCCGTGCAACGCGTACCACGCGCCGCTGCTCCGCTTCGACGACGCGCAGGCCGCCACGGCCGTCAACCAGGACAGCAGGCCGCAGGCCGTCGTCACCATCGCCCCGGGCGAGTCCGCCTACGCCTCGATCATGCTCGCGGCGGCGGACGGCAGCGGGAGCGACGGCCGTACGGCCGCCCGGCTCGCCGTGCACTTCGCCCCGCGCAGCGGCTCCGGCTCGACCGACGCCGCCCCGGCCGTGATCAGCCTGCCGGCCGACACGTACACCGACACCACCACGACGGTCAGCTACTGGCAGGGCTCGATGGACGACGCCCTCATGTACTGATTCCTGTGCGGGCGATCGGGGGTCCCGGGACGGCCGGGGCCCCCGATCAGCGGCTCCCGCTCACCGCAGGAGCTGGTGGGACTGCCTTCCTGATGCCTGGTCGATCTCCGTGTGCGCCTTCTGGAGGAGCTGGGAAGCGAGGTCCATCAGCGCACGGGCGCCGGCGATCTCCTCACCGACGAGCAGTTGTGGCTGGTCGGAGTGGTGCCGATTGGCGTTTCCGTGCCCGCGGTACTCCGTCCCGTCACCGAGCCTCACCATGGCGGCCGCCCTGGTCCGGTCGCCCTCCTCCTTGAACTCCATCTCGATGTGCCATCCGACGAGTGTCTGCATGACGGTTCACCTCCAGCGGTACCCCTTCAAGGGTGCGCCGCACGGCCCCTGAACGCGAGTGCGCGCCCCGGAAACACCGGCGGGCGCACGGCCCGCGGTCCTGCCGGTGGGACCAGGCCCCCCACCCGGGGTGCACCTGACGACACCCGCGGTACGGGGGTGCGTCGGCTGCCCGCGGCCACGCCGCCTCCGTAGCGTCATGCGCATGTCGAAAGCAACCGTAGTGATCGCCGCCGTCGCCGCCCTCACGGCCGGCGCCCTGACCGGCGCAGACGCCCCCGGCGGGGCCGCCGCCGGTACCTCCCCCGTCGTGCGCACGGCGGACGGCGCGGTACGCGGCACCCTCACCGGGACCGCCCGCGTCTTCCAGGGCATCCCGTACGCCGCCCCACCCGCGCGCTGGGAGCCGCCCCGGCCCGTGCGCGCCTGGCGGGGCGTACGGGACGCGACCGAGCCGGGAGCGGCGTGCGCGCAGTCCGGCTCCGTCCCGGTCAAGGGCCCGCGGAGCGACGCCGAGGACTGCCTCTTCGTCAACGTCACGACTCCGCGCGCCACCGCGCCGTCGCCCCGTCCGGTCATGGTCTGGCTGCACGGCGGGGACCACGAGGACGGCGAGGGGGCGATGTACGGGGCGCAGCGTCTCGCGGCGGGCGGCGATGTCGTGGTCGTGACGGTCAACTACCGGCTCGGGGCCCTCGGCTACCTGGGCGACGGCAACTTCGGTCTCCAGGACCAGCAAGCGGCCCTGCGCTGGGTCCGGGCGAACGTGGCGGCCTTCGGCGGCGACCCGGGCAACGTGACGCTGTTCGGCGAGTCGGGCGGCGCCCGCAGTGTCTGCGCGAACCTGGTCTCGCCCGCGTCGGCGGGCCTGTTCCACCGGGCGGTCCTGCAGAGCGGCCCGTGCCTGGACGACGACGGGACCCTGACCCGCGCCGAGGCCCTGCGTCACGCGCGGCACCTGGAAGACAAGTTCGAGCAGCCCCTGCGCACGGTGTCCGCGGCGGAGCTGGTGGCGGCGGACGACGAGGAGACCCGCTACGGCCCTGCCTACGGCACCCGGCTGCTGCCCCGCACCCCCCGCGAGGCGTTCGCGTCCGGACGTTTCAACCGCGTGCCCGTACTGCACGGCATCAACCGCGACGAGGAGACGTTCCGCGTGTACGGCCTGGAGCTGGTCCGGCAGCGGCTGCTCGACGAGCGGGACTTCCGTGCGTACGTGACGGGCGTTTACGGCGCGGAGGTCGCGGAGAGGGCTCTCACGCGGTATCCGGCGAGTGCGTACGGCGGCTCGTACGGGCGGGCGCTCGCGGCGGCCATGACGGACGCCGTCTGGGGACGTCCGGCGATCGTCACCAATGACGCCCTGGGCGCGCGAACGCCGACGTACGCCTACGCGTTCTCCGAGCAGGACAACCCGTGGTTCAAGGACTTCCCGCGGGCGAGCTTCCCGGTCGGCGCACCGCACCTCGCCGAGCTCCCATATCTGTTCGACCTCGACTGGTCCGAACCGCTGACGGCGGAGCAGCGGCGCCTGGCCGCCGCGCTGACCGGAATCTGGTCGGACTTCGCGCGCACCGGCCGCGCCCCGTGGAAGCCGTACACGCCGGACGCGCCGCACACCGCGGCCGTCTCGTCCGAAGGCGTCCGCCCCACGGATCTCGCGAAGGAGCACAACTACTCCTTCTGGAAGGACCTCTGAGACCGCTGAACGGCCGGGACTTACCCGGAAGTCACATTGGTCTATACCTTGACTCGATCACGTCAATCGCGCTTGAGTGTGCGCACAGCCCCCCACCGCGGCCGCGCCCGGAGAGCAACTACCGCTCCGGGTACGGCCGTTGCGCTCAAAGGAGTGATCGAGTGCTGAGAACCCGCCTCATGGCACTGCTGACCGCCGTCCTCATGGCCACCGGTCTGGCCGTCGCCCTGACACCCTCCGCGTCCGCCGCCGGCCCGTGCGACACCGCCACGGACTGGCGACAGGGCGCCTGGTACACGGCTGGCAACGTTGTCAGGTACAACGGCTCCTACTACATAGCGGAGCATGACAACCCGGGCTACAGCCCGACGATCAGCACCTGGTACTGGGACCCGTACACCTGCAGCGGCGGCGGCACCCCGTCCCCGTCCGGCTTCGTGGTCAGCGAGTCGCAGTTCAACCAGATGTTCCCGAACCGGAACCCCTTCTACACGTACAGCGGCCTCACCGCGGCCCTGAGCGCCTACCCGGCGTTCGCCAACACCGGCAGCGACACGGTGAAGAAGCAGGAGGCGGCGGCGTTCCTCGCCAACGTCAGTCACGAGACCGGCGGCCTGGTCCACATCGTCGAGCAGAACACCGCCAACTACCCGCACTACTGCGACTGGAGCCAGCCCTACGGCTGTCCTGCCGGACAGGCGGCCTACTACGGCCGCGGCCCGATCCAGCTCAGCTGGAACTTCAACTACAAGGCCGCGGGTGACGCGCTCGGCATCGACCTGCTGAACAACCCGTGGCGGGTGGAGCGCGAGGCGGCCGTCGCCTGGAAGACCGGCCTGTGGTACTGGAACACCCAGAACGGCCCGGGCACGATGACCGGCCACAACGCCATGGTCAACCAGGCGGGCTTCGGTCACACGATCCGCTCGATCAACGGCTCCCTGGAGTGCGACGGCAAGAACCCGGCGCAGGTTCAGAGCCGGGTGACCAAGTACCAGCAGTTCACGCAGATCCTGGGCGTGCCGACCGGCTCCAACCTCTACTGCTGAGCCGCCGGACCTCATGAACGGGCCGCGGACCGGGGAGACGACGTCCCCCGGCCGCGGCCGCACCATGTCACGGGCCTCCGACCGCACAGATCCGGCCGAAACCTTCCGCACAGGCAGCCCTCACGTTCTTCTCCCCGTCCTCCGGGGTCGAGAGGCACCCGGGACAACCGGGCGCCCTACCCACGGGGTTGAGGAGGGGAACGTTGATACGTGCCCGGAGGATATGGGCCACCGCGACAGCGGTGCTCATGGCGGTAGGGGCGGCGCCGGCAGCGGCGCAGGCCGTCCAGCCGCCCGAAGTTCGCCGCGCCACGGCGGCGAACGGCAACGAAGCGCTGCCGCCCGGCTGGCGGATCACCCATGACGACGGACAGAGCGCACTGGAGTGGCGCTCGCCGCGTCCCGTCCCCCCGGGTGACGCGCGCGTCGAGTTCCACGCGGACGACAGGATCGTCGGCGTGCCCGAGGCCGGCAAGGACGGACGGACCTTCCGCCTGCCCCTCGACGACGCGCGGACGACCGACCCGGCGGACCTGAGGAACCTGAGCGTGCTGGCGGGCGGCCGCCGCCTGGACCAGGAGCCCGGCGGCGACTCCGGCGCCCGCGGGACCGTGCCGGCCGCGAAGCCACCGGCCGAGTTCCCGCCGGGAGCCGTCGACCCCGGCCGGCCGGGCACCTACCGGACGACCACGGGAGAGTACACGCTCGACCCGGTCCGCCTGCCCGGTTTCGCGAAACCGGTCGAGATGCGCGCCGTCGTGGTCGCCCCGAAGGGCGCCCCCGGCAAGCGCCCCCTCGCGCTGTTCCTGCACGGTCGGCACGCCACCTGCTACGTCCCGGGCAAGGACGACGAGGTGACGATCGACTGGCCCTGCGCCAAGGGCGCGAAGCCGATCCCCAGCCACCGTGGCTACCTGCGCGACCAGCAGCTCCTGGCCTCCCAGGGCTATGTGACCGTGTCCGTCTCCGCGAACGGCGTCAACGGCCAGGACGGGGACGTCGAGGACGGCGGCGCGCAGGCGCGATCCTCCCTGGTGCGGTCGCATCTGGCCCGCTGGGCGGACTGGGCCGCGAAGCCCGCCACCGCCCCCGGCCCGGTACGCCAGGCCCCGAAGGCCGACCTGTCCCGTGTCCTGCTCGTCGGCCACTCGCGCGGCGGCGAGGGCGTCAACCGCGCGGCCATGGACAGTCTGTATCCGCCCGCCCCCGCCCAGGACGGCTACCGCGGCAAGGTGCGCTGGCACATCCGCGGGACCGTGCTCATCGGCCCGACGATCTTCGGCCACAACCCGGTGCCGGACGTCCCGTCGCTGACGATCCTGCCGGGCTGCGACGGCGACGTCTCCGACCTCCAGGGCCAGGTGTACGCCGACGGGACCCGCGGCGTCAGCCGGGGCAAGGCCCTGCACAGCGCGGTGTACATGGTCGGCGCGAACCACAACTACTTCAACAGCGAGTGGACCCCGGGCCAGGCCCAGGCCCCCGCCGACGACGACTTCTGGCCCGACCCCGAACAGCCGGACCCGGTCTGCTCGCCGGGGACCGCGACCCGGCTGACCGCCGACCAGCAGCACCGGGCCGGCGCCACCTACATCGCCGCCGCCGCACGTCTGTTCGTCGCCGGGGACGACCGGGTGCGCGAACTGCTCGACGGCACGGGCCGCCGGGCCCCCTCCGCCGACCCCGCCCGTGTACTGACCCACGCCGTCGGCGCGAACCGCGACGCCGGGTTCCTCCCCGACGGAGCCGTGACCGTGACCGGCGGCCGGCTGTGCGACGCGATCGACCCGGAGACCTCCTGCCTGGACAGCGAAGCGGGCTCCTCGCCA
Organism: Streptomyces sp. OZ13; assembly: GCF_052068155.1. Lineage (NCBI taxonomy): Bacteria > Bacillati > Actinomycetota > Actinomycetes > Kitasatosporales > Streptomycetaceae > Streptomyces > Streptomyces sp. OZ13. The sequence goes on along the minus strand of NZ_JBQHCZ010000012.1, from coordinate 21,566 downwards.
CACTTCGCGCACTGGCAGCCCGAGCGCGAGACCGGCCGCCGCGCGGTGGCGCTGAACTGGTCCGCACCGGGCTCCGCGGTGACCGTCCGGCCCGCAAAGCCGCTCTCCCTCAAGGGCGCCGACAGCCTCGCGCTGCGCGTCATCGTGCCGCCGAACACCACCGGGACGCAGTTGGACGTGGCCGTCACCGACGCCTCCGGCAAACGGGCGAAGCTGGGCGGTGTCCGGGTGGACGGGCTGCCCGGCAGCGACCGCACCGCCTCCTACTGGGCACGTGAGGTGCGCGTGCCCCTCACCGCCGCCGCACGCGCCGGGCTCGATCTGCGCCGGGTCGCCGCCCTGGAGCTGACCCCGCGTACCCGCTCCGGCAAGGCGTGGCTGATGGACGCCTGGGCCTGGAGCCCCGGCACACCCGCAGTCCGTGAGGCCCCGCTGACCCGGATCGACCTCGGTCGGCTCAAGGTCAAGGAAGGCGACTCCGGCGTCCGCACATACCAGGTGCCCGTCCGGGTGTCCGGCAAGAGCAGCGGTACGGTGCGCGTGTATGTCGTCGACCCGGCCACGGGCCGGGCGAAGGACCGGCTGGTGACGGTCCGGCCCGGCGCCGGGGGCATCGACGTGCCGGTGAAGGTGAAGGGCAACACGCGCTACTCCTGGGACACCTCCCACGACGTGCTGGTGAAGGCGGTCCGCGGGACCGTCGTCGGCTCGTCCGCCGGAGGTGTCACGGCCGAGAACGACGACCCGATGCCGGAGATCTCATGGAAGCCGGTCGCCGACGAGGTGACCGAGGGCAAGCCCCTGACGTGGCGGATGTCCCTCTCGGCCCCCGCCGACGTCGAGCTGACGAGCACACTCCGGATCATGCCCGTCAGCGGCCGCCCCGAGCTGTCCACCAAGGACGTCGACCGGCAGTGGCTCCTCGACATGTTCGGGGACGTCCCCGACGGTGAGGTCCCGCTGTCCAAGCTGGAGTGGCCGTACGTGTGGGCCTCGGTACCGCCCGGGAGCACCGGCGCGGAGGTGACCGTGCCCACGGTGGCCGACGGGGTGACCGAGCCGGCCGAGCACGTGGGCCTCCAGCCCACCGACGACGAGGGCGCGCCGCAGGGCCCCGCCCTCACCGGCACGGTGCTCGACACGCCGTAGGACGCCGTTCACGGCCGCGCGAACTCGCACCACACCACCTTGCCGGGTTCGCGCGGCCCGATCCCCCACCTGTCGACCAGCGCGGCCACCAGCAGCAGGCCGCGCCCCGACTCACCGTCCGGGGTCCGCACGCCGGGCCTCCCGCCCCCGCTGTCGTGCACCTCGACGCGCAGCGTCCCGTCCTCCGACAGCCGGAGCCGCAGCAGATACCCGCGGCCCGGCGGCACACCGTGCACCAGCGCGTTCGTCGCGAGCTCGCTCACGCAGAGCGTGATGTCGTCCGCCCGCGCGCCCCATCCCCACGCGGCCAGCGCCTGGCGGGCGAACTCCCGCGCCGTACCGACGGATCGGCGCTCGCGACGGCAGAACACCTCGCGCAGTTCCTCGTGTTGCATCGTCCTGTCCACGGGCACGAGATTCGCGGTCCGGGCGGCGACCGCGGCACTCCGCCGACCCGTACGTTTGATTTGTACGGGTCGTTCAGGCGTAACGTACGGGCCGGTCCGGGGAGTTGGTGAGGCATGCACCCCAGGAGACGCCACCGGAAGAACGCGTCGGCGATGCGGCTGGTCGGCCGCCAGCTCGCCCGCTTCCGCGAGGCCGCAGGCCTCACGCAACGCGAACTCGCGACGGAGTTCAACCTCGCCGAGGAGACCGTCGCCTCCATGGAACAGGGCCGCCGCCCACTGAAGCCGGACCTCGCGCAGAGACTCGACGACCGCCTCGACACGAAGGGCGCGCTGTCGGTCGCGGTGGAGCACATGCCGGAGGTGGACCTGATCCCGGCATGGGCGGAGGAGTTCGTCGACCAGGAGCGCGAAGCGCTTGCCTTGTCCTCCTACGAAAACCAGGTGATTCCAGGCCAGTTGCAGACCGCTCACTACGCGAGAGCGGTGTTCCGCAGCCGTATACCGATCATCGGCAAGGAGGAAATCGAGGCGCAGACCGAGATCCGCTTGCAGCGCCAGGAATTACTGCGCAGCACCCCGCCGAGGAACCTGAGCTTCGTCATTTGGGAGGCGGTGCTCCAAGTGCGCCTCGGCGGCGACTCCGTCTACCGCGACCAGCTCCGGCACTTGAGAAGTTTGGCGGAACTGCCCGGCATGACCTTGCAGGTGATGCCGTTCGCCCACACCACGCACCCCGCCCTCGACGGGCCGTTCGTACTGCTCGAGACGCCTGAGCACCAGCACCTCGCCTACACGGAGACGCAACGCGGCAGCCAACTGGTGTCCGACCCTGACGAGGTCAGCATCCTGACGCAGAGGTATGCGATGCTGCGGACGCTGGCCCTCAACCCGGAAGATACGAAGGGCCTGCTGGACCGGCTGCTAGGAGAGGTATGAGCACCGCACTGAAGTGGTTCAAGTCGAGCTACAGCGGCAGCGACGGCGGCAACTGCCTCGAAGTGGCCTATCACTGGCGCAAGTCCAGCCACAGCGGCAGCGAGGGTGGGCAGTGCGTCGAGGTCGCCACCCACCCCGCCGCGATCCACGTCCGCGACTCCAAGAACCCCGGCGGCCCGAGCCTCACGCTCGCCCCGGCCGCCTGGGCGTCCTTCGTCAGCGACCTGCGCTGATCCCCTGGGCGACCTCGGTCGCCCAGTACGTCAGGATCATGCTCGCGCCTGCCCGCTTGATGCCGAGCAGGGTCTCCGCGATCGCCTTGTCCCGGTCGATCCAGCCCTTCTCCGCCGCGGCCTCGACCATCGCGTACTCGCCGCTGATCTGGTAGGCCGCGACCGGCACGTCCACCGACTCCGCGACCTTCGCCAGGACGTCCAGGTAGGGGCCCGCGGGCTTGACCATGACCATATCGGCGCCCTCCTCGAGGTCGAGCGCCAGCTCGCGCAGCGACTCGCGGACGTTGGCCGGGTCCTGCTGGTAGGTCTTGCGGTCGCCCTGGAGCGACGAGCCGACGGCCTCACGGAAGGGGCCGTAGAAGGCGGAGGAGTACTTAACGGTGTACGCGAGGATCGAGACGTCCTCCTTGCCGATGGTGTCGAGCGCGTCGCGGACGACACCGATCTGGCCGTCCATCATTCCGCTCGGGCCGACGACGTGGACGCCGGCGTCCGCCTGGACCTGCGCCATCTCGGCGTAGCGCTCGAGGGTGGCGTCATTGTCGACGCGGCCGTCCGCCGCGAGGACCCCGCAGTGGCCGTGGTCGGTGTACTCGTCCAGGCACAGGTCGGACATGATCACGAGCTCGTCGCCGACCTCGGCCTTCACGTCCCGGATCGCGACCTGGAGGATGCCGTCCGGGTCGGTGCCGGCGGTGCCGAGCGCGTCCTTCTTCGCGTCCTCGGGCACGCCGAAGAGCATGATCCCGGCCACGCCTGCCTCTCGGGCCTCCACGGCGGCCTTGCGGAGCGTGTCGCGGGTGTGCTGGACGACTCCGGGCATGGCCGAGATGGGCACGGGCTCGCCGATGCCCTCCCGTACGAACGCGGGGAGGATCAGGTCGGCCGGGTGCAGGCGCGTCTCCGCGACCATGCGCCGCATCGCGGGGGTGGTCCGGAGCCGCCGGGGGCGGGCACCGGGGAAGGATCCGTACGCAGTCATACGGCCACGCTACGCCTGTGGGACGGGTGCGAATGCCGACAGCGCGTCGGTGGGACCGGGCTCCTACGGCTTGGTCGCGGTGACGATCCAGGCAGCGGACTCGTAGCGGACGCCTTCCGGGGTCAGATGGCAATCGAGGTCCGCGCGGAGCGACCGCAGGGCCCGCTCCCTGTCCTGCGCGTCGAGCCCTTCCAGCGCCCACTCCAGCATGCCGGAGACGAAATGCCCGGCGTGCTCGATGTCGCGTCCGAAGTTCATGGGCAGGGTGCGCCCGTCGAAGTGCGGCGAATCGAATCCGGCCGCCACGAGCACGTCGCCCACGACGTCCGGGTCGGCCATGGAGAACGGGCCGGGCGCGCCGGGAGGCGGCATGGGAAGGTCACGGCCGACCGCGACGGCGCCCAGGAAGGACGTGAACCATTCGTTGCGCTCCGCGTCCTGCCAGACGAGGAGTGCCAGCCGCCCGCCGGGCCGCAGGGCGCGGGCGATGTTGCGGAACGCGGTGACCGGCTCGGCGAAGAACACGCACCCGTTGCGGCTGACGGCCACGTCGAAGGCGCCGGTGGGGAACGGGTACGTCTGGGCGTCGCCCTGCTCGTAGCGGACGCTGTCGAGCCCTTCGCGCTCCGTCTCCTGCCTGGCGGCGCGCAGCATCGCCGCGGACAGGTCGATGCCGAACACGGGCCCGCCGACGGTGAGCCGGGCGGCGGCGCGGGAGGTCAGGCCGTTGCCGCAGCCGATGTCGAGCACCCGCTCGCCCCGCTGGAGCCTCGCGGCGTCGAGGAACGGGCGCTGGTAGGCGTGGACGGCGCGGTCGAAGTCCTCCGCGTGTGCCGCCCAGTAGGCGCCCTGGTCGCCGTCCCAGGCGCGTGCCTGCTCGGCGTTGGACGGATCGACGTGGAGAGTGCTGGCGCTCACAGGGGGTCACCCACTTGCCTGCCCGGAAGGATCCTTGTGCTTCCGGTGTACGCCTGTCTGCCCCCGCCTGTCGAACGTACGGAGGCGGGGCGGGTGGGGATCTCCCCGCCCGCCCCGCCTCCGGATCACGTCACTCAGGTCGTCGTGCGACGCCTCCGGCCGCCCGGACGGCGCTCCGACGGGCGCGTCACGTGCTCGCCCGCCTCGACCGCCGCGGCGCGGCGGGCCGCGCCGAACTCGGCCAGCGCCTCGGCCAGCCGGTGCACGGACGGCTCGGGGGACAGCACGTCCACCCGCAGCCCGTGCTCCTCCGCGGTCTTCGCGGTGGCGGGACCGATGCAGGCGATCACGGTCACGTTGTGCGGCTTGCCGGCGATGCCGACCAGGTTCCGCACCGTCGACGACGAGGTGAAGAGCACGGCGTCGAAGCCGCCGCCCTTGATCGCCTCGCGGGTGTCCGCCGGCGGCGGCGAGGCCCGCACGGTCCGGTAGGCGGTCACGTCGTCGACCTCCCACCCGAGCTCGATGAGGCCCGCGACCAGCGTCTCGGTCGCGATGTCGGCGCGCGGCAGGAAGACGCGGTCGATCGGGTCGAAGACCGGGTCGTAGGGCGGCCAGTCCTCCAGCAGACCGGCCGCGGACTGCTCACCGCTCGGCACGAGGTCCGGCTTGACGCCGAAGTCCACCAGCGCGGCCGCCGTCTGCTCGCCGACCGCCGCGACCTTGATCCCGGCGAAGGCGCGGGCGTCGAGCCCGTACTCCTCGAACTTCTCCCGCACCGCCTTCACGGCGTTGACGGACGTGAACGCGATCCACTCGTAACGGCCGGTGACCAGGCCCTTGACCGCGCGCTCCATCTGCTGCGGCGTGCGCGGTGGTTCGACGGCGATCGTCGGGACCTCGTGCGGCACGGCGCCGTAGGAACGAAGCTGGTCGGAGAGCGAGGCCGCCTGCTCCTTCGTACGCGGCACGAGCACCTTCCAGCCGAACAGCGGCTTGGACTCGAACCACGCGAGCTGCTCACGCTGTGCCGCGGCGCTGCGCTCACCGACCACGGCTATGACCGGCTGGTGGCCGTCGGGGGACGGCAGCACCTTCGCCTGCTTCAGCGTCTGCGCGATCGTGCCGAGCGTCGCCGTCCAGGTCCGCTGCCGCGTGGTCGTGCCGGCGACGGTGACGGTGAGCGGGGTGTCCGGCTTACGGCCGGCCGCGACCAGCTCGCCGGCCGCCGCGGCGACCGTCTCGAGCGTGGCGGAGACGACGGCCGTGCCGTCGCTGGCGCCGACCTCGCTCCAGCAGCGGTCGGAAGCGGTCCGCGCGTCGACGAACCTGACGTCGGCGCCCTGCTCGTCACGGAGCGGGACACCCGCGTACGCGGGCACGCCCACCGCGGTCGCCACACCGGGCACGACCTCGAAGGGAATCCCCGCCGCGGCGCAGGCGAGCATCTCCTGACCTGCGTCGGTGTCCAGGCCGGGGTCACCGGTCACCGCACGGACGACCCGCTTGCCGCCCCGTGCGGCCTCCATGACAAGATTGGCCGCATCCCTGAGTACGGGGATTCCGGCGGTTGTTGACACGTCGTCAATAACCGTCAGTTCAGGCGTGCTCACGCTCGCCCGCGCATGGCCGCGAACGACGTCGAGCACCTGCGGCTCGGCGACCAGCACGTCGGCGCCGGCAAGCGCCTCGACGGCGCGCAGAGTCAGCAGACCGGGATCGCCGGGACCGGCACCCAGGAAGGTGACGTGCCCGTGTCCGTGTGCCGGAAGGGGCGGACGGTTCGAGGTGGTGGGGCTCAAAGTGCTCGCTCCCCCATAAGACCAGCCGCACCCTTGGCGAGCATCTCGTCCGCGAGTTCGCGTCCGAGCGCCGCCGCGTCGTCGTGCGACGTGGGTACGGGACCGGTGGTGGACAGCTGCACCAGCGAAGAGCCGTCGGTCGTGCCGACGACGCCGCGCAGGCGCATTTCGGTGAATGCCTGGCCGTCGCCCAACAGGTCGGCCAGCGCACCCACAGGTGCGGAGCAGCCGGCCTCCAGGGCGGCGAGCAGGGATCGCTCGGCGGTCACGGCGGCCCGCGTGTGCGGGTCGTCGAGCTCGGCGAGCGCGGCGGTGAGGTCCGCGTCGGACGCGGAACACTCGATCGCCAGTGCCCCCTGGCCGGGAGCGGGCAGGACGAAGTCCACCGACAGGAAGTCGGTCACCTCGTCGGTCCTGCCGATGCGGTTGAGTCCGGCCGCGGCGAGCACGACGGCGTCGAGCTCCCCGTTCCGTACAAATCCGATGCGGGTGTCGACGTTGCCGCGGATCGGCACCGTCTCGATCGTCAGGCCGTGCGTGCGGGCGTACGCGTTCAGCTGCGCCATCCGGCGCGGCGAACCGGTCCCGATCCGGGCGCCGTTCGGCAGCCGTTCGAAGCTGAGGCCGTCGCGTGCGATCAGCACGTCGCGCGGGTCCTCACGCTTCGGCACGGCCGCGAGCGCCAGCTCGTCGGGCTGGGTCGTGGGCAGGTCCTTCAGCGAGTGAACGGCGAAGTCGACCTCCCCGCGCGCCAGCGCCTCACGCAGCGCGGCGACGAACACGCCGGTGCCGCCGATCTGCGCGAGATGCTCACGGGACACGTCCCCGTACGTGGTGATCTCGACGAGCTCGACGGCGCGGCCGGTCAGCCGGCGCACCGCCTCGGCCACTTGCCCGGACTGGGCCATGGCCAGCTTGCTGCGCCGGGTTCCGAGCCTCAGTGCCCTCTCGGTCATACTCGCCCTCGGTTCTTGACATCTGCGTCATTCAGGTCGGCCCGGCTGACGGAGGCGACCGTCTCCGGGTCGAGGTCGAAGAGTGTCCGCAGCGCGTCCGCGTACCCGGCGCCGCCGGGTTCTCCGGCCAGCTGCTTGACCCGCACGGTGGGCGCGTGCAGGAGCTTGTCCACCACGCGGCGCACGGTCTGGGTGATCTCGGCCCGCTGCTTCTCGTCGAGTCCGGTCAGCCGCCCCTCGAGGCGCGCCATCTCGCCCGCCACCACATCGGCGGCCATGGTGCGCAGGGCGACCACGGTAGGCGTGATGTGCGCGGCACGCTGGGCGGCGCCGAAGGCGGCGACCTCGTCGGAGACGATCGAGCGGACCTGGTCCACGTCGGCGGCCATGGGCGCGTCGGCCGAGGCCTCCGCGAGGGACTCGATGTCGACGAGGCGTACGCCCGCGAGGCGGTGGACGGCGGCGTCGATGTCCCTCGGCATCGCCAGGTCCAGCAGCCCGAGCCGTCCCGGCCCGGCGCCGTGCGCGACGACCGTGCGGTCCGCCCCCCGTGGGGCGCGTGAGCCGTTGTCGACCCAGGCGCCGTGCTGGACGAGGGAGTCGTCGAGCCCGACGGGGCACTCGGCGGCGTCCGTGACGGCGGGCTCGGTGCCCGGGGCAACATCCGCGGCCGCGAAGGCCACGGCGCTGTCCGCGCCCTGTTCCACGGCGGAGACCGGCGCGTCGGCGTCGGCAGCGGCGGGCGGCACCCCGGGAAGTCCCGCGAGGTCGTCGTGGCGTCCGGGCAGCTCGGCCACCCGTCCGTCGCGCGCCGCGACGGCGGCGAGGCGGGCGACCAGGCTTCCTTCCGGCGCACGCAGGTCCTCGAGGACCGCCGCGCCGGGCACCACGTGCTGCGCGAGCGCCGCCGCGACCGACTCGGCCGTCAGCACCAGGCCCGTCGCACCGGTGCACGACACGGCCACGTCGGCCAGGGCAAGCTCGGCGGGCACGTCCGACATGCGCACGGCGCGCGCGCTCACACCGCCCTCGGACAGCACCGCGGCCAGCCGCTCCGCGCGTTCCATGGTCCGGTTGGCGATGACGAGTTCCCGCACGCCGAGGCGCGCCAGCGTCGTGGCGGCCAGCGAGGACATCGAGCCGGCGCCGATGACGAGCGCCTTCCGGTCCCGTGCCCAGGTCTCGACCGGCTCGCCCGCGGCGAGCTGCTCGAGACCGAAGGTGACGAGCGACTGCCCGGCCCGGTCGATCCCGGTCTCGCTGTGCGCGCGCTTGCCGACCCGCAGCGCCTGCTGGAACAGGTCGTTGATCAGCCGTCCGGCGGTGTGCAGTTCCTGCCCGAGCGCCAGCGCGTCCTTTATCTGGCCGAGGATCTGCCCCTCGCCGACGACCATCGAGTCCAGGCCGCAGGCCACCGAGAAGAGGTGGTGGACGGCCCGGTCCTCGTAGTGCACGTAGAGATAGGGGGTGAGCTCCTCGAGGCCCACGCCGCTGTGCCGGGCGAGCAGCGTGGACAGCTCGGCGACACCGGCGTGGAACTTGTCCACGTCCGCGTACAGCTCGATGCGGTTGCACGTGGCGAGCACCGTCGCCTCGGTGGCGGGTTCCGCGGCCAGGGTGTCCTGGAGAAGCTTGATCCGCGCGTCGGTGGGCAGGGATGCCCGCTCCAGCACACTCACGGGTGCGCTGCGGTGGCTCAGCCCTACGACCAGGAGACTCATGCCGGCATCACCGCGGACATGTCACCGTCGGGGCCCTTGCGGTTCGCGGCCTCGGCCTCTTCGCCGGCCTTGCGCTGCTCGTGGAAGGCGAGGATCTGGAGCTCGATCGAGAGGTCGACCTTGCGCACGTCCACGCCGTCCGGCACGGACAGCACGGTGGGCGCGAAGTTCAGGATGGAGGTGACACCGGCGGCGATCAGGCGTTCGCACACCTGCTGCGCGGCGCCGGCGGGCGTGGAGATGACGCCGATCGAGACCCCGTTGTCGCTGATGATCTTCTCGAGCTCGTCCGTGTGCTGCACCGGGATGCCCGCGACGGGCCTTCCGGCCATGGTGGGGTCGGCGTCGATCAGCGCGGCGACCCGGAAACCACGGGACGCGAAGCCGCCGTAGTTGGCGAGCGCGGCGCCGAGGTTACCGATTCCTACGATCACAACCGGCCAGTCCTGGGTCAGGCCCAGTTCCCGGGAGATCTGGTAGACGAGATACTCCACGTCGTAGCCGACGCCCCGGGTCCCGTACGAGCCGAGGTAGGAGAAGTCCTTGCGCAGCTTCGCGGAGTTGACGCCCGCGGCCGCCGCGAGCTCCTCGGACGAGACCGTGGGTACGGAACGCTCCGACAGCGCGGTCAGTGCGCGAAGGTACAGCGGAAGCCGGGCGACGGTGGCCTCGGGGATTCCTCGGCTACGGGTCGCCGGTCGGTGATTTCGGCCAGTTGCCACGGTGCTCCTGGGGGATGAGCGAGGCTGCAGGCGGCCGTGTGTCCCAGGACCGCCCCGTCGACAGCAGGCTATGTCTTTGTGAACGCGTGCACAAAGATGGTGTCCGCTTTGTCCGTCCAAAGTGACCGGGGTCACGCAATTCGGCGGCCGGATCGAGGAACCGCGAACCGATCGTGACCGCAGGGCTACCGAAGGGCGCAAAATCGGACACTCTCCTCTCGAATACGCCCCCGAGACCGCCTGATTCCGCCTACTGTGCCCTGCCGTCATCGAATGCCGATAGGGCCGCGACGGCGCGCCGTGCACTTCCGTGGACGCGGGACCTGACGCGGCGCGGGTCCTGTCCGGGCGGACAGGACCTACGCGCCCAGCGCGCGCCGCAGCCGGGCCGCGTCCACCTTCCAGAAGGTGTGCTGCTCGCCGTCGACGAGCACCACCGGGATCTGCTCCCAGTAGGCGCGGTGCAGCTCCTCGTCCTGGTTGATGTCCTTCTCCTCCCAGGGGACGCCGGCCTCCGCGCACACCTGCTCCACCACGGCGCGCGCATCGTCACAGAGATGACATCCGGGCTTCCCGATGAGGGTCACCATGTGTTCCCCGGAGTTCTTCTTCGTACGCCGCAGCAGTGGACTCATACGCCCATTCTCGCCGCTCCCCTTAACAGCGCGGTCGCGGACTGTTCACGCCGCCGCATCCTCGTGCGTCAGGAAGTACCGAACAGACTGGCTATGCTCACGACATGGCCGCACTGGGATGGCTCACCCCGCGCAGGCGCTCCGCCACGGCACGCAGCGTGCTCGCGGGCGAAGCCGCAGCCGAGGCAGCACGGAAGTCCTCGCAGACGATCGAGGCACTCGAGGCACAGGACGTCACCGCCCCTGCCGTGGAACCGGAGTTCCCCGTCGCGGGCGACGAGCGCGCCGCCGCCTTCTTCGACCTCGACAACACGGTCATGCAGGGCGCCGCGATCTTCCACTTCGGCCGCGGGCTCTACAAGCGCAAGTTCTTCCAGCGCCGCGAACTGGCGAGGTTCGCCTGGCAGCAGGCGTGGTTCCGGCTGGCCGGCGTCGAGGACCCCGAGCACATGCAGGACGCCCGCGACAGCGCCCTCTCCATCGTCAAGGGCCACCGCGTCTCCGAGCTGATGAGCATCGGCGAGGAGATCTACGACGAGTACATGGCCGACCGCATCTGGCCGGGCACCCGCGCGCTCGCCCAGGCCCACCTCGACGCCGGCCAGAAGGTATGGCTGGTCACGGCGGCGCCCGTGGAGACCGCGACGATCATCGCCCGCCGCCTCGGCCTGACCGGCGCGCTCGGCACCGTCGCCGAGTCGGTCGACGGCGTCTACACGGGCAAGCTCGTCGGCGAACCGCTGCACGGCCCGGCGAAGGCCGAGGCCGTGCGCGCGCTGGCCGCGGCGGAGGGCCTCGACCTGTCCCGCTGCGCGGCGTACAGCGACAGCCACAACGACATCCCGATGCTCTCGCTCGTCGGCCATCCGTACGCGATCAACCCGGACACCAAGCTGCGCAAGCATGCCCGGCAGCGGGACTGGCGGCTGCGCGACTACCGCACCGGCCGCAAGGCGGCCAAGGTCGGCATCCCCGCTGCGGCCGGGGTGGGAGCCCTGGCGGGCGGCACCGCGGCCGCGGTCGCGCTCCACCGCCGCCGGCGCTGACGCGGTCACGCCCCACAGCCGCCGCCGCGGACCCCGCGCGGCCTTTCACCGACGGCCCGCGGCCGTCGCACGCTTCCGAACACGTGCTCCCCGGCGTGTCGGCGGCCAATCCACGGGTGTTACCCCTCCGGGCCCCCAGCCAGTCCTCTTGTCACGGCCCGGCCACAACTCACCGCCCGATAAGACAGTTGTCGACGTAATTCGATCAACAAGTGCTCACAATGTGCGACCAGTTGCGGCCCTAAGACGTAATAGAAGCGACGGAAACGACGATTTGAGCAACTGGGTGTAGCGCTGCCTGTACGAAGCGTTATTCTCCTCAGACGCATGACGGACCACCCCACCAGTCATCACGACGGGTGAACGGTCCCGCACTGCTCGTGATGGAAGCTCTGCCTCTGGGAGTCCCGTGTACCCACACGTCGGGGTTGACGCCTCGGGCCTGGCTACGCTGCGCGCAGCGGTCCTCGACCACTTGCGCGGCCTTGTCCCCGCCGCGTACACCGTCCCCGCATACGCCACCCCCGGCCTCGCCGCCGGCGGTCCGGCAGCACCCTGCTACGCCCTGACCGACGGCCTGCAGAAGGGTCCCGCGCGCAGCGCAGTCGACGAGGGGCGGCGGTCGGCCGACGGACGGGCCTCGGGCAGAAGGGCGGGCCGGGGCAGCTCAGGCGCCCACGCCGCCACCCGCCGGCCCACCGCCGACAGCGACAGCGCCCGCATGATGGACCTGGTCGAGCGCGCCCAGGCGGGCGAGGCCGAGGCCTTCGGCCGGCTGTACGACCAGTACAGCGACACCGTCTACCGCTACATCTACTACCGCGTCGGCGGAAAGGCCACGGCGGAGGACCTCACCAGTGAGACCTTCCTGCGCGCCCTGCGCCGCATCTCCACCTTCACCTGGCAGGGCCGGGACTTCGGCGCCTGGCTCGTCACGATCGCCCGCAATCTGGTCGCCGACCACTTCAAATCGAGCCGCTTCCGCCTGGAAGTGACCACCGGCGAGATGCTCGACGCCAACGAGGTCGAGCGCAGCCCGGAGGACTCGGTCCTGGAGTCCCTCTCCAACGCCGCGCTGCTCGAAGCCGTCCGCAAGCTCAACCCCCAGCAGCAGGAGTGCGTCACGCTCCGCTTCCTGCAAGGCCTGTCCGTCGCGGAGACGGCCAGGGCGATGGGCAAGAACGAGGGCGCGATCAAGACCCTTCAGTACCGGGCGGTCCGCACGCTCGCCCGACTGCTGCCCGACGACGCACGCTGAGCCGTTCCCCCGCGACAGAGCCCCACCGTTCCCCCACTCCCCCACGGCCCCCGTCCCCCGTCCCCAACTGACAATCGGTGACGCCTCGATGACGCACTGGTCCGATCATCTTTCGCGCGTAACCCAAGTGCCGCGACGCTCGTTGTGCGGAATGCAGGCTCCCTCTGGACGCGCCATGCCCGCAGCCACTCACTCGTTCGTGTGGATGTACTCAAGGTGTGCAACCCTCCAGACCCTCAGGGGAGTCGATCGTCATGACGAGAGGAGGTGCCGCCAGTGATCGCGAACGTTTCGGCGCACCGGCGGGCGAACGCCTTCGCCCAGGCCTTGGAAGACCAGGCGGCCGAACAGCCCGACGAATCGGTCGAGTCCGTCGAACCGCCCGAGCACGAACGGCTGTTGACCCTGGCCCACGGTCTCGGCGAACTGCCGAAGCCGCAGCTGGACCCCGAGGTCAAGGTGGTGCAGCGGGCACAGCTCGTGGCGGCGATGGAATCGCTGCTCCAGGAAGGCAGAGGGGGTGCGTCCACGGGCCCTACGGTGCCCGAGCAGCGGACCTCCGGCCGCGGCGCGCACCGGGCATCCCCGCTCCGGAAATTGCGACCGCGTTCCCGCTGGTCGAAAGGGCTCGCCGCCGGCGGGCTGACCGTCGGTGTGGCGGCCGGGGCATTCGGCGGAGTGGCCGCTGCAAGTTCCGACGCCCTCCCCGGTGACTCGCTGTACGGGCTGAAGCGCGGCATGGAGGACTTCAAGCTCGGCCTCGCGGACGGTGACTCCGACCGCGGTGAGCTCTACCTCGACCAGGCGTCGACCCGCCTGAGCGAGGCCCGCCGGCTGATGGAGCGGGACCGCGGCGGCGCACTGGACCACGAGTCCCTGGGCGAGGTCCGCCGCACGCTCAACGGCATGCGGCACGACGTCACCGAAGGCCACCGCCTGCTCAGCGCCGCATACGAGCGCGACGGGTCGCTCGCCCCGATGGCCGCGCTCAATTCCTTCTCCCGCTCGCACCGCGACACGTGGGACGGACTGCGCGACCGGCTGCCCGCCCAGCTGACCGACGTCGGCAACGACGTCGACTCCGCCTTCGACGCCATAGACGAACAGGTCGGCCCGCTCGAGTCGATGCTGCCCCGCACCCCGGAGAAGCAACGCGACTCCCAGGGCCCGGGCGCCTCACAGGACTCGGGGCGCACCGCCGACCCGGACCGTACGGCATCGACTTCGCCCGGCGCCGACGGCGGGCACGGGAGCGGGGACACCAGTCCCAGCCCGTCCGGCTCCACCTCGGGTTCGCCGAACGACGGCCTGCTCGGGGGCAACACCGGTGGTCTCCTCGATCCGCCGCAGGGGCAGGCGAGCCCCTCCCCGTCCGGCAAGGGCTCGGAGCCGCCGCATCCGGAGATCACCATCCCGCCGCTGCTGCCGGGCATCCTCCCGGGTCTCGGTTTCGAGGCCGAGGACGACGGCTGACGTCGGCGGAAGCACCACGCGCGGCTGAGGGGTGGGTCCCGGTCGGGACCCACCCCTCACCGGTGTCCATGACGCTCCGGCAGCGTCGGCACGGCCAGGCGCTGTCCGGGCGGTCTGCTCGGGCCCGGGCAGGACCTAGAAGAAGACCGAGCGGCGCTGCACCAGCAGCTTGTAGAGCGTGTGCTGGATCTGCTCGCGCACCTGGTCCGTCAGGTTGAACATCAGCATCGGGTCCTCCGCCGCCTCCGGCGGGTACCCGTCCGTCGCGATCGGCTCCCCGAACTGGATCGTCCACTTCGTCGGCAGGGGCACAGCCCCCAGCGGTCCGAGCCACGGGAACGTCGGAGTGATCGGGAAGTACGGGAAGCCGAGCAGCCGCGCCAGCGTCTTCGCGTTGCCGATCATCGGGTAGATCTCCTCCGCCCCGACGATCGAACACGGCACGATCGGCACGCCCGCCCGCAGTGCCGTGGAGACGAAGCCGCCCCGGCCGAAACGCTGAAGCTTGTAACGCTCGCTGAACGGCTTGCCGATGCCCTTGAAGCCCTCCGGCATCACACCGACGACCTCACCGCACTGGAGCAGCCTTTCCGCGTCCTCCGTGCACGCCAAGGTGTGACCGGCCTTCCGGGCCAGTTCGTTGACCACCGGCAGCATGAACACCAGATCCGCGGCCAGCAGCCGCAGATGGCGGCCCGCCGGATGGTTGTCGTGCACGGCGACCTGGAGCATCAGCCCGTCCAGCGGCACGGTGCCCGAGTGGTTCGCCACCACCAGCGCCCCGCCCTCCGACGGGATGTTCTCGATGCCCTTGACCTCGACGCGGAAGTACTTCTGGTACATCGGCCGCAGCATCGACATCAGGACCTGGTCGGTGAGCTCGGCGTCGTAGCCGAACTCGTCGACCTCGTAGTCGCCCGTGAGGCGTCGCCGCAGGAACGCCAGCCCGCCGGCGATCCTCCGGTCCCAGCCGCTGTCCGCCGGCCCCGGCGTCTCCCCGGCGGCCGTCACGGGGGCCTCGGCGGCCCTCCCGTCCTGCGGGGAGCCGCCGGCCTCACCCGACACGCCGGAAGCCGCGGAGACGGCGCCACGGACCGGCTCGGCGGGGGCCGCCGGGCCGGTGTCGGGGCCCGTACCGCCCTCACCGGCCTGCGGGCCGGGCAGCGGGCTCAGCGCGGCGTCCCGCACCGCCGCCGGTTCCGCCTTGCGCAGGCCGCCGGACGCGGAGCGCCGCCGTGCCGGGCGCTGCGCGGCGCCGCCGCGCGACCGGTCGTCGTCGAACGGAATGACCTTGGCGTCCGCCATCGTCGGCTGCGCTCCTTATCCGGGCTGTCCGCTGCTGTGCGTCGTCTGGGTGACCGCTCGCCCGCCGTCCTCGACGGGCACCGCGTCGAGGACGCCGAGCGACAGGGCCTCCGCGACCCGGTCCACCGCCTCGGCGACCGCCTTCGGCGGCAGCAGCCCCGGGCCACGGCTGCGTGCGAAGTCCGCGAACGTCTCCGCGGTCGTGTACTTCGGCCGGAAGCCCAGTGTCTCGCGCATCTGAACGGTGCTCACCACCCGTCCGTGCGTGAGCAGCCGGATCTGCTCGGGCGAGAAGTCGGTGAAACCGACCGTCCGCAGCGCCGAGCCCACCCAGGTGACCGCAGGGAGCAGCAGCGGGATCGTCGGCCGCCCCAGCCGCCGCGAGCACTGCGACAGCGTCAGCACACCGTCACCCGCGATGTTGAAGGTGCCGCTGTTGAGCGTGCCGCGGCGCGGCTCGTGGAGGGCGATCCGCAGTACGTCGATCACGTCGTCCTCGTGGACGAACTGGAGCCGGGGGTCGTAGCCGAAGACCGTCGGCATCACCGGCAACGAGAAGAACTCGGCGAGCGGCGAGTCCGCGCACGGTCCGAGGATGTTGGCGAAGCGCAGCACGCACACCGCCACGTCGGGCCGGCGGCGGGCGAAGCCGCGTACGTATCCCTCGACCTCGACGGCGTCCTTGGCGAATCCACCGCTCGGCAGCGACTTGGGCGGGGTGGTCTCCGTGAAGACCGCCGGGTCGCGGGGGGCGGAGCCGTACACGCTCGTACTCGATTTGATCACCAGCCGCTTGACGGTCGGTGACTTCTGGCAGGCGCCGAGCAGCTGCATGGTGCCGATGACGTTGGTCTCCTTGACGGCCGTGCGGCCGCCGGCGCCCAGCGGCGTCCCGGTGACGTCCATATGGACCACCGTGTCCACGGCGTGCTCGGCGAGGACCCTCGCGATCGCGGGCCGGCGGATGTCGGCACGCACGAACTCGGCCCCGCCCAGATGGTGTCCGGGCCCCTCGGCGTCGACCCCGATCACCCGGTCCACCTCGGGATCCCGCTGGATCCGCCGTACGAGACGGCCGCCGAGCTGCCGGGCCACTCCGGTGACGAGCACGACCTTGCCCAAGATCAGCGCCTTCCCTAGCTCCTGGCGTCACCGTAGCGCGTCACTGTTGCGCTGTGATGACCGCACGACGGACTTTTGCCACGTCGTGTCCACCAGTGCTCCACTCTTGCTCCGTACGGAGTCCGTCCCGGACCCGGAGAAGCACCTCGGCCCCTCCACCGGACTGGTGGAGGGGCCGAAGGACACGCTCAGCTGCCGCTTACTTCTTGTTGCGACGCTGAACGCGGGTGCGCTTGAGCAGCTTGCGGTGCTTCTTCTTGGCCATCCGCTTACGCCGCTTCTTGATAACAGAGCCCACGACTACCCTCGCTCACTTCTCTTCACTCGGTGCGGGGCGTCTGGGCCCACACGACCTACGTCGGCCTAGCCTACCTGCCGCTGAGTGAGGGACGTAATCCGAGGGCGGCCGTCCCTCCTCCGTTACGCGGATTCCACCCCCACGAAGGATTCGCGGAGATACTCGTGAACCGCTTGCTCCGGTACCCGGAAGGACCTCCCCACCCGGATCGCCGGCAGATGACCACTGTGCACCAAGCGGTACACGGTCATCTTCGACACCCGCATCACCGAGGCGACTTCCGCCACGGTAAGGAACTTGACCTCGTTGAGAGGCCTCTCGCTGCCAGCAGCCATGACCCACCTGTACCTTCCGCACCCGACGCGCACCGGCTTCCCCTCCGGTGACTCTTCGTCGCTGTGCGCTCACTGCCCAGACTAGGGGCGGGTGATGCGAGTGGGGAAGAGGAGCAGCGATCGGCCGCCTACTGTGACAGACACGCCCGATTGAGCACATAGCGCGTCAACGGCCGGTAGTAATCGGACCTTACGGCGTCATCAAGCGGAACGGCGACGGACACCTGCCCCTCCGCCTCACCGACGAACAGCGCCGGATCGTCGGTGTCGGCCAGTCCGATGGCCTCGATACCCAGTTGACCTGCTCCGCAGACCCAGCCGTGATCACCGACGACCAGGTCGGGCAGCCGCCCGCCGGCGTCCGCGGCCGCCCCCAGCGCGACCCTGACCGGCAGCGGGGAATGACTGTGGGCTCCCGCGCCGCCGGCGCCCGCCTCCCGGAGCCGCGCCACCCCCCGTACGTATTCGAGCCGGTACGTGCGTACGCCGAACCGGGTCGTTATGTCGACACATCGCCCCTGCGCGGGTGTGAGTACGGAACACCCCGCCGCCGACAGCGCGTCTGCCAGATCGGCGTAGAACCCGAGCAGCCGGTGCGGATGTCCGGTGCCGAACAGCACCGCCCCGCCCTGCGCGGCCACCGCGCCCAGCCGCTCCGCGAACGCGGCGAGCCTGCCGAGGGTCCGCTCCGGGTCGATGACGTCCGCCCCGGTCACGTGCTCGGGATCGGCCGAGACCCCGCACCTGTCCGCCATGAGGGCGATGACGTCCCGCACGCTCCAGGCCCACCGGGGGTCCAGTCCGAGGGTGACCCGCGGATCGCGGGCGACGAACGCGCGATAGCTGCGCAGACTCGTCTCCCGGGAGGTGGCGACGTCACCGGCCAGCCGGGACGCCAGCAGATGCGCCCGCAGCGCCTCGGTGCTCAACACCCTCCCGATGCTGACGCAGAGAGACACCCACCACGCGAAAACCCCGAACAACCCGCACAGTTGGCCCAACGTCCGTCAGGCACCCGGTCGGCCGGCCTCAGGCAAGCAGTCCCCGCAGCGGGAAGACCGCCCGCCGCGTCGCCAGCACCGCCTGGTCCAGCCGGTCCGCGGGGTCGTAGCCCTCCTCCCAGCCGCGCCAGGCCGCCGGCCACCGGCCGTCCGTCATCCGGGCCGGAGCCAACTGCCGCGTCCGCGCGTACACCTCGTCCCGCCACGACGAGGGAATCACCGACTCGGGCTCGACCGGCTGGTGCGCCGCGATCCCCACCAGATGCGTCCACGACCGGGGGACCACGTCGACCACCGCGTAACCGCCGCCGCCGAGCGCGAGCCACCGGCCGCCCTCCACGTGCTCGTGCGCCAGGGCGTGGCACGCCTCCTGGACGGCGCGCTGCGCGTCGAGCGACACCGCCAGGTGCGCCAGCGGGTCCTCGAAGTGTGTGTCCGCCCCGTGCTGTGTCACCAGGATCTGCGGCCGGAAGTCGGCCAGCAGTTCGGGCACGACCGCGTGGAACGCCCGCAGCCAGCCCTGGTCCCCCGTGCCGGCCGGCAGCGCCACGTTCACCGCGGAGCCCTCCGCGGGACCGGCCCCGCCCGTCTCCTCCGGCCGGCCGGTCTGCGGGAACAGGGTCTGCGGGTGTTCGTGCAGCGACACCGTCAGGACCCGCGGGTCGTCCCAGAACGCCGCCTGCACGCCGTCCCCGTGGTGGACGTCCACGTCGACGTAGGCCACCCGTTCCGCGCCGAGCTCGAGCAGCCGCGCGATGGCCAGCGACGCGTCGTTGTAGATGCAGAACCCGGAGGCGCTCCCCGGCATCGCGTGGTGCAGCCCGCCGGCGAAGTTGACCGCATGGTCGGCCTCTCCGCGCCACACGGCCTCCGCCGCGCCGACGGACTGCCCGGCGATCAGCGCCGACGCCTCGTGCATCCCCTCGAACGCCGGGTCGTCGACCGTGCCGAGCCCGTACGACTGGTCCGCGGCCTTCGGGTCGGCCGACGCCGCCCGCACCGCGTCCACGTAGTCCTCCCGGTGCACGAGCCGCAGCGTCGACTCCCCGGCCGGCCTGGCGGCGACCACCCGCATCGCCCGGTCCAGCCCGTAGGCCCGCACCAGCCCCATGGTCAGTGCGAGCCGCACCGGATCCATCGGATGGCCGGAACCGAAGTCATACCCGGTTACCGCCTCGTCCCACATCAGCAATCCGCGGCCGCTCATGCCCGACACCGTATCGGGCCCTCCCGTCGCCGAACGATCCGGCGTACACCAGCGTCAACAACACGAGCGCCATCGGTACGAGCATCGCCCCGCGGTAGCTCCAGGCGTCCCCCAGCGCCCCGACCAAGGGCGACCCGATGAGGAAGCCGACGTAGTTGAAGACGTTCAGCCGCGCCACGGCCGCGTCGCTCCGGCCCTCGAACAGCCGGCCCGCCGCCGCGAAGGTCTGCGGCACGATCACGCACAGGCCGAGCCCCAGCACCGTGAAGCCCGCCATGCCCGTCCACGCCCCTGGCGCGGCCGCCACCACGGCGAACCCGGCCGCCGCCAGCACCGCCCCGCACCGGACGACGGCCACGGCCCCGAAGCGCCGCACCCCGAGGTCCCCGACGGCCCGGCCCACCAGGGTCGTCACCATGTAGGCGTTGTACGGGACGGTCGCCAGCTCCTCCGAGCTGCCGAGGACGTCCTGCAGATATTTGGCGCTCCAGTTGGAGACGGTCGAGTCGCCGATGTACGCGAAGGTCATCACCAGCGCGAGCGGCAGCAGCATCCTGAACGCCACCCGGCCGCCGTCGCCGGCCGCGCTGTTCTTGCCGCCGTCGCCGGTCTCCGGGCGGCCTTGTGGGCGCTCCCCGCCGTAGTACCACCGGCTGCCCATCAGCGCCGCGGGCACCAGCACCACGACCACCGGGGAGTAGGAGACGACGAGCGCCAGGTCCCAGTGGGCACCCGCCCAGGCGAGTGAGGCGCCGACGATCCCGCCGAGGCTGTACGCCGCATGGAAGCCGAGCATGATGCTGCGCCCGTACGCCGCTTGGAGTCCGACGCCCAGCATGTTCATCGACGCGTCGAGCGCGCCCACCGACAGCCCGAACACCCCGAGCGCGACGGCCACGTGCCACATCTCGTCACCCGCGGCCACACCGAGCAGCGCCAGCAGCACCACCGGCTGGGCCCAGCGAAGCACCGCACTCACGGGCGCGCGCCGCACGATCCGCTCGGTCAGCACGCTGCCCACCCCGGCGAGGACGGGCACCGCCGCGAGGAACAGCGGCAGCAGGGCGTCGGATATCCCGTACCGCTCCTGGATGGCGGGTATTCGGGTCACGAGGAGAGCGAACGCGACACCCTGCGAGGAGAAACTGAACGCGAGGGAGGTCCGCCCGTGGCGCAACCGCGGTTCTGTCATGGCCGCACAGCGTAAGCCCGGGCTCTACCGGACGGTAGACGCGTCACACGGGCAGCGTCGTACGACCCGCTCCACCGCGAACGGCGCCGCCGACCTGCCGGCGTCGCCCGGGCAGCGTTCATGCGAGGAGTGCGGGCAACTCCGCCATGGTTGCGAAGTGTCCGTCGGCGCCCGCCAGTTCGGCCGCAGGGGTCATGGCGGTGAATCCGTACACGTCCATCCCGGCCGCGAGCGCCGCCTGCACGCCGAGACGGCTGTCCTCGACGACCACGCACCGCTCGGGCGCCACACCCATCCGCTCGGCGGCATGGAGGAACAGGTCGGGTGCCGGCTTGCCCCTGCCGACGTCCTGGGCGCTGAAGACGGTCCCTTCCCTGAACCACCGGTCCAGTCCGGTCGTGCGGTGCCCGATCCGGATGCGCTCATGACTGCCGGACGACGCGACGCAGTAGGGGACGGCATCGGCGCGGAGCTTCTCGAGCACTTCGGTCACCCCGTCGACAGCCGCCAACTCCCGTTCGAACGCAGCGAAGACGCGGGCATGGAACGTGTCGTCGAAGTCCGCCGGCAGGTCCTGCCCGGTCCGCTCCCGGACGATGTCGTGCACCCGGTGCATCGCGGCGCCCATGTAGTCCCGCAGGGACTCCTCGTACGTGGTGGGGTGCCCCAGCTCGGTGAGATAGGCAGCCAGGAGGGTGTTGGACAGGGGCTCGCTGTCGACGAGCACTCCGTCGTTGTCGAAGATGACGAGGTCATAGCGCATGCGGCCGACCCTAATCGACCCCTGAACGCAGGAAAGCCCCGCACCAGAGGTGCGGGGCTTTCCCACAATGATTGTTCGGCGGCGTCCTACTCTCCCACA
>NZ_JBQHCZ010000011.1:0-241833 GCF_052068155.1 Streptomyces sp. OZ13 | reverse complement strand
CAACCACCACCGCGGACACACCGCACTGAAAGGCCACCCACCCGCCAGCCGCGTCCCCAACCTCACGGGTCAATACAACTAGCGCTGCGGGACGTCCCTGACGAACACGATGCCGTCGCTGCCCGCCAGGTGCGCAGGGTCGAGCGGGGCATAGCCGAACCAGGGGGACGCGCGGGGCGCGGGCCGCGTCTCGGCGAGGGCGGCGGCCAGCCGCGGGGCGTCGATCACGCAGCGGTCCTCCGGGAGCGCGTACAGGAGACCCTCGACGGTGTCCGGCGGCGGGGTGTCCACTCCCCGGTGCCGGATCGTGCCGAGGGCCGTGGCCACGAACGCGTACTCCTCGCCGAGCCGGGCGCTCACCAGCGCTCCGGCGCTCCACCACTCCAAGGGCCTCCCACCCATCCGCATCGTGCTCTTCCCCCGCCGGAGATGGGAGTTGTGGGCGTGGACGAATGCCGGACCCCGAGCGGCGACCGCGAGGAGGTTGTGGGCCATCATCTGGTCCCGCACGCCCACCAGCCGGCTCATGCGGCCGGGCGAGGTGTCGGCCATCCAGTGGTGGTAGCGCAGCAGGCCGGTCGCGGTGCGCCCGTAGAGCTGTGCC
Source organism: Streptomyces sp. OZ13 (assembly GCF_052068155.1). Taxonomy (NCBI): domain Bacteria; kingdom Bacillati; phylum Actinomycetota; class Actinomycetes; order Kitasatosporales; family Streptomycetaceae; genus Streptomyces; species Streptomyces sp. OZ13. The sequence continues at coordinate 241,229 of NZ_JBQHCZ010000011.1, read as the reverse complement.
CGGTACCGGTCGTCGGGCGAGGTCGCCGTGATCAGGTGCGGCGTCTGCGCGTCGAGCAGCGCCACCAGATCGTCGGCGATCAGCCGCAGCTCCCTCGCCTCGGCCGACTGCCCCACGGACCGGGACGGGTCCCTCATCGCCGCGGGTTCGGTCCACCGGTCGTCGGCGCCGAGCAGGCGGTCGAGCGTTTCCGCGGTGCAGGGGAGCAGGTCCGCGTCCACCTGGGCCGCGAGACAGTCGTGGAGCGCGGTGAGGGCCTGACGCGGGCTCGCGGCGTGGGTGATCTCCAGCGGGCCGTCGAAGCCGGCGAAGCGAAGCCGCTCGGACGCGGGACGGCCGTCGTCGTCGACGCGGATGTTGTAGTCGCGCATCCAGCGGACGAGCTCGCGGTTGGCCGCGGAGGCGCCCCAGCCGTGACTGAATCCGCGCTCCATGACCTCGTCGAGGGTGCCGGTGCCCGCGGTGACGTGGTCGTCCACGAGCAGGCCCGCCATGCAGTCGCTCTCGAGCGCGATCGTCCGGTAGCCCTCCTGCTCGACGAGTTGGCGGAAGAGCTCGTTGCGCAGGTCGAGCAGAGTGTCCTCCCCGTGGGTGGGTTCGCCCAGGGCGAGCAGCCGGGGCCGGGCCGGGAGCAGCCTCATGACGGCGGCGGCCTCGACGGCATGGACGGTGTCCTGGATGTCAGTAGCCATGCCTTGAACGCTATCGTTGAACCCTCGGTTGAAACTTTCCCGCGGAATCGGCAGGGCCATGGGGCGAAACCTTCAAAACGGCATGCGGCTCAGACCGGTCGACCTGGCGCGCCCGCACGGTCTGTCGACGCAGGCGATCAGGAACTACGAGGAGGCGGGGATCCTCCCGGCCGCCGGTCGCACACCCCATGGCTACCGGACCTATTCGTCGCTGCACGCGGGTGCCCTGCGCGCGTTCCTCGCCCTGGCACCGGGCCACGGCCACCGGACGGCGACGGCGATCATGCGGGCGGTGAACGAGGGCGCGGCCGAGGAGGCGTTCCGCCTCATCGACGAGAGCCACGCCGAGCTCCTCGACGACCGCCGGACCCTCCAGGCGGTGGAGGGCGCCCTGCGCGACCTGGGGCCCACCACGGCGTCCGAACAGGATGCTGGGACCGGGCGCGGTCCGGCAGCCGGGCCCGCCTCGTCATTCCGGACCGGTGGGGTCTCCAGGACCGGGGCGGCGTCCTGGGCCGGCGGGGTCTCGAGGCCCGGTGCGGTGTCCGGCGGCACGTTCATCGGGCCGCTGGCGGGGAACCTCGGCATCCGGCCCGCGACGCTGCGCAAATGGGAGCAGGCAGGGCTGGTGCGCCCGCGCCGCGACCCGCTGACCGGGTACCGCGTCTACGACGAGGCGGACGTGCGGGACGCCCGGCTGGCCCACCAGCTCAGGCGGGGCGGCTATCCGCTGGAGCAGATCGCCCCGCTGATCGCCCAGGTGCGGGCGGCCGGCGGGCCGGAGCCACTGGAGGCCGCGCTGCGCGACTGGCACGGCAGGCTGGCCGCCCGCGGGCGGGCGATGCTGACCGGGGCCGCCGAGTTGGAGGCGTACCTCCGCGAGCGTGGATGAGACGCAGGCCGCCGACCGAGGGTCACCGAGCAAGAAGGTCACCGAGCGAAGGCCACCCGGCCTGAGGTCACCGCCCCAAAACGTCACCGACAGCAGAGAGCACGCCCGAGGCGCCGACCGGCCGCCGTCACGACGAGTCCCGCACCACCAGTTCCGTGGGCAGCACGATCTGGGGCCGCTCCGGTGACGGGCCCACGATCTCCTCGAGCAGGACCCGGGCCATCGTGCGCCCCATCTCCTCCGTCGGCTGGCGCACGCTGGTGAGCGCCGGATCCATGTGGCGGGCCACCGCGGAGTCGTCGAAGCCGACGAGGGCCACATCGTCCGGGATGCGGCGGCCCGACTCGCGCAGCACGTGCCGGGCGCCGGAAGCCATCACGTCGGAGGCGGCGAAGACCGCGTCGAGGTCGGGGCGGCCCTCGAGCAGCTTGCGCATCGCGAGGCGGCCGCCCTGCTCGGTGAAGTCGGCCACGGCCGTCAGCCGGGGGTCGGCGTCCAGGCCGGCGCCGGCGACGCCGGAGCGGTAGCCGTCCAGTCGGCGCTGGGCGCCGTACACGTCCAGGGGGCCGGTGATCGTCGCGACGGTGCGCCGCCCCCGGGCGGCCAGGTGGGCGACGGCCGCCCGTGCGCCCTCGAAGTTGTCGGAGTCGACCGCCGCCAGCGTCTCGTCAGCCGCTCGGCGGCCGCTGATGACCACCGGGATGGAGAGCTGCTCCAGCAGGTCCGGCAGCGGGTCGCCCGCATGCATCGAGACCAGCAGCACGCCGTCGACCCGGTGGGCGGCGAGGTACCCGGCGAGCGTCTTGCGTTCGCGGTCGTTGCCGGCGAGCGTCAGCAGCAGCTGCATCTCGGTGTCGGCGAGGGCGGCTCCGACGCCGCGCACCATCTCGGAGAAGTACGGCTCCGCGAAGAAACGGTCCTCCGGCTCCGGGACGACGAGCGCGATGGCGTCCGTACGGTTGCCCGCGAGGGCCCGGGCCGCCCGGTTGGGGACGTAACCCAGTTCGGCGACGGCCGCCTCGACCAGAGCGCGGGTCTCTTCACTGACGCGCGGCGAGCCGTTGATGACCCGGGAGACCGTCCCGCGTCCGACCCCCGCCCGCGCGGCGACCTCCTCGAGGGTGGGCAGACCGGTGGCCCGCCCCCCGTTCCCCGTACGGATGGTCCGAGACATCGTGTCCGCCTCCCCAGGCTGCCCAGGCGGAGAACATAACGTGCCGCGGGGCCTTCGGACCTCCCCCTCTCGGACGACGAACGCGGCCGATCACGTACGGGAGCGCTCCCACTCCCCCGTCGGCGCCCGGTTGGCAAAGCCGCAGGCCACCGCCCGTGCCACGGTCGCCCCCGGCGTGCTAAAAGTACGGGTCACACAAGTACGGCCGCGGGCGGCACGTCAGGACCCGGGGGTGACGGCACTCCCCGAAGGAGGTCGTCATGCGCAGGACCGCAATCCTCGCGGTCGTCGTCGCGCTGGGCGCCGGGCTCCTCGCAGGCTGCGCCAAGGACAGCGAAGAGCCGGGCGACAGCGCCTACGACGGCGGTGACGGCAAGGGGAGGACCACCATCACGGTGGGCGTCTTCGGTGCCTTCGGTCTCAAGGAGGCGGGGCTGTACGAGGAGTACATGAAGCTCCACCCGGACATAAGGATCAAGCAGACCTCGATCCAGCGGAACGAGAACTACTACCCGCAACTGCTCACCCACCTCAGCACCGGCAGCGGTCTCGCCGACATCCAGGCCGTCGAGGTCAACAACATCGCGGAGGTCGCCGCGACCCAGGCGGACCGGCTCGTCGATCTGGGCAGGACCGAGGGCGTCAGCAAGGACTCGTTCCTCGGCTGGAAGTGGGCGCAGGCCACCACCAAGGACGGGAAGACGGTCGGTCTCGGCACCGACATCGGCCCCCAGGGCATCTGCTACCGCAAGGACCTGTTCGAGAAGGCCGGGCTGCCGACCGACCGCGAGGAGGTCGGCAGGCTGTGGGCCGGGGACTGGGACAAGTACCTGGAGACGGGCAGGAAGTACAAGGCCCGGGCACCCGAGGGGACGGCCTTCGTCGACTCCGCCTCGGGCGTGATGGCGGCCGTCACCGGCAGCAACGAGAAACGCTTCTACGACGAGAACGGCGAGATCGTCTACAAGACCAGCCCGGCCGTGAAGCAGGCCTGGGACGTCGCCGCCGAGTTCGCCACGGAGAAACTGACCGCCCGGCTCCAGCAGTTCACGCCTTCCTGGGACCAGGCCATGTCCAACGGCGCCTTCGCCACCGTCTCCTGCCCCGCCTGGATGCTCGGCCACATCCAGGACAAGGCGGGCGCCGCCGGCAAGGGCAAGTGGGACGTCGCCGCCGCGCCACGGCCGAGCAACTGGGGCGGCTCGTTCCTGGTCGTGCCGAAGACGGGCGACAACACCGCCGAGGCGGCGAAGCTCGCCGCCTGGCTGACCGCTCCCGAGCAGCAGGCGAAGCTGTTCACCGAGCGCGGCAGCTTCCCCAGCGCCGAGGCCGCCTACTCGCTGCCCGCCGTCGCCGACGCCACGCACCCCTACTTCGGGGGCGCGCCAATCGGGAAGATCTTCTCCAGGGCCGCGCAGGACGTCCCGGTGCAGATCGTGGGGCCCAAGGATTTGATCATCGCGCAGAACCTGGCCGACATCGGCATGCTCCAAGTGGACCAGAAGGGCCGCAGCCCGCAAGAGGGCTGGGACGCGGCGGTCAAGGCGATCGACAACGCCTTGGACGAGTGACGTGCCGGAACCCGCACACGGCAGGCCGGCCGCGCACGTCGAACACCCCAGGAAGCCGGGGTCCGCGGTGGACGTCGGAGCCCCCGACCACACGGACGCCGCCACGCAGCGGCGGCGTGCGAAGCGCTCACGCCGCTACCGGCGCGACGTCAGATGGAGCCCGTACGCCTTCGTCGCACCGTTCTTCGTCTTCTTCCTCGCCTTCGGCCTCTTCCCGCTGCTCTACACCGGCTGGGCCTCGCTGCACCGGGTGGAGCTCACCGCGCCCACCGACATGGAATGGGTCGGGCTGCGCAACTTCTCTCGCCTCCTCGAGGACGAGTTCTTCTGGAACGCGCTCAGGAACACGGTCACCATCGGACTGATGTCGACCGTGCCGCAGCTGCTCATGGCGCTCGGCATCGCACATCTGCTCAACTACCGGCTTCGTGGCTCGATGTTCTTCAGGGTCGCCGCCCTCACCCCGTACGCGACGTCCGTCGCCGCCGCGACGCTCGTCTTCGTGCTTCTCTTCGGCCGCGACTACGGGATGGTCAACTGGGCGCTCGGGCTGGTCGGCATCGGTGACGTCGACTGGCAGAACGGGCAGTGGACCTCGCAGCTCGCGGTCTCGACGATCGTGATCTGGCGCTGGACGGGTTACAACGCGCTGATCTATCTCGCGGCGATGCAGGCCGTCCCGAAGGACCTGTACGAGTCGGCCGCGCTCGACGGGGCCTCGCCGTGGCAGCAGTTCATCCATGTCACGGTGCCGTCCCTGCGCCACACGATCCTGTTCACCTGCGTGGTCTCGACGATCGGCGCGACCCAGCTGTTCGGCGAGCCCCTGCTGTTCAGCGGCGGGGCCGGCGCGACGGGCGGCGCGGACCACCAGTTCCAGACGCTCGGTCTCTATCTGTACGAGCAGGGGTGGGTGAACCTGCACCTGGGCCGGGCCTCCGCGATCGCCTGGGCGATGTTCCTGATCCTGCTGGTCGTCGGCGCGGTGAACTGGCTGGTCGCGCGCCGCCTGAGCAAGAGCGCGTAGAGCGGAGCCGAGACGACGATGACAGGGCGCAAGGGGCGGGCGGGGCGGCAGCTGCACGGCGGGAGGTTCGCCTACGCCGCGCTGATCGTGTTCACCGCCGGCTCCCTCTTCCCACTGGTGTGGACGGCGGTCGCCGCGTCCCGTACCAACACCCGGCTCGCCCAGACTCCCCCGCCGTTCTGGTTCGGCAGCCGGCTCTTCCGCAATCTGGAGATCGCCTGGACCGACGCGAACATGGGCACCGCCCTGCTCAACACGACGGTCGTCGCCGGATCGGTGGCGGCGGGCGCCGTGGTCTTCTCCACGTTCGCCGGGTTCGCCTTCGCCAAGCTTCGATTCAGGATGAAGAACACGCTGCTGCTGCTCGTCATCGGCACGATGATGGTGCCGCCGCAGCTCAGCGTCGTGCCGCTGTACATGCTGATCGCCGAACTGTCCTGGACCGATCAGCTCCAGTCCGTCATCCTGCCCACGCTGGTCAGCGCCTTCGGGGTGTTCTTCATGCGCCAGTACCTGATGGAGGCACTGCCCGGCGAACTGATCGAGGCCGCCAGGGTCGACGGCGCGAGCAGTCTGCGCGTGGTGTGGCACATCGTCTTCCCCGCGGCGCGGCCGGCGATGGCCGTCCTCGGGATGCTGACGTTCGTGATGACCTGGAACGACTTCTTCTGGCCGATCCTCGCGCTGACGCAGAGCGGCAACCCGACGGTGCAGGTGGCCCTGGCGGGCCTCGGGCAGGGCTACATCCCCGACCAGTCGGTGATCATGGCGGGAGCGCTGTTGGGGACGCTGCCGTTGCTGATCGCGTTCGTCGTCTTCGGCAAGCAGATCGTGGGCGGCATCATGCAGGGGGCCATCAAGGGCTGACGGCGCGGGCGCGGGGCGTGCGGGCCGCTGCGCGGGGCTTGTTCCCCCTCCCCGCCCCTTCCCGGAACCGGGCTCCGCCCGGGCCGTACCGCGCTTCGCACGCACCCCTGCCGGGCTCGCCCGGACCCGGTACCGCGCTCCGCGCGGTGTCCTCAAACGCCGGACGGGCTGGAAATGCAGCGGCGAAGCCCGGTCGGGGTGAGGGGCGTGGCGGGGCCCCGGGCGGGTGGGGGGCCGGCCCGGGGCGTCGCCGTGGGGGGACGGGGTGGCTACTTGTACGCGGAGAAGGCCTTCGTGAAGGCCAGCGGCTCCTGAAGGATCGAGCTGCACGTCGCGTCCGCCGCCGGCTTCTCCCCGCCGGCGCACTGCTTGTCGCGGGTCGAGGACCACATCGACAGCCAGCCCAGGTTCTTCGACTCGGCGAACTTCACGAGCTGCGTGGCGTCGTCGACCTTGAAGATCTCCGTCACCACGTCGTTCACGCCGATCATCGGGGTGACCGCGACGGCCTGCCACGCGGCCGCGTCCGAGAGCCCGAGCACACCCTTGATCTGCGCCTGGGTGGCGGTGGCCGCCTGGATCGCGTACTCGCCCATGTCGCCGCTGTACGCCGGGCCGTAGTCCATCGCCATGATGTTGACCGCGTCGACGCGCACGCCGTTCTTCTTGGCGTCGGCGACCAGGTCCACGCCGGGCTGGGTGAGGCCCTCGGGCATGACGGGCAGCGTGAAGGAGACGTTCAGGCCGGGGTGCGACTTCTGGAGCTGCGCGATGGCCTGCGAGCGCCGCGAGTTGGCGGCGGTGTCGGGCAGCGCCGCGCCTTCGACGTCGAAGTCGACCTTCGTGAGCTTGTAGGTGTCGATGACCTTGCCGTACGCCTTCGCCAGGTCGTCGGCGGAGGAGCAGTTCAGCGCCAGCTCGTGGCCGGCCGCGCCGCCGAAGGAGACCCGGACGTCGCCGCCCTTGGCCCGGAGGGCGCCGATCTGGGCGGCGACCTTGTCGTTCGCCAGGTCGGTGACACCGCCCCACAGCGGGGCGCAGCCGCCGCCGGAGGTGATGAAGGCGAGGTTGAACTCCTTGACGCCCGTCTTCGCCGCCGTGTCGAGCATGTCGTAGGCCGGGTACAGGGAGGTGTCGATGTACGGCGCGTAGCGCGCGGTGCCGCCCGGCTTCGGGGCCCCGGTCGACGTGGGGGTCGGCGTCGGGGTGGCGGTGGGGGTGGGCGTCGGCTTCTGCGTGGGGGTGGCGGTCGGCGTCGGCGTGGGCTGCTCCGTGGGGCGGCCGCTCGGCTGCGGCGTGGCCCCGTCGTCCACCGAGCACTTGATCTCGTCGATGAGACAGGCCGTCGGGTCGGCGGCCTGTCCGCTCGCGGAGGTGACGAAGCCGACGGTGACCGAAGCACCCGGCGCGAGGCTCTTGTTCCAGCTCGCGGGCTTCACCGTGACCTGCTGCCCGTCCACGGTGTGCTCGCCGTTCCACAGGGAGCTGATCCTCGTCCCGGCGGGCAGCTCGAACTCGAGGGTCCAGTCCGTCCGGGCCTCGCCGGTCTCGTTGGTGATGACGTACTGGCCGGTGTAGCCGCCGTCCCAGGTACTGGTCCGGGTGTAGGCGGCGCCGACCGCCGCGGCCTGGGCGGTGCCGGTGAGGACGACCGCCGTGCCGCCGATCACAGCGGTCACGACGACCGCGCCGACCGCCTTGGTCCTGACGCTCGCCCTGCGCCGGTGCGTACTGCTGCCCATCGGGTGCCTGCCTCTGCGTACGAAGTCGGGGGGTGGTGCGCTGCACGCTAGCGACCCCGAATCGGACAAAAGGCCGATCAGTGACGGCGGTCGGTCTTCTTAGGGCGCGCTTAAGGGAGGCATCGGAAGCGATTAATGATGTGCCGCGAGGACGCGGCCGTGCGCTACCGCAGGGCGGTCTTACGACGGCGCGGAACCCGCCCCCGGTGCCGGCTGCGGCGCCGGCCGCCGGCGGCCTCGCGGGGGTCGAGGCCGATCCAGATCCGTACCTCGGTGCCCCCGAGGACGGACCTGCCGATCCGTACGTCGCCGCCCGTGGACTCCGCGACCCTGCGCACGATGTCCAGGCCGAGGCCCGTCGAGCCGTCCCTGGCACCGCTGTTGCCCCGGGCCATGGCGGCCGCCGGGTCGGCGATGCCCGGGCCGGCGTCGGAGACCAGCACGATGACCGCGTCGTCGCTGTTGTGCACGTCGACGGAGAAGGCCGTGCCTTCGGGCGTGTGGCGGAAGACGTTGCCGAGCAGCGCGTCGAGCGCGGCGGCGAGTTCGGGACGTGCGACCGGGATGCGCACGGGCCGGTCCACTCCGGCGAGCCGGACCTTGCGGCCCTCGTCCTCCGCCAGCGCCGACCAGAATCCCATCCGCTCGCGGACCACTTCCGAGACGTCGCAGCCCGCGCCGGGGCCGGCCGCCGCGGTCTGCGGCTTCGCTTCGCGGGCGGTGCGGATGATGGTGTCGACCTCGCGTTCCAACTGCGCGACGGCCGCCCGGGTCTGCTCGGCGGCGGTGCTCTCACCCAGGGACGCGGCGTTCAGCCGGAGCACGGTCAGCGGGGTCCGGAGCCGGTGCGAGAGATCGGCGGCCAGCTCGCGCTCGTTGGCCAGGAGCTGGACGACCTGGTCGGCCATGGAGTTGAACGCGACAGCGGCGGAACGCAGTTCGGGCGGCCCCTCCTCCGGGACCCGGGCCCCGAGCCGGCCCTCCCCCAGGTCGTGGGCGGCGCCCGCGAGCCGCTGCGCCGGCTGCACCATCCGTACGCCGAGCCGGTCGGCGACCGCTACGGAGCCGACGATCAGCGCGAGGCCGACTCCGGCGAGGACGAGCCAGGCGGTGTCCACACCGTTGGAGACCTCTCCCTCGGGCACGAAGATCTCGACGACGGCGATCTGACCGGTCCCGATCGCGGTCGGTTGCAGCAGCGCCGAGCCGCCGGACACCTCGGTGATCGAGGCACGGCCGATCCGTTCGACGGTCGCCAGGTCCTTCTTCGCCGCCCGGCGCTTGCCTATCTCCAGCGGCAGGCTGCCCGGTTCGCCGGACGCGGGGATGTGCACGGCCATCCGGCCGACCGCACCGGCCGGGGTCGACTCGACGGCCCGTTCCAGCGGGCGGCGTTCCGTGGTGACGGTCAGGGTGGGGCCGATCGTCGCGGCCTGCCGCTCGGCGTTGGAGAAGGCACGGTCGCGGGCCATCTCCTTGATGACGATGCCGAGGGGCAGTGCGAAGGCGAGCACCACCATCACGGTGACGGCCAGGGAGACCTTGACGAGCGCCCATCTCATGGCCGGTGTCCGTTCGGTGGCTCGAGCTTCACTCCGACCCCGCGCAGCGTGTGCAGATAGCGCGGCTTGGCCGCCGTCTCGCCGAGTTTGCGGCGCAGCCAGCTCAGATGGACGTCGATGGTCTGGTCGTCGCCGTAGCTCTGCTGCCAGACCTCGGCCAGCAACTCCTTGCGGGGGACGACGACCCCGGGCCGGCCGGCGAGGAAGGCCAGCAGGTCGAACTCCCGGCGGGTGAGGTCGAGGCGGTCGCCGTCCAGTTCGGCCTGGCGGCGCAGCGGGTCGATGGACAGCCCGCCGACCTGGATCACCCGCGAGGGCGGCGCCTCGCCGGCGGCCCGGGAACGGCGCAGCACGGCCGCCATCCTGGCCGACAGGTGCTCCACGGAGAACGGCTTGGTCAGATAGTCGTCGGCACCGTCGTTGAGCAGCCGTACGATCTCCGCCTCGTCGTCCCGCGCGGTCGCGATGATCACGGGAACGTCGGTGATGCCGCGGAGCATCTTCAGCGCCTCCGCGCCGTCCAGATCGGGCAGTCCGAGGTCGAGAATGACGACGTCGAACCGGAAATGGGCCACTTCGCGCAGCGCCTCGAGGGCCGTGCCGACGCTCCGTACCGTGTGGGAGGCCTCGGTCAAGTGCCTGATGAGGGCGGAGCGCACGAACTGGTCGTCCTCGACCACGAGCACACTTGCCATGGGCGGCACCGTACGCCATCCGGAGTACGCCGGTCCCGTTCGGGACAAGCCGGGGACGGGTGGTGCACTATGGCCCGGATGCATCGAGGACTCGTACATGCCATGGCGTGGTCGCTGTCCACCGGCGCGGCGGTGACGCTGTCGTGGTGGGGCGTCCACACGGTCATGGCCGGAACCGCGTACGACCGGCCGCGCGCTCTTCCCATCACCGCGCAGAACTCGACGGCGCAGGCCGCGAAGCCGCAGGCGTCGTCGACGGCGCGGCCGCCGAGCCCGTCCGCCTCGCCGAGCACGCGCCCGCCGACGACGCCTCCGCCCGCCTCGCCGACGAAGAAGGACCCCCCGCCGAAGTCGCCTTCACCGCCGCCGCCTTCGGATGCCGGAAATGTGAAGGGCTACAACGTCAAGGGCGGCCGGGTGGTCTTCGACATCGGTGACACCGCGGCCGAGCTCGTCTCGGCGACTCCGGCGGCGGGCTGGCAGATGCAGGTGTGGACGCAGCCGTCGTGGATCCGTGTCACGTTCACGCAGGACGGTCACGAGGTGTCGGTGTTCTGCACCTGGAACGGCCATCCTCCGATGGTGCAGTTCGACGAACGCTGAGAGTCCCGTCACCCGAGGGTCAGCGGAACACCGCGGGCGGCGGCACCGGCGACGGCTTGGCGCTCGCGTCCGTCACGGGCGCCGCCCCGCCGGTGAAGTCGGCCAGTGCCCGCCCGTGTTCGACGCGTCCGGCGAACGGGTCGCTCGCGACCCGGCGGGTGAACTCGGCGACCGGCAGTTCCCTGTCCGACGCGAGCAGCACGGCGTTGCCGAAGCGACGTCCGCGCAGCACCGTCGGATCGGCGGCGAGCGCGAGCTCGGGAAAGACGGCCGAGGCGGTGGCGATCTGGGCCCGCAGATGCGTGAGCGGCGGGCCGTCGGCGATGTTGGCGACGTAGCTGCCGCCGGGCCTCGTCACCCTGCGCACCTCTGCGAGGAACTCCGTGCTGGTCAGATGCGCGGGGGTGCGCGCCCCGCTGAACACGTCCGCGATCACCACGTCCGCCCAGCCGTCGGGCACCTTCGCCAGACCTGCCCGCGCGTCGGTCGATCTGACCCGTATCCGCGCGCCGGGATCCAACGGCAGGTGCGCGCGTACGAGTTGGACGAGGGCCGCGTCCAGTTCGACGATCTGCTGGGTGGAACGGGGGCGCGTGGCGGCGACGTACCGGGCGAGGGTGAACGCCCCACCACCGAGGTGCACGACCTGGAGGGGACGCCCGGGAGGTGCGGCGAGGTCCACGGCGTGGCCGAGCCGGCGCTGGTACTCGAAGGACAGATACGCCGGGTCGTCGAGATCCACGTGCGACTGCGGCGCACCGTCGATGAGCAGCGTCCAGCCGCGCGGGCGTTCCCGGTCGGGTATCAGCTCCGCGAGTCCGCCGTCCACGGCAGCGACGACGGACTCCGGTCCACCGCCCCCACGCCGCTTGCTTTTCGCCACACGTCCATTATCGCCCGGCCGCGGACCCCCCGCGTCCGGGTCCTCCGCCGGGCCGGCCTCAGCGGCAGTTGTCCGCCGCCTCGATCAGGCGGGCCGCCTCCCCCAGCGCCTCGCGCAGCACCACCGGGTCCGTGACCGTGTCCGCGTCGTCACCGGGCGGCAGCAGCCAGCCGGACCCGGTGGCCGGTGACTCCGCCGGGATGCGCAGACCCCGGCCGGAGGTCTGCGTACAGGCGCTGCCCGGCATGTCCCAGGCGTCGGCGGTGCCGGGCGGGACGAGGAATCCCAGGGTGTCGCAGGCCCCGTCGTGGAGCACCGGCCCGACCGCGGGCGCGGCGGCGCGGCGAAGGATGTCCACCGCCTCGAGGCCCTGCCGGGCGGGAACGGTCACCAGATCACACGGCTCTGCCGGCCCGCCGGGCACCGCCACGTCGCAGAGGGGTGGTGCACTGCCGTCCGGCGTGGGCCGGTGCCCGGCCGTGGTCGAGGGCGTCGCGCTGGTCTCCATGCCGATCTCCAACAAGGGGATCCCCTCCTCGCTCGAGTGGAGACACGTAACGCGCCTCCGTACGGTTCAACGCCCGTACGCGTCAAGGGCTACGGCGGCACGCCGCCGCAAAGGATGGCAGTTCATGGCAGAACACCGGCGAGATGTCCCTTTTGTTGCCAAACCCTGTGTGAGGGGCCTGTCACAGCAGGTACGTTCTTGCCCCGCCGGAACACGGCCGCACCAAGAGAGGCCTCGGCCATGGCGTCATCGTCAAAGGCATCACGGGCGGTTCCTGCCCCCGTACCCAACCTGGCTTTCCGCAGACTGCGCGGACACCGCTCGCCGGGCGAGTTCGCGACGGCAGTACGGCGGGCGGCCCGCGAGATCGGCGAGCAGGTCTCCTGCGACGCGCGCTACATCGGCCGGGTCGAGTCCGGGGAGATCCGCTGCCCGAACTACGCGTACGAGCGGGTGTTCCTGCACATGTTCCCCGGCCTGGCGCTGACGGACCTGGGCTTCACCGCCCGGGAACAGGTGCGCGGGCGCGGCGCGGGGAACCGGGCCGCGCCCGCGTCACCGCCGCCGGACCGGGCCGCGGGCGCGGCCGTTCCGCACCACCACCCCTGCTGCCGGCTCCCCCTCGGCAGCAGCGAAAGCGACAGCGACGAGGAGAGCGACGTGCTGCGTCGCGCATTCATGACGAGCGGCTCCACCACGGTGGCGGCCGCGTCCCTGGGGCTCGGCCCCGGATCCTTGCCCGACCCGCGGAGAGTCGGCGAGGCCGAGGTCAGCGCCGTCGAGGAGGCGGTACGCCGCATCCGGCTGCTCGACGACCGGCACGGCGCCGACGGTCTGTACCGCCGTGCCGCGCAGCCGCTGAGGGCCGCGTACGCGCTGCTCGACGCCGGCACGCCGGCCCGCAGGTCGACGGCGCAGCGGTTGCACACCGGCGCCGGTGAACTCGCCATTTCGGTGGGCTGGCTCGCCCACGACTCCGGCCGTCTCGAGGACGCCCGCTCGCACTACGCGGAGGCCCTGGCGACCGCGCGCGTGGCGGGCGACCCGGCGCTGGAGGCGCACGCGTTCTGCAACACGTCGTTCCTCGCCAGGGACGCGGGCCGGCACCGGGAGGCCGTACGCACCGCACAGGCCGGCCAGCAGGCGGCCCGGCTGGTGGCCTCCCCACGGCTGCTGGCGCTGCTCGCGCTGCGGGAGGCGGGCGGCTGGGCGGGGCTCGGCGACCGCGCCGGCTGCGAGCAGTCGCTGGCCAGGGCACACGCACACTTCGGGCGCGGCGCCTCGGACGCCGACCCCGAGTGGATGTCCTTCTTCGCCGAGCCCGAACTGGAGGCGCTCCAGGCGCAGTGCTGGTCGGCCCTCGGCGAATGGGCCCGCGCGGCCCGCCACGCGCGTCGCGCGGCGGCCCTGCAGGACCGCCGCTTCACCCGCAACCTCGCGCTGTACCGGGCCGAGCTGGCCGCGGACCTGGCCCGGGCGGGCGAGCCGGAGGAGGCGGCCGCGGCGGGCGAGCAGGTGCTCGAACTGCTGGGCGAGGTCCGGTCGTCCCGCATCCACGCGATGCTGTCGGAAACGGCGAAGGTCCTCCTGCCGCACCGCCGCAGCCCGTCGGTCTCCGCCTTCCTCCACCACCGCGAGACGGCAACGGGCCGCGCCTGACGCCACACGGGCGTGGCCGCTGCGCGGGGCCGTTCCCCTACCCGCCCCTTCCCGAAACCGGGGGCTCCTCCCCCTACGCCCGGCGGCGTGGGGGGGGACCCCCACCGGGCCCCCGCGCCCGCACCGCGCGGAGCGCGGTACGGGTCCGGGCGGAGCCCGGTTTCGGGAAGGGGCGGGTAGGGGAACGGCCCCACCGTCACCCCTCCTGGTGCCCCGTGTCGTTCCACCGCTCGATCGCCGGCTCCCCGTACGCCCACCCCAGCACCGACAGGCTCGTCGGATCCAGCCGGATGCGCGCACCGAAGGAGATGTGCTCGCCCAGCCACCTCGCCCCGATCGAGCGCAGGATGTGGCCGTGCGCGAAGACCAGTACGTCGCGGTCGGCCGAGCGGGCCCATTCGACGACCTCGTCCGCGCGGGCGGACACGTCCGCGAGGGTCTCGCCGTCGGGTGCGCCGTCGCTCCACAGGAGCCAGCCGGGCCGGATGTCCTGGATCTCGGCCGGCGTGAGGCCCTCGAACGCGCCGTAGTCCCATTCCATCAGCGGGTCCCAGGCCTGCGCCCGCTCCCCGAAGCCCGCCAGCGCGCACGTCTCGCTCGCCCTGATCAGCGGGCTGGTACGGATCTCGACCCCTTCCAGCCCCGACCACGGCGCCCGGTGGAGCCGCTCGCCCAGCAGCTTGGCGCCGCGCCGGCCCTCCTCGAGCAGGGGGATGTCCGTCCTGCCGGTGTGCCTTCCGAGCAGCGACCATTCGGTCTGGCCGTGCCGGGCGAGCAGGATCCGCGGTGCCATGGGGAGCTCTCCTGAGGTTCACGATCGATGTCGCTCCATCATCCCGCACCTGAACTTCAGGCAACCTCCGCGCCGATCTCGGCGTCCCCCTCCCCGGACGAGTGATCCCGACGGGGGACGGAGACCGACCGGATGCCGCAGACCGCGCCTCGCCACCGGCCTCGCTGGTGGACCGAGCTGCTGCTGATCGCCGTCGTCTACGCGGCGTACTCGGCCGGCCGGCTCCTCGCCCGCGGCGACGTCTCCACGGCCGTCGACAACGGACTCGCGATACTCCGGGCCGAGAAGGCACTCCTGCTCAACGCCGAGCATCCGCTGAACCGTCTCTTCACGGAGATGCCCGCGCTCGGCATACCCGCCGATTTCGCGTACGCCTCGCTCCACTACCTGGCCACCCCCGCCGTCCTCGTGTGGCTCTTCCGCCGCCGCCCGCTCCACTACCGCGCGGCCCGCACCTGGCTGATGCTCTCGACGCTCCTCGGGCTGGCCGGTTTCACGCTGATGCCGACCTGCCCTCCGCGGCTGCTGGACGCCGGCCACGGGTTCGTGGACACGATGGCGCAGTACAGCTCGTACGGCTGGTGGGGCGCGGAGGCGAGCGCGCCGCGGGGGCTCGGCGGCATGACGAACCAGTACGCGGCGATGCCGAGCCTGCACGTCGGCTGGGCGTTGTGGGTCGGTGTGATGCTGTGGCGGCACGGCCGTACGCCGCTCGTGCGGGCTCTGGCCGTCGCCTACCCGCTGCTCACCACGGTCGTGGTGATGGGCACGGCCAACCACTACTTCCTCGACGCGGTCGCCGGCGCCGCCGTCATGTGCGCGGGGGCACTGCTGACCAGGCCCGCCCTGCGTCTCGCCGACCGCACGCGCGAACGGTTCACCGGCGGGCCGCGCCCCACCGCGGCGGTCGCCGCCTCCCCTGTTGTCGGTGGCGGATGCGAGACTTCCGCGGGTGAGCGAATCCCTGGGCAGCGGACCCCCTCCGCAGGCGCCGACGACAGCACTCCGGCAACGGCTCGCTGAGCTGCGGGGCCCTGCCGCGCAGCCCCATCCGCTGGACGCCCGCGCCCTCGCGGCCCTCGCCGCCAACCCGGGGTGCCGGCGCCGGGCGCTGCTGGACGGCGCCGGGGTGGACAAGGCGGCGCTCGCCTCCGCGCTGGGTGCTCCGGGGACGTTCGGGCAGTCGCAGTTCGCCTTCATGCGCGGGAACGCCTTCGAGGCGAAGGTGAAGGCCGACGGCGGCAAGGAGCTGCTGCGCCTGCTCGGGCTCGACGACCCGGCGGGCGCCCTGGTGCCGGATCTGTCGGCGGCCGGCCCCGAGGGGCGTGCCGCGCGTACGGCGCTGGCGCTGCGCGAGGCGACGGCCGCCGGGGCGTGGACGCTGCTCGACCATCCGTTGCTCGCCCTGGACGTGGCGGGCTCGCCCGCGTATCTGGAGCCGGACGCGGTGGTGGTGCACCCCGACGGCCGGTGGACGGTCGTGGAGATCAAGTCGTTCCCGATGGTCGACGCGTCGGCGGACGCGTCGAAGGTCGGTGCGGCCGCCCGCCAGGCCGCGGTGTACGTCCTGGCGCTGGAGCGGGTCGCCGCCGTCACGGACGGCGCGCGGGTCGCGCACAGCATCCTGCTGGTCTGCCCCAAGGATTTCTCCAACCTGCCGACCGCGTCCGCCGTGGACGTGCGCAAGCAGCTGTCGGTGACCCGCCGTCAGCTGGCCAGGCTCACCCGTGTCGAGGACATCGCGGCCGGGCTTCCGGAGGGCGTCACCTTCGACCTCGACGGCTGTTCGCCGGACGAGCTGACGGCTGCGGTCGAGTCCGTCCCGCACGCGTACGCGCCCGAGTGCCTCGCCGCCTGCGAGCTAGCCTTCCACTGCCGTGACCGGGCCAGGCAGGCCGGTGCGGTGGAGACGCTGGGCCGGTCGGTCCGCGGTGAGCTGGGCGGGCTGACGACCATCGGCGAGGTGCTGGCGGCGGCACGCGGCGAGGCCGGGGACCCTGCCGACCCGGCAGTGGCGGCGCTCCGGCGGGCGGCCGCGCTGCGGGCCGAGGCGCTGGCCGAGGCGGATCCTGCGCAGCGGGGCGCGGCGGCGGGGCAGGAGGCCGGAGCATGTCGCTGATCGCCACCCTCGCCCGGCTGGAGGCGGTCGAGAGGGGCCGGGCGCAGCCGCTGGCGACGGTCCGCCACCGGCGGGTGGCCGAGCGCCCGTTGGTGTTCGTGCCGCTGACGACCGCGGGTGAGGCCGGGGCACCGCTCGGCGCGCTGGTGGGGACGGACCCCGAGGAGCCGCGGCTGCTGGTCGTGGCCCAGCCGCGCGATCGCGACCTGCGTTCGGCGTTCCTGACGGAGCTGGCCGACGTGGTCCTGCCGTATCTCGACGGCTTCGGGGACGAGGTGGAGCACGTCGAGCGCAAGGAGACCGACGCGGAGACCGGCAAGAGGGTCACCGTCGAGGTCGAACTGTGCGCTGACGCGCCGCAGTTGATCGTGCCGAGCCGGGCGGGCGTGGAGTTCGTGCGGCTGCTGGGACGCTCGATGCGGTTCCGTCGCACGGCCGAGCAGGACCCCGACACGCCCTACCCGGCGCCGCCCCGGGTGCCGTTGCTGGGCCGCTGGCTCACCCACTACGGGGAGCGGGCCCGGGTCCCGGGCTCCTCCCTGCTGCTCGCGGCGACGGATCTGCTGAACCGCCACTGGGCGACCGGCCAGTCCTCGCTGGAGGACCAGCACCTGGGCGCGCTGCTCGCCTGGATCGAGGCGGACGACGCGCCGGACGGCGAGTCCGGCGCCGAGGCCGCGCTGCGGGCCGAGCTGGGCCGGGACCGGGAGGGCATGCTGCTGTGCCCGCCGGCGGGGCCGGCGACCGACCCGGTCTTCGACAACCGGCGGCTGGCGCCCGCGATGGAGCGCTACGACCGGGCCCGGCAACTGCTGGCGACGGCCGAGGACGGCGGCAGCGCCGACGAGCGGCTGGGCGAGCTGCACCGTGCGGAGCGGGAGATCCGGCGCCTGGTCGCGGACCAGATGCGGCCCACCTGGTCCGCCGTGTGGCGCACGGTCGAGCTGATGCGCGCGCTGCCGGAGGGCTCCCGCGTCGAGGACCGCTGGACCCGTGACCGGTGGTCGTTCACCGCGCACCGCGACCGGGTCCGCGCCGGTGAGCCGCCCCAGCCGCGGCGCGACGACGCGGTGACCGCCGCGCAGAAGCTGGCCGCGCGGGAGACGGCGCAGGCGCAACTGGAGGCCCAGGAGGCGCTGGACGATCCGCTGGTGCTGGCGGGCCGCCGGCTGGCGGGCGAGGCGTTCCTGTCGGAGGTGATCGACGTGGAGATGGCCTGGTCCGAGTCGAAGCGGCCGAGTCCCCGTCCGCTGGTGACCGTCCGCACGGACGACCGCCCCCACCTCGGCGAGCGGGTGAAGGTGTACCGCTCGCTCGAGGGAAAGCCTCAGACGGCCGAGTTCGTGCGGTACGAGGACGAGGGCACGCTGGTGCTGCGCGTCATGGACCGGATGGGCCGCGCCAAGGACCCCGCGGAGGGGTCGGTGCCGGCCAAGGGGGACCGTATCGCCTGGACCCTGTTCGAGCACGACCAGCGGGGCGGGCCGAAACTGCCGGATCCGGAGGAGACGCCGTGGACGCACGGCGGGCCGCCGCGCACCGACACGGCCGAGATCCCGGACCTCGTCACCCCGGAGGACCTCCTGTGACACCCCCTTCCGCCGCGCCGTTCCCTCCGGCCACGGCGCCGGTTCCCTCGGCGCCGTTCGATCCCGCCGCGGAGGCCGCGCGTGCCACGGCCGACATCCTCGCCGACACCCTCCACGGCTCCGCCAGGGGCGTCGTCGTCGACTCCCCGCCGGGCGCCGGCAAGTCGACCCTTGTGGTGCGGGCGGCACTCGAACTGGCGGCGGCGGGCCGTCCGTTGATGGTCGTCGCGCAGACCAACGCGCAGGTGGACGACCTGGTGCTGCGGCTCGCGGAGAAGGAGCCGGGGCTTCCCGTCGGCCGTCTGCACTCGAACGACTCCGACCCGTACGACAAGGCTCTCGACGAACTGGACAACGTCCGCAAGTCGGCGAAGGCCGGTGACCTGGCCGGTCTGGACGTCGTCATCTCCACGGCGGCCAAGTGGGCGCATGTGCAGGGCGTCGAGCCCTGGGGACACGCCATCGTCGACGAGGCGTACCAGATGCGCTCCGACGCGCTGCTCGCCGTCGCCGGGCTCTTCGAGCGTGCGCTCTTCGTCGGCGACCCGGGCCAGCTCGACCCGTTCTCCGTGGTCGGTGCCGAGCAGTGGGCTGGCCTTTCCTACGATCCGTCCGCGAGCGCGGTGTCGACGCTCCTCGCGCACAACCCGGAGCTGCCGCAGCACCGGCTGCCGGTCTCCTGGCGGCTGCCTGCGTCCGCGGCGCCGCTGGTGTCCGACGCGTTCTACCCGTACACACCGTTCCGCAGCGGCACGGGCGACGGGGACCGGAGGCTCTCGTTCGGTGTGCCGTCCGACGGGTCCGGGCCGGACCGGGTTCTCGACGAGGCGGCCGCCTCCGGCTGGGGACTGCTGGAGCTTCCCCCGCGTCACACGCCGCGGACCGATCCGGAGGCGGTACGGGCCGTGGCGCTGGTGGTGCGCCGGCTGCTCGATCGCGGCGGCGCCGCGGTCTCGGAGCGGTCCGAGGAGCCGGTGCCGCTCACCTCGGACCGGATCGCCGTCGGCACGGCCCACCGCGACCAGGCCGCCGCGGTGCGCGCCGCGCTGGCGGACCTGGGCGTCACCGGCGTCACGGTCGACACCGCGAACCGCCTCCAGGGCCGTGAGTACGACGTGACCGTCGTACTCCATCCCCTGTCCGGCCGGCCCGACGCGACGGCGTTCCACCTGGAGACCGGCCGGCTGTGCGTCCTCGCCTCCCGGCACCGGCACGCCTGCATCGTGGTGTGCCGTGCCGGTGTGGGCGAGCTGCTCGACGAGCACCCGTCCACGGAGCCGGTCCAGCTGGGCGTGACGGTGAAGTTCCCGGACGGCTGGGAGGCGAATCACGCGGCGCTGGCACATCTGGCCGAGCACCGGGTGCTGTGGCGGCCCTGAATGGCCTGAGGCCCTCTTGCGCGGCGCGGGACAATGGATGGCGGTCCGGGGCGCGGGCCGTGACGAGGAGGAGTACGGACATGGCGGAACCGGAGCGGACGACCGAGCGCAGGATGCGGCCGGGCCCGCTGCTCTTCGAGCCGTCGGAGGCCGCCGCCGACCCTGAGCACTTCTTCGACCTGGAGTCCATGGAGGACCCGCGCGAGTTGCTGGCCCGCGCGACGGAGCTGGCACTCGCCTTCCGGGCGGCGACGGACCGGGCGGTGGAGTTCCAGGCCGTCGCGGCGGCCCAGCTGGCGGATCCCCGCCGCTTCGACCGGCTGACGCCCGCGGACATCGCGGAGCGGGCGGGCTGGACCGAGGACTATGCCCGCAAGATGATCGACTTCGGCGAGGAGCTCCTGCGCGGCGCTGTCACCTAGGGCCTCTCGTTTGGATCATGCCGGGCTCGCGGGCCCTGGCACGCACTCCCCCGTAGCCCTCCGGGCACGGGAGGTGCCCCCACGCCGCGTTGTCGTAGGTCGGCATGGCTCCTCCCCCGTAGCCCTCCGGGCACGGGGGCACCCCCAGCCTCCCTCCTCCGCCTTGCGATCGCACGCACCGGACCCCGCTCGCTGATCCGGCCTGATCCAAACGAAAGACCCTGGCCCGCTCCGCGGGGCCCGGGCGGGCAGCCGCCGCTACGGGGAGTGGGGGCGGGGCTCCCGTCAACATCACTTCGCATATGCCGACGGCGCAAGATACTCCCCTCCGCCCCGTCCTGTCCTTGTTTCTGCCAACCCGGTGAAATTGCAGTATCACCCCCGGTAAGCATGAAGCATGACCGCATGGCTTCGAGACCCATCCCTGCTGACGCACGTGGCCGCCGACGAGGAGGACCGCGCCGCGGCCCGTGTGACACCCCCCGGCGCCGGCTGGCTCGCCTCCGCGGAGACGTACCCGCGGTCGGCGCTCGCCCAGTGGGAGGCGCGGCCGACCGCCCCCGCCGTGCTGCCCTGCGGCTCCGTGTTCGACGTGGTGACCGTGCCCTCGGTCTTCGGCCGCCGGATGCTGGACCGGCTGTGGGAGGAGGGCCCCGGGTCCGGGCCCGTCGCCGTGCACCGGGGCCGGATGATGCTGTTCGCCGCGCCCGGCACGGCTCAGCGGCTGCCGTCGCTGCTCGACTGGGAGGAGTGGGGCGACTCCGTTCCGCCACTGCTGTGCCACGGCACGGGCGACGCGGTCACCGTCCCGCCGCTGATCCCCGCGAACACCGCCTCCGAACCGCGCTGGGTGGTCGCCCCGGACACCCGCCGGCCCTGGCTCCCGGGCCCGGAGGTCCTGCTGTGGGCGTGTGTACGGGCGGTCCGCGCGAAGGCCTCCGCGGGGGTGCGTGTATCGATTTTTCCTCCCGCCGATCAGGATGCTAAGGTCTACGACGTCAGCAGGCGCCGCTAGCTCAGTTGGTTAGAGCAGCTGACTCTTAATCAGCGGGTCCGGGGTTCGAGTCCCTGGCGGCGCACAGACGGAAGAAGGTCCCTCGCGAGAGCGGGGGACCTTCTTCGTGTCCGGAACAGGACGGCGCTAGGCAGTGGTGATCTTCACCGTCCACGCCCCTGTCTGCGTCCTTTCCGCGACCTCCACCCGCGCCCGTCCGCCCGGCGGCCCCGGCATGGTGAAGGTCTCACCGACCCGCAGTGGCGCGTCCGCGAGCGGCGGGAAGACCGACTCCTCCCAGCAGGCGTCCGTGTCCGGGTGGGTGTCGACGACCTCGACGGGCCCGGCTCCCGACGCCGTCTCGGCCCGCACCCGGTAGAGGAGCACGCCCTCCGTACAGGTGTAGGTGTCGTTGCCGGTGGCTCCGCGGGCCTCGATCGCGAGCGCGCTGTCGGGTCCGGTGCGGACGACCGCCAGCCGGGTCCCGATGCTCCCGCCGCCCACGGGCGCGGCGGCCACGGGTTCGAGGGTCACCATGCCGCTGCCGCGCTCCGCGGAGACGCACCGCACCTCCTGCCGGGTCAGCCAGCCCAGCTTCCACTTGTGCCAGCCGAACAGGTCCGGTGCGAGTCCGAACTGGCTGCCCATGACGTCCCAGTCCCCGACGTGGGTGTCCCAGTCGCCGTTGCCGTCGACGGGCCGGTGGTAGAGGTCGGGCAGGTCGAAGACGTGGCCGGTCTCGTGGGCGAGCACGTTGCGGTCCGGCGGGTGGCGCTCGAAGACGGTGACCACCCGCCGGATGTCAGTGCCATCGGCGTTCAGCGACCGGTCCAAGTTGACGACCTTGGTCGCGTCCGAGTCGACGCCGGGCGCGTCGGGGTCGGCGACCAGGTAGACGATGTCGTACTCGGAGAAGTCGACCTCGCGGTCGGCCACGTCGATCGCGTCCCGGAGATAGGCGGCGCGCTTCTCGGGGTCCCAGTCGCGCTGTATTCCGTAGGCGGCGGAGGGCTTGGGCATGGGCAGCCACTCGGTCAGCGGCTCGGCACGCAGCGAGAACTTCCCGTACGAGGCGCGCAGGAAGAAGTCGCTGGTGGCGGGGAAGTGGTCGGCGGCGAGTTCGTGGGGGGCGTTCAGCGGCTCGGAGTCCGGGAACGAGAGGAAGATCATCACCGCGTCGAGGCCGGTGGCCGGCCGGGTGTAGGCGGCGTTCCAGGTGTCGAGGCCCAGCGAGTGGTGGGCCGCGGTCCGGGGCAGCGCGCAGGGGCCGCCCACGGAGTCGGCGACGGCCGGACCGGCCACGAGGGAGGTGGCCGCGAACGCCAAGAGGGAAGTGAGCCCGGCGGCGGCACTCCGCAGCCGCGCCCTTTCCACTCTCCCGGGTGTTCCCTCGGGCGACTGCTGACCCTCCACGTGGACCTCCGGCTGCGGAATGCAGGTTGCGTCACCCACCTTGTGATGTTTTCTGATGGTTCGCCCTGTTCCGGTGCCCCACTCGGGTGACCGACCTGACACCGGGCCGATGCCGCTCCGAGACCCGACGACACTCCGATGGCTCACGGAAAGTCACATTCGGTCAGGGGTCGCCAGAGCCCGGTCCGGACCCATGCAGAAACGATCGGCCGTTCCCTCTGGAGGCCCTGTCGCATGATGGTCACGCTGGAAGGGCCGCGTCCGCTGCCTCTATGATCGGCACACTTTCCCCGAGTTCTTGCTGGATTTCTTCGCCGACTGCCTTGGCGGGCCGTCCCCCGACCACATTTGTACGACCCTGTACGACACAACTGCACTGCGGGAGTGAGCGGTGAGCGGAACCTCCGAAGGACAAGGGCCCGCGGGCGTCGCAGTCCCCGGAAGCATCCGACCCTCGGTCACGGAGCGTCACAACTTCGGCCGGACGTCGTCCGAACTGCGCGACTACCGGGCCGCCTTCAACGCGGCACAACTGGCCATGGCCGTCGTCGACCACCGGGGCCTGGTGATCAGCGCCAACGAGGCGCTCGCCGCGCTGCTGGGCACCCGGCCCGTGGAGCTGCGCGACCGGTACGCGGCCGACCTCATCGACCTCGCCTCCGACGCCCGCACCTGGCACGCGTACCGCGAGGTGCTGCGCGGCCGCCGCTCGCGGTTCCGCTGCACCCGCCGCCTCAAGCACCCGGACGGGCGTGCGCTGTGGGCAGAGGTGACCGTCTCCCCCGTGCCCGACAGCGGCACCGTGCTGCTGTCCGTCGCGGACATCAGCGACCGGCGCGAACTGCGGGCCAGGCTGCGGCACCTCCAGATGCACGACCCGGTGACCCGGCTGCCCAACCGGGCGCTGTTCTTCGAGCGACTGACCGCCGCACTGGAGTCCTCCCCCTACGACCAGGGCTCCACCGGCCGGATCGGCCTGTGCTACCTCGATCTCGACGGGTTCAAGGCCGTCAACGACACCCTCGGGCACCGCGTCGGCGACCGGCTGCTCGCCGCCGTCGCCACCCGACTGGCCGAGTGCGCGGACGCGGGCGGCACCGGGCGGGGCGGCGGCCATCTGGTCGCCAGGCTCGGCGGTGACGAGTTCGCGATCCTCGTCGAGGACTCCACCGGCACGGAGCAGGTCGCCGACCTCGCCAGGTCCGTACTGGCCGCCCTCCAGGAGCCGTTCGACCTGGCCGGCCAGCGGCTGTCGGTGTCCGCGTCGATCGGTGTCGTGGAGCGTGCGGTGTCGGGGACGAGCGCGACCGGCCTGATGCAGGCCGCCGACACGACGCTGTACTGGGCGAAGGAGGACGGCAAGTCCCGCTGGACGCTCTTCGACCCCGAGCGGAACGCGCACCGGATGACCCGGCAGGCGCTCTCCTCGATGCTGCGTCCGGCCGTGGAACGCGGGGAGTTCACCCTCGAGTACCAGCCGCTGGTGGGCATGGCCGACGGAGTGACGCGTGGTGTGGAGGCGCTCGTGCGCTGGAACCACCCGCGGTTCGGCACGCTCACGCCGAATCGGTTCGTCGCGATCGCCGAGGAGGACGGCTCGATCGTGCAGCTCGGGCAGTGGGTGCTGCGCACGGCGTGCCGGCAGGCCAGACAGTGGCAGCTCGACCACCCCGACGTCCCGCCGCTGTTCGTCAGCGTCAACGTCGCCGTGCGGCAGGTCTGGGACTCCGACCTGGTCGCCGATGTCGCCGAGATCCTCGCGGAGACAGGTCTGCCCGCACATCTGCTCCAGTTGGAGCTCACCGAGTCCGCGGTGATGGGGTCGGCCGGCCGGCCGCTCCAGGCGCTCCAGGCGCTGAGCGACATGGGCGTGCACATCGCCATCGACGACTTCGGTACCGGCTACTCCAACCTCGCGTACCTGAGCCGGCTGCCGGTATCCGTACTGAAGCTCGACGGAACGTTTGTCCGCGGCTTCCAGGACGAGGCCCACGCCAACCCGGCCGACGAGACGATCGTCCAGGCCCTGGTGGAACTGGCCCACCGGCTCGGCCTGACCGTCACCGCGGAGTGCGTGGAGACCTCGGGCCAGGCGTCCCGGCTGCGCCGGATCGGCTGCGACACGGGCCAGGGCTGGCTCTACTCACGCGCGGTCGGTCCGGAGCGCATCGCGGAGATGCTGGGCGCGGGGCCCTGCCCTCAGCCGGCCACGACTCCGGGCTGAGAAATCCTCGCCCTGCCGCTCACGGCGGCGGGGGTGCCGCGGTCCGGACACGGGGATCCCCCACGGCCGCCGGCCGTGGGGGATCAGTACGTGGTGGGTCGGTTCAGCAGGCGCCGAGGTCCTGCCAGACTCCCCACTCGCCCGTGGTGCCCGGCTCCTCGCCCTGTGTCCACCACTTGGCCTTCCAGAGACGGCCCTTGTGGGAGGCCTCGCCGCCGTTGTTGTAGACGGCGGTGGAGGTCCAGGCGGCCGCGGTGCAACCGGGCTGCGGCTCCGTCGGCGTCGGCGTGGGGGTCGGCTCGGTCGGCGTCGGCGTCGGCGTGGGCTCAGGGTCCGTCGGGGACGAACCGACCGCGGTCACGATCTGGTGGAACAGGGTCGCCCCCGTGTCCAGGCCGAGCAGCGAGTACATCATCGCCCCCGCCAGCCCACGCTCGTGCGCGTAGTCCGCCCGTGCCTGGACGGCCCGCCGGTCGAGGCCGGTGAAGAACTCACCGTCCTTGTAGAAGTACGCGGCCTTCGCCTCGTCGTCCCAGAAGGTGGTCGCCGGGTTGTCGACGATGCCGCCGAGTTCCTTGTAGTGCGCGATGCCCGCCTGCTGGCTGACGGGCCGGGCGGCCGACGCGCCGGTGGCACTGCCGCCGAGGCCGTTGCGGGTGCCCGCCGGGACGCCCTTCCAGCCGCGGTAGTAGAACTCGTACCCGAGCGTGAGCTTGCCGGCCGGGAATCCGCCGGCGATGCCGTAGGCGCTGTTGCCGTCGATCCACGCGTCGATGGCGTTGTCGATCGAGTACTTCTGGGTGCCCGGCTTGACGGGGTCGGTCGGGTCGGACGCCGGGGAATACAGCGGCGACTGGTGGTACGCGGGCCCGTCGCCGTCCCAGGCGCCGTGCATGTCGTACGTCATGATGTTCGCGTAGTCGAGGTACGCGCCGATCTTGTCGGTCTCGATGTGCCTGATCTTGTCCTGGCCGGCCGGGAGGGCGGCCGTCAGCAGGTACTTCTTGCCGCCGTGCGCGGCGCCGTACGCGTCGAGCTGCTTGCGGAACTCGGCCAGCAGCAGCGTGAAGTTCTGCTTGTCCTCGGGGCCGTAGTGATTGCCGAGGTGACCGTCGGGCGAGCCCGGGTACTCCCAGTCGATGTCGATGCCGTCGAAGATGCCGGCGGCGGTGCCGGGGCCGCCGTAGCCGCCCTCGACGGGCAGGTCTCCGGCGATGTACTGCTTGACGCACGAGGCGACGAACTTCTTGCGGCTCGCGTCCGTCTTGGCCGCGTCGTGGAAGTACTTGGAGTAGGTCCAGCCGCCCAGCGAGATGTTGATCTTCAGGTGCGGGTGCTTGGCCTTCAGCTCCTTGAACTGGTTGAAGACACCCACGATCGGCTGGTTCCAGGTGTCGGCCACGCCGTCCACGCTGTCGGTGGCCGAGAAGGAGCGCTGGTAGTCGGCGTACGAATCACCCGCGCCGTCACCGGCGTTGGGGTTGGCGTCGTCGCCGGCGGCCTTGTTGGCCTCGAAGCAGGTCAGTTCGGTGGGGTGGATGTTGCCGAACGAGTAGTTGATGACGTCGAGCTTCTCCGCGATGCCCCGGGTGTCGAGGTGCTTGGGGTAGAAGGCGTTGCCGTACACGCTCCACTGGTCGTAGTAGGCGATCTTGACGCCACCGGTCGAAGCGGCCGCCGGCGCTGCGTCGGCGGCCTGGGCGGAACCGGGGCCGACGACGGCCGCCAGCGCTCCGGCGGCGAGTGCCGCGCTGGTGAGCGCTGCGAGCAAGGGTCTGCGGACGTGCACGTGCGGCCTCCGAGGGGGGTGCGTGGTACGGGAGTTGGAGCAGTGATAGCCGCCGCCCGAACCCCGCGTCAATGGTCTGCACCAAATGAGGACTAGACCAATTTGAGCCAGAAGCAACTTGTCAGAGGCCTGCACCCGTTGCGAAAAACCGCCCGCCACCCTGGGTGACGAGCGGTTTAAGCCCTCGTTAATGAGCCACTGCCGAACGGCTCAGGAAGGAACCGGCGCGGCCGGAAGTCCGTACGCGTCGGCGATGAGTTCGTAGCTGCGCAGTCGGGCCTCGCCGCCGTGCGCGTTGGCCGTGATCATCAACTCGTCGGCGCCGGTGCGCTTCTGGAGGTCGTCGAGTCCGGCACGGACGGCGTCCGGCGTGCCGTGCACCACGTTGCGCAGCCAGCTCTCGGCCACTTCGCGCTCCATCGGGCCGAAGTCGTACTCCTCCGCCTCCTCCGGCGTCGGGATCAGCCCCGGACGGCCGGTGCGCAGCCGCACCATGGACAGCGCGCCGGTGAGGACCTGCCGGCGGGCCTCCTTCTCGTCGTCGGAGGCGAGCGCGGAGACGCCGATCAGGGCGTACGGGGCGTCGAGCACCGCGGACGGCCGGAAGGACTCGCGGTAGAGGTCCAGCGCCGGGACGGTGTTCTGCGCGGAGAAGTGGTGCGCGAAGGCGAACGGGAGCCCGAGCACACCGGCGAGCCGTGCGCTGAAACCGGAGGAACCTAGCAGCCACAGCGGCGGGCGGGCCGGCGACTGGACACCGCCGGGCGCGGTCGCCTGCACGGGGCCGGGGACGGCGTGGATGCGGGCGTACGGGTGCCCGTCGGGGAAGTCGTCGTCCAGGAAGCGGGTCAGCTCCGCGAGCTGCTGCGGGAAGTCGTCCGCCCCCTCGTTCAGCCGGTCGGTGCGGCGCAGGGCCGCCGCCGTCGCGCCGTCGGTGCCGGGGGCCCGGCCGAGACCGAGGTCGATCCGGCCCGGGGCGAGCGCCTCCAGCGTGCCGAACTGCTCGGCGATGACGAGCGGCGCGTGGTTGGGCAGCATCACGCCGCCGGAGCCGAGGCGGATGCGCTCGGTGTGGGCGGCGAGGTGGGCGAGGATCACGGCCGGGGACGAGGACGCGACACCGGGCATGGAGTGGTGCTCCGCGACCCAGTGCCGGTGGTAGCCGCGGCTCTCCGCGAGCCGTGCCAGGTCCACGCTGGTGCGCAGCGCGTCGGTGGCGGTGCGCCCGCTGCCGACGGTGACGAGGTCGAGCACGGACAGGGGTACGGGGGCGGTCCCGGCCGCCGTGCCTCGGATCTCGTCCACTGCGTCTGCGTTCACCGCTGAGCCCTCCTGCGTCTGTCGTACGTAGCCTCGACAGCCAACAGGAGGGCGACTCCGGTTATTCCCCGCACGTCCGGAGGCCCGGGCCGGCGGCGCCCCGCTCAGGCCGTGCGGACCACCGCCCTGTGCACGGCGCCCAGCGTGCCGGGCGTGATCCGCAGCTTCAGGGACGGGCCGGTGGCGAGCACCCGCACGGAGCTGTCCTGGGAGGTCACGGAGGAGACGCGGCGGTCCCATGTCAGGTCGATCGTGGCGCCGTCCCGCAACGGTCCGGAGACACACACCGTCGCGGTGCCGGCCCCGCTCTCGCGGATCATCACGGAGGCCGGCGCGCTCGCGGTCAGCGCCCCGACCGTGCCGCCGAACCAGAAGTTCACGCCGGTGAGGCCGACCTTGGGGACGTGCACCCCCTGATGGTCGGCGGTGTTCGCGAGGACGGTGAGCCACTCCGTGTCGGCTGCCCGTGCGGCGGTCTGCGCCTCGCTCGCGCCCGGCATCAGGACGTACGCGTACGTCGCCCACGTCGGGTCGGTGCCGTGGTCGAACCACAGCGTCAGATAGCGGCGGGTGACCGGGTCGGTCACAGCGCCCTTGTTGATGTCCGACCAGGCGCCGGTGCGGGCCTGGCGCAGGGCCTTCACGGTGGCGCCGCCCGGGAAGACGTAGCCGGCGTGGCCCGCGAGATGGGCCCAGCGGGCCCCCGTCAGGGTGGCGCTCCAGCCGGGCGCGGTGGGCCGGGGCGTGCCGTCGACGGTGAAGCCGTGCACGCCGTCCGCGCCGAGGTTGCGGTTCTCGACGACGGACTCGACGCCCGTGCCGTCCCGGCCGTGGATGCCCGCGCCGAGGCAGACGACCGCGTCGTCGAGGAAGAACCAGGACTTCTTGGCGAGGAGCGTGGAGGACAGCCCCTTGAGGTACTGGCCGACCGCCGCGTACGTCCCGTCGCTCGCGCCGCCGACCCAGCGGGCGTCGGGGCGGGCCGCCCCCCAGGTGCCTCCCTCGCCGTCCGCCAGCGTCTTGCGGGAGGCGGTGGTGCCCGGCAGCCGGTAGGGGTCGACCGTGGGCCAGAAGTCGTCCGAATACTGGCCGTTGGCGAAGGAGTCGCCCCACCAGTAGAGCATTCCGGAGCCGCTGTGCCAGGCGCGGAGGTTCTCGCCGTTGCCGTTCTCGTAGTAGGTGATCCGCTGGGAGGCCATGGAGAGCGCGGCGGCCCAGCCGGGGCGGCGGTGCACCGCCCGGTCCATCGCCGGGAAGAGACGGTGGCCGACCGGCTCCGGGCCCGGCAGCGCCGGGCCGTCGGCGACGGCCTTCAGCCGGGACAGCTGAGCCACCCCGAGCGCCTGGCTGGTCAGGACCGGGCGGTAGTAATCGCGGTCGATCCAGCCCTTGACCATCGAGTCCCAGCGGGCCTTCTCCGCGGCGGAGGCACTGCGGGCGAGCAGCGCGATGCAGGCCATGATCGAATGGCCGCGCTGGTGGTCGTCCTGGTGGAGCCCGGTGGTGTCCGACTTCTGCACGCCCCGGCTGACGGCGCGCCCCGAGACGCCGTCCATGGCGAGCCCGTTGAAGAGGAAGGGCGCGTACGCCTTCTCCACCGAGTCGAGGACGATCTGCCGGCCGGCGTCGGTGATCTCCCAGGCGGAGCCCTGGAGGAGGGCGAACATGAGGGAGAGGCCGCCGAGCATGACGGCGCCGTACGACCCCGCGTAGGGGACGTAGGTGTGCTGGATGAAGCTGCCGTCGGCGTGGAGGCCGTCGCCCGAGGTGACGTAAGGGAAGACCGGCGAGAGCGCGTCTCGTGCGAGGGCGAGCTTGGCGGAGTTCTTGCCGATCACCCCGCGCAGGGCGAGGACGCGACACAGGTCGACACGGTTGGCCCCGGTGGAGGTGCCGGTGTACTGGGCCACGACGCTGTCCGGGACGAAACGGTCGACGGCCGCGCAGTGGTCGGCGAGCCGGGCGGCGCCCAGGTGGTCGTGGAGCAGGACGTCGATGTCGAGCAGCGCCTGCGGGATGCCGATCTGCCAGTTGTACCAGTTGCCGTAACGGACGCCGCCTGCGTGGTACGCCTCGTCGTGCAGGTGGTCGAGGCCGGTGAGGATGTCGGCGAGCAGGCCGGCGTCCCCGGTCAGGCCGGTGCCGGGCCTGCTGTGGGCCTCGGCCAGGGTGCGCAGCCGGTTGAAGCTGATGCCGAGGTTGCCGGAGTAGGTGTACGACTCGGCGTCGGTGTCCGGCTCCGGGTCGGCGTACGGCAGTTCGGGCCAGAGCGAGCCGTTCGCGGGGGCCATCGTCGAGCGGAGGGCGGCGGCCGTGCGGCCGAGGGCGGCGAGTTTGGAGGCGTACGGTTCCGCCGTGGGGCTGTAACCGGTGCCGAGGATCAGATCGTGCCAGGTGAGGCGGAGCGCGTCGTAGGCGTCGGCGGCGTGCGCGGGCGGTGCCGCGGCCGTGGTGAGCGGGCCGGCCGCGGCGGCGGCCAGGGCGGCGACCGAGGCGGCGCGCAGCACGGCGCGGCGGGACAGGAAGGCGGCGGGGACGGTGGAGGACATGCGGAGGAACCTCCGGAGCCAGGGGGCGTCGTGGGCCTCGGGCCCACGCTCGGGGTGAGCGGTTTCTCTCACAGGCCCGAACAACGAGTCAATGAATCGCGCATTCTCTGCTCGAATTGATTGTTCGAGCAGAAACGTGCACAGTCGATCAGAGGGCGGCTACACTGCAGCTCAGCCCGAGGGAAGGGGAACCCGAGCAGATGCACGCCGAAGAGAGGCATCAGGCGATACTCCGCAGGCTGCGCGAGCACGGATCGCTGCGCGTCACCGAGTTCGCCGAGGAGTTGCAGGTCTCGCCGGTCACGGTCCGCCGGGACGTGGAGGCCCTCGCCGAACGCGGCCTCGTCGCCCGGGTGCACGGAGGGGCCGTCCTGCCGGAGACCCGCACCGGGACGGCGGGCGGTGAGTCGCGGCCCCGCCCCCGCGGCGAGGAGCCGGTCTTCGGGCTGATCGTCCCGGCCGCCGACTACTACTACCCCGAGGTCATCAAGGGCGCCCGCGAGGCGGCCGCGGAGCACGGCGTACGGCTGGTCCTCGGCATCTCCCAGTACAGCTCCGACGAGGAACGGGCGCAGGCGCGCCAGATGCTCGCCGACGGCATCGACGGGCTGCTGATCACGCCGTGCAGCTTCGCCGTCGCCCAGCCCTGGCTCGCCGAACTGCCCGTGCCGCACGTGCTGGTGGAGCGCCGCCCCGGCGACGACGCCTCCGGCGCCGAGCGCGTGGTCACCGACCACGTCCACGGGGCGCGGCTCGCCGTACAGCATCTGGCCGGCACCGGACGCCGGCGCATCGGCCTGATGCTCCGCGACGACAGTCCGCACGGAGAACCGGTGCTGGAGGGCTACCGCGGCGGTCTCGCGGCTGCCGGCCTCGACGCACCGGGAGCCGGTCCGTACCGGCTGCCGCCGCCGGCCGGCGAGGCGGCCGAACGGGAGAGGCTGCTGGCGGACTTCACCACGGCGGTCACCGACGGCCGGCTCGACGCCGCGCTGATCCACAACGACCACGACGCCATCGTCGTGCTCCAGCGCCTGCGGGCGCGCGGCATCGACGTGCCCGGTGACGTCGCCATCGTGGCCTACGACGACGAGGTCGCCTCCCTCGCCGACATCCCGCTCAGCGCGATCGCCCCGCCCAAGCACGCCGTCGGGGCGGCGGCCGTCGAACTGCTCGCCCGCCGGCTGGCCGACCCGGGCAGGGCCAGGCACCGGCTGGCGATCCTGCCCGAGCTGCACGTCCGCTCTTCCAGCGCCTGATCGACCGGCAACCATCACGTCCGACGGAGAGACCCTCATGTTCCGTGTTTCCACCGAGGGTTTCTCCCTCGACGGCCGACCCCTGCGCCTGCTGTCCGGCGCGCTCCACTACTTCCGGGTGCTGCCCGAGCAGTGGCCCCACCGGCTGCGGATGCTCCGCGCGATGGGCCTCGACACCGTGGAGACGTACGTGCCGTGGAACCTCCACGAACCGCGCCCCGGCGTGTACGACTTCGACGGGATCGCCGACCTCGACCGGTTCCTGCACGCGACCCGCGAGGCCGGGCTGCACGCGATCGTCCGGCCCTCGCCGTACATCTGCGCCGAGTGGGAGAACGGCGGACTGCCCTGGTGGCTGCTGGCAGACCCGGAGGTACGCGCGCTGCGCTGCCAGGACGCGGCGTATCTCGCGCATGTGGACCGCTGGTTCGACCGGCTGATCCCCGTGGTCGCCGCCCACCAGGTCAGCCACGGCGGGAACGTGCTCATGGTGCAGGTCGAGAACGAGTACGGGTCCTACGGCACGGACACGGGCTACCTGGAGCACCTGGCGGCCGGGCTGCGGTCACGCGGCATCGACGTGCCGCTGCTCACCTCCGACGGCCCCGACGACTTCTTCCTGACCGGCGGCACCCTCCCCGGGCACCTGGCCACGGTCAACTTCGGCAGCCGCCCGGCGGAGGCGCTCGCGGACCTGGCGCGGCTGCGCCCGGACGATCCCGCGATGTGCATGGAGTTCTGGTGCGGCTGGTTCGACCACTGGGGCACCGACCACGTCGTACGTGACCCGGCCGATGCCGCGGGCGTCCTGGAGGAACTGCTGGCGGCCGGGGCCTCGGTCAACATCTACATGGCGCACGGCGGGACCAACTTCTCCACCTGGGCCGGCGCCAACACCGAGGACCCGGCGGCCGGTACGGGCTACCGGCCCACCGTGACCTCGTACGACTACGACGCGCCCGTCGACGAGCGGGGAGCGGCGACCGAGAAGTTCTGGGCGTTCCGCAAGGTGCTGGAGCGGTACGCGGACGGGCCGCTTCCCGCTCCCGAGCCGCCGGCGCCGCTGCTGCCGGCCGGCGAGGTGGCGCTCGAGGAGTCCGTACGCCTCTTCGACGTGCTGGACCTGCTGGCGGGGCCCGAGGTTCGGGCCGCGGAGCCGCCGTCGTTCGAGGAACTGGGCATCGGCCACGGTCTGGTGCTGTACGGCAGCCGGATACCGGGCCCGCGCGGCCCCTATCCCCTCTCGGTGCAGGGGCTCGCCGACCGTGCGCACGTCTTCGTGGACGGCGCGGAGGCCGGTGTGCTGGAACGGGACGCGGTCGAGTCGCTGCCCGGCATCGCCGTGGCCGGGCGGCACGCACGGGTGGAGCTGCTCGTCGAGTCGATGGGCCGGGTCAACTACGGGACCGCCCTCGGTGATCGCAAGGGGGTCGCCCGGGTGCTGCACACCCAGCAGATGCTCCACGGCTGGTCCGCGCGGGCCATGGAGCTCGGCCACGGCACGCCCGACGGTCTGCCGTGGGGTACGGCGGGCTCCGGCCCCGGGCCGGTCTTCCACCGGGGGTTCCTGGACGTCTCGGAGCCGGCCGACAGCCATGTGGCGCTGCCCGCCATGCGCAAGGGCTACGTCTGGGTCAACGGCTTCTGCCTGGGGCGCTACTGGGAGCGGGGCCCGCAGCGGACGCTCCATGTGCCGTGGCCGCTGCTGCGGCGGGGCCGCAACGAGATCGCCGTCCTGGAGCTGGACGGGCCGCTGCCCCGGGACCGCCGTCCGGTGGTGGAGCTGCGCGAGGCGCCCGAGCTCGGCTGAGGCGGGTCCGCGGCGGCGAGGCGGGCTGCGGCGGCCGGGCCGAGCTGAGCGACCGAACACAAGGGATCGAAGTCGCGATCGTTTTTGCTCGTTTGTTCATTTGCTATTGACTCTGTTCGAAGCTGGCCGAAAGATGTGCAGCAACTCGCCGCCCCCTCGGGGCTGTCCGGCGGGTCAGGGCCGGACGAGCCCCCAGGCCTCCCGTAGGAGCAGCGCTCATGCACACCACTTCCCGTACGTCCTCCATAGCCCTCGCGGCAGCCGTCGTGTCCCTCGCGGTCCTCGCCACGGCGTGCGGGGGCAACGGCGGCGGGGACCAGGCGGACGCCGGCACCGGCACCGCCGGAAAGCCCGTCGAGATCACCTACTGGTCCTGGATGCCCGGCACCAAGGACATGGCCGCGGCGTTCAACAAGAGCCACCCCGGCATCAAGGTCACCTTCGCGGAGATCCCCGCGGGGCTGAACGGCGGCTACGACAAGATCTCCAAGGCGGTGAAGGCGGGCAACGCGCCCGACGTCGTCAACGTCGAGTACCAGGCCGTCCCGGACCTCGTCACGCAGGGCCTGCTCCGCGACTCCTCCGCCGAGCTCGGCGACTCCGTCGAGAGCTACGCCCCCGAGGCCGTCCGCGACCTGGTCGAACTCGGCGGCAGGACCTGGGCCTCTCCCTACGACGTGGGCCCCCAGACGCTCTACTACCGGACCGACCTGTTCGAGCAGTACGGCATCGAGGTCCCCACGACGTGGGACGAGTTCAAGGCGGCAGCCGAGAAGGTGAAGACCGCCTCCAAGGGCGAGGCCCGCCTCCTCGACTTCTGGGGCGACGACACCGCCACCTGGGCCGGCCTCGCCCAGCAGGCGGGGGCCCGGTGGTACGGCTCCAGTGGCGACGCCTGGAAGGTGGACATCACCGACCCGGCCACCAAGAAGGTCGCCGACTACTGGAAGGACCTGGTCAAGCAGGACCTCGTGCTCAACCACAAGGCGTGGAGCCCCGAGGCGACCAAGGCCGTCACCGACAGCAGGGCGATCGCCCTGATCGGCGCGTCCTGGAGCGCCGGATCGATCAAGACGACGTACCCGAAGCAGCAGGGCAAGTGGGCCGAGGCCCCGCTCCCCCACTGGGGCGAGCCGGTGACCGGCGCCGTCGGCGGTTCCGCCTTCGCCATCACCAAGGACAGCAAGAAGGCCGCCGCCGCGGCGGAGTTCATCAAGTGGGCGACCACCGACGAGGAGGCGGTCAAGGCCCGTCTCGCCGCCGGGACGTCCAGCGCCCTGCCCGCCGCGGAGAAGCTGCGCGCCACAGCGAAATCGACGTTCGACGCCTCCTTCTTCGGCGGCCAGGACATCTACGCGGTCGCGGGCGAGCAGGTGCCGGCCATCGCCGCGGGCTGGAGCTGGAGCCCCGTGCACAACTCCACGACCATGACCATGCAGGCCGAGTTCGGCAAGGCGCAGAAGAGCGGCGAGTTCTGGGCCGCGTTCCGGGCCGGACAGGCGGCGGCGGAGAAGGCGATCACGGACCGGGGCCTGAAGCTCGCGAAGTAGTCCCCGCGTCGGGCCGGGCTCTCCCGCCCGGCCCGACGAGCCGATCGTCCCAAGGAGTTACCGCCGATGACACCCCGGCCCGGCATCGGGCGGCGCAGCACACCGGTGCTCTTCATCGCCCCCTTCTTCCTCCTCTTCCTCGCCACCCTCGTCGCCCCCGTCGGCTACGCGGTGTGGATGAGCCTCTTCCGTGAACAGGCCACCTCGGGCCTGGGGTTCGGCGGCACGCAGACCCTCTTCGTCGGCGTCGACAACTATCTGCGCGCCTTCGGCGACCCCGGTTTCCGCCGCGGCTTCCTGCATGTGGCCCTGTACTGCCTGATCTACATCCCGGTCATGGTGGGCGGCGCGCTCGTCCTCGCCCTGCTGGTGGACTCGGCGATGGCCCGGGCGAAGAAGTTCTTCCAGCTCGCCTACTTCCTGCCGCACGCCGTACCCGGCCTGATCGCGGCGATCATCTGGGGCTTCCTCTACACGCCAGGACTCAGCCCGGTCATCGACCTCCTCTCCTCCTTGGGGGCCGACTGGGACTTCCTGGGGCCGGACGCGGTGATCTTCTCGCTCGTCAACGCCGCCGCGTGGCAGTGGATCGGCTACAACATGGTGATCTTCTACGCGGCCCTTCAGGCGGTGCCGAGGGAGACCCTGGAAGCGGCCACCGTGGACGGCGCGGGCGAGCTGCGGACCGGCTGGTCCGTGAAGCTCCCGATGATCCGGTCCTCCGTGGTGCTCACCATGCTGTTCACCGCCGTCGGCGCGATCCAGCTCTTCAACGAGCCGGAGGTGCTGCGCACCCGGGCGTCCTCGATATCCCAGGACTGGAGCCCGGTGATGTTCATCTACCAGGCCGCCTTCACCGAACACGACTACGGCCTCGCCGCCGCCGCCTCACTGATGCTGGCGCTGCTCGGCGCCGCGCTCTCGTTCGTCATCACACGGCTCGGCAACCGCTGGAAGGAGGCGTGAGCATGTCCGCCCCGAGCACCTCCCCGGCCGCCTCGACCAGCACCTGGGCGTCGCGCACCGTCGTCAACACGCTGCTCGCCCTCGTCGCCCTGTACACCCTCATGCCGCTCAGCTGGCTGCTGGTCAACGCCACCAAGAACAACGGCGACCTGTTCGGCCGGCCGGGTTTCCGGCTCGCCGAGTTCAACCTCTTCTCCAACGTCGCCGATCTCTTCGCGTACCAGGACGGGATCTTCGGCCGCTGGCTCGCGAACAGCATGCTGTACTCGGTCGCCGGCGCTCTCGCCTCGACCCTGATCTCGGTCCTCGCGGGCTATGCCTTCGACAAGTACGCCTTCCGGGGCAAGGAGAAGCTGTACGGCCTGGTGCTGCTGGGCATCCTCGTCCCGCACACGGTGATCTCGCTGCCCATGTACCTGATGGCCTCGGAGATCGGCCTGGTGAACACCTACTGGGCCGTGCTCGTCCCCGGCCTGGTCAATCCGTTCGGCGTGTATCTCGCGAGGGTCTTCGCGGAGAGTTACGTCCCCGGCGAGACCCTGGAGGCCGCCCGGATCGACGGCGCGGGAGAGCTGCGCACGTTCCGCTCCGTGGCACTGCCGATGCTGTCGCCCGCGTTCATGACGATCTTCCTCTTCTCGTTCACCGGCAGCTGGAACAACTTCTTCCTGCCGCTGGTCATGCTGAACGACTCCGCGCTCTATCCGGTGGGCCTCGGCCTGTTCAACTGGAACGCCACCCTCGCGCAGGAGCCGCAGTTCTACGCGTTCGTCATCACCGGCTCGCTGCTGTCCATCGTGCCGCTCGCCGCCGCCTTCGTCGCGCTCCAGCGCTACTGGCGCTCCGGCCTGACCGCGGGAGCCGTCAAGTGACGTCCGAGCACCACCCGTACCGCCGTCCCCGTACCGTCCTCGCGATGGACCTGCCGGTCCACCGGGCCCTGTTCGACGACGCGGCACTCGCCCGGCTTCTCGCCGTCGCGGACACCGACCCGTCGTGCGTGGTAGACGACTTCGCCGACCCGGCGGTCGCGGGCCGGCTCGCGGAGGCGGAGGCCCTCTTCACCGGCTGGGGCTGCCCGCCGCTGACCGCCGGGGCACTCGAGCGGATGCCACGGCTCCGTACGGTCGTGCACGCGGCCGGGTCCGTGAAGCACCACATCACCGACGCCTGCTGGCAGCGGGGCATCACGGTCGCCTCCGCGGCGCAGGCCAACGCCCTGCCGGTCGCCGAGTACACGGTCGCCGCGGTCCTCTTCGCCGGGAAGCGGGTGCTGCACACGGCGCGCGTGTACCGGGAACAGCGCCGCTGGGTGAGCCCCATCGACGTCATCGGCTCCGACGGCAACTACGGCCGTACGGTCGGGGTGGTCGGCGCTTCCCGGATCGGGCGGCGGGTGGTCGAACTGCTGCGTCCGTACGACCTGCGGATCCTGCTGCACGACCCGTACCTCCCGGCTGAGGAGGCGCAGCGGCTCGGCGCCCTCCCGGTGGATCTGGACACCCTCGCCCGCCGCAGCGACGTGGTGACCCTGCACGCCCCGGAGCTGCCGGAGACCCGCCACCTGTTCGACCGTGCCCGGCTCGCGGCGCTGCCGGACGGGGCCACGGTCGTGAACACGGCGCGGGGCTCGCTCGTGGACACCGCCGCCCTGACCGACGAGCTGGTCTCCGGCCGGCTGAACGCCGTCCTCGACGTGACGGACCCGGAGGTCCTGCCGGCCGACTCCCCGCTGTACGACCTGCCGAACGTGCTGCTCACGCCCCATGTGGCCGGCTCACTCGGCAACGAGCTGGGCCGTATGACGCACGCGGCGCTGGACGAGCTGGAGCGGTACGGGCGCGGTCTGCCGTTCGCCGATCCGGTCCACCCGGAAGCACTTGCCCGGTCCGCGTGACCGGCGGGGCGGCCCGCACGACGGCCGGCCGGCAGTTCCTCCGGGGAACGCCGGCCGGCCGTCCCGGCAAGGGTCGGGCGCTCAGTCGGGGCGGGCGAAGAGCCGGCCCAGCTTGTCGCCCCAGGCACGCCGGTCCGCCAGCCGCAGTCCCTCCCACACGGTCACCTGGTTCGCGGTGAGCACCGGCTTGCCCAGCGCCTCCTCCAGGTCGGCCAGGTGGGCGACGGTGTGCAGGGCCGTGTCGGGCATCAGCACCACGTCCGCGTTGGGATGGTCGGCCGAACGGGCGAGGTCGAGGACCTGCTCACGGTCCCAGGTGCCGACCTCCTCGGCCGTCAGGATGCCGGCGTCCCGGCCCGAGACGACCACGGCGCCGGACTTCTCGAGAAACGCCGCGAAGTACTCGGTGACGTCCGCCGGATAGGTGGCGGCGATCGCGACCCGCGGCGTACCCAGGTGCCGCACGGCGTTCACGAAGCCGAACGAGGTGCTGGACGCGGGCATCCCCGCCGCCTTGGCGAGCTCGCGGACCTGCTCGTGGGCGCCTTCCCACCCGAGGACGAAGCTTCCGCTGGTGCACGCCCACACCACCGACTCGGCCCCCTCCAGCCGCAGCGCCTCCACACCGGCGGCGAGCCGCTCCGGCGAGCCCATCTTCAGCAGCGCGTCGACGCGGTGCGCGTCCTCTCCGATGTCGGTGTGGATGATGGGCAGCCTGATGTCGCTGTCCAGCAGGACCTCGAGCCGTGGGTAGTCGTCCTCCGCGGAGTGTCCCGGGTAGAGAAGTCCGACCGTCGTCATGTCCAGCCTTCCTGTTCTTCGGGCTCCGGCTGCCCGTCCGGCAGCGTCCCTGCGAGTGCCTCCGGCTCCATGAGAAGTGCCTGGTAGGGGCCGACGGCCCGGGAGCCGATGGCACGCAGCGCGGCCCACATCGTCACCTGGTTGGCGGACAGCACCGGCATCCTCAGTTCGGCCTCCAGCTGCGGGATCGTGTCGTACGTCGCCAGGTTGGTGCAGCTGATGAACAGCGCGTCGGCCGCACCGACCACCGCCGTTCTCGCCATGTCGACCACCGCCCGGTACGGCACCTTCCAGATGTGGCGGGTCAGGCCCAGAAAGGCGCAGCCCGTCACCGTCACTCCAGCTTCTCCCAGATAGGCCTCCAGTGAGCGGGTGACCGATTCCGTATAGGGCGTGACCAGGGCTATCCGACAGGCGCCGAGCTCCTCCAGCGCTTGGAGCAGCGCCCCGGAGGTGGTGAGGGAGGGCACCTCGCCCGCCGCGTTCATCACCTCGCACATGGCGCGTTCCCCGGCGAGGCCCCCCACAAAACTGCCCGAGGCGCAGGCGTACGCGATGACCTCGGGCTCGGACGCGCCGAGCGCCCGTACGGCCTCACGCAGCGTCTCGTGCTCGCTCACCAGACGGGCCAGGTCGAGGGAGACCCCCACGGGCACGAAAGGGGTGCGCGTCAGACGCAGCGAGACGTCGTCGGGGACCCAGCGCCACAGCTCACGGTCGAGCGCGAAGTCGAACGGGGCGACCACACCCACGCCGTGCTGCGGCTGCGGTCCACCCAGAAAGGAGACATCCATCGCAGGCCCCCTTGGTGTCTTGTTGACGACGGTAGGTTCGGGTGCGAGCGTGGTCAATCCGTACATGTCAGACGTGAGGAAGCGGTTTCCGCCCGATGTCCGAACCGAAACTTCTCGTACTGGCCGCCGACCCGTTGCCGCGGCTCGGCCGGCTGACCGGAAAGGTCCGTGTGGCCTACGCGGACGAGGAGAC
The DNA here is from genome assembly GCF_052068155.1 of Streptomyces sp. OZ13. Classification (NCBI taxonomy): domain Bacteria; kingdom Bacillati; phylum Actinomycetota; class Actinomycetes; order Kitasatosporales; family Streptomycetaceae; genus Streptomyces; species Streptomyces sp. OZ13. Next base: position 201,493 of record NZ_JBQHCZ010000011.1, on the reverse strand, counting down.
TCTCGCTGACCAACTGCCTTCCGCGGACGCATTGTTGGTGTGGGACTTCACCTCCGACGCGGTCCGCCGGGCCTGGCCGGGCGAGGGCCCGAGACCGCGCTGGGTGCACACCCCGAGCGCCGGAGTGGACCGGCTGCTCTGCCCGGAACTGGCCGAATCCGACACCGTCGTGACCAACGCCCGCGGAATCTTCGAGGCGCCCATCGCCGAATACGTGGCCGCCCTGGTCCTGGCGATGGCCAAGGACCTGCCCGGCACCCTCGACCTCCAGCGGCAGCGGCGCTGGCGCCACCGCGAGGGCCTGTCGGTGGCCGGGACACGGGCGGCGGTGGTCGGGGCGGGACCCATCGGCCGGGCCATCTCCCGCACGCTCAGGGCGCTCGGGATCCGCACCGCCGTCGTCGGCCGGACGCCTCGCGACGGCATCCACGGCGTCCGCGACCTCGATCCGCTGCTGGCCCGGGCGGACTGGGTGGTGTGCGCGGCGCCCCTCACCGACGACACCCGGGGCATGTTCGACGCCCGGCGCTTCGACCTGATGCAGCCCTCCGCGCGCTTCGTGAACGTCGGACGCGGACCGCTGGTGGTCGAGAGCGACCTCGTCGCCGCGCTCGACAAGCGGTGGATCGCCGGAGCCGCCCTCGACGTCTTCGAGCAGGAGCCGCTCCTGCCCGACAGTCCGCTGTGGGACACGCCGGGCCTGATCGTCTCGCCGCACATGAGCGGAGACACGGTCGGCTGGCGCGACCGGCTCGGGGAACAGTTCGTCGACATGTACGAGCTGTGGTCCGCCGGAAAGCCCCTTCCGAACGTGGTGGACAAGAAACGTGGGTACGTCCCCATGCATGACGACTCGCCTGACTGACCTCACCGCACGTCGACTGCTGGCCGGCTACCGAAAGGGCGACTTCTCCCCCGTCGAGGCGACCCGCGCGGCACTGGAACGGATCGAAGAGACGGAACCACGGGTCAACGCCTTCGTCCGGGTCGACGCGGAGGAGGCCATGGCCCAGGCGGAGGCGTCAGCCCGGCGATGGCACCGCGGTGAGCCGGAAGGGCTGCTGGACGGGGTGCCCGTCACGGTGAAGGACATCCTCCTGCAGCGCGGCGGCCCCACACTGCGCGGCTCATGGACCATCGGCGGCGACGGCCCCTGGGACGAGGACGCGCCGTCGGTCGCCAGGCTGCGCGCCCACAGCGCGGTGTTCCTCGGCAAGACGACGACCCCCGAGTTCGGCTGGAAGGGCGTCACCGATTCTCCCCGGCACGGGGTGACCCGCAACCCCGCGGACCCGTCGCGCACCGCGGGCGGCTCCAGCGGCGGGAGCGCGGCGGCCGTGGCACTGGGCGCGGGCGCGCTGTCGCTCGGGACGGACGGCGGCGGCTCGGTCCGTATCCCGGCCTCCTTCTGCGGCGTCTTCGGGCTCAAACCGACGTACGGGCGGGTGCCGATGTATCCGTCGAGCCCCTTCGGGACGCTGGCCCACGTCGGGCCGCTGACACGGGACGCGGCGGACGCGGCGCTGATGCTCGACGTGATCACCGGCGAGGACTGGCGGGACTGGTCCCACCTGGGCCCCTCCTCCTCGGTGGCCGCGGGCCTCGCCGAGGGCGTCAAGGGCCTGCGGATCGCGTACTCACCGTCGTTCGGCGGCCAGGTCGCGGTACGGCCCGCCGTCGCGGCGGCGGTACGGCGGGCCGTGGGCGCGCTGGCGGAGGCCGGCGCGTACGTGGAGGAGACCGACCCCGACTTCACCGACCCCGTCGAGGCTTTCCACACCCTGTGGTTCAGCGGCGCGGCCCGGTTGGTGCAGCACCTGGGCACGAAGCAGCGCGAATTGCTCGACCCCGGCCTCCGGGAGATCGTCGCGGCCGGGGCGGAGTACAGCGCGCTCGACTATCTGGCGGCGGTCGACAAACGGATGGCGCTGGGCCGGCGGATGGGCCGCTTCCACACGTCGTACGACCTGCTGGTCACGCCGACGCTGCCGATCACGGCGTTCGAGGCGGGCGCGGAGGTCCCCGCGGGCTCACCGCACCACCGCTGGACGGGGTGGACCCCGTTCACCTACCCCTTCAACCTGACGCAGCAGCCCGCGGCGTCGGTGCCGTGCGGCACGGACGACGCGGGCCTACCGATCGGCGTCCAACTGGTCGGACCACGGCACGCGGACGCGGTGGTGCTGCGCGCGGCGCACACGCTGTACGAGTCGGGCGTACCGGGACTGTGACCGCTACGCCCGCCGGAAGGACAGCGTCTCCCCCGCCGCCCCCGTCCGCCACAGGTCCTGGCACGCGTCGGCCATCACGTCGAGCCCATCCACGACCTCGCCCCAGACGATGCCCGGCACCCACCCGGTGTCCCCGTTCAGCAGCAGGTTGTTGCGCTCGTAGAACAGCGCGAGGTCCACGACCGTCGCCCGCCCGCGGTGCGCGGCGGTGGCCCCGTAGCCGTAGGAGTCCGTGCCCAACTGCACGTCCGTGAAGGTGAAATAGCACAGATCACCCGGGATGGGGGTGACCGTCGGGTTCTCCAGCGGTGGCTCCTGCGCGGCGAAGGCCGGCAGCAGCGCATAGATCTCATTGCGCGCATATTTCGCGTGGTAGACATCTCCGGCGAGCGGCAGCGCCTCCCACACCGCCGCGCAGGTCAGCGGGGCTTTGTCGAAGAGCAGGCGGGCGGTGCACTCCACGCCTCGCTTGCTCAAGGCAACGGTCAGGTATCGGTCGGCCATTACGTACGCATACCCGACGAGCGCCCGGGTAGCCGCGCGCCCATGGCTCGTACAAGACAACCAGGATCGATGAGCAGACGCGCCCTGTTGCTCGGCACGGCGGCCGCCGGCGCGCTGACCGTCGCCGGTGCGGCGGGGTGCAGTCGTGTGCCTTCAGGCGACGCGCTGGCCCGGCTGAAGTCCCAGGGCACCGTGCGCCTCGGCATCGCGGGCGAGGTGCCGTACGGCTATGTCGATGAACAGGGCGAGTTCACGGGCGAGGCCCCTGAGCTGGCCCGGGTCATCTTCCAGCGGCTCGGGATAGACAGTGTCCAGCCGGTCGCGACCGACTTCGCCTCCCTCATACCCGGGCTGAACTCGCAGCAGTTCGATGTGGTCTCCGCGGGGATGTACATCAACAAGGAGCGGTGCGCGCAGGTCATCTTCGCCGACCCCGAGTACCAGATGCTCGACTCGTTCATCGTGCGCAAGGGCAACCCGAAGAACCTGCGCACCTACGAGGACGTGGTGAGGACAAAGGCGAAATTCTCCACCGGAACGGGCTACGCCGAGATCGCCTACGCGGTCGCCGCGGGCATTCCGGAGAAGGACATCGTCATCCTCCAGGACCAGGTGGCCGGGCTGAACGCCGTCGAGTCCGGACGTGTGGACGTCTTCGCGGGCACGGCACTGACCGCCCGCGAGGTGGTGAAGAAGAGCTCCAAGGCGGAGGCGACCGAGCCGTTCGCGGCCGTCATCGACGGCGAGAAGCAGATCGACGGCGGCGGGTTCGCGTTCCGGCCGACGGACACCGAACTGCGTGACGCCTTCAACGTCGAGATCCACAAGATGAAGAAGAGCGGCGAGCTCTTCCGCATCCTGAAGCCGTTCGGCTTCACGAAGAACGAGATGACCACGCTCACTGCCGAGGAGCTGTGCCGATGACAGCCGGACTCTGGCAGAACTGGGTGCTGCCCGGTATCTGGATCACCGTTCAACTGCTGGTCTACAGCGCGGCGCTGGCGGCCGTCGTCGCCTTCGCCGTCGGCACGGCACGCACCCACCGCTCACGGACCGTCCGCTTCCTGGCGGGCTTCTACACCGAGATCTTCCGGGGCACCTCCGCGCTGGTGCTGATGTTCTGGCTGTTCTTCGTGGTGCCCCCGCTGATGGGCCGGCAGCTCGTCCCCATGTGGGCCGCCGTGTTGGCACTCGGCCTGTCGTACGGCGCGTACGGCGCCGAGATCGTGCGGGGCGCCCTGAACTCGGTGGCCGTCGCGCAGCGCGAGGCGGGCATCGCGCTGAGCTTCACGCCGTGGCAGCGGCTGCGGCTGATCCTGCTGCCGCAGGCGGTGCCGGAGATGATGCCGTCGTTCTGCAACCTGCTGATCGAGCTGCTCAAGGGCACGGCCCTGGTGTCGCTGCTGGGTGTGGGCGACGTCTCCTTCGCCGCCTACCTGGTGCGGCTGGCCACCCAGGAGAGTGCGCAGATCTACACGATCAGCCTGGTCATCTACTTCGTGCTCGCCTTCGCCCTGACGCGTTCCATGAAGGCGCTGGAGCGCAGGACCAAACGGAACATCGGCATCGAGTCGCCGCCCGGTCTGCTCGGCGGCCTGTTCGCCAAGGGCCCGGGCAGTGAGCGCGCCGAGGACAAGCTCGCCGGTACCGCGGTGGCGGGGGGTGCTTCGAAGTGACCTGGGACTGGTCCGCGATCGCGGACTTCATGCCGCGCTTCTGGGACGGCGTGCTGATCACGCTGCAGGTCCTGGTGCTCGGCTCGTTGATCTCTTTCACCCTCGGCCTCGTCTGGGCGATCGCGTTCAGGGCGCCGACGCGTTTCGTCCGGTGGCCGGTGAACCTCGTCACCGAGTTCATCCGCACCACCCCGCTGCTGGTGCAGCTGTTCTTCCTCTACTTCGTGCTGCCGGAGTGGGGCGTGCAGTTCTCCGCCCTGACCACGGGCACGATCGCGATCGGGCTGCACTACTCGACGTACACCGCGCAGGTCTACCGCGCCGGCATCGAAGCCGTGCCGCCCGGGCAGTGGGAGGCGGCGACGGCACTGAGCCTGCCCGCCCACCGCACCTGGATCGCGGTCGTCCTGCCGCAGGCCGTGCGCCGGATCACGCCTGCGCTCGGCAACTACGTCATCGCGATGCTCAAGGACACTCCGCTGCTCGCCGCCATCGGCGTGCTGGAGCTGCTCCAGCAGTCGCGGCTGGAGAGCGCGTCGACGTTCCAGTACACCGAGCCGCTGACCCTGATCGGCATCGCCTTCGTCCTCATCGCCTATCCGGCTTCACTTCTCGTACGAGCCCTGGAGCGCCGCCTTGTCCGCTGACCTCACCGGCACCACGCCCGACACCCTGATCCGGTTCGACAACGTCACCAAGAGATTCGGCGACAACACGGTTCTCGACGACCTCTGCTTCTCGGTCCGACCGGGCAAGCACGTCACGCTGATCGGTCCGTCCGGCTCGGGCAAGACCACGATCCTGCGGCTGCTGATGACTCTGGAGAGGCCCGACGAGGGCACGATCCAGGTGAACGGCAACCGGCTCTACCCGGCCCCCGAGAAGGAGCGCCGCGAGGCGCGCAAGAAGATCGGCATGGTCTTCCAGCAGTTCAACCTGTTCCCCAACATGACCGTGCTGCGGAACCTGACGGAGGCCCCGGTCCGGGTTCTGGGTCTCTCCAGGGACGAGGCCGAGGTGCGCGCCAAGGAGCTCCTCGACCTGGTGGGGCTGGCCGACCGCTGCGACGCGAAGCCGACGCAGCTCTCCGGCGGCCAGCAGCAGCGGGTGGCGATCGCCCGGGCGCTGGCCATGCGGCCGCAGGTTCTGCTGCTCGACGAGGTCACCTCGGCGCTCGACCCCGAGCTGGTCGCCGGCGTGCTGGACCTGCTGCGCGACATCGCGCGCACCACGGACATCACGATGCTCTGTGTGACCCATGAGATGAATTTCGCCCGTGACATCTCCGACGACGTGCTCATGTTCGACGCCGGCAAGGTGATCGAGTCCGGTCCGCCGGAAAAAATCTTCTCGGATCCGGAGCACGAACGTACTCGCGAATTCCTCGGTGCGGTGCTCTGACCTCTTACTCCGTCGGTCAGGAATGCCTCTGACATATGCCATGGTGATGCGCCCCAGCGTGTGACGCGGGGCGCCTCATCATTTACGCCAACAGACGCCCAATGAACGGGTCTTGGCCGCTATCGTGGTAGGGAAGCTTGCGGTAACAACCTGCTAGGGGGAAACCGTGGCGCTGAAGCCCGAGCCGACCGCGCCGTTCCACTCGGTGCAATACGTCTTGCGCGTCCTGGAGACGATCTCCAAGCACAGTGGCGGAGTCACCGACGTCCAGATCGCACGGGAGACCGGCCTGCCGACCGGCCACCTCGCCCCGCTGCTGGCCATGCTCCGCCGCGAGGCGTATGTGGAGCAGGTCGCCGACGGCGCCTATGTGATCGGTGAATCGCTGGTCCTGCTGGGCTCCGGCGCCACCCGCAAGGAGGCGCTGGCGGCCAAGCTCCAGGACACCCTGACCGAGCTGCGCGACTCGGTCGGAGCCGCCGTCTACATCAGCCGTTACATCGACGGCGAGGTCAAGATCACCCAGTTCGCCGACGGCCCGGGCACGCCCAAGGTGAACGAATGGGTGGACTTCCGCTCCGCCGCCCACGCCAGCGCGGTCGGCAAGTGCCTGCTGACCCAGCTCGACGTGAACGGTCGCCGCGACCATCTCTCCCGGCACAAGATCGCCCGCCTCACGTCGCGCACGATCACCAGCGAGCGGCTGCTCTTCTCCAAGCTGGACAGCCAGCCGCCGACGGTCCCCGTCCTGGACCTCCAGGAATACGCGGTGGGCACCGTCTGCGCCGCCGTACCGCTGACGGCCGGCTCCTCCGTGGGCTGTCTGGCGCTCTCCCTCCCGGTCGAGCACGCGCACCGGCTGCGCTCGGCCGCCGACACCCTGAACCGCCGGGCGGCCCCGGTGGTGCTCTCGCTCGCGATCTAGAGCCGTCCGCGGCGCCGCCTCGTACCTGGTCCGGAGCACCCCTTCGGACCAGGTACTATTAATGAGTCAGCCGCGGAGCGGCAGACGAAAGAGGCGCCGCTAGCTCAGTTGGTTAGAGCAGCTGACTCTTAATCAGCGGGTCCGGGGTTCGAGTCCCTGGCGGCGCACAACCAAACCCTGTGGGGCATTCCGGTGATCCGGGATGCCCCACAGGGTTTTCCGTGCGAGGTGCGCCTCGGCCGTTCCGCGCCGGCTTCTTGCGTCGATGTGGCCCTCCTCACAGCTCGTACGGATAGAGGGCCACCTTCTCCCGCTCCGCGTGGATGTCGATCCATGTCCCGAGGGCCCCGTCCGGCAGCGGGCCGGCCAGGTCCAGGAGGATCAAGGTCCCCGCCAGGTCCAGGACGGCGGCGGCACGGGCGACCTCGTCGAGCCGGCCGCGCAGCAGCAGACCGTCCGACAGCGGGCCGATCCGGTAGGACTGCTCGGGGGCGGGATGCGTGTTGGCCAGCCAGGCCACGTCCTCGTCGACCGTCCACTCGGCGTCGTACCGGCCGGGCAGCGCGGCGGGGTCACCGCACCAGCGGGCGACGACCGGTCCGATGGGGGTGCGTGCGTGAGCGAGGCACAGTCCGCCGGGGAGCTGTTCGGTTTTCTCCAGATCGATCAGCATGGCTGTGGGCGGCCCTCCGGACGGCGGAGGAGGGATCGATTCACGGTCATCCGATGATCCTGCCAGGTGCACCCGCTTTCCATGACCATCACGGGGCACAACGGGCACACGACCGCGGCGACCCCCGGCGGAAGGGGTCGCCGCGGTGTGACCGGCCTGCGGTCAGAACTGCACGTCGGAGCAGGCGTAGAAGGCGTTCGCCGTGTCGTGCACCGTCCACACCGCCAGGATCAGATGGCGGCCCGACCGCTGGGGAAGGTTGCCGGAGTGGGACAGGGTGGCCGGCGGCTGCTGACCGCCGTAGGGGATGGTCAGGAAGGGCTGCGACTCCAACGCGGCCCTGGTCAGCGGCTGGCTCGGGTTCCAGCCGGCCTTGGTGATGAAGTACTTGAAGTCGGTGGTGCGGTGCCTGGCGGTGAACTGCCAGCGGAAGGTGTAGTTCTGGCCCGAACTGACCTTGGTGGTGGGCCACGCCCCGCCGCGCGGGTTGTCCAGTTCGGCGAACTGGCCGTTGCCGCCCGCACAGATCTTGCCGTCGGCCGGACCCGCGGCCGGGAAGCCCTTCGGGCCCTCGACGCTCTGCGGCTCCCACTGGATCTGGCCGCAGTTGCTCACCGTCTTGTTGGCGCAGAGCTTCTGCCGGCTGATCGGTGAGTCGGTGTAGCCGTGGCTGCTCGCGCTGCCGGTGGCGAGCAGAGTCGCACCCGTCACGACGAGGCCGACCGCGGCCGCGCCTATCTTCTTTCGCATGCTTGGCTCCTGATAGAACGTGGGGGAGTTCCGAGGCACTTGCTGCACGCGTGCGGTATCGCTTGTTCCGGTCTAGACCAAGTTCCAATGTATTGACGCCCGTTGGAGTTGTCCAGACCAATCACGGGGCCTCGACGGCACCCGCCCGACCCGTGTAGAAGGCAACGGTCAGATCCTTGACCAGTGCCTTGCGCTCGTAGTCGTCCAGATCGACCAGTCCACGCGCCGTCAGCCGGCCCACCGTCTCCTCGACCGCGTCCACCACCGAAGTCAGCACGGTGTTCCGGTGCTTGGCGTCGATGGCCGCGACGCGGCGGCGCTGCATCGCCGCCGCCACCTCCGGCGCGTAGTCGATGGCCACCGGCTGCGCGGAGAAGACCTCGATCCCCACCGCCGCACACTGTGCCACCAGCATCTTCGTCAGCCTGTCCCCGACCGCCTCCGCGTTGCGCAGCGTCGGCACCGCCGGGAGGAAGGCGTCGGCGGGCAGTTGCGAGAAGACCCGTGCGGTGGCCGCCTCCACCTGTTCCCGCAGATACGCCTCGTGGTCGGCGACGCCGAGCGCGGCGCGCGCCGTGTCCTTGACCCGCCACACCACCAGCACCACCACACGCAGCGGCGTTCCCTCGGCATCGACGACGGCCATCGGCTCGCTGCGCCAGTGCCGCAGCCGTACGTCGATCCGCCGGCGCAGCACCAGCGGGCTGACCCACACCAGCCCGGTACGCCGCACGCTGCCGCGGTAGTCGCCGCAGAGCGTGAGCACCCACGCCCGGCCGACCTCGCCCCGCCCGAGTCCGCCGAGCGAGAACAGCGCAAGGATCACCCCGAGCGTGAGCAGGCACCACAACCAGATCCCGATGCCCCCGTACGGCGGCGGGGTCAGCCCGAACGGCGTCGCGAGCGCGTCCGGCACCGCACCCGTCCCCCAGATCACCGCACCGATCCCGGCCAGCGAGCAGCCGCCCGCGACGAGCGCCGTCCACCCCGGCAGTACGGGTCCGGGGCGCTCGGCGAGCTGCGGATCGACGGACGGCGCGGGCCGGGCCGCGGCGGCGGACTTCCGCGATCCTGGCTGCTGCGGTCCGGGCTTCTGCCGTTCCGGCTTCCGGGGTCGGGACCCGTCCTGGCCCGGCCGGCGCGGATCGGGCCCGTCCGGGTGCTCGTGGGGGCCGCGCTCGGTCGGATCGGCCTGGTCCGTATCGGCCTTCCGGGCGTCCGTCTTCCGCAGATCCGTCTTCCGCAGATCCGTCTTCTGCAGGTCGAGGGTGCCCGGCTCGGTGTCGGGCCGGGCGCCCTCGGGCGTGGCGGGCGGCTCGTGCCCTACCCTCGGCTGCTCGCCCGTGCCCTGCCGCCGGGAGACGACGGTGGGCCGCAGCGGGGCCGCGTCGTCCCTGAACAGCAGGTGGACGGGGATCTCGGTCGTGGTCTCGCTCGCGATGACGAAGTTGCGCCGCGGGCTCTCGGACGGCACGGTGCCCTCCGGCTCCGACGTCGTGGTGTTCATGCCTGCCGCCTTAGCTGGTCGCTGTTGTGTCGTCGGGTGTGCTCGTGTCCGGTGCCGTGGGACCGGGTCCTAGGAGAAGAGACGCCTCCAGGTCTCCGGCCCCGGATAGCCGTCCGCCTCCTTGCCCCGCCAGCCCTGGGCGCGCTGGAACGCCTGGACGTTGCGGCGGTCCGCCTCGCGCCAGCGCGGGTCCGGTCCGGACGTGTAGTGCTTGCCGTAACCGCGCTCGACCAGGCGCTTGCCGAGTTGGGTGACGTACGCGCTGGAGCGGCCGGGCCGGAAGTGGGCGCGCCCGGGGAAGGCCGGCTTGCCGGCGTTCGGACCGTTCGTCGCCGGCTTCGCCGCGGGGATGTGCTTGCCCTGCTTGTTCACCAGCAGCCGCCAGGTGTGCGGCCCCGGATAGCCGTCCGCCTCCTTGCCGCGCCAGCCCTGGGCGCGCTGGAACGCCTGGGTCGCCCGCCGGTCGGCCTCCGTCCAGCGCGGATCGGGCCCCTCGCGGTAGAACCGCTTGCCGCCGCGCGCCACGAGCATCTCGCCGAGGCGCGTGACGGACGCGTTGTCCGTGCCGGGTCCGACGCGGGAGACGCCCGGGAAGGGAACGGCGTCCCGCTGCCCCCCGCCGGCGCCGGTGCCGAGGCCCTTGTAGCGGTAGGCGACGTAGGAGGCGGAGTTGTTCCAGTAGGCCATCGGCGTGGCCTGTTTGCGGGTGTGCGGCTTGGTCTGCTCGTACGCCGTGTAGTAGCTGTGCGTGTAGTCGGTCCAGCCGCCGAAGATCGTGACGTGCGAGCCGCCCGACGGGTCGGCGGGATTGTGGAAGAGCAGGATGTCCCCGGCCTGGAGATCGTCGCGCATGATCCGGTCGCCGAACTGGGCGAGGCTTCCGGTCCACTCGTTCTTCGCCAGGTTCCAGGCCATCGACACATAGCCGGAGCAGTCCTGGCGATACCCGTCGGACCAGTACTTCGACATGCTGTACGGCACCTTGGCGTCGACCCATTTCTTGGCGCGGTTGATGATCTCCGCGCGGGTGCTGGCGCGCAGCGGCGCCTTCGTGGTGGCGGGCCGGCCGGCGGGGCCGTGCAGCGGCGCGGTGCCGCCCTGCTCGGTGGGCGGCCCCGGGTCCACGGTCCGCTCCCCGGATCGCACGGCGGCGGGCGAGGCGTTCTTCGCCGTCGCCCCCGTTCCCGTGGCTCCCAGGACGACCCCGGCGGCGGTGACCACGACCAGCGCCCTGCGGCGGCCCTGTGCCGAGAGGTGTTCCCCGGCGGCGAGCGTGCGGCGGCGGTGCGCGCAGCCCGCGCAGTCGCAGTCCGCGGCGGGCTCGAACTCCTCGAAGACCGGTACGGCAGCCATGTCTGTCCCCTCCGCACTCAGCAAGATCTTCTGACGATGCTTCACGGGCGCCAGTGTCCCAGCGGCCTGGACATAATGCATTTTGACGGATCAAAGGTTAAAAACGATGATTCGACAGGCCGTGGCGCGCCCTCGCGACGCCGGTGTCGGCACGGAGCACCCTCGGAGTTCCGGTAGAGTTCTCCAGGTCAGCAGGCGCCGCTAGCTCAGTTGGTTAGAGCAGCTGACTCTTAATCAGCGGGTCCGGGGTTCGAGTCCCTGGCGGCGCACGCGCGACCGAGGCCCCCTCGCCACAGGCGAGGGGGCCTCGGTCGTACCGCCGACGCCCTCATGGCCGTGCGTACGATCATTTCCGGCCAATGCCTACCGGTCGGAAACCTCCGGCCCGAGAGGGTGTCAAATCGCGCATACGATCGGTTAACGGCCCGTTTCACCCTTGCGATCATGACGGGGCTCCGAGAACCTATGGTGGAGCCGGTCACCCCAATTGGACGCCCGGTTTGGGCAGTTGGGTGCGGTTTCGGGGGCCGCTTCCGGTGCGCGGAGCAAGGGGCGGGGGCCCCGTCACGGTCGGAACACGAGGCGGGCATCATGCAACCGAAGGGTGACCGTTTCATGTCTGTAGGGACGGTGGCCAGCCACCACTCACACGCCCGGGACAGCAGGTACAGGGGATCCTGCGGCCCCAGGTGACACGACCGACCACAGCACGCGCCGACCCCGCGTGCGGGGGGATGATCAATGACGTCGATGCCGGACGGCACCGGGCAGCCGGAAGACTCTTCGCGGACCACACAGTTGCGGGTGCCCGCGCACCTGCGTGCCGCCACCGCGCGGCTGCGCCCCAGGAAGGCGCTGCCGCGCTACGACTACGAGCACTACAGCCGGCTGGCGGGCCCCCTCACGCAGCCCGACCCGAACCGGCCGTACAAGGTCCGGTACCGCTCCCTCCTCTCGCAGGAGCCCCACCGGATACGTGCCGCGCTGCTGCTCGGCGCGGCGCCGCTGCTGTCGCTGGGCCTGTTCGCCTGGCTGATGCAGCCGCAGCACTGGACCGACCGCGACCCGAACCTCAAGAACGACCTGCTGCTCGTCCTCGACATCGTCATGCTCGTGTCGATCGGTCTGATCGAGCTGTTCCGGACGATGAACGTGCTGTCCAACGCCCACGCGACGCTGGTGGCACGCGACCCGGTGCCGGTGGTGCCGGAGTCCGGCACCCGCGTCGCCTTCCTCACCTCCTTCGTGCCGGGCAAGGAGCCCCTGGAGATGGTGACGAAGACCCTGGAGGCGGCGGTGAAGATCCGGCACCGGGGTCCGATGCACGTCTGGCTCCTCGACGAGGGCGACGACCCGGCCGTCAAGGAGGTCTGCGCCCGTCTCGGTGTCCACCACTTCTCCCGCAAGGGCGTCGCCAGGTGGAACCAGGAGAAGGGCGCGCACCGGGCGAAGACCAAGCACGGCAATTACAACGCCTGGCTCGAGGCGCACGGCGGCGACTACGACTTCTTCGCCTCCGTCGACACCGACCACGTCCCGTTGCCCAACTACCTGGAGCGGATGCTCGGCTACTTCCGCGACCCGGACGTCGGCTTCGTCATCGGCCCGCAGGTCTACGGCAACTACGACACCTTCGTCACCAAGGCCGCCGAGTCGCAGCAGTTCCTCTTCCACGCCCTGATCCAGCGGGCGGGCAACCGCTACGGCGCACCGATGTTCGTCGGCACGTCCAACGCCGTGCGCATCAGGGCCATCAAGCAGATCGGCGGCCTGTACGACTCGATCACCGAGGACATGGCCACCGGCTTCGAGATGCACCGCGCCACGAACCCGGCCACCGGCAACAAGTGGCGCTCGGTCTATACGCCCGACGTCTTGGCCGTCGGCGAGGGCCCCACGGCCTGGACCGACTTCTTCACCCAGCAGCTGCGCTGGTCCCGCGGCACGTACGAGACGATCCTCAAGCAGTACTGGAAGGGCTTCGGCACCCTGCCGCCCGGCAAGCTCTTCAACTACACGATGATGATCATCTTTTATCCGATGTCGGCCCTCAACTGGATCCTCGCGGCGCTGAGCTGCGCGCTGTTCCTGGGCATGGGCGCCTCCGGCGTGCAGATCGACCCGGCCATCTGGATGATGCTCTACGGCAACGCCTCCGCCCTCCAGATCGGCCTGTACATCTGGAACCGCCGGCACAACGTGTCGCCGCACGAGCCGGAGGGCTCCGGCGGTCTCGCCGGAATGGTGATGTCGGCGCTCTCCGCGCCCATCTACGCCCGTTCGCTGATGGACGCCGTGCTGCGGCGCAAGAGCTCGTTCGTGGTGACCCCCAAGGGCGACTCGTCCAGCCCCGACACCCTGTTCGGCACGTTCCGCATCCACCTGTTCTTCATCGCCGTCTTCGGGGGCTCGCTCGCCTCGTCGTTCTGGTTCGGGCACAACCATCCGGCGATGATCACCTGGGCGTCGCTGGCGCTGCTGATCACGGCCGCGCCCATCTTCGCCTGGCGGCACGGCATCGCCGCGGAGAAGAAGAAGCGCAGGAGAGGGCGCACGGGAGACGGGCCCCCGGACGGGCCGGGCTCCGGCGGACCTCATGTGCCGCAGCAACGGCCCCGCTTCGCGGACCCCCGACCAGGTCCCGGAGCGGCCACGGACCAGACCATGCAGATCGCCCTTGGGGGACGTAAGAAATGAGCACGATGCCCGCGCGGCCGAACCACCGCAAGAACCGCGCCCGCCGAATAGCCATCGGCGCGGCGGTGATCGTGGTGGTCGCCGGGTTCAACGGGCCCGCCATCTGGCGCTTCGGCTCGGAGCAGTACCACGACTACGAGATCAACAAGCCGGAGTACAAGGCGGCGAACGGACACTGGGACTTCCTCGACGTCCCCTCCGAGTTCAGGATCAACAGCATCCACGCCGCGCTGCTGCACACCGGCAAGGTGCTGCTCATCGCCGGCTCCGGCAACAACCAGAAGAACTTCGACGCCAAGAAGTTCGAGTCGGTGCTGTGGGACCCGGAGACGAACAAGTTCAAGAAGATCCCCACCCCCAAGGACATGTTCTGCGCCGGGCACACCCAGCTGCCCGACGGCAAGCTGCTGGTCGCGGGCGGCACCAAGCGGTACGAGAAGCTCAAGGGCGACGTCACCAAGGCCGGCGGCCTGATGATCGTCCACAACGAGGACCCGGACGCGCCCAAGACCCTGCCCGCGGGCACCAAGTTCACCGGGAAGAAGAACGGCAGGACGTTCGTCTCCAAGGACCCGGTCCTGGTGGAGAAGGCGAAGAAGATCTTCGACCCGAAGACCGGCCGCTTCCTGCGCACCGAGGCGGGCCTCGGCCGCATCTACGTCGAGGCCGAGCAGTCGGGCAAGCAGTACGAGACCGGCACCGAGGACAACTACCGTGTGCAGGGCCTCAAGGGATCCGACGCACGCAACGTCTACGGCATCGCCCAGAAACTCGCCCTCGACAAGAAGGACTTCCAGGGCATCAAGGAGGCCTTCGAGTTCGACCCGGTCGCGGAGAAGTACGTCCCCGTCGACCCCATGAACGAGGCCCGCTGGTATCCCACGCTGACCACCCTCGAGGACGGCAAGGTCCTCTCGCTCTCCGGCCTCGACGAGATCGGGCAGATCGTGCCCGGCAAGGACGAGATCTACGACCCGAAGACGAAGACCTGGGAGTACACCGGGGTCATCAGGAAGTTCCCCACCTACCCGGCGATCTTCCTGATGGACAACGGCAAGCTGTTCTACTCCGGCTCCAACGCCGGTTACGGGCCCGCCGAGGTGGGCCGCGACCCGGGCGTCTGGGACCTGGACACCAACAAGTTCACCAAGATCCCCGGCCTGTCCGACCCCGACCGGATGGAGACCTCCGCGACGGTCATGCTGCCGCCCGCCCAGGACCAGAAGTTCATGGTCATCGGCGGCGGCGGAGTCGGCGAGTCGGAGAAGTCGAGCGAGAAGTCCCGGCTGGTCGACCTCAAGGCCGACAATCCCCGCTTCAAGGACGGACCCTCGCTGGACAGGGGCACCCGCTACCCGAGCGCCTCGCTGCTGCCCGACGACTCCGTACTCGTCACCGGCGGCTCGGAGGACTACCGGGGGCGCGGCGGATCCGATGTGCTCCAGGCCCGCACGTACGACCCGAAGACGGGGACGTACAAGCGCGTCGCCGACCCGGCCGTGGGCCGCAACTACCACTCCGGTTCCGTGCTGCTGCCCGACGGGCGGGTCATGATCTTCGGCTCGGACTCCCTCTTCTCCGACAAGGCCAACACCCGGCCGGGTGTCTTCGAGCAGCGCATCGAGATCTACACCCCGCCCTACCTCTACCGGGACAGCAGGCCCGAGGTGACCGGCGGGCCGAAGACGATCGAACGCGGCGAGAAGGGCACCTTCAAGGTCAAGAGCGGGAAGGCGCTGAAGACGGCGAAGCTGATGCGTCCCAGCGCGGTCACCCACGTCACCGACGTCGACCAGCGCTCGATCGCGCTGGAGATGAAGAAGACCGCTGACGGCGTGGAGATCACCGTGCCCAGGAACAGGGCACTCGTGCCGTCCGGTTACTACATGTTCTTCGTGACGGACGAGGCCGGCACACCGTCCGAGGCGGTGTGGGTCGAGGTCCCGTAACGGCCCCTGAACGCGGGAGGGCCCGGCAGCGCGTCCCCGGCTGCCGGGCCCTCCCGTATCTCTACTTGGTGTTCCGGGCCAGATCGAGCGCGTACTCGGGCCACCAGTCGCCCGCCTTGGGGCCGCCCTTGCAGTCGCCGTCGGACTCGCCGGGCCGCTTGACCCACAGATAGGCGTCGACGAGGGGGTCGCCGGTCTTGGTGGTCGGCGGCTCACCCAGCGCACGGCCGGGCGGGTTGCACCAGTTCTCCGCCGGATCGCCCTCCGTGTAGGGGCCGTTGCCGTTACGGCTGGTGTCGATGACGAAGTGCTTCCCGCCGAACTTCTCCGAGAGCTTCTTGCCGAACTGCTTGCTGGCGTCGGTCGGGTAGAAGTTGGAGACGTTCACCGCGAAACCGTCGGCCTGCTCCACACCGGCCCGCTTCAGCGGCTCGTACAGCGCGTCCGGGTTGGACCAGCCCGCGTTGCCGGCGTCCAGGTACACCTTCGCCCCCGGCTGCCGCTTCAGCCTTTCCACGGCTCCCTTGAGCAGGTCGTACCGCTCTTCGTGGAACTCCTGCGGGGTGCAGCTGTCCACCAGGTGCAGCACCGCGTCCGGCTCGAGGATCACCGTGGCCCGCCGGTCGCCGATGCCCTTGGCGACGCTGTCGACCCATGCCCGGTAGGCGTTCCCGTCGGCGGCGCCGCCCTTGGAGAACTGGCCGCAGTCGCGGTGCGGGATGTTGTAGAGGACGAGCACGGCGTCCCGGTCGGCCTTCGCGGCCGCCTCTGTGATGCCCTCGGCCTCCGCCGCCGGATCGTCCGGGCCGATCCATTCGCCGGCCGGCTGCGCCGCGATCTTCCTGATCAGTTCGGCGTTCTCCGTCTCGCCGTTCTCGCGGTAGGCGGCGACCTGCCGGGCCGCCTTGCCGTCCGGGTTGACCCAGAACGGGTCGTCGCCCTTGGGCTGCTGGCTGACGACCGGCCGGTCGTCCTTGCCGCCGTCGCCGTCGGAGGAACAGCCCGCCGTCAGCAGCACCGCTCCCGCGGCGGCCAGGCACGCGCCCGTCCGGGCACCCAGGCCGACCAAACTGCGGTACATCCACTCCCCCTTGGTGCACAGTGCGTACGGTCCGGTCCCGTGGGTCCCCCCGGACAGGACCGGTCGATCCATCCTGGCACACACGGGGCGGCGCTCCTCAGGTCCGCCCGCTCTCGTCGGCATACCGTGACGAGCGCCCGCCACGCGCCGGCGGCCGCGTGCCCGAGCGGTCTGTCAGGCCGCGGAGACGCCCGTCAGATACGCGTACACGACAACGTTCGCCGTGTAGGTGCCGGCCGCACGGTCGAAGGTGCCGCCGCAGGTGATGAGGCGCAGTTCGGCACGGCCCTCCTGGCGCGGGCCGTAGACCTTCTGCGGGTCGAACCGGTCGCGGGAGAAGACCTTGACGTCGTCGATGGTGAACTCCGCGACGGAACCGTCGGCCCGGGTCACCTCGATCCTCTCGCCCGGCCGGGCGGCGCTCAGCCCGTAGAACACGGCGGGCTTCGTCTCCGTGTCGACGTGCCCGACGAGCAGCGCGGCGCCGGGCTCCCCGGGCTCGGTGCCGTCGCCGTACCAGCCCACGGTCTGCGGAGTCTCCAACGGGGGCGGGTCGACCGCTCCGGCGGCGTCGAGGCCGCGCGGCACGACGGGCGCGGCGATGCCGACGGCGGGAACGGACACCCGCCGGGGTTCCGCGGCGTCGATCGGCCGGTGCGGGGCGGGCATCGGGATGCCGGGCGGGCGGCCCACCGCGGCGATGTCGCCGGTGGTCGGCGCGGAGCTGCCGAGGTGCGCGCCCGGGGCCTCGCTCCCCCACAGCCACAGTCCGAGGACCAGCACCGCCCAGGCCACTCCGGTGACGAGTCGGCCGTTGCCGGGGGTGGGGGACGAGGGCGCGGGACGGTCGGCGCCGGACATGACTAGTCGGCGCCCGTCCGCCGGCGGCGGCGGGCGCTGCGCAGGGCCACGGCGACGGCGGCCACACCCGCGAGGGCGAGGCCGACGACGGTCTGCGGGGTGCTGGGTCCGGCGTCCTCCGCGTCGACGGTCGAGACCGGGGCGGCGAGCACGGCGGCGCCGCCGCCACCCGCCCGTACGGGGGCGACGGGTGATTCGTGGGGCGGTGGCGCGCCGGGGGACGGGCGGTCCGGTGGTTCCTCGTACCCGGGGGTGTGCGACGGTCTCGGCTTCGACGGCTGCGACGGCCGCGCCGGGTGGGACGGCCGGTGCGGGTGGCGCTCGACCTGGACGCTGCCCGCGTCCCGGTGGTCGCGGAGGTCGCAGGTGACCCGCAGGGCGTAGGTGCCGGGCTCGGCGTCGGCTCTGACCTCCGCCCTGCCGGTCAGCCAGCCGTGCCCGCCCTTCGCCGACAGTTCGGCGTCGCCGACGAAGGCGTGGGACCGGGCGGCGCCGGATCTGTCCCGGCAGCCCACGACGCGGATCTCGACCTCGCCGCCGGGCCGGGTGGCGGCGGGGTTCACCGTGACCTTCACGGAGTTGCCGGCGAATGCGGCGGTCGCGGGCGCCATGACCAGCACGGCGACCACCCCTGCCACACGGAAAGCTATGGAACCAGTACGCATCGTGAACCTCCTGATACCGCCAGAGTCACGCGTCTGGGTCGTTTCCGCATCCGCAGGACCGGCCGCCGATCCCGGCCGACGCCGCTGACCTGCTCAGATACGGTCGACGAGGTCCGCGATCGAGTCGACGACCTTGGACGGCCGGAACGGGTAGCGGTCGACCAGAGCAGGCGTCGTGGAACCGGTGAGCACCAGGAAGGTCTCCATGCCGGCCTCGAGCCCGGCGAGCACGTCGGTGTCCATCCGGTCGCCGATCATCGCGCTGGTCTCGGAGTGCGCGCCGATGGCGTTCAGTCCGGTCCGCATCATCAGCGGGTTGGGCTTCCCCGCGAAGTACGGGTCCTTGCCGGTCGCCTTGGTGATCAGCGCGGCGACGGAGCCCGTCGCGGGGAGCGGCCCCTCCGCGGAGGGGCCGGTGTTGTCGGGGTTGGTGCAGATGAACCGGGCGCCGCCGTTGATCAGCCGGATCGCCTTGGTCAGCGACTCGAAGCTGTAGGTGCGGGTCTCGCCGAGCACCACGTAGTCGGGGTCGTGGTCGGTGAGGATGTAGCCGATGTCGTGGAGCGCCGTGGTCAGCCCGGCCTCGCCGATGACGTAGGCGGTGCCGCCCGGCCGCTGGTCGTCGAGGAACTGCGCGGTGGCCAGCGCCGACGTCCAGATGTTCTCCACCGGCACGTCGAGACCCATGCGGGCCAGGCGTGCGTGCAGGTCGCGGGCCGTGTAGATGGAGTTGTTGGTGAGGACCAGGAACGGCTTCCCGGTCTCCCGCAGCTTCTTGATGAAGGCGTCGGCGCCGGGAATCGGGACGCCCTCGTGGATGAGGACACCGTCCATGTCGGTGAGCCAGGATTCGATCGGCTTGCGCTCTGCCATCAGACGGACTCCTGCCGTACGGATCGTGCGTGCTGGGGCGCCGCGACTGCGCTGTGGCGACGCCCCCAGCCTAATCAGGAAGTCCGGATCCTTACCCCGTCGATCACCCAGTACCAGTTGTTGGCGCCCGTGTAGTGGAAGCGGAAACTCACGCTGGAGGCGCCGGGGGGCACGTCCACGGCGAGCGACTGCGGCTGGGACAGGACATCGGCGGTGTAGCTCTTGACCAGCGTCGGCGTACCGCCGTTGAAGGAGGCGAGGACCCGTGCGGTCTGGCCGCCCTCGTGCCGGTAGAGCGTGGTGAAGGAGAGCGTCACCCTGCTCGCGCCGGAGACGTCGTAGGCGGGGCCGACCAGGGTCGAGTCGTACGTGCCGGAGAAGGACCTGTCCGCCCATTCGTCGGAGTCGGCGACCGCGAAGACGCCGCGGGAGCGGACGTTGAGCTCACGCGACTGGTCGCGTTGGGTCCGGGACCAGAACTCGTCGGTGGCGAAGGCCCAGCCGCGCCACTCGGTCGTGCCGCCGGTGCCCATCGCGTTGTTGACGACGGACCAGCCACTGGGCGGGGTGTGCGTGAAGCCGGTGGTCCCGGCCGGGATGCCGGTCTCGTCGACCCGTGTGGAGAGCGAGGAGTACAGCGAGTCGAAGGGGTCGGCCGAGCGCTCCTGGACCGGCTTGCCGTCCAGGGCCCAGGCCGGGTCGGGGGTGATGCCGAGCTGCTTGAAGACCGTCGCGGCGACGTCGACGAGCCGGGTGTCGACCGGGCGCGCCCCGGCGGCGATGCCCGGCCCCTGGGCGAGGACGAAGGTGCGGCGCTCCTCGATGGCGCTGCCGCCGTGACCGCCCGCGTCGAGGTGGCCGTGGTCGGTGGCGACGATGACGGTCCAGCGTTCCGTGGCGTACGAGGGGCGGGCCTTGACGGCGGCCCACAGCCGGCCGACGTAGCCGTCCTGGACGGCGATGGCGTCGAGGTACGCCCTGCTCGCGGCACCGGAGTTGTGGCCGACGATGTCGGTCTGGCCGAAGTAGACGAAGAGGACGTCCGGGTTCTGGTGGCGCAGGATCGATTCGGTCTCGGTGGCGATGGTGGCGTCGTGGCCGGTGTAGCCGTCGCGGTCGCCGTCCAGGACGAGCTTGGCGTCGGCGCCCGGGGTGACCGTGCCCTGCGTGTCCAGCGGCTTCCAGTCGACGGCGGCGTACGTCGACAGCTCGGGCCGCACCTGGGAGAGGCGGGCCAGGAAGCCCGGGTAGCGGCCGTAGTTCTTGCCGGTGAACGTGTTGTCCCTGACGCCGTGCTTGTCGGGCCAGACACCGGTCGAGATGGTCGACCAGCCGGGGCCGGAGGAGGTGGCGGCCATCGGGTGGGCGTACAGCAGGGACGTTCCGTATGTGCCGTTCGCCATCATCGCCTTGAGGTGCGGCGCGTCGGCGGCGTCGATGCGGTCGTGGCGCAGCCCGTCCATGCCGATGACGAGCACCTTGTCCTTGCTGGTGCCGTTCGGGAGGGTGGGTGCGGCCGCGTGGGCCGTGGCGGCGGCGAGTGTCGTGGTGGCCGCGGTCGCCGCGGTGGCGGCGCCGGCGGCGCCGGCGGCGAGGACGGTGCGGCGGGAGATGCCGTTGATCGGCACGGGTTCCTCCGTCGAGAGGTCGGCGTTCGTCGGGAAGGTGGCACGCGCACGCCAACGCCCCTGCCAGGCAGGGGCGTTGGTCCGTACCCGTTATCTTTTCGCTACCGGGCGCGGGTCGCCAGAGCGATGCGGTGAACTCTCAGCCACCGGTCGCGGACTTCCAGGCGTCGATGTACGCGGGGAGGTTCTTGTCGATGGACTTCCAGTCCGGCTCGAACACGTCGACGCCCTCCATCAGCCGGAACAGCGCGGTCGCGTTCGCGTCGACGGGCTCGACGTCCTTGCGGGCGGGGAAGCCGCCGCCGATCTCGCTGACCTGCTGCTGCGCCTTCCGGGCGAGCATGAAGTCGAGCAGCTTCTTGCCGTTGGCGGTGTGCGGGGCATCGGTGACGAGGCCGGCGGCGTAGGGCAGGGCGAAGGTGGTCGGCCTGCCGCTGTCCCCGGCCGGGAACCAGATGCCGAGGTTGGGCATGGACCTGGACTGCGCGAAGTTCATCTGGACGTCGCCGTTGGCGACGAGCAGTTCGCCCTTGTCGACCTTGGGCGCCAGCTTGGAGGTGGAGGAGGACGGGCCGACGTTGTTGGCCTGGAGCTTCTCCAGGTACTCCATGGCCGGCTCCTGGCCGCCGAAGTCGTGCATGGCCTTGATGACGACGGCGGTCCCGTCCCCGGCGACGCCGGGGGTGGAGTACTGGAGCCTGTTCCTGAACTCCCCGTCCAGCAGCTCCTGCCAGGTCTTCGGCGCCTCCTTCAGCTCCTTCTTGTTGTAGATGAAGGAGAAGTAGTTGTTGACGACGGAGGTCCACTTGCCGTCGCCGGACTTGTCGCCGTCGCCGACCTGGTCGGAGCCTTCGGGCTCGTACGCCTGGAGCAGCCCCTTCGAGTCGGCCTGTTGGATGAACGGCGGCAGGGTGACCAGGACGTCGGCCTGCGTGTTGCGCTTCTCGCGCAGGGCACGCTGGACCATCTCGCCGGAGCCGCCCTCGACGTATGCGACCCGGATGCCGGTCTCCTTCTCGAAGTCCTTGAACACCCGGTCGTACCAGCCGTCGCCGTTCTCGCCCTTGAGGCCGTCGGCGCTGTAGACGGTGACGGTCTTCTCGTCGGCGGCCGTGGAGCCGCCCTGGCAGGCGGTGAGGGCGGCGACGAGGGCGAGGCTGCCGGTGACGGCGGCGAGCGGGCGGAGGTTCTTGCGCATGACGTGTGCTTCTCCTAGCGGAAGGATGCCTTGGTACGGACGCGGGAGACGGCGAGCAGGACGAGCAGCGTGGCCGCCATCAGGACGACGGCGACGGCGGAGCCGGTGAACAGGGAGCCGCGGTCGGTGGCGGTGAAGACCAGCACCGGCAGGGGCAGCCAGTCCGGCGGGTAGAGCATCATCGTGGCGCTCAACTCGCCCATGGAGAGGGCGAAGCAGAGCCCGGCGGCAGCGTTCAGGGACGGCAGCAGCAGCGGCAGGCGCACCCGCCACAGCACGTACCGGGGCGGGGCGCCGAGACTGGCCGCCGCCTGTTCGTACACGGGGTCGAGGCGCCGGATCGCCGCGGAGACCGACCGGTGGGCGAACGCGGTGACGAGGACGGTGTGCGCCAGGATCACGATCCAGCGGGTGCCGTTGAGGAGGATCGGCGGCTGCGAGAAGGCGACAAGGACGGCGAGGCCCACCACGACGGAGGGCACGGCGACGGGCAGCATGAACAGCGCGTCCACCGCCTTCCGTGCCGGCTCCTTGAGGGACGCGGCGGCGAGCGCCGCCCAGCTGCCGAGGAGCAGCGCGAGCAGGCTGGCGGTCACGGCGGTGACCAGGCTGGTGGTGAGCGCCTGGAAGGACTCGCCGCGCAGCGCGGACGCGTAGTGCTCCGCGGTCGGACCGGACGGCAAGGCTCCGGACCAGTTGGTGGCGAACGACGCCGCGACGACGACGAGCAGCGGCAGCGCGAACAGCGGCAGGAAGAGGACGAGGAAGAGCGCCCAGGCGGCCCACTTCCCCGTGCGGCTATGCACCAACACGGCGGCCGACCATTCGGTAGAGGCTGTAAAGACCCACGGAGAGCGCGACGTTGACGACGGCGACGACGCAGGCCGCCGCGTAGTCGGACTCGAGGATCGCCTTGCTGTGGACGAGCATCGGCAGGGTGGTTGTGCCCTTGGCCCCGGTGAACAGGACGATGCCGAACTCGTTGAGGCACATCACGAGCACGAGGGAGCCGCCGGCGGCGAGCGCGGGCAGCGCCTCGGGCAGGATCACCCGGCGCACGATCCGTGCCGGCCGCGCGCCCAGCGAGGAGGCGGCCTCCAGCTGCGCGGTGTCCAGTTGCGAGAACGCGGCGAGCAGCGGCCGCATCACGAAGGGCGTGAAGTACGTGATCTCCGCGAGGAGTACGCCCCACGGGGTGGTGAGGAACCGGAACGGCCCCTCCGCGGCCCCGGTGGCGTCGGTCCACAGCCCGTTGGCCATGCCCACGGTGCCGTAGACGAACAGCAGGGCGAGGGTGATGAGGAACGAGGGGAAGGAGAGGAACACGTCGACGAACCGGGCCACCGCCCTGGCGCCGGGGAACGGCACGAAGGCGATGACGAGGGCGAGTACGAACCCGAGGACGAGACACCCGACGGTGGCTCCGACGGCGAGCCACACGGTGGTGACGAGCGCGTCCCGGAACGCCTCGGAGGCCAGCACGTCCGCGTAGGCCCCGGGCGCGAGACTTTCCCGGACGACGAGCGCGAGCGGGTACAGGAACACCAGGCCCAGCACGACGACCGGCGGCAGCACCCATACCCAGGCGGGCACGCCCGTACGACGCCGCCGTGGCGCCGGCGCGGGGCCGGCCCCGGTCCCGGCGCGTGCCGCCACAGGCGCGGCACCGCCCGCGGCTCCGCCGGGGGCGGGCGTCGCGGGGGACGGCGTCCCAGCCGGCGAGGACGTGCTACGCATCGGACACCCCCGCCCCCAGCAGCACCGCGTCCTCCGGCGCGAAGTGCAGCGTCACCTCCGCGCCCAGCTCCGGCGGATCGCGCAGCTCGCGCAGGTCCGCCTTCACCCGATGGCCGGCCACGTCCACGTACAGCCGGTGCGTGGCGCCCCGCCACTGGACCTCCGAGAGCGTGCCCCGAAGGGCGTTCGGGCCCTCCCCCAGGCCCACCAGGTGCGGGCGTACGCACAGCGTCGCGTCGGCGCCCGGTGCGGCCCGGTCGGTGGCCACCGCGAGGTCCGTGCCCGCGAAGGACACCCCGCCCGCGACCACGCGGACCGGCAGCAGGTTCGCGTTGCCGACGAACGACGCCGTGAAGTGCGTCCGCGGCCTGCGGTACAGCTCCTGCGGCGTGCCGCAGTCCCACAGCCGTGCCTGGTCCATGACCGCGATCCGGTCGGCGAGGGTCAGGGCCTCGACCTGGTCGTGGGTGACGTAGAGGATCGAGACGTCCGGCAGTTCGCGGTGCAGGCGCGCCAGTTCCCCGAGCATCCCCGACCGCAGCTGCGCGTCGAGCGCGGACAGCGGCTCGTCGAGCAGCAGGACGTCCGGCCGGATCGCCAGCGCCCGTGCGATGGCGACGCGCTGCTGCTGCCCGCCGGACAGCTCACGGGGATGCCGCTCGGCGTACGCGGCCATGCCGGTGAGTTCCAGCGCCTCCGCCACTCGGCCGGGGATCTCCCGCTTGGGCGTCTTCCGGGCCTTCAGTCCGAAGGCCACGTTGTCCTTGACCCGCATGTGCGGGAAGAGCGCGTACTGCTGGACGACCATCCCGATGCCGCGCCGGTGCGGCGGCACGTCGGTGACGTCACGGTCACCGATGAACACCCGCCCGGCGGCCGGCCGGACGAAGCCGGCGACGGCCCTCAGCGCGGTGGTCTTGCCGGAGCCGGAGGGGCCGAGCAGGGCCATGACCTCGCCGGGCTCGACATTGAGGTCGAGGGCGTCGAGGACCGTGTTCCCGCCGTAGGCGACGGAGACGGAGTCGAAGCGGATGCCGGACCGGATGCGGACCGGGGCGGTGGTGCCGGTCATTCCGCGCGCTCCACCCGTGCGAGCAGTCCGGGCAGTTCGGCGACCGAGCCGATGACGTGCGTCGCGCCCGCGGCCCGCAGTGCCGGAGCGCCGTGCGCGCCGGTCAGCACGCCCGCGACGACACCGGCCCCGGCGCGCACGCCGCTGAGCATGTCGTACGAGGTGTCGCCCGCGACCACCGTCCGTCGCACGTCGTCCACGGCGCCCGTCCGCAGGAACGCGCCGAGCACCATGTCCGGGTGGGGGCGTCCCCGGCCGCCGGCGTCGGCCGGGCAGAGCGTGAGCGGGACGAGGTCCTGCCAGCCCAGTGCCGCGAGGATCGCGTCCTGGGTGACGCGGGCGAACCCGGTGGTCAGGACCACGGTCCGGCCCTGGCCCTGGAGCCGTGCGATCGCTTCGGCGGCGCCCGGCACGGGCGCGATGTGCCCGCCGTCGACGAGCTCGCCGTACGCCTGCTCGAAGGCCGCGTTCGCCTGCTGTGCCCGCGTCCCGTCGCCGAGCAGATGGCGGAAGACGGAGATCTTGGACTCGCCCATCGTCGCCCGGACGTGGTCGATCATCGTGGCCGGGTCCTCGCCGAGGCGTTCCGCGGCCAGCCGGAAGGCCTTTTCGACGAGGCCGCCGTCGGCGACGGTCGTACCGGCCATGTCCAGTACGACGAGGTTCAGGGACGTCAACTTCCTCACCAGCCCAGTTCGTTCGCGGTGCGCTCGGCGATCGCCGGCGAACAGGTCATGCCGCGCCCGCCGGGCCCGGTCACCAGCCAGGCGCCGTCACGGACCTGCTGCCGGTGGACGACACGGGCGGTGTCGGTGCACTGCGCGTACACACCGGCCCAGCGGCGGCGGATCCTCGGCAGCGGCCGTCCGAGGAAGCCCTCGACGAGCTCGGTGAGGTGCTCGTACGGCTCCTCGACGGTGTCGAAGGCGAAGGGGTGCTCGTATTCGTGGGTGTCGCCGATGGTCAGGCCGCCGTCCCGGCGCTGCACCATCAGCAGCTGCATCCGGTGCTCGGCGGCGACCGGCGCCTGCGGCTGGGCGGCGTCGAGGGCCGCGGAGTCGTACGCCGGGTAGTAGCGGAAGCTGTCGGCGTCGGCGACGGAGGTGGTGAGCGGCTCGCCCAACGGGTCGGTCTGCATCATCTGGAGGCGGACGCGCCGTACGGGCAGGTCCGGGACGAGTTCGCGGACGAGGCCGGAGAGTGCCGCGCCGGGGCACAGCACGACCGCGTCCCCGGTGTGCACATCGCCGTGGTCGTCGCGTACGCCGTGCTCGCCGACGAGGTCGCGGATCTCGCGTCCGCCGAGGAAGGTGTAGCGGCCGGAGGCCAGCAGCGCTTCCTTGAGGGCGAGTTGCGCGGTACGCGGCTCGACGGCGGCGTCCCGCTCGCAGTACAGCGCCGCCGTGAAAGCGCCGCGCAGTGCCGGATTGACCGCCCGGGCCTCCGCGGGCGTCAGCAGCTTGTAGCCGCGGGCGGCGGCGTCCGTCCGGGCGACGGCCGCCTGAGCGACGGCCAGTTCGGCGTCCGTGCGGACGGGGGTGAGCGAGCCGTTGGCCCGGAAGCCGACGCCCGGTACCCGGCCGCCGATCTCCTCCCACAGCTCGCGGGCGCGCAGCGCGGTCTCCAGCTCCTCGCCGCCGGCCCGGCCGCTGACCCACACCTGCCCGAAGTTGCGCAGGCTCGCGCCCCTGGCCTCCTTCTCCCGTTCGATCTGTACGACCTCGTGGCCGCGTTCCACTGCGTGCCAGGCGTGCATGGTTCCCACCACGCCGGCTCCTACGACGATGACTCTCACGCCTCGAACGGTCGCGGTGGGCGGTGTCCTGCCCCGGTCCGTGCAGCGACGGGCCGGTGAACGGGCACCCAAACTTGGACCAGACCCGTTATCTTCTCGTGACATTGAGGGACGGGGTGCCGGCCGCGCGCCCCGGCCGTCCGCTCAGTCCTCGCCGGCGCCCCGGTCCAGCCGCGTGGTGAAGCTGAACCGG
This sequence comes from Streptomyces sp. OZ13, assembly GCF_052068155.1. Lineage (NCBI taxonomy): Bacteria > Bacillati > Actinomycetota > Actinomycetes > Kitasatosporales > Streptomycetaceae > Streptomyces > Streptomyces sp. OZ13. The sequence continues at coordinate 174,724 of NZ_JBQHCZ010000011.1, read as the reverse complement.
TCACCGCGGTAGAGGGTGCGCACACGCTCCAGCGGCTCACCGGCCGTGTCCCGCGAGACCCGGTGGAGCAGCAGCATCGGCAGCGCGGGCGGCGTGCCGATGAGCAGCGCCTCCCGGGGCGTGGCGAGGACGGTCTCGATCCGCTCGTCCGCGTCGCCGAAGGAGATCCCGAGCCGGTCGCGGAGGTAGGCGTAGAAGGACGAGTCGGGATCGAAGTCGGTCTCCAGGTCCGGTACCCGGGCCACGGCGACGTACGTGCTCTCGAGTCCCACCCGCTCGTCGTCGGCGAGCAGCACGCGCTCCATGTGCCACACCGGCTCTCCGCGCGGCACACCGATCTCCGCGGCGAGCGCCGCGGAGCAGGGGAAGCGGTCGAGCGCGGTCAGGCGGCGGCCCGGCCTGCGCCCCTGCCTGCGGACGCCTTCGGTGTAGCTGGCCAGGGACAGCGGCTGCTCCAGCTTGGGACCGGCGACCACCGTGCCGCGCCCCTGCCGGCGCAGCCGGCCCTCCAGCAGCAGCTCGCGCAGTGCCTGGCGGACGGTCTCACGGGAGACGTCGAAGCGCGGCGCGAGGTCGCGTTCGGGAGGCAGCCTGCCGCCTTCGCCGAGTTCGTCGATCAGCGCGGAGATACGGGCCTTGACCGCGTAGTACTTGGGGATGCGTCCGTGCTCCGGGATGCCGGAGCGGACGGGAGCGCCGGGTGCCTGGTCGTTCGGGTAGTCCACCGGTGGATGTTCCCAGGCCCGGGTGAACGTTCGGCGTCGGCCCGGCACGACCGGCCGCCGGCGGCCGGCGGGCGCGGCTGGAGCGGATGCCCCCGGGGGCTGCCCGGCCGGCCCGTGGGCCGGCGCGGCTCAGCGCCGGCGGGGCCGGGCGACGCGCCGGCGGGGCCGGGCGACGCGCCGGCGGCGGGTGAGGAGCGCCAGGGCGCCCGCGCCCAGCAGGATCGCGCCCCCGACCCCGACGCCGATACGGGTGAGCGGTCCGGAGCCGATGGTGGCGAGCTGGCCGGAACGGCTCGGCGACACCCCGGCGGGCGTGACCGGGGCCGGCGACGCGCTGCGGGACGGGTCCGTGGTGGTCCGGGCGGGGCTGGGCCCGGCTGACCGGCTCCCCTCCCCCGCCACGACGGTGAAGCGGTGGTCCCCCGAGGCCCCCACCCAGTCGCCGTCGTCCCCCTTGCGCTGCACGACGGCGGCGTTGACCGTGACCGTGTTCGAGGGCGTGTCGGCGGAGAGCGAGAGCCTGGTCCGTACGGTGAGCGTCCCGCCGGCGGGTACGACGAAGCCCTGGAAGCCGTCGAAGACGCCGACGATCTCGTCCTCGGTGGTCTCCTCGAGCACGACCGGGCGCCACCGTTCCGCGTCCGGGTCGTAGAACTCGAGGGTGACGCGGTCCTCGGTGAGTCCGCGGTCCTGGGCGGTGAGGACGATCACCGGGTGGATCCGGTGACAGGTCTCGCGGGTGCTGTTCGTGAGCTCCACCGACCAGGAGTGGAAGCCCGACCCCGCCCGGACGGTGGTGGGACCGCCATCAATCCGGGTCCCGATCGGGAACACCGGGTCGGAGACCTTGCCGCAGGTGGGCGCGCGGTCGGCGGGCCGGTCGCCCGACCGGTCCTCGGCCGGCGCGGTGGACGCGGCGGTGACGGACCGCTGGGTGCCGCGGGCGGCGATGGCGGCGGAGCCGCTGACCACCGCGGACGCGATCAGCGCCGCGACGGCTCCGAGGGCGAGGGCATTGCGCGTTCGCATGAGAGGCAGGCCTTTGCTTGCTCGCGTACTGCCGGGATCGCCCGGGCGTGGCCCGGGACCGTGCCATGTGTGCCCGCCGGCGCGGGCACCGCGGGCCCGGTACGGCCGATCAGCGGCCGAACGCCCCTCCTGTCAGCGTATTTCCGGCGCCGGAGGATTGGCCTGCGGTCCCTCCGGGGACGCGGCGGCCGGGGCGACCGCTTCCGACCGGCCGAAGAGCGGGGCGAGCACGAGCTGGGCGGCGCCGTCGGCGACGGTCTGCTCGCCGTCCCCCGCGGCAGCCGTCACGGGGACATCGGCGCGCTGGGCGAGCACGGCCCGCACTCCCTGTACGAAATCGTCCGCCTGGGCGTCGACGACACGGCCGCCCAGGAGGACCCGTTCGATGTCGAGGAGTTCCACGAGGTTGGTGGCGCCGACGCCGAGGACACGGGCGGCGCCCGCGATGTCGCCACGGGCGACCGCTTCCAGGCAGAGCACCTCGATGCAGCCGCGTCTGCCGCAGGTGCACAGGGGCCCGTCGAGCTGGATCACCTGGTGGCCGAACTCGCCCGCGTCGGTGCGTGCGCCCCGGTAGAGCACGCCGCCGAGGACGAGTCCGGCGCCGAGCCCGGTGCCGAGGTGGAGGTAGGCGAAGGAGTCGCCGGGGCCGCGCAGGGCGATGCCGAGGGCCGCGGCGTTGGTGTCCTTGTCGAGGACGACGGGCAGCCCGAGACGTCCGGCGAGCACGTCCCGCAGCGGAAAGCCCTCCCACTGCGGGAAACCGGTGACGCGCTGGGTCACGCCGTTGAAGTGGTCGAGCGGTCCCGGCATGGCGACGCCGACCCCGAGCACCCGCAGGCCGGCGGCACCGAGGACGAGACCGGCGGGTCCTGCCGGGTCCGCGTCGGCCAGGAGGACCCCGACCTCTGCCACCGTCTTGGTGACGACCGCATCGGTGCCCGCTCCGAGGTCCAGCGGGACCTTCCGGCCGGCGACACGGGTGCCGGCGAGGTCTACCAGGACCACCGTCAGCTCGTCCCGGTCCAGATGAACGCCCAGCGCGTACCCCGCGGAGGGCACCAGGCGCAGCACCGTCCGCGGTTTACCGCCGGTCGACGCGCGCTGTCCCGCCTCCGCGACCGTGCCCTCCTCGCGCAGCCGGGCGACAATCTTGCTGACGGCCTGGGGTGTGAGCCCCGTGCCGTCGGCCAGTTCGAGCCTGCTGATGCCGCCCTCGCCCGCTGATCGCAGCAGGTCGAGGACGAGCGCCGCATTGTGGCTGCGCAGCGCGGGCAGATTGGCTCCCACTCCCGCCATGCTCCTGTTCACTCCTCCATTGTCCGCCCCGCTTGCAGTTTGGCAACACCGTTGCTTAAGTGGACGGCATGACTGGTACCGGCTCTCCCCTCCGCGTCGCACTCATCGGCTACGGCCTGGCGGGCTCCGTCTTCCACGCCCCGTTGATCGCCGCCACCGAGGGACTCGTCCTCGACACGGTCGTCACCTCCAGCCCGGAACGGCAGGAGCAGGCCCGCACCGCGTTCCCCGGGGTCCGCGTCGAGGCATCGCCGGACCGCCTGTGGGCCCGGGCCGACGAGCTCGACCTGATGGTCGTCGCCACACCGAACAAGACGCATGTCCCGCTCGCCCGCGCCGCCCTCGAGGCGGGTACCGCGGTCGTCGTCGACAAGCCCCTCGCCGGTACGGCCGCCGAGGCGCGGGCGCTCGCCGCCCTGGCCGCCGAGCGCGGTCTCGTGCTCTCCGCGTTCCAGAACCGCCGCTGGGACAACGACTTCCTGACCCTGCGGAAGCTCATCGAGGCCGGCGAGCTGGGCGAGGTGCAGCGCTTCGAGTCCCGCTTCGAGCGCTGGCGCCCGCAGCTCAAGGGCGGCTGGCGCGAGTCGGGCGACCCGCAGGAGATCGGCGGCCTCCTCTACGACCTCGGCAGCCATGTCGTCGACCAGGCGCTGACCCTCTTCGGCCCCGCGGTGCGGGTGTACGCGGAGTCCGACGTGCGCCGCGCCGGCGCGCAGGCCGACGACGACACCTTCATCGCGATCACGCACGCCAACGGCGTCCGCTCGCATCTGTACGCCAGCGCCACGACCGCGCAGCTCGGCCCTCGATTCCGGGTTCTGGGCTCCGCAGGCGGGTACGTGAAGTACGGCCTGGACCCGCAGGAGGACGCTCTGCGCGCCGGCCGCCGTCCGGACGACGGCAAGCCGTGGGGCGTGGAGCCGGAGTCGATGTGGGGCCGGGTCGGTGCGGGAGAGTCGCCGCTGACGGGCGGGGGCGCTCCCGTGGAGACCGTGCCGGGCGACTACCCCGCGTACTACGCGGCGGTCGCCGCCGCGGTGCGCGAGAAGGCCGCTCCGCCGGTCACCGCGGAGGAGGCCGCGGCCGCCCTGGACGTACTGGAGGCCGCCCGCCGTTCCGCCCGTGAAGGGATCACCGTCACCGTGGAGGTCACCGCATGAACACGGACACGATGAAGCCGGTCCCCCACCTCACCGTCGACGAGATCGTCCAGCAGGAGCGGCGGCTCACGCTGCGCCGGTTCACCCACGCCGACGCGTGGGCGCTCGGCAGCATGCTGGTCGAGATGGCGCACCTGCGCGAGGCTCCGGTCGCCATCGACATCCGCCGCGGGGCGCAGCAGCTGTTCCATGCCGCGCTGCCGGGCTCGAGCGCCGACAACGACGCCTGGATCGACCGCAAGCGGCGGGTCGTGGAGCGGTACGGCGAGAGTTCGTACCTGGTCGGGGCACGCCACCGCGCCAAGGGCACCACGTTCGAGGAGTCCTCGCGGCTGGACCCGGACCTGTACGCGGCGCACGGCGGTTCGTTCCCGATCACGGTCGTCGGAGCCGGGGTCGTCGGCTCGGTGACGGTCTCGGGTCTGCCGCAGGCCGAGGACCACGCGATGGTGGTCGAGGCGCTGGAGCGCTTCATCGACAGGTGAGACGGTTCGGGTCCGTGCGGTGCGGCGGGCGCGGTCGGCTGCCGCGTCCGCCGCACCGCACGCCCCCCGTCGTGGGCGTGCGGACTCAGGCGTCCTTGAGCTCCTGGCGCTGGCGGCCGAGGCCGTCGATCTCGAGCTCGACCACGTCACCGGCGCGCAGGAACGGCTTCGGCTCGGGCTGACCGAGCGCGACGCCCGCCGGCGTACCGGTGTTGATGACGTCGCCCGGGTACAGGGCCATGAACCGGCTGACGTACCGGACGACGTCGGCGACCGGGAAGATCTGGTCGGCGGTCGTGCCGTTCTGCTTGAGCTCGCCGTTGACCCACAGCCGCAGTCCCAGGGCCTGCGGGTCCGGCACCTCGTCGGCGGTCACGAGCCACGGCCCCAGCGGGTTGAACGTCTCGCAGTTCTTGCCCTTGTCCCAGGTGCCGCCACGTTCGATCTGGAACTCGCGTTCCGACACGTCATGGGCGACGGCGTAGCCGGCGACGTACGAAAGCGGGTCCTCGTCCGGCTCGATGTAGCGGGCCGTACGTCCGATGACCACCGCGAGCTCGACCTCCCAGTCGGTCTTGCGGCTGCCGCGCGGGACGAGCACGGTGTCGTCCGGTCCGACGACGGTGTCCGCGGCCTTGAAGAAGACGACCGGCTCCGCCGGAGGCTCGGCCCCGGTCTCCGCGGCATGGTCGTGGTAGTTCAGCCCGATGCACACGACCTTCCCGATCCGGCCCACCGGCGGCCCGACGCGGAGCCCGGCCGCGTCGAGCACGGGCAGGTCACCGGCCTGGGCCGCGGCCCTGATCCGGTCGAGGGCGGCGGCGTCGGCGAGCAGCGCCCCGTCGATGTCCGTGACGAGACCGGACAGGTCGCGCAGCTTCCCGTCCTGGTCGAGCAGAGCGGGACGCTCGGCGCCTGCCGTGCCGACACGCAGCAACTTCATGGTCAGTCTCCCCTGGTCGAGTGCGAGCCCGGCCCGACAGGTGCGGCCATCGGCGGATCGGAGGATTGGCTGATCCTCCAAGACATCCGACCACCCTGCAAGACCCTGTTCACCACCTGGACCCTTACCGACGGGTAGCGGCGGTGCCCGAAGGGCTTGGCCCCTGCCCCGACCGATGGCGCCCCGCCGCCGCGCGCCCGCCGCGACGCACGAGGCAGCCGCCCGCCCGGCCGGCGTCGTCGCCCAGGCAGGGCGGGGCCATCCGCCCGGCTAGGGTCGGTGCCATGTCCGTCGTACGCTCCGTCGCCCTTTTCCTCGCTGCGGCCTTTCTCGAGATCGGCGGGGCCTGGCTCGTCTGGCAGGGCCTTCGCGAGCACCGGGGCCTGCTCTGGATCGGCGGCGGGGTGGTCGCGCTCGGTCTGTACGGCGTGGTCGCCACCTTCCAGAGCGACGCGAACTTCGGCCGCGTCCTCGCCGCGTACGGCGGGGTCTTCGTCGCCGGTTCCCTCGCATGGGGCATGGTCGCGGACGGCTACCGGCCCGACCGTTACGACATCGCCGGCGCGCTGATCTGCCTCGCCGGGATGGCCGTCATCATGTACGCGCCGCGCGGCCACTGATCCACGGTGGCCGACCGCACCGAGCCCGTTCAGAGCTGCGCCATCGGCACGGGCGTGTCCCGGTAGAGGAAGACCCGCTCCGCCGCCGTCCAGGTGGTGGAGGTGACGACGTAGAGCGCGGCGGCCAGCGGTACGACGGCGACGGTCGCGAGCGTGGCGAACGACAGCAGCGGCATGACCTTGATCATCGCCCCCATGCCCGGCAGCTGCTCGCCGGTCGTGGGCGCGGCGGCCATCTGCCGCTTGGTGCGCCGGTACGTGAAGGTCGCGACGGCGGCGACGATCACGAAGAGAGCGACGTAGACGAGTCCGGCCCCGCCGAACATCCCGCCGTGCGCGAGGGCGTCCGTCCAGCGGTCGCCGAGGGGCGCGTCGAACAGCGAGTGGCCGAGGAGGCCGTTCGGCTCGCCGCCGATCTCGGCGCTCGAGAACAGGTGGTACATCAGGAAGAACGCCGGCAGCTGGAGCAGGCTCGGCAGGCAGCCGGAGAGCGGCGACACCTTCTCCCGCGCGTACAGCTCCATCGTGGCCTTCTGAAGCCGCTCCGCATCCTTGGCGTGCCTGCCGTACTTGGTGCGCAGTTCGGCGAGCTGCGGCGCGAGGCGGGTGCGGGCCTTCTGGCCACGCGCGGCGGCGCGAGAGAGCGGATGGACGGCGAGGCGCACGAGCGCGGTGAAGGCGATGATCGCGGCGGCGGTGGCGGACGCGGCGAACAGCGGCCGGAGCAGCTCCGCGAGCTGTTCGACCAGGGCGGCGAAAACGGACATGGGTGAGCCCTCCGGGGGTCTCGTCGTGCCGGGAACGAGGACATGACGGCATGACGGCCCGCGCGGGGACTGCGTGGTGGCGTGTGGGCGCCTACAGGGCCGTCAGGAGGGGACGACCGGGCGCCCTGGGACGCGTTCGCCCCCGGGCATCGGGATCTCGCTGCGGCAGGAACGCGGTTCGTTGCTCACGGTCGCGCAGGGCGGTCCTGACGCGGGTGCGTGGCACGACGGGCGCGCAGCGCGCGCTGATGACGGCGCAGACGAGGAGGGCGGATCCGACGGCTGCGGTGGCGGTCGCGGCGAGCGCGAGCGCGGCGGAGATGCTGCCGCCGTCGACGAGGACGATCTCGATCAGCAGCAGGAGCAGCAGCGCGGCGGGCCGGAGCAGCCGAGCCGTGCGACCGGCCATGCGCCCCTCCCTCTGTCCGTGACGGCCGGGGGTGCTCGCGCCGGCCTCGCGCACACGGGAGGACGAACAACTCCCTCGCGGGGTTCCCGTTTCCCATGCGCCTCTTGGGCCTCCGCGGGATGGGCAAGCCCACGGCCCCGCCCGCCCGCAACACCGGTCTCAGAATTTGAACGATTGATTACTCAGAATCACGTTGCGGTCACGTTGACTGTGCAGGCCTTGACGCTTCTCGGCCCACAGAGTTGGCTTTCGGCCACCTTGGCTGCAAATGATGCGGCCTGTCAGGGAGGTTGGATTCAACCAATGAACGCACTTCTGCGTCGTGCCGCCGTCGCAGCCGCCACCGCCGCGATGGTCGTACCGCTCTCCGGCTGTGGGACCACCGAGGAGCCGGGTGTGAGGCTGAGCGATGACATCGTTGTTGGTCTGCTGCTTCCGGAGAACCAGGCCGCTCGCTACGAGCAGTTCGACAAACCGGTCATCGAGGAACGCATAGCCCGGCTGACCAACAGCAAGGGCAAGGTCCTCTACGCCAATGCCAAGCACGACGCCGGTCTGCAGACGCAGCAGCTCGAATCGATGATCGAGGAGCAGGTCGACGTACTGATCGTCGACGCGGTGGACGCCAAGGCCATCGCCGGCGCGATCGAGAAGGCCGACGAGGCCGGTATCCCCGTCGTCGCCTTCGACCGTCTCGCCGAGGGGCCGATCGACGGTTACGTCTCCTTCGACAACGAACAGGTCGGCCACATCCAGGGCAAGGCCCTGCTCGAGGCCCTCGGCGACGACGCCCGGTCCGGCAAGGTCGTCATGATGAACGGCGCCCTCACCGACCCGAACGCCGCCATGTTCAAGAAGGGCGCCCACACCGAGCTCGACGGCAAGGTGGAGATCGGCCTGGAGTACGACACCAAGGACTGGAAGCCGGAGAACGCCAAGGACAACATGGACGCGGCGATCGCCGCCCTCGGCAAGGACGCCATCGTCGGCGTCTACTCCGCCAACGACGGCATGGCGGGCGGCATCATCTCCGCGCTCAAGGCCGCCGGCCTGTCCGACCTCCCGCCGGTCACCGGCCAGGACGCGGAACTCGCGGCGGTGCAGCGCATCGTCGCCGGCGATCAGTACATGACGGTCTACAAGCAGTACGCGCCGGAGGCCGCGGCCGCCGCCGAGATGGCCATCCTGCTGGCCAGGAACATGTCCCTCGGAGCCGCCGCGCACACCGACATCGACACTCCGACGGAGAAGTCCGTCCCCACCGTGCGCATCCCGGTCATCGCACTGACCAAGGAGAACATCAAGGAGACCGTCGTCGCCGACGGCCTCTATACGGTGGAGCAGATCTGCGAACCCGCCTTCGCGGACGCCTGCGCGGAGCTCGGCCTCTCGTAGCCGCTCCCGGGTGCCGGTGCGCCACGCGGTCCGTGGTCGTCACGCCGCGCCCGTACCCGTGTCAGCGCGGCCGCACCGAGGCCAGCCGGCCCCACACCACCAGCCGGTACTTCGAGCTGAACTCGGGCGTGCACGTCGTCATCGTCAGGTAGTGCCCCGCCGCGCCGTACCCGGCGGCGGGGCGCACCGCGCTCCGCGGGACGGGCTCGATCACCCCGGTGTCGCCGGGCAAGGTCTTCGTGAGCGTCTTGTCGACGGCGTACACGTAGACCGCGTCGCGCGTCTCGATCTCCACGACGTCGCCGGGGCGGAGCCGGTCGATGCGGCGGAAGGGCTCGCCGTGGGTGTTGCGGTGCCCGGCGACGGCGAAGTTCCCGGCGCGGCCGGGCTGGGCGGTCCGCGGGTAATGCCCGACGTACCCCTTGTCGAGGACACCCCGCTTGGCGACGCCCTCGGCGACGGGCGCGACGACACCGAGGCTGGGTATGCGCAGGACGGCGTACGCCTGGTCCCGGCGGGGGCGGGCCGGCTCGGGCTCCGGCTCCGGGCCCGTCGCTTCCGCGGCACCGAGCTCCTGTCCCGTCTCGTCCGGCACCGGCACGGGACGTGGAGCCTCGCCCTCCCAGCGCCGCTCCAGTGCCTGGACCTGCCGCTCCGCGCCCTTTTCGGCCTGCCGGTTGCTCCACCACAACTGGTGGGCGACGAGGAGCAGCACGACGACGCCGAACGTGACGGCGGCCTCCGCGGTGGCCCACAGCACACGGGCGAGCCGCACACGCCCCTGCCGCCGGCCCCGTAACGGTGACCGCTGCCGTGTCCCCGTCCGGCGCGCAGCCCGGGGCCATGACCGCCGCTGCTCCCACCGCCTAAGCACGGGCGCAGGGTAGGGCCAGCGCCTTCAACTCACCAGCGTTCCGGCCCCGCTCGCACCGGGCGGGGCCGGCACCAGGGTCCGGCCCGGGGCGGAATCGGGTCGGCCCCCTGCCGTGCCCCGTACAGCAGTACGGTGTGCTGCATGCGCCCCGACACGCCTGCTGACCACATTGCCGAAGCCGAGCGCCTGCTGCGTACCGCCGAGCAGTATCCGGAGGACGCCGAACCGCTGCTCCTCCAGGCCGCAGCCCACCTGGAACTCGCCGGCGAACGCGGCCGTGCCTCCACCCTCTACGACCGCCTCCTGGCGTCCGAGAACCCCGAGCACCCGCAGCTCGTCAAGGCCCTCCAGGCCGCCAACCTCTGGGAGTACGGTCACGAGGCCGAGGCCCGCGCCCTGATCAGCGGCATCCGCACCGCCGCGCCGGCGGAGGCCGCGCCGTGGGAGATCGTCGCAGAGACGCTGGAGAACCACGACGAGCTCGAGGCCTCCCACGAGTGCTTCTCGACAGCACTGTCGATCCTCCTCACCGAGGGCGAGGAGGTCCCTTACGCGACCCGGTCCCTCCTCTCGGGCCGCCACCGCGTCCGCCGCCTGCTGGGCCTCCCGCACGACGAGTGGGACTCCCTGGCCGACCGGGTCCACTCCGGTCACACCCCCGACGTCAGCCTCGACGAACTCCACGACCCGAAGCGTCTGTGGGCGCTCGGCTCCGACAACCCGGCCGAACTGAAGGCCGAGATCGCCCGTCTCCGTTCCGAACTGGGCTCCTACCGCTCGGCCCTGTCCCGCCCCTTCCCGGTGGCGGTCCTCCACTGGCCGGAGGCGGAACTCGACGAACTCCTCGAGGCGTATCCCCAGCTCGAGTCCGAGTACCCGACCCACCGGGCCCACCTCACGGACATCGAGGCCTCCCTGCGTGACCTGTCGGCGACGGGCACGGAGAACCTGGGCATCGTGACGGCGACGGTCCCCTCGTACGAGGCCTTCGCCGCCTCCGAGCAGTCCTCGCCCGCGAACGCGGACCTCCTCCCCCAGTACGCGACCACGCTGGCCGCCCGCGGCCGCGCGGTCGCCTGGCCGCCGCCGAAGGGCGCGGCCTGCTGGTGCGGGTCGGGGCGGACGTACGGGGAGTGCCACGGGGTGGCGGAGCTGTAGCCCCCGCGGTTCGCGGACGCGTGGCGCGCCGCCGACGAGACGGCGCGCTCTCGCGTGCGCAGCGGGGCGAACGGCGGCGAGCGGGCCGTGCGCACCGACCGGGGTGGGTCGGTGCGCAGCGGCCCGCTCGTGATGCCGGCCCGGGCTCGGTCCGGGCCCGTTCCGGGTCGGTCCTGGCCCGGGTCCGGGTCCCGTCGGGCCGGGGCCGGGCCAGGTTCGTCACACCGGGTCCCGTCGGGTCCGCGACCGGCGCCGGGCCGGGTTCGGGCCGGTGGGTCAGGGGCGGACGAGGAGCACGTTGCCGAGCGAACGCTGACCGGCGGCGTCCGACGGCCGGTTGACGATGCCGGAGTCCGCGGTCGCCATGACGCTGGATCCCCCGCCGTCGAGGTTCAGTGCCTCACGCGCGCCGAGGGCCTTCATGAGCTCAGCGGTCCTCCCGATGCCGAGGCCCTCGCTGTACCCGGCCTGCCGGCCGTCGACGACCACGAGCATCATCCGGCCCTGCCCGTCGACGCCGATCATCGAGCGCGGGTTGCTGCGCACGGTCCAGTTGTAGGTGAAGGTCTGGTCCGTGCCCTCGCGGATCAGACCGTCCGCCGCGGCGTTGACCGAGACCCTCCCGTCCCGTACCAAGGTCGGACCGACCTGGAGGATCGTCGTGTCCGGGGTGAGCGCGACCATGCGGCCCCGGCTGTCCTCCACCCGTTCGGTGACCGTCATCCTCTTCCCGACCGTGGCGTGCTCGAGCAGCCAGCCGGCCCGGTCCCCGATGGCCTGGACGGTCGACCCGCCGTCGGGCACCGCCGCGCCGCGCGACGTGTTCACCGCGGTCACCCTGCCCGTCGCGTCGAGCACCACCTCGGCCCCGGCGCCGGTCGGCGTCCTGCCGAACTCCGGGGTGAACCGGACCAGTTCGCTGCTGTCGGTGCACCGCAGGTCGTGCTGGGGCTTCTCGGTGGGCAGGTCACCGCCCACACCACCGCAGTTCCAGACGTCGCCGGGCACCCGGTTCACGCCGTCGATCTCGGCCGTCTCGCCACCGGCCCGCAGCGTCACGTGCGCCGTGAAGGCGTCCACTTCGACCGAACGGCCCCCGCGGGTGATCTTCACGCCGCCGCGGCCCTGGGTCGCGGAGCCGAGCAGCTTGCCGTCCTTGACGTACAGGCCGCCGGGGGCGTTGTTGTAGAACCACTGGCCGTTGACGCCGGCCGTCGCGCCGGTCGCGGCCATGAGGTCGGTCAGCTTCTCCGTACCGTTCAGCGCCGGTCCGAAGTCGGTGCCCACGGTGCCGTCGAACGTGCGGAAGTCCACGCGCAGTACGTGCACCTTCTGCGGTGCGCCGATGTCGTTGCCGTCCTGGGGGATGTAGCGGGTGCCGCCCGCGAACCCGGCCGCCCGGACCTGGCTGAGCACCGCCGCCGCGTCCGCCTCGGCCGCGTACCGTCCGACCCGCACGGTCCAGCCCAGCGTCCCGGCGGGCCGGTCGGCGTAGGCGGGGATCACGACCCGCTCCACCCGCGGGGTGAAGCCCTTGTCCCGCACCGCGTCGGCGACCCGGTCGGCGATCGCCTTCGAACCCAGCGCCGTACCCGCGCTCTTGAGCGGCCCGTCCACGGTCGCCGGAAGATACACGTGCACGGTCCATTGGTCGTCGGCGTCGCGCTTCCCCAGCGACATCGAGGTCAGCGTCACGCCCGGTCTCACGGTGGTGGTCTCGGACGTGGCGCCGAGAAGCAGGGACGGCGTCGCGGAACGGGCACCGGGGGCTGCCGTCGCGGCAACCGGGGACGCCGGTGCCGCGGCGGATCCGGAGACCGGTGGCGAGGCCTCCGCGCCGGGCACGACCACGGCCGCGCCCAGAACCGCCGCGGCTGCTGCCAGGATGGAGAGGGACTTTCGCTGCATGATTGCCCTTCGATCGTCGGAACCGTACGGCTGTGACATTGCATCGCCGCCAGGTGTCCTGGGGCACAACTTCCACAACTACCCGGTTGAAGGCACTCGTTCCCGCAGATGAATGCGGACGGATACTGAGCGGGCGGGCATGTCTGGCGTGCAGCCGCGCGCTGGGCCCGCCGTCCGCACCGTGCCGTGGGGTCGATGCGGACGGCGGACCCGGCAGACGGCCGGGCCCGGCGGTCAGGCGCGCCACACGGTCCCGCGGCGCTCGTACTCGAGCACCTCCTCGGCGAACAGCGCCACCTCAGGGCCGAAGAACCGTTCGAGCAGCCAGATGCCCAGGTCGATGCCCGAGGTGACCCCGCCGCACGTCACCAGGTCACCGTCGTCGACGACCCGGCCTCCGACGACGCGGCCGCCCTGCGCCGCGAGGTCGTCCGTGGCGATGTGGTGCGTGGTGCAGGGGCGTCCGGTCGTGATGCCCGCGGCGGAGAGGAGCGTGGTGCCGGTGCACACCCCGCCGAGGATCAGGCCGGGGCGCCGGGCCGCCTTCAGGGCGCGGGGCAGTACGCCGCGCCGCACCTCCCGCTGGAGGCCGGAACCCTCGCCGTATCCGGCGCCCGGCACGACGATCAGGTCGGCGGAGCGGGGCGACCAGGGAGCGCGACAGACCACCTCCATACCGGCGGACGTCTTCACCGTCAGGGGCCCGTCGACGGTGACGAAGGTCTGCGCGATGCGCTCCTCCCCGACGATCCCGAAGACTTCGACGTGGCCGGCGAAGTCCTGCTCCTCGACGCCGTCGTACAGCACCGTGTGGACGCGTAACGGCTCACGGCGCGGCCGGGCGCCCACGGGTTGTGTCGCGGTTGCGGTTGCGGTTGCGCTTGCGGTTGTTGGCGAGGGCGCCGGTGAGGAGCCTTGGGACGCTGCGCCACTGGCCGGAGCAGCGGCGGCACCCACGAGGCCGGCGCCGCCGATCGCCGCGGCGGCACCGGACCGGAGCAGATTTCGCCTGTGCAAGGGGGGCAAGGGAGTCCTCCGTGAAGACGCGTGAGCCGTGCCCCCGAGTGCCTGTCGCCGGGCGCCCGGGGGTCGAAGACGCGTTCAGTCTTCCGGCACGCGGCGCCCGGTGACGGCGGCTCCAGTGCCCATGGTGCGCAAGATGCGGCCAGCCGGCCGGCCGGGCGGGGACTAGATACGGAAGGCCGTGCGGTACGCGGACGGTGTGGTCCCGACCTGACGCGCGAAGTGGTGCCGGAACGTCTCGACCGACCCGAAGCCGGTGGCCTCCGCGACCCGCCGCATCGGGAGTTCGGTGCTCTCCAGAAGCTCCCGTGCGCGCTGGAGGCGATGGTCGAGCAGCCGGCGCAGCGGAGTTGTGCCCGTCTGCGCGCGGAAGTGCCGCGCCAGGCTGCGCTTGCTCATCATCGCGTGGGCGGCGATGTCGGCGACGGTCAGCGGCTCGCCCAGCTTGTCCCGCATCCACCGCAGTGTCGCGCCGAGGTCGGCGGAGTCGCACTCCGGCGCCCGGTACTCGATGAACTGCGCCTGCCCGCCCGTCCGCTGCGGCGCCATGACCGTCATGCGGGCGACGTCCGCGGCGACCGCCGCGCTGTGGTCGCGGCGCACCATGTGCAGACCACAGGTCGAGGCCCGCGGCGATCCCGGCGGACGTCAAAACCTGCCCTTCGTCGACGAACAGCACCGAAGGGTCGACCTGGGTGCCGGGGAACCGGCCGGCCAGCGCGTCGGCGAACCGCCAGAGGGTCGTCACCCGCCGCCCGTCCAGCAACCCGGCCCGGGCAAGCACGAAGGCCCCGGTACAGATGGAGGCGATCCGCTTCCCCGCGGCCGCCACGTCCTTCAACAACCCGAGCACCCGCGGGTGGGGCTCCTCCTCGGCGGCAACACCGGGCAAATGACGGTGTCGGCGTCCCGGGCGTCGTCCCACCGGTACGGGGACGACAGCCGGAACGGCTGCGCGGGCCCGGCACTCGCGGTGACGGCCCGATCGGCACAGACCCGCACGTCGTAGGCGGGAGAACCGTCGGGGTGGGTGGCGAGCGTGAACACCTGGCAGGGAATGGCGAGATCGAAGGCCGACACTCCGTCGAGCGCGAGCACCGCGACTACTTGCATACGGCCGGAGCCTACGTCGATGGCTTCCCGGCTCAACTAGCGTTCCCGGGGGGCGATTTCACCTACCTTGCCACGGCCGAAGCCCGACGAGCCTTCCCGGGCACGCGTCGTGCACGCGGTATCGCGGGACGGCGGCACACAACTGCACCGTGCGGACATCACGGGGTCGCTGCCCTTTCGCCCGCCGACTCACACGGGACGGGACGCCGACCGACCAGGAAAGGATGGGTGGACCGGTCGCAGTTCCAAGGGCGGCGCAGGCGGGTCCGGGCGGGCGGCAAGCGGCTCCGGGCGGCGTTCACGGCCATGACGTGGAGATCCAGCCACTCCACCGGCAACACCCATCGCGCTCAAGGCTGAGACGGAGCTGCCGCTGACACTTGTAAAGGACTTGCGATAATCTCGCATTTCACCTGATGAGCTGACGGGCCGCTCTTCCCCCACACGGGCCCAGTCCTGTGTGCATGGGAGAAGTAACCAGTCCATGAGCCATGACTCCGCTGCCTCCTGGCAGTACGAGGTTCCGACCGCCGGCAGCAGGCACCTGCCTCCAGACGCGGGTTACGCCAAAGCACTCACCAATCAGGGCTACGGGTTCGAGGTCGCCGTCGCCGACCTGATCGACAACTCGATCGACGCCCGGGCTGACAAGGTCGTTGTGCACTTCCTACGCGACGCGGAGCGCATCCTCAGCCTCCTGATCGTCGACAACGGTCACGGCATGGATGATTCGGCACTGGACGCGGCCATGACCGTGGGACACCGGCGTGACTACGACGACCGCGCTCTCGGCATGTACGGCACGGGTCTGAAGGCCGCCTCCCTCTCTCACGCCGACTCACTCACGGTCGTCAGCCGCACCAAGCGGAGCCGCGCGGCGGGACGGCGGTTGACCGCCGAGGGCATAGCCGACGACTTCCGCTGCGACACCGTTGATCCCGCATACGCACAGGACCTCGTCGACTGTTATGACGGCATCATCGAGTGGCAGGGAACGGTGGTCCGGTGGGATCTCGTGCGCGCGTTCCGTACCGTCACTCCCGGGCAGAGCGATCAGTACCTGTCGCGGGCGATTTCCCGGCTTGAGACCCACCTTGGCCTCTACCTGCATCGCTTCCTCTCCCGCGGACTAGCGCTCGACATCGCGGTGTGGGACGTGAGCTCCGGCGAGGGAATGCTCGGCGAAGAGCTGGACCACATCGCGGTGGAAGCTCTGGACCCCTTCGGTTACAAGGTTCCGGGACGGGCGCAGTACCCCAAGAAGTACACGGCCCCCGTCGAAGGAGTCGGCGATATCCAGCTGACAGCCCACATCTGGCCGGCCAAGTCCCGGCAGGCGGGCTTCCGCCAGATCGGCTCGCTGAACGAACGGCAGGGCTTCTACTTCTACCGGAACGACCGTCTCGTGCAGGCGGGCGGCTGGAACAACTTGCGCACCCCCGAAGGCCATCTCGCACTTGCTCGGATCGAGGTCGACCTCCCCTCCCACCCGAACCCGGTGTTCAGTCTGGACGTGAAGAAGGAGGGAGTCACGGTGACTCCCTCCTTCACCGCCGGCGTGGAGAGGGCCGTCGACGCCGCTGGCCACTCGTTTCCCGCATACCTGGCAGACGCCGAAGCGGCATACCGGGACGGCGCTAAGCGTTCAGAGATCGTCCGGAAACCGGTGACCGCACCCGGCAAGGGCATCGACCCCAAGATCAAGCGGGTCATCACCGAAGAACTGCCCCAGAAACCCGGCGAAGACCCCATCGCCTTCTCCTGGGTGCCGCTGCCCGCGGACCGCTTCTTCGAGCTCAACCGCGACACCAACACCGTGCTGCTCAACAAGTCCTTCCGCGAGGACTTCAACGATGGCAGACGCGGTGGCGCCAACGACGCGCCCGTCACCAAGACTCTGCTGTACCTCCTTCTGGAGGACTGCTTCGGTCTGGGTCGCTGGGAACGGGGCCGACAGGACCGTATCGATTACTGGAACACCATCCTGCTCACGTCTGTCAGAACCCAGCGAGAACGCCGCGAACGCGGTATGGACTGACCCGCTCGCCTTCCCTCGTCATCACCGCTCCGACGTTCGACTCATCACAAGGATTCCCGTGTCAGACACGCTCCTGAAGATCCACACCTCCGCGCTGGCGGCGATGCAGGACGGTCCTCGGCCGTTCGGAAAGTGGGCGGCATTCGTCGCTGACGAGGACGCTCCGGACGCGGACCTGACCGAGGAAACCTTCCGGGCCCGGCTGATGGGCTCAGATACCGGCGCCGAAGCGCTCAAGTCTCTCTGGAGCCGCACCCTCACCGCCTGGGACTTCGCTGAGGCTCCGGACTGGGCTCTGGACGCGGCGCCGCGCACCGAGGAGCGCCGAGCGGCCGCATACGAGCTGCTCAGGCTCAGCACGGACCTCCGCAAGGCGCTGGATGACGTCGTACCGGTGCCGGCGATCCCGCCGGCCACTGTGATCACACGGGAGTTCACCCCCTGGTACACGCCCGAGAAGGCGGCGGCACGCGCCTTCTACTGGTCTTCCTACGAGCGCAAGCTCCAGGACAAGGGCTGGTCCGACGCGGCCATCGCGAGTCTGGACGAGGCTAGCCGGGCAGTAGTCGAGCGCCTCGCGGACCCGGAGCAGCCGGAAGCCCGCCAGACCAAAGGGCTTGTCGTCGGTTACGTCCAGTCGGGAAAGACGGCCAACTTCACCGGCGTGACAGCCAAGGCCATCGACGCGGGATACCGGCTGGTGATCGTTCTCGCGGGAACCCTCAACCTGCTGCGTGCGCAGACGCAGAGGCGTCTCGATATGGAGCTGATCGGCCAGGAGAACATCCTCCGGGGCGCCGATCCGGGCGATGTCGACTCCCTTGTGGGCATCGACTACGTCGGCGACGACGACAACGACTGGCCGGACTTCATACGCCACGGTGGGCGCCCGTCCACGCTCGGAGCCTTCGACATCGAACGGCTCACCACCCGGGACAACGACTACAAGAGCCTCGCTCAGGGCATCAGGGCACTCGAGTACGACAAGCGCGAGCCGACCCGGCCACTCCACGACCCCGCGAACCTCCACCGCACGGCAGCCCGCATGGTCGTGGTGAAGAAGAACAAGTCGGTTCTCACCAAGCTGGTGAAGGACCTCAAGCAGATCCACGGCCTTCTCGGCGAGCTGCCGGTCCTGATCATCGACGATGAATCCGACCAGGCCTCTGTCAACACGTCCAATCCCAAGAAGTGGGAGCAGGGCCGCACCGAACGCACGGCTATCAATGCCCTGATATCGCAGCTCCTCACGCTTCTCCCGCGCGCACAGTATGTGGGCTACACAGCGACGCCGTTCGCCAACGTCTTTGTCGACCCAGGCGACTCCGAGGACATCTTCCCCTCTGACTTCCTGATCTCGCTTCCACGCCCTGCCGGGTACATGGGCGTTCAGGACTTCCACGACCTGGACACCGCCATTCCTCACGAGGAACGGACCTACGCCAACTCTCAGGAGAAGGCCCACGTCCGCGGGGTCGGGCCAGACATGGACGACCGCCTCCTGGACGCCATGGACTCGTTCGTGCTGTCCGGCGCACTGAAGCTGTTCCGCGCCGACCATGGTGTCCCCGACGGTCCGTTCCGCCACCACACGATGCTGGTGCACGAATCCGTGAAGGTCGATGACCACGCGGATCTCGCCCTGCGCATCAACACCATGTGGCACCAGGCGGGATACGCATCCACCGCCGGCCACGAGCGCCTCGAAGCACTATGGGAGACGGACTTCGCTCCCGTTTGCGAGGCCCGCGCTGAAGGCCTGCCCGTCCCCGCCTCGTACACAGCGCTGCGTCCCTACGTAAGCCGAGCACGCCAGCGCATTGGATCAGGCGGCAACCCCGTAGTCATCGTCAACGGGAACTCCGACAAGTACTTCGAGCAGCTCGATCTCGACTTCGACCGCACGCCGCATGTCTGGAAGATCCTCGTGGGCGGCACCAAGCTCTCCCGAGGCTTCACCATCGAAGGCCTGACAACGACGTACTACCGCCGCACCACCCAGCAGGCCGACACCCTGATGCAGATGGGCCGCTGGTTCGGGTTCCGCCCGGGCTACCGCGACTTGGTCAGGCTCTACATTGGGCGGGAGGAGCCCCATGGCAAGGGCCAGGCTCTGGATCTCTACGAAGTGTTCGAGGCCATTTGCCGGGATGAGGAAGCGTTCCGCTCCCAACTTTCCCAATACGCCCAACTCGTTGATGGGAAGCCGCAGGTCACTCCATGGCAGATCCCGCCTCTCGTAGCTCAACACCTACCTTGGATCAAACCATCGGCGCGAAATAAGATGTTCAACGCCGAACTGGTCGAAATGAGAACCCCTGGCCAGATAGTTGAACCCACGGCACACCCGACCCACAGTATTGACCTCCAGCACAATACTGAGCTATGGATGCCGCTGGTGAAGAGCATGGGCGTGGATCGAGACGAGTTCACTTACCATCACGCAGATCGTGGTCGAACGTACCGCTTGTCTGCACTCACCGCCTCCATCAGTCACAGCGACCTCATGGGAGTGCTGACCAAACTAAAGTGGTGGAACCCCTCTGCCTTCCAACCGCACTTGGAGTACCTGCAGGATCTGAGTCGCCACCCTCACCTGATTGACGACTGGCTCCTTATCGCACCTCAGCACACCTCAGGACGCCGCCTCGAAGCACGGATCAGCGACAGTCAACCTCTCGCCATTTCACACCGCCAGCGCCGCAGGGTCGAACTCTTCGGAAGTATCAGTGACCCAAAGCATCGAGCAACGGCACGGCGCATAGCGGGCGCACTGCCCCCGACCGCTGATCCCGTCACCGAGCACTTCACGAAACCACGCCGCGGCGCCGTGCTTCTGTACCCGGTGATCGAAGAAGATCCTGACACAGCAATCACAACACGGGGGACCCTGCACCCCGGGAAGGTCGCTATGGTCTTCTCGCTCGTAGCCCCCGCTTCCGCTATCCCGCCTGGCTCAGGCCTAGTGCGCTTCCGCGCAATAAATTCTGCACTCAAGAACCCGATCGTCACCATCGGTTAGTGTGCTCGACCCTGGGCATTTCCAGCACAATCCGGGCATCGGATCAACCAACCATATTCCACTCTGCAGCGAGAGCTGACCCGCTCCAGCCAGCACTCGCCTTCCAGATCGACGCGATGCCGTGTCCCTCCAGATAGTGCGAGTAGACTCCTATATCTTCCGTGAAGAGACCTATGAGATGGGGCCGAGGCAAGCTCTTCTCGCCATAGAGGAAATAGCTATACTCGTGCAACTGGCCCATAACTTCACGCACTGCCGAGGTTGGATTCCCTGCACGAATAACCTTCACCTCGACGAGCCACTCAGGAGCGCCCGAATGCATCGAGCGAGGAACCCTCTCGCGTAGCACCAAGTCCCTGGGATGCACTAGGTCAGTGATCGGCTTATATCCCCGCTCTAGCACATATGGCCCAAACTCGGCGATCAAACGTTCATGGTCACGATTCTTGACTTGCTGCCTGGCTGGAATATTCGCCAGGTATTCACTGCTATTTTTCGGATGGAACCCACCCAGCGGATCTTCCACAGTATGACCCACGCCTTCATAACCAACCTGGGTGGTGCTCTTACCCTCATCGATCATCCACACTTTCTCAGCCGCCGCCGCATCCTGAAGCAACCGAGTCCCCCGTAGAAGATCGGCCTGAATTTTCACTTCCGGAGGAAGGCTGGCCACTTGATAAGCGCGTGCGACGATACTCCCCTTTTCGTAAGCCTGCGCCCTCGCTCCACGATCTCGAAAATCAGGCTGCCTCTGCCACCCCTGCAGACTGTCCCCAGGCATCTGTTGACGAATTCCAGCGGCCCGACGGGCGAGGTGTTGCCGCAGAGCGATCCCCCTGCCCAGTTTCCGCTCGAGGTTCGTCGAACCCTGCTGGAGCGTGAGTGTCACGGTCCGCAGATCGGCACTGAAGATGTACGCCAGGTACAAGCCCTGCTTGGGATCTTCAGTGATACGGGGATCGAACACTCCGATCCAGGGCGTTGCAGCCGCTGTTCCTTGACCACCCCTCGCCTTCGCTATGTAGCCGTCAGGCAAGGTCAAATCCTTGCGCTTTTGCACGCTACGCAGCAACTGCTGGCCAGGCACATGTCCCTCGGTACCGGCGCCGGCGTCGTACAACTCAGCCACTCGCAGGAGCAGGTCTCTCATGTCCATGACCAGACGCTACTTCATGAACATTGCCAATAGCCCAGGGATCGACCGAATCTCGGGGTAGCGATGCTGAACCTACGCGCGACGGCTATTCAATCTCCGACAGCATCTGTGCCCGGTCCAGCGCCTCGTCCGGGTCGAAACCGTGGGCGCGGAGCCAGAGCAAGAGGTCGGTGATCACGTCGATCGCCGACTCCTGGGCCCTAGCGACGCTCAAGCAGCTGCGGCCTGCACCTGAGGGGTGGTGGACAGTGCAGTAGAGGCCGATCAGGGTCTCGGCGCGGGTGCGCCCGGGTCGCTGACACACAGCAGGGTGCCGAGGAGAGGTTCCGGCGGAGGGCATGCAGGGAGAAAGCCGTGCTGTCGTCTGGATGAAACGGAGCGCCTCCCGTCGAGGAGTACGTGACGCCCGATGCCCAAGCAACGAGCCCGGGTCGGTCGCCTGGGGAGTGCTGGCCAAGCGGTACCCAGCGCTGATCGGGCAGGTGCGTGACGCGTTCCCTGCAGACCAGCGCAGCACGCCACGCTCGACGCGCTCCCCGAGGAGACCTCCGAGGGCCGTGCCGTTCCTGGGGGCCGAGAGCTACTTCTACCGCCGGCTCCGGAAACTTCGTGCGGGCGCTCTCGACCGCCGGCTCGGCTGACCGACGGCGTTGGCCGGTCTCAGCCGCCACCAGGACCACGACGCGGATCACGAGCAGGACTTCGTTCGAAGCGGCGCCAGGCAGGGCCGGCCGCCCCCGGCTCCCATGCCTCCTCTTTCGCGTGATTCACCGAACCGGCTGGTCGGTAACGGCGCCCCGGAGCAGACTTCCTGCACCGCATGCGGCTCGGTGCTTCGGGGAGCTGAGTGGCGCTCAGCGCCTCCACGGTCGTCGCCTGCTTCTGCGCCATGGAGCGGCTCCTCTCCCGCGTCGCGGTTGTGGGGGAGGAGACCCCGTCAGATCACCCGGAACAGATCCGCCGCCGCGTGGACGTCCATCAGGTCGTCGATGGAGCGGAGGTTGTCGCACAGCGCCTCCAGCACCGAGCCGGCTTCGGCGGCTCGCGGGGCGCCGATGGCCATGCCGAAGACCCGGAAGCCCAGTAGGTGCTTGGCGTCGTTCCAGCCGCGCATCCATTCCTCGGTGACGCCGCATTCGTCGTCGGTGATCATTACGATGTCGCCGCGCGTGCGTGCGGCGTCGTTGAACTCCTCCCCCAGCAGGTCCTTCGCCACTGTCAGCGGCGCCTGGTAGCTGGTGCCGCCGCCGAGGAAGGTCTCCGCGAAGTCGAGGACCCCGTAGATGTCGGCAGGCCGTTCGGCCGGGAAGCGGAAGACCTGGATCTTGTCGGCGGAGGAGAACAGGATGCCGATGAAGTCGCGCCCCGCGTGGCGGGCCTGATCCAGCAGCGCCAGGGCGCACGCCTTGGCCCACGCCTCCCGGGTGACTCCGCCGGGCCCTTCCACGTACATGGAGTGCGAGGTGTCCACGCACGCGATGATCGCGCCCCTGCCGGTGCTCTGCTCTCCCTGGCTGTCGTAGAGCATCAGCTCCCCGGCGGCGTAGCGCGCGGCGAACACCGCACGCAGCTCAGGCAGGCCGAGGTTGGCCAGTTCGGAAGGGATGACGCGGGAGAGGTCGTTGCCGAGTGTGACGCCGACCAGTTCCCCGGTGGCGTTCTCCACCTTGCGGGCACGCTCACCGTCGGCCATCTGTCGGAAGCGGCCGATCAGTTCGGCCCACTGTGCGAGACGGCCGGTGCGCAGCCGCTCCGCGAGCCGCGCACGCTCGTCGAACGGCATCCGCTCCAGCTCGCCGGGACCCACGCCCCATGCCCGCATCAGCGCGGCTTCCTGCCGCACGGCCTCGGCGGCCTTCGCCGCCGCGTTCCGCGCGGCCGCGCGGATACCGGGGGTCGCCGCCGCGAGGACCTGCGCGGCGTCCTGGGCGGCCCGCCGTTCAGCGGTCTCCGCCGCCTCGGCCGCCTCGATCGCCTGTTGCACGGCGTCGGCGGCCCGGGCCGGTACGGCGCCGTCCTCGTTGGCCGCGTCGGCGGCCTGCTGGAGCGCCTCGCTCACGGCGGTCGCCGCTCCTTCGATGCCCTGCTGGGCCTTCCTCGACTGCTCGGCCCGCCCCTGGGCGTCCCGGGAACGCTCCAGCATCCGTCGGAGCGCGGCGGCCTGGGCGAGCACGGCCATGGCGGCGGCGTAGGGGTCGCCCGCCGTCTCCCGGCGCAGCTCGGCGAACGCCGGTGATTCCATGAGCGAGGTGATGACCTGGTGGTTGACCAGCCGGGACGGGTCCATCTCGGCGCGCTCGCGCAACCGCGGGGCGACCTTGTAGGCGGCCAGGAACGCGTCGGTCAGGAGGTCGGTGGTGTGGTCGTCGCGCCGGCCGAGCTCCTCGGCCAGATCGCGCAGTCCGGCCGACTGCTCGTAGGTGTCGCGCCAAGTGATCCGGTCGAACCGGTCCCCGACCACGGCCGCGGTGTGCCGCTCGGGAGCGGCGGCGGACAGGCCCAGCCACTTCCCGGCCAGGCTCGCCAACTCGCCCAGCCCGGCCGATGCCTCGCGCGGCTTGCTCACCGTCTCACCCAGCTCGCGCGCCGCCTCACCCGGCCTGCCCGGCGTCTCACCCAGCTCGCGCGCCGCCCCGCCCGGCGTCTCACCCGACTCGCCGGCCGCCCCGCCCGGCCGGCTCACCGTCTCACCCAGTTCGTCCGGCCCGCCGCCTGTCGCATGCGGCCCGCCCCATGTCGCGTTCGGCCGGGCCCCTGTCTCACCCATGGTCCTGTTTCCCCGTGGTCAGAGCTGGGCCTGCACCATGCTCGCGTCGACACCGAGGGCCTCGGTGAGAACGCGGGCGCGGAGGGCGCGCTGGCGGCCGGTAACCCGGTCGATGGCCGCGGTGGAGCGGCCGGCGTTCGCCGCCTCCTCACGCAGCTTCTCCAGCCGCTTCCCCGCCATGGCGAGCTTGTTGTGGGCCTTCTTGATGACCCACTCGCTCAGTGCCTCACGGGACTGCCCGGCCATGGCGTCCAGTTGGGCCTCCAGTTCCTCGATGGTGTCGGCCAGGTCGAGCGCCTCCTTCGCGTCGGGGTTGACCAGTTGCAGCACCTCGCGCTCGACGGTCGGGCGTTCGGCGGGAGAGTCCCACAGCACGTGGGTCAGCACCGACAGGTCGGTCTCGGCGACCGCCGGGCGGCCGTCGAGGTACGCGGACGCCTGGAGCAGGCGCACCGCCTGCCGCCAGCGGCGGTCGGACGCGACGAGTTCCTTGCGGCGCAGCGCGGCGCGCAGCGTGCAGATGGCGTCCACGATCATGTCGGGAACGTCGACGGCCGGGACGGCTTCGGTCACGGCGTGCTGCAGCGCGGCCAGCTCGATCGTGGTCCGTGTCGGTGCGGCCGGGCGGCTGACGGCGGAGCGGACCAGCGCGGCGAAGTTCGACGGGTCTGCCAGGTACCCGACCTCGATCCGCACCAGCAGCCGGTCGTAGATCGCGGCCGTGTCCTCTCCGCCGGGCAGTTCGTTGCTCGCCGTGATGGCTCCGATCAGGGGGCAGCGGATCGGCTCGCCGCCGCTCTCGGGGTGGTAGATCCGCTCGTTGAGGTAGCCCAACGTCTCGTTCAGCGCCGCCGTGGAGCACTTGAAGATCTCGTCGATGAACGCGACGTGCGCGGTCGTGGCCCGGCCGTCGTAGACCTGGCGGTACTCGCCCCGGGCCAGCGCGGCGACGTCGATGGGCCCGAACATCCTCGTCGGCGCGGTGAACTTCGACAGGAGGATCTCCCAGTAGGCCGCCCCGTCGATCCTGCTCGTGAGCTCCCGGGCCATCTCGGACTTCGCCGTTCCGGGCGGGCCGAGCACCAACGAGTGCTGCCCCGCCAGCAGCGTCACCACCAGCGTCCGGACCACGTCGGCCCGCTCGTAGAAACGGTCCGCCAGCTCGTCACTGATCGCCCGCAGCCGGCCGGCCGTGTCCAGCACGTCCTGTGCGTCCTGTGCGTCCTGTGCGTCCTGTGCGTCCTGTGCGTCCTGTGCGCCCATGTTCAACTCCCCGCCTGTGACGCCCTCTTGGTTCTGAGGAGACGGCCCCTGGCCTCGGAAGCCACGAGGACGTGACAAGTAGCCGAGGTGGGAACGGTGACGCCGTGCTGTTCTCAGAAACAGTCATTTGCCGGAGCGAGATCAAGTGCAGGCCGCGACGCCCCCACGCCCCCATCTGTCTCCGATCGGTTGTCAAAATACGTTCTCACGCGAAGGCGGGCGGCCTCCTTTCGGGACTGCCTCGGGCGGAGCGAACCGGCGCGACCGCGACCGGCCCCCGGTTGTTCGAGCCGCTGTCCTGCCTGCCATGCTCCCCGGCGTGATCTTCCGTACCGCGACACGCTTCGACAGCACGGCGGACGCGCCCGAGGTGCGGCTGTGGCGGTTCAACGTCGGCTTCTACAACCTGTTCCTCGCCCTCGGCCTGATCGCCGGGTTCGTGACGCTGCACCTGGGGCACGAGACGGTCGGCCGCACGCTGATCATCAACTTGTCGTTCTTCATGGTCGGCGGCGGGATCATGCTCTTCGTCTCCGATCCCGAGCTGTGGCGCGGCTCTCTCGGGCAGGCGCTGCCCCCGGCCGTCGTGCTGCCGGCCGACGTCCTCCAGCGCGGCGCTTACGGGGGCCGGAAGGCGATCAGGCGAATGTCATCCGGTAGATCTGCCGGGAGCCGCCCTCCGGGCCCGGTTCCGTGGCCTCGGCCGGGGTGAATCCCAGGTGTTCGTAGAAGACGCGGGCGCCGCTCGTGACCGCGCCGGGGTGGTCGGGGCCGAAGGTGACGACCTCGACGGTGGCCGGGCCGCTCCGCACGAACCGGCTCATGGCATCCGCCATCAGCGCCTTGCCGACGCCCCGGCCGCGAGCCTGTGACGAGACGACGAGCCAGTGGACGTGGTGGGTCGGGTGGCTCGGGCCGAACAGGAGACCGCCGAGCAGGTCCGGTCCGCCGGAGGTGGCGACGAGCGCGGTCGACCGGCCGATGTGCTCGGTCACCGCCTGGTGGAAGCCGGGGTCGTCGACCATCGGGCCGAACCAGTGCTCGACCTGCGCCGCAAGGCCCAAGTAGCCCTCGAAGTCGTCCTTCTGCGCCGTCCTGATCTCCATCAGGGAAGTCTGGCACGGCGCGGGTGCCGGTCTCCGTCCGCATGGCTGACCGCGCGGGAGCCTTGGCTGACACTCGAGCCACGGGGCAGGCGCTGCGCGTGTGTCCGCGCGCCCGGCGGGTACGGTCGGCCCGTGCCGGGACGCGATACGGCGAGGTGCCGGGCGCCGGGCGTCACGGGCCTGCCCCCGGACCGGCCCACGGCGGCGCGCCCGCACCGATACCGACCGGGGCCCGAGAAGCGACCGAGGAGTACGTGAGACCTGATGCCGGCCGAAGTGATCGTGAGCAGCGAACCCGGCTCGTTCCCCTGGGCCGTCCTGGCCGAACGGCACCCGGTGCTCATCCAGCAGGTGCGGGACGCGTTTCCCCTCGGGCCCGCGCAGCACGCCGCCCTCGACGCTCTGCTCGCCGAGGCCACGGAGGGCGTGATCGAGCCGCTCGACGCGGACGCGCACGACCGTGAGCGGTGGGCCGCGTGGGGGCGGGAGCACTTCGGCCGGTCCTGGTTCGACGTGCCGTTCCTGTGGGCCGAGAGCTTCTTCTACCGCAAACTCCTCGGCGCTCTCGGCTACTTCACTCCCGGCCCCTGGCAGGGCATCGATCCCTTCGGTCCCTTCAAGGCCGCCGAACTGGCCGGCAAGCTGGTCGACGAGGAGCTCGCCGCCCTCGACGAACTGTCCGGGCGGCCCGCCGACGTCCAGGCGCCCGCGCTCCTCCTGGGTTCCCTGTGGGGCAACCGCGCCGATCTCGGCTTCCGTATCGACTCCGGCGGCGCCCACGAGTCGACGGCCGCCGGCCGGGACTCGGGTCTGGTGGCCGACGAGAGTGCGGCGCTGTGGGCCCTCCTGCCGACCGGCGGCGCGGCGACCGTGCACCTCGTCGCGGACAACGCGGGCCGGGAACTCATCCCCGACCTCGTCCTCATCGACCACCTTCTGCACTCGGAGCGTGCCGCGGAGGTGGTCCTCCATGTGAAGCCGCACCCGTACTACATCTCCGACGCGACCATGTCGGACGTCGTCGACAGCCTGCGCCGGCTCACCCATGCGCCCGCGGCCGGTTACGCCGCGGAGATCGGCCGGCGCCTGTGGGCCGCGACGGCCGCCGGGCGGCTGACGGTCCGCGCGCACGAGTTCTTCTGCGCTCCGTTCCCGTACAGCGCGATGCCCGACGATCTGCGGGGGCAGTTCGCGGCCGCCAGCGTGACGGTCCTGAAGGGCGACCTGAACTACCGGCGTCTCGTCGGCGACCAACTGTGGTCCCCGACAACGCCTTTCGCGGAGCGGACGGCGTACTTCCCGGGCCCGGTCGCGGCGTTGCGCACCCTGAAGTCGGACGTGATCACCGGCCTGGACCGCGATGTCCTGGCCGCTCTCGAGGCGAGCGGGGAGGCATGGCGCACCAGCGGCACCCATGCGTTGGTGCAGGTCGACACCCGGTCCCGAGGTTGAGGGTGCCGCGTCGGCTCAGCGGGTGAACCGCCCGCCCCGGGGATTGTCAGTGGCCTGCGGCATCCTGCATCGCATGGCACCGCACACCCTGACGGGCATCGAGAACGCTCTGCGCGCCTCTTGGGGGGCCGACACCTGCTCCGCCGACGACGAGGAGCGCGCCGGGTGGAGCGCCGGCAACCCGGCGTGGGGGCACTGCGACATAACGGCCCTCGTCGTGCACGATCTGCTCGGCGGCGATCTCGTCGTCGGCGAGGTGCACCTGGACGGTGAACAGCACGGCTTCCACTGGTGGAACCGGCTGCCCGACGGCACCGAGATCGACCTCACCCGCGACCAGTTCCGGCTCGGCCAGACGGTCACCGCCGGCCGTACCGTCACCAGGCCCGCCGGCCGGCCCCGGCGTCGCGCGGAGGAGTACGAGCTGCTGGACCGCCGGGTCCGTGCCCGGCTGGCCGGCGGCCCCATGGTCGCGCAGCAACCGGCAGAACCGGACATGTCCGGGGCGACCACTGGGACGACTGGCTGGCGAGCGACTGCCCCGCACTGCTCGTCCACGGGACCGACAGCGATGTGCTCGGCGCGGAGCACGCGGCGGCCATGACCGCCCGCCGCAAGAACACCCGGCTCGTGTCACTCCCCACGGGCCACACGGTCCACGACACGGCTCCGGCCAAGTTCGCCGCGGCCGTACGGGAGTCCTCGCGCAGCTTCCGTAAGCAACGGGCCGGACCAGACCTGACCGGGGCCGGCCCCGGAGGGCCCGTCACGCCTCCGACTTGATGAGCTTGCCGTCCGCCGCGACCACGAACCATTCGCCGTCCAGCCCCTGGCCGTTCACGTCGCCCGCCGTCACGTCGCCCACGTAGTAGTACAGCGGCCAGTCGCCGTAGACCGCCTGCTCCGCGCCCGCGCCGAGCTTGATCTCCTTCAGCAGCGACGCGTCCGTGCCCTCGCCGGCCGTCACGTCCTTGGCGGAGATCAGCGCCGGCCAGACCGCGATGCAGTCGGAGTCGCAGTTGGCCTGGCCCGGCTTGTCCTTGGTGAATCCGTACAGCGTTCGGCCCTGGTCGTCGACGAGGATCGTGCCGAGGTCCGACTCCGCGGTCCTGATCGAGATGGAGGGGGCGGGCGGCTGCTTCGGCGCTGCCGCGTCCGCGGACCCGTCGGCGGCGGGCTGTTCCTCCGCCGGCGCCTCCGCCGGGGCGCCCGCCGGTGACGCGGCCTGCTGCTGGTCCGCCGGCTTCCCGGCCGCACCCGCTCCGTACGACGAGCCCGAGCCGCCGGAGTCCTCGCACGCGGTCACGGTGAGCAGCGCCAGCGCCATCAGCGGGGCTGCGATCAGGGCCTTGGTGCGGCCAGGGTTCCGGGTGCTGCGCATGGTGGTGTCCCTCGGCTTCCGGGTGTGTGAACAGCTGTGCGTACGGCGGGTGGTACGGCCTCAACTGAGCGGCTGTTCAATCGGATTCAGCGGATTCCTCATTTGAACGGGCCGCCCGGGCGACGCGTACAAGACCCCGACCGACCACGACCGGTCGGCCCAGAATGAGAGGTTCATCCGCAATGCACAAGCGCACTCTCGCCGTGCCGGCCGCCGCCCTCGTGCTGGCCGTGGCCGGCGTCGTCCCAGCCGTCGCGCACGACAGCCACGGAGGCGGGCGAAGCAGCGCACACACCGCTGCCACGTTCACCAAGCCCAGCCACGGCAAGGCCGTCACCTTCGCCGTCGTCATGACCGGCGCGCACGAGGTGCCCGACGCGAGCGGGGCGGCCGTGAACGACCCGGACGGGAAGGCGGTCGCCCTGATGCAGGTGAAGGGCGACCGGGTGGTCTTCGCGATGCAGTGGCAGGGCTTCGTACCCAGCCAGGGCCACATCCACGAGGGCGCCGCCGGGCAGAACGGCGATGTGAAGGTGCCGC
This sequence comes from Streptomyces sp. OZ13, assembly GCF_052068155.1. Taxonomy (NCBI): domain Bacteria; kingdom Bacillati; phylum Actinomycetota; class Actinomycetes; order Kitasatosporales; family Streptomycetaceae; genus Streptomyces; species Streptomyces sp. OZ13. The sequence continues at coordinate 145,088 of NZ_JBQHCZ010000011.1, read as the reverse complement.
TGTTCGGCACCGCGATGCCCGAGTCGCTGCATTCGGCGGCAGGGCATACGACCCTCACCGACGCGGCGCTCGCCAAGAGCCTGACGGAGCATCCCTCCGGGTTCTACATGAACCTGCACAGCGAGGAGTTCCCCGGCGGGGCCGTGCGCGGCCAGCTGAAGCAGCTCCACGAGAACATCAATCCGCTCCACATCATCAAGGGCGGCAAGCTGCGCGCCCTGGCCAACGGCGCCCAAGAGGTCGCCAACAACGACGCGACGAAGGTCAACGACCGGGACGGCAAAGCGGTGACGTTCCTGCACCCCAAGGGAACGACCGTCGACTTCTCGCTCGCCTGGGCGGACATCAAGGCGCCCGCCGCCGCCCACATCCACAAGGGCGACTTCGGCAAGAACGGCGACGTGGTGCTGGGCTTCTTCGACAAGCCGGTACCGGAGGGCCTGTTCGCTGTCTCGGGCCGGCTGCACGACCAGCACGCCGGAGTGGTCAAGGAGATCCGTGACAACCCGTGGGGCTTCTACTCCAACATCCACACGGAGGAGTTCCCCGACGGTGCGGTCAGGGGCCAGCTCTTCCACTAGGACGAGGACGTTCTAGGCTCGGAACGGCACGACCGAACGACGGAACGACCTGAACGACGGCGGAGCGGCACGACGGCACGGCCTCCCGGCACCCCCGTCGGCACAGGCAGCACGTCGGCACGACGACAGCGAAAGCGCGAGAGGCGGCAGCAATGGCCAGGGTTCCCGCAGCGGCGGTGGCGGCAGGCGGACTCGTCGGCGGGTACGGAGTCGCCCGCTGGACCAGGAAGCGTCCCCTCGGCGGCGTCGCCCTCGCCGCCGCGGGGGCCGTGGCCGCCCGGCAGTGGCATCAGGACGCCGGGCCGAAGGCGGCGGCCGGGCTGAGCGCCGCGTACGTCGCCGCGTTCGCCGGGTCGCACCCGCTCGCCAAGAAGGTCGGCGCCTGGCCCGCGGTGTTCACGGTGGCCGCCGGGGTGGCGCTGGCCTCGTGGACGGTCACCCGGCGCAGCGGCTGACCCGGTACGGGGACGAGCCCGGGCCGTAGCCGGCCCGAGCTCCCACGCGGGTGAAGGGACGGGCTGCCACGCGGGTGAAGGGACGGGCTCCCGCATGCGCGACGGGACGGGATCCGAAGAAGATGCGGCGCGCGCTGAACGCCGGCCGCACCCCGCACGTATTCATCCGTACCTCCCCATGAGGCGTTGGGCGCGTGACCGTCGGGCAGGGACCGGTCACGCGCCCAGCGCATGCGCCACGGTGTAGATGAGCAGACCGGCCAAGGCGCCGACCACCGTGCCGTTGATCCGGATGAACTGCAGGTCGCGGCCGATGTGCGCCTCGATCTTCCGGGAGGTGTGCTCCGCGTCCCAGCTGGCGACGGTGTCCGAGATGAGCGACGTGATCTCGCCGCGGTAGGTGGTCACGACGTACACCGCGGCGTCTTCCACCCAGCCGTCCACCTTCGCCTGGAGCCGGCTGTCCGTCGCCAGGCGCGAGCCCAGGGACAGCAGCGACGCGCGGGCCCGCAGGCGCAGCTCGCTGCGGTCGTCCTCGGCCGCGGAGATGATCATCGCGCGTACGGAGGACCAGACCGACGCGATCACGTCCTGGACCTCCGAGCGGGCCAGCAGCTCCGACTTCAAGCGCTCGACGCGCGCACGGGTGTCCGTGTCCGACTGGAGGTCGGCGGCGAAGTCCCCGAGGAACCGGTCGATCGCCCCGCGCGCGGGATGGCCGGGCATGTCGCGCATCTCGGTGACGAAGCGCAGCAGCTCCTTGTAGACGCGCTCGCCGATCTTCTTGTCCACGAAGCGCGGGGTCCAGCCGGGGGCGCCGCCCTCGACCGCGTCCATCACCGAGTCGGAGTGGAAGATCAGCCAGTCGTGCGCGCGGGTGCAGATCAGGTCGACGGCACGGTGGTGCGCACCGTCGGCGACGACCTTCTGGAGGGTCTTCCCTATGCCGGGCGCGATCTCGACGGCCTCCGCGCGGCGGGTGATCGCCTCGCCGACGACCGCCTGCACGTCGGAGTCGCGCAGCACGGTCAGCGCGCCGCGCAGGGCGGTGGACAGCTCGGCGGTGACGCGGTCGGCGTGGGCGGGCTGGGCGAGCCACGCGCCGAGCCGGCTGCCGATGCCGACGGCCCGCAGCCGGACGCGTACGACGTCGGCGGAGAGGAAGTTCTCGCCGACGAACGAGCCGAGGGAGGCTCCGAGCTGGTCCTTCTTGTTCGGGATGATCGCGGTGTGCGGGATCGGGATGCCGAGGGGGTGGCGGAAGAGGGCCGTGACGGCGAACCAGTCGGCGAGCGCGCCGACCATGCCGGCCTCCGCGGCGGCCGCGACGTAACCGGCCCAGCCGCCGAGGCCCGCGTTCTTGGCCCAGGTGGCGAGGACGAAGACGAGTGCGACGCCCAGCAGCAGACCGGTGGCGGTCATCTTCATCCGCCGCACACCGCGCCGCTTCTCCTCGTCGGCCTCGGTGTAGGCGAAGGCGGGCAGCGCCGTCGACGGCGCGACCCCGGCCTGCGGCCGGCCGGGCCCGCCGGCGCCACCGTCCGGACCACCGCCGGGCCTACCGCCGCCTTCCACGGCTCCGCCCCGCACGGCCCGGTCGGGGCCGCCCGGCTCATCCGGTTCTGTACGTTCCATCCGCTCCACCCGTCCGCGCTGCGTCCGCACGCAATGTCCCTACCACTCGTCCCTACATCAGGTACTCCCGGGCGGCACATCGAGTTCCCGTGCCATGCCGGATGATGTGTCCATGAACAAGCGTCAGGGGTATGTGAACCTCGCTGCCCTCATGGCCACGATCGCCCTCATATGCGGTGGTATCTACCTCGGTGTCGGCACCGTCAAGAAGGGGCCCGACGTCCGTACGCCCCCGTCCGCGACGCCGGTGTGGATCGGCACCTGGTCCGCGAGCCCCGTCTCCGCCGCACCGGCCGCCTCCGCCGTCGGCGGGCCCAGCGGCCGCGCGGGCCGCTCCGTACGGAACGTCGTCCACACCAGCATCGGCGGCACCGCCGCCCGCGTCACCTTCTCCAACCTCTACGGCACACAGCCGCTGCTGATCACCGGCGCATCCCTCGCGGTGCGCGCCGGCGACGGGGCCGCCGCCGAGACGGGCACCCTGCGCCGGATCACCTTCGGCGGGGCGCACGAGGCGACCGTCGACCCGGGCGGGCAGGTCGTCAGCGACCCCGTCGTGCTGCGGATCCCCTACGACGGCGATCTGCTGATCTCGGTCCACACCCCGGCGCCCGGCGGCCCGGTCACCACGCACCCGCACGCCGTCCAGACGTCGTACCTGGCGGACGGCGACCTCGCGCAGGACGAGAGCGGCGAGGCGTTCACGACGCAGATCCGCTCCTGGCACCACATCACCGCCGTCGATGTGCTGACCGCCCAGGCACGCGGCGCGATCGTCGCCGTCGGCGACTCGATCACCGACGGCATCACCGCGACCCCGGACCACGACAACCGCTGGCCCGACGTGCTCGCCGACCGGCTCGGCGGCCGCTACGGCGTCCTCAACCAGGGCATCAGCGGCAACCGGCTCCTCGAGTACGGGCGCGGCCCCAGCACCCTGGAACGCTTCGACCGCGACGTGCTGGGCCGGTCCGGCGCCCGTACCGTGATCGTCGCCATCGGCATCAACGACGTACTGCGCGCCCCCAACGCCCCGACCGCCGTCAACGTGACCGCGGGCCTGACCGAGCTGGCCGACCGCGCCCACGCGCGTGGCTGGCGCGTGATCGGCTCCACGCTGGCGCCCTGCGGCGGCCACCACCGCTGCACGGCCGCGGCCGACGCCGAACGCCTGAAGATCAACACGGCGATCCGTACGGGCGGCATCTTCGACGCGGTCGTCGACTTCGACCGGGCGCTGCGCGATCCGTACGCACCGGGGAGGCTGCTGCCGCTGTACGACTCCGGGGACCATCTGCATCCGAGCGACGCGGGGTTTGCGCGGATGGGGCGCGCGGTGGATCTGTCGACGCTGTAGCGGGGCGTTGCGCCTGCGGCGGGCTTGTTCCCCTCCCCGCCCCTTCCCGCTGTACCGATGTGCGGCTCCGCCGTGTGGCGGGGCAGGCCCCGCACCCCGTACCGCGCTCCGCGCGGTGTCCTCAAACTCCCCCTACGGCCTGAAGTTGCCTGGCAACTTCAGCCTCGCCGGCGTTTGAGGCGCGGGGGTACGGGGGCAGAGCCCCCGAAACACCGCGCGGAGCGCGGTGGCGGGTCCGGGCGGAGCCCGGTTACGGGAAGGGGCGGGGTGGGGGAACAGCCCCGCGCAGCGGACCCGGCGGCGTCACGCCCCGCCGTCCAGTTCCTTCTGCCCGTCGCCACCCTTGCCGAGCTTCCGCTCGCGCTCCCGTTCCGCCCGCTCCGCCTTGAGCCGCTGCTTCTCCGCCCTCGTGAGCTTGCGTTCCACGCCCACGCCGCCCATCAGCGCCAGGCCCCTGATGATCACTCGGGGTGCGCCCGGGTCCGGGTCCGCCTCCACGCTGCCGTGTTCGTCGAAGCCGCCCATCAGGCCGATGCCCCTGACCTCCACGTTCAGGCCGGGCGGGACGACGACCTGGATGCCGCCCATGATCGCGACGCAGTCGATCACCGTCTCGCGGTCCTCGAACCGGGCCTCCCGCAGGTCGAGCTCGCCGCCGCCCATCAGCGTGAACGCCGTGAACCTCCGGCCGACCGTCCATGTCCCCCGGCGTGAGAAGCCGCCCCAGAACGAGAACGCGCCGCTCGACGTCGCCGGGCCGCCGACGCGGCCTGCCCAGGAGGCGCGTGCCGGTGTCGTGGTGGACGCCGCGCCGGACGTCGTGCCCGGTGCCGGCAGGTCCCGTACCAGCGGCTCCAAGTCGCCGTGCGTACGCGCACGGTAGGCCGCGTCCAGGCGCTGGTCGAACTCCTCCATGTCGAGGCGGCCCTCGGCCACGGCGTCCCGCAACCGCTCGGCGACCCGCTCCCTCTCGGCATCGGAGGCACGCATCTCAGGGAGTTCGCTCGTCATACCGCCAGCCTAGTCAAGCAAGCGGCCCCGCAGAACGTTCCGCGTACATCTTCGCGATCACCGCTTCGATGTCCGGCTCCCGCACCGACAGGTCAACCAGCGGGTACCGTTCGGCCAGCGCCGCGACCAGCGGCGCCGCGGAGAGCGACGCCGGGAAGGCCAGCCACTGCCGCGGCCCCTCGACCTTCAGCGTCCGCGCCGACCCGATCTCGATCGGCGGCAGTTCCCGCTCCAGGTCCACGACCAGGGTGCGCTCGCTCTCGCCCACCTCGTGCAGCCCGGCCAGGGGCCCGTCGTACATGAGCCGCCCGTGGTCGATGACCATGACCCGCTTGCACAGCTGCTCGATGTCGGTCAGATCGTGCGTGGTGAGCAGGACCGTCGTGCCGCGTTCCGCGTTCAGGTCACGCAGGAACCCCCGCACCTTGGCTTTGGAGATGACGTCGAGACCGATGGTCGGCTCGTCCAGGTACAGCACTTCCGGGTCGTGCAGCAGCGCCGCGGCGATGTCGCCGCGCATCCGCTGCCCGAGCGAGAGCTGACGCACCGGCACGTCCAACAACTCTGCCAGGTCCAGCAGTTCGACGCAGCGGTCCAGGTTCTGCCGGAACGTGGCGTCGGGGATGCGGTACATGCGGTGCATGAGGCGGTACGAGTCGCGCAGCGGCAGGTCCCACCACAGGGTGGTGCGCTGCCCGAACACCACCCCGATCCGCTGCGCCAGCCGTGTCCGCTCCCGCGACGGGTCGATGCCCGCGACCCGGAGCCGGCCGCCGCTGGGCGTGAGGATGCCGGTGAGCATCTTGATCGTGGTGGACTTGCCGGCGCCGTTCGGGCCGATGTAGCCGACCATCTCGCCGCGCGGGACGGTGAAACTGATCCCGTCGACCGCCCGCACCTGGTACTTCTCCCGGCGCAGCCGCCCGACCTTGCGCCGTACGTCGAAGACCTTCTCGACGCCGTCGAGTTCGATGAAATCCACTGTGTCCTCAGCTTCCGGTACTGCGGTACGAACGGAGCCCGACCCGCCAGGCCAGTCCGGCGAGCCCGAGGCAGCCCGCGGCGACGACGGGCGGCAGCAGGGCGAACCAGTCGGGCAGGCCGAGCGGATCCTCACGGCCCAGCACGTACAGCGACGGCATCCAGTTGACGAAGGCCAGCGGCACGACGAACGTCACCCCGCGCACGAGGTCCTTCGCGAAGATCGACGGCGGGTACTGGAGCAGCGTGTTCCCGCCGTACGTGAAGGAGCTCTGCACCTCGGCCGCGTCCTGCGCGAGGAACTGGAACGCGCCGCCCGCCACGAACACCGACGCGAAGATCGCCCCGCCGCACAGCAGCATCAGCGGCACCATCGCGGCCTTGGCCGCCGTCCACTCGACGTCGAGCGTCCACAGCGCGTACGCGAGCACCATCAGACCCTGTGTCACCCGGCCGAGCCGGCGCAGCGCGAACCGGTCGGCGGCGACCTGCGCGAGGACCGGCACGGGCCGCACCAGCAGGGTGTCCAGGGTGCCGTCGCGCACCCGTCGTCCGAGCCGGTCCATGGAGCCCATCACCAGGTCGGCGAGGCCGAAGGCGGTACTGGTGGTCCCGTACAGGAACGCGATCTCGGGCAGCGAGTAGCCGCCCAGCGCGTCGACGTGGGAGAACATGAGCAGGATCGCGACGAAGTCGAACGCGGTGGCCGTGAAGTTCCCGAGCGTCGTCATCGCGAACGACGCGCGGTAGGCCATCGTCGAGCGCACCCACATCGCCACGATCAGCCCGTACGCCCTGAGCGCGTCAGCCACCCTGGACCACCACCCTGCGGGTCGCCACGGACTGCAGCATCCGGCCTGCCGCGAGCAGCGCCAGTGCCCAGCCGCCCTGGAAGGCGTACACCTGGAGCAGGTCCCAGCCTGTGTGCTTGCCGAGGAACACGTCCGCGGGCACCTGAAGCAGCGACGACCAGGGCAGTGCCCGCGCCACCTCGCCCAGCAGACCGGGGAACAGGCTCAGCGGCAGCAGCATCCCGGAGAAGAAGAGTCCCGCCAGCCAGCACATCTGCATCACCCCGGCGCCGTCCATCAGCCAGAACGCCGACAGCGACACCAGGAACCGCACCGCGAAGCTCACCACCACGCCGAGCGCCACGGACAGCAGGAACGCCGCCCAGATCCACGGCGATCCCGGCAGTGCCAGGTCGAACGCCAGGGCGCCGAGCACCATCGGCACGATGCCCCGCCCCAGCAGATGGAAGGCCGCCCGCCCCAGGTCCCCCGCGAGCCACCAGAGTTGGAGGTCGGCGGGGCGGTAGAGGTCGATGGCGATGTCGCCGGTACGGATCCGCTCGATCAGCTCGTCCTCGAAACCGCCGCCCATCATGGCGCAGGTCATCAGCAGCGCCTGTCCCAGCCACACATAGGTGAGCGCTTCCGACTGGTCGTACCCGCCGAGCTGCGGGCGCTCGTCCCACAGGGCGATATAGGTGTACGCCAGGATGAAGCCGAAAACGGTGTTGGTGAACACCCCGGCCGCCGTCGCCACCCGATACGTCGCATGGCGCCGGAACCCACCCGCTGCGACGACCGCGTAAAGCCGCACAGCCACTCCCCCTTCATGCGTCCGCCCAGGCACCAAAGCGCACGACCCTAGCCCAGGGCGACTGGCCATCGCGAGGGGATTTACGACGCCGGAAGCGCCCGGATACGGAGGTTATCGACACAAAAAGTGCAGTATGTGTGCCATGAGCGACGAGCCGCAGCAGCAGGGCTGGACACCCCGGGACGCGACGGCAGCCGACCCGCCCGACACGGACAAGCGGCACGGCACGGAGACCGGTCCCGACGACACGGACCAGGCCCCCGGGGAGGACGAGACCCCCGAGGCGGACGAGGCACGCGCCGACGACGAGGACAGCAACGACGACGAGGCGCGCGCCGAAGAGGAAGCCGGCGACGACGAGGAACCCGCCACGGGACAGGCCGCCCCCGCGGACGAGGACCCCGACGGCGACGAGGAACCCGACCGGCCGGCCTCCTCCCCGCACAAGGAACAGGCCGGAGCGACGGCGACCGCCGCGATGAACGCCCGCACGAAGAAGGGCCGCGCATCCCGCCCCAAGCGCACCGGCTGGCGGCGCGCCGTCCCCACCTGGCGCGTCACACTCGGCGCCCTGCTCTTCGCCTCACTGCTCGTCATCGGCGGCCTCGTCACCGGCTACCTGCTCGTCGACATCCCGCCCGCCAACGCCGCGGCCACCGCCCAGACCAACGTCTACCTCTACGAGGACGGCACCCACATCGCCCGCGACGGCGACGTCAACCGCGAGAACGTCTCCCTCGACAAGATCCCCCTCCCCGTCCGGCGCGCCGTACTCGCCGCCGAGGACCGCGACTTCTACAGCGCCCCCGCCATCGACCCCATGGCCATGGTGCGCGCCGCCTGGAACACCGTCACCGGCAAGGGCAAACAGTCCGGCTCCACCATCACCCAGCAGTACGTCAAGAACTACTACCTCGGCCAGGAACAGACCATCACCCGCAAGGTGAAGGAGTTCTTCATCGCGATCAAGCTCGGCCGCAACCAGAGCAAGAACGAGATCCTCGAGGGCTACCTCAACACCAGCTACTTCGGCCGCAACGCCTACGGCATCCAGGCCGCCGCGCACGCCTACTACGGCAAGGACGTCGAAGACCTCGACATCGCGCAGGGCGCCTACCTCGCCTCCCTCCTCAACGCCCCCAACGCCTACGACGTCGCCACCTACCCCGAGAACAAGCAGGCGGCGCTCGCCCGCTGGAAGTACGTCCTCGGCGGCATGGTGAAGGAGAAGTGGCTCAGCGCGGCGGACCGGGCGGACCTGACCTTCCCGATGCCGGAACGGGCGAAGCCCGTCAGCGGACTCTCCGGCCAGGGCGGCTACATCGTCCAGGCCGTGAAGGACTACCTCGCGGCACGCGGCATCCTCGACGAGAAGACACTCGCCACCGGCGGCCACCGGATCACCACCACACTCCAGCGCGGAAAGCAGGACGCACTCTCCGCCGCCGTCGACGAACAGGTGAACTCGGAACTCGACAGCGAACGCGAGGCCGACCGCAACGTCCGCGTCGGCGGCGTCTCCGTCGAACCGGCCACCGGCAAGGTCGTCGCCATGTACGGCGGGATCGACTACACAAAACAGTTCGTCAACAACGCCACCCGCCGCGACTACCAGGTCGGCTCCACCTTCAAACCGTTCGTCATCGCCGCCGCCGTGGAGAACCGCTCCACCACCCAGGACGGCCACCCCATCAACCCCAACACCGTCTACGTCGGCGACAGCAAACGCCCCGTCCAGGGCTGGACCGGCGCACGCTACGCCCCCGAGAACGAGGACGACGTCTCCTACGGCCCCATCCCCGTCCGCAGGGCCGCCGACGAATCCGTCAACGCCGTCTTCGCACAGATGGCGGTCGACGTCGGCCCCTCCCGCGTCATGGACACCGCCATCGCCCTCGGCCTCCCCAGGACCACCCCCGACCTCAGCCCCTCCCCCTCCATCGCCCTCGGCCCCGCCACCGCCAGCGTCCTCGACATGGCAGGCGCGTACGCCACCCTCGCCAACCACGGCAAACACACCGACTACACACTCGTCGAGAGCATCACCAAGAACGGCGCCGAGGTGCCGCTCCCCGAACCGAGCAGCGAACAGGCCGTCACACGCGAGGCCGCCGACACCACCACCGCCGTCCTGCGCGGCGTCGTCGACGGCGGCACCGGCTCCGCCGCCCAGTCGGCCGGCCGACCCGCCGCCGGCAAGACCGGCACCGCGGAGGAGGACCGGGCCGCCTGGTTCGCCGGCTACACCCCCGAACTGGCCACCGTCATCGCCGTCATGGGCCAGAACCCGAAGACCGGCGCCCAGACACCGCTGTACGGGGCGCTGGGCATGTCACGCATCAACGGCGGCGGCGCCCCCGCCCAGATCTGGGGCCAGTACACGGCCGCCGCCCTCGAAGGCACCCCCGTCCAGGGCTTCGACCTGCGTCTCGCGCCCGGCTCGAACGAGCCGCCGCCGGGACAGCGCGACCCCCGGAGCCCGGAGTCCGGCAACCCCGAAGACCCCTACCGGCCCCGCGACCCCGGCGAGCAGGCCGGCACCGGCCGCGACGGCGGCCCCTACGGAGTCGGCGGCGCGGGCAGCCGGCCTGGCCTCGGCGAAGGACCCGGCACCGGCCCCGCAGGGCCCCCCGGGCGGATCCCCCGCCCAGGGCCCCCCGGGCGGATCCCCCGCACACCGACCGGGGCCGGCAGCCCCACCGCACCCGTCACACCCGTCGCACCCGACCCTGCGACACCGCCGGCCGGCCCCACCGGACCGGCCGCCCGGCCCCACTGAACCCGCAGGTCGGCGGAACCGCGACCTCGGGGCACCCGGCAGCCCTCAGCGGCTCAGTGCCCCGAGGTCGCCTTGAGACCGACCACCGCGACCAGCAGCAGACACACGAAGAAGATCCGGGCAGCGGTCACCGGCTCGTCCAGCACCAACATGCCGACCACGGCCGCACCGGCCGCACCGATCCCCACCCACACCCCGTAGGCCGTGCCGATCGGCAGTGACTTCGCCGCATACGACAGCAGCAACATGCTCGCGACGATCCCCGCACCGGTGAACACACTCGGCCACAGCCTGGTGAAACCCTCGGTGAACTTCATACCGATCGACCAGCCCACCTCGAGCAGACCGGCGACAACAAGCAGGACCCAGGCCATGACGGCACCTCCGAGACGCGGAACAACGCGAACAACAACGGGGTGCGTCGTCTTTTCCTACCCGGTACGGCGCGTCTCGTCGGGGTCACTCCAACGTAGCAAAAGACGCCCCCGGGGCAGACGAAAGGGCCGGTGACCTCCGCCACCGGCCCTGACTGCCGCCGCCCCGGGACAGCCCGCGTACCCGCGCTACAGATACAGCCCCGTCGAATCCTCCGAGCCCTGGAAACGGTCGGCCGCCACCGCGTGCAGATCCCGCTCCCGCATCAACGCGTACGCAACGCCCCGCACCTCGACCTCCGCCCGGTCCTCCGGGTCGTACAGCACCCGGTCCCCGGGCTCCACCGTCCGCACGCTCTGCCCGACCGCGACCACCTCGGCCCAGGACAGACGCCGACCCACCGCAGCGGTCGCCGGGATGACGATGCCGCCGGTGGAACGCCGCTCACCCTCCGGAATGTCGGTCCTCACCAGCACACGGTCGTGCAGCATCCGGATGGGCAGCTTGTCGTGCTGGGGACTGTGCTCATGACTCTTGGCGCTCACGCGACGAACCTACCTGCCACGGCCACCCCCAGGGGTCCCAGGGTCACAAACGGCGCCTGCGCGCCGACACGGCGAGCAGACCCACCAGACCGACCGCCACCAGCGCCACAGGCACCAGCCGCTCCAGCCTCGGCGACCCGTCGTCGGACACGAACTGCGCCTTCACGTCCGAAACGGACCGGTTCACCGCGACGAAAGCACGCCCCGCCGTCCGGTCCACCGTCGAGGCGACCTTGGCCTTCGCGTCACCGATGACCGTCTTCGGGTGCACACGCACACCGATCTCGTCGAGCGTCTCGGCGAGCCGCTCGCGCCTGCGGACGATGTCCGCCTCGATCTGCGCAGGGGTCCTGGCATCCGACACCGCGCTGCCTCCGTGGTCGTGTCCGGTAATCCTTCGTCGACAGTCTGTCAGCTCACCCGCCACCGCACCCGACGGCACCCCCATTACGCTCGACGCCGTACGCCCCGAAGCACACCGAGGAGAACCATGAGCGAGCGACTCCAGCCCGGCGACACCGCCCCCGCCTTCACCCTTCCCGACGCCGACGGCAACGAGGTCTCGCTCGCGGACCACAAGGGCCGCAAGGTGATCGTGTACTTCTACCCCGCCGCGCTCACCCCAGGCTGCACCAAGCAGGCCTGCGACTTCACCGACAACCTCGAACTGCTGGCCGGCGCCGGCTACGACGTCATCGGCGTGTCACCGGACAAGCCCGAGAAGCTGGCCAAGTTCCGCGAGAAGGAGTCCCTCAAGGTCACGCTCGTCGGCGACCCCTCCAAGGAGGTCCTTGAGGCATACGGCGCATTCGGCGAGAAGAAGCTCTACGGCAAGACGGTGACCGGCGTGATCCGCTCCACCGTCGTCGTCGACGAGGAGGGCAAGGTCGAGCGCGCCCTGTACAACGTCAAGGCCACCGGCCACGTCGCCAAGATCATCAAGGACCTCGGCATCTGAGCCGGGCCCTCATCCCCCTTTCCGCACCCTTTCCGACCGAGCGCACAAATTGTGACCGAAGTCCCATTCGCGTGGGACTTCGGTTTGCGGTTGGCGCGAGGGAGCAGACGATGCTCTTGGAAGAGGAGTCCAGGAAAGGAACAGGTCATGGCGGAAAGCGGCCAGGAACCTAAGGCCGATCCCGCAGCGATCAAACGCCACCCCGTACTCTTCCGCACGATCAAACAGCGGAGGAACCCCAAACTGCGGCGGACCGACATCACGGTCACCGACGAAGCAGCGGTCAAGCGAGCGGTGAAAGCCGCCTCGCTCGGCAACGCCATGGAGTGGTTCGACTTCGGGATCTACAGCTACCTGGCCGTCACCATCGGCCACGTCTTCTTCCCGTCGGAGAACGACACGGTCCAGCTGCTCTCCTCCTTCGCGACCTTCGCCGTCGCCTTCCTCGTTCGCCCGCTCGGCGGCATGGTCTTCGGGCCCCTCGGCGACAAGCTCGGCCGCAAGAAGGTGCTCGCCGCGACGATGATCATGATGGCGATCGGCACGGGCGCCATCGGCCTGATCCCCTCGTACGCCACCATCGGATTCTGGGCGCCCGTCCTGCTGATCCTCTTCCGCCTCGTACAGGGCTTCTCCACCGGCGGCGAATACGGCGGCGCGTCCACCTTCATCGCCGAGTACGCCCCCGACAAACGACGCGGCTTCTTCGGCAGCTTCCTCGAACTCGGCACGCTCGCCGGCTACGTCGGCGCGGCCGGGCTGGTCACGTTCCTCACCGCATGGCTCGGCAACGACGCCATGGAGGCCTGGGGCTGGCGGCTGCCCTTCCTCGTCGCCGCACCACTGGGCCTCGTCGGTGTCTACCTGCGGCTGAAGCTCGACGAGACCCCTGCCTTCCAGAAGCTCGAAGCGGAGTCCGCGCACGCCTCGGAGGCGGCCGACGCCGTCGAGACGACGGCCAAGGGCGACCTCGCCGACATCTTCCGCAAGTACTGGCCGACGCTGATCCTGTGCATCGCCCTCGTCGGCGCGTACAACATCACCGACTACATGCTGCTGTCGTACATGCCGACCTACCTGTCCGACGAACTCGGCTACAGCGAGACGCACGGCCTGCTCATCCTGATCGGCGTCATGGTCTTCCTGATGGCGATCATCAACCAGGTGGGCCGTCTGAACGACCGCTTCGGCCGCAAACCCCTGCTCATGGCGGGCATGCTCGGATTCCTCTTCCTGTCGGCACCCGCGTTCCTGCTGATCGGTCAGGGAAGTGTCCTGGCGATGGCCACGGGCATGCTGATGCTGGGCCTGTCCCTGGTCTGCCTCCTCGGCACGATGTCCGCGGCCCTGCCGGCGCTCTTCCCCACCCACGTCCGGTACGGCTCCCTCTCCGTCGGCTACAACCTCTCCGCGTCCCTCTTCGGCGGCACCACCCCCCTGGTGATCACCGCCCTGATCAGCCTGACGGGCAGCAACCTGATGCCGGCGTACTACGCCATGGCGGCGGCCCTGGTCGGCGTGATCGCGGTGGCATGCATGAAGGAGACGGCCCAGCAGCCCCTGGACGGCTCGCCCCCGTCGGTGAGCACGAAGGAGGAGGCCGCCGACATGGTCCTGGCGGCGGCCCCGGAGCCGAAGTTCTGACCGGTTCGCGAGGAACGGCCCGCCCCGGCAATCGGGACGGGCCATTCTGTTTATCGGCAGTAACTGTCCGATAAACGGTTCGTTACTCCGTACGGGACCGCGAACACGCGGCCGGGACGGAGGGGACGATGCCGGCGAGTCCGTACCCGGGAGCGCCTGACCGAGGCGGCGAGATCGTCACGGACACTGAGCGAGGCGCTGATGAGGCTGGGGGTGGATCCGAAGAGCCCGACGCGGCGCTACGTCCTCGGGCGCATGCGGCGGATGAACGTAGACACATCGCACTTCGAGCGGGAGGGCGTCCGGTGGACCAAGGAGGTTCTGGAGCCCGCTGTCGCCGCGTCAACGACTATGTGCGAAGTGCTGAGGCGGCTCGGCCTCGAAGTGGTGGGCGGCCATCACACGCACATCAGCCGCCGTGTCAGAGCCCTCGGCATCGACACGTCACACTTCACCCGACCCGATCGCGCAGGAGAAAGCCGATCGCGCCGGACTCCACAGACATTGCTCTCCGTCCAGGATCCCGTCGACGCACGCCGTGTTCCGGGCGAGCGCCTGCGACGGGCGATGGTTGCGCTCGGAGTCCTTGAACGCTGCGCGCTCTGCGGCACCGAGCCTCTGTGGCGAGGGCGCCCCCTGCCACCGGAAGTGGATCACGTGAACGGGGACTGGCGGAACAACAGGCTGGAGAACCTTCGCCTCTTGTGTCCGAACTGCCACTCGGCGACCGACACGTATCGGGGCAGGGCGAAGACCCGGCGGAACACCACACGCGCCGGGGCGGGAACATGAGCGGGGCTCGTCGGTACCCGCCGAGGTGCTCGCCGAGGCCGCCGGGACCTGCGCCGACATCGACGAGGTGATCGCCTTTCTCGGCACCCGGCCGTACAAGAACCTGCAGCGCCATCTGCTCAGGCGTTTCGCGTACTACGGCATCGATGTGTCGCACTTCCCGCGACCGCGTCGCGGGCCTCACGGGGCCCAGCCGTCACGTGGGGCGTCGCACGAAGACCGCTCTGCTGCGCCGTGCCCTGCACGAGATCGACGTTCCCGAGTTGTGCGACGAGTGCGGGACCGGCCCCGTGTGGTTCGGTCGGCCGATGACACTGGAGGTCGATCACATCAACGGCGACCACAACGACGACCGACGGGAGAACCTGCGGCTACTGTGCCCCAACTGCCATGCGATCACCAGCACTTGGTGCAGGGGTGGACGGGGGCGAACACGGTAGGCAGGTTCGGCTCAACGACGCGGGCCCTGCCCAGTACAGTAGTGGCGCGGTGCACGCGCCCGTACGCCAAGGGCGAGCGGCGATCTTTAGGTGGTCGTGTTTGTCGGTTCGAATCCGACCGGGCGCACACTGATTGCGAGGGCCCGGTTCGCGCAGGTCGCGATCCGGGCCCTCAGCGCTGCGCCGGCTCAGCCCAGCAGGTCCTTCACCACCGGCACCAGCGCCCGGAACGCCTTGCCGCGGTGGCTGATCGCGTTCTTCTCGTCCGGGGTCAGTTCCGCGCAGGTACGGCTTTCGCCCTCCGGCTGGAGGATCGGGTCGTAGCCGAAGCCGTTCGTGCCGTGCGGGGAGCGGCGGAGGGTGCCCCGGAGGCGGCCTTCCACGACGCGTTCCGTGCCGTCGGGGAGGGCGAGGGCGGCGGCGCAGGCGAAGTGGGCGCCGCGGTGGGGGGTGTCGATGTCGAGGAGTTGCGCGAGGAGCAGTTCGAGGTTCGCCTGATCGTCGCCGTGGCGGCCGGACCACCTCGCGGAGAAGATGCCGGGCGCGCCGCCGAGGACGTCGACGCAGAGGCCGGAGTCGTCGGCGACGGCGGGCAGGCCGGTGGCCTTGGCGAGGGCGTGCGCCTTGAGGAGGGCGTTCTCGGCGAAGGTGACGCCGGTCTCCTTGACGTCCGGGATCTCCGGGTAGGCGTCCGCGCCGACGAGTTCGTGGGTGATGCCCGCGTCGGCGAGGATGGCCCTGAGTTCGGTGATCTTTCCGGCGTTGCGTGTGGCGAGGATCAGTCGGGTCATGTCCCGATTATCGGGGTCACCCGGGGGTGCAGACCTTGCCGATCTCGGTGGCCGCGTCGGTGACGGGGGTGATGTCGGGGGTGGCGTCGCCGTTCTCTATGGACTTGCGGACGTTGTCGACGCCGGTGCCGAGGTCGTCGACGGCCTTGGTGAGGTCGGCGTTGTCGGTCTTGTCGCCGAGGCTGTCGAGTTCGCGGTCTATGTCGTCGAGTGCCTCGCGGGCCTTGGTGGGGTCCTCGGTGGCGCTGGAGACGGCTTCTTGGAGCTTGTTGACGCTGGTGGCGATGGCGTCGGCCGTCTCGACGCAGTCGAGTGCCTTGTCGAGGGCGCTGCAGCCGGTGGCTGCGGGCACGATGAGGGCAGCGGCGGCGATGGTGAGTGCGATGCGGCGGCGCGCAGACATTCTGACGGTCCTCCCCGGATACGGACGGGCGCACGGTTCGGCCCGTGCGCCCGTATCGACTACGACGCCCCGTGGGGGCTTCTTGGTTGCTTCTTTACCTGGCGGTTTCTGTCCGCGGGTTGTCCTGGCGGGCAGGAATCGCGTCTTTCGGCAGGGCTACTGGGCGCTCTGTCCGAGGGCCTCGGCCTGGAGGGCGGCGAGGTCGGCGCAGCCTCCGGTGGCGAGGTCGAGGAGTGCGTTGAGCTCCTTGCGGTCGAAGGGCTCGGCCTCGGCGGTGCCCTGGACCTCGACGAAGCGGCCGTCGCCGGTGCAGACCACGTTCATGTCGGTCTCGGCGCGGACGTCCTCCTCGTAGCAGAGGTCGAGGAGGGGGGTGCCGTCGACGATGCCGACGCTGACGGCGGCGACGGTGCCGGTGAGGGGCTTGCGGCCGGGCTTGACGATCTTTTTGGTCTGGGCCCAGGCGATGGCGTCGGCGAGGGCGACGTAGGCGCCGGTGATGGCGGCGGTGCGGGTGCCGCCGTCGGCCTGGAGGACGTCGCAGTCGAGGACGACGGTGTTCTCGCCGAGTGCTTTGTAGTCGATGACGGCGCGCAGGGAGCGGCCGATGAGGCGGCTGATCTCGTGGGTGCGGCCGCCGATCTTGCCGCGTACGGATTCGCGGTCGCCGCGGGTGTTGGTGGAGCGGGGGAGCATGGAGTACTCGGAGGTGACCCAGCCTTCGCCGCTGCCCTTGCGCCAGCGGGGGACGCCTTCGGTGAAGGAGGCGGTGCAGAAGACCTTGGTGTCTCCGAAGGAGATGAGGACGGAGCCCTCGGCGTGCTTGCTCCATCCGCGTTCGATGGTGACGGGGCGGAGCTGTTCGGGGGTGCGGCCGTCGATGCGA
Source organism: Streptomyces sp. OZ13 (assembly GCF_052068155.1). Lineage (NCBI taxonomy): Bacteria > Bacillati > Actinomycetota > Actinomycetes > Kitasatosporales > Streptomycetaceae > Streptomyces > Streptomyces sp. OZ13. The sequence goes on along the minus strand of NZ_JBQHCZ010000011.1, from coordinate 127,850 downwards.
GACATGGGCCGAGCCTATCGGCAGATGGGTGAGGGGCCTGTTCCGCTCGGTCGGAATCAGGCCCCTCGTGCGTCGGTGTCCGCTCAGGTCACATCATGTCTTCGATGTCGGCGGCGATCGGGTCGGCGTCGGTGCCGATGACGACCTGGACGGCGGTACCCATCTTGACGACGCCGTGGGCGCCGGCGGCCTTGAGGGCGGCTTCGTCGACAAGGCTGGGGTCCGCGACCTCGGTACGGAGGCGGGTGATGCAGCCTTCGATCTCCTCGATGTTGTCGATTCCGCCGAGCCCGGCGACGATCTTCTCAGCCTTGCTGGCCATGTCTTTCTCCCTGCGTTCGGAGCGTTGAGCGTCCGGCCCACCGCCTCGGCCCACCGTAGGTCCGGGTTGTCACGGTAACGCACGGTTGGCCCATCTTCACGGGCGAGTAACCGTCTTGTATCGAAAGATGACGATCACCGGTGCCCTGTCTCGCGACCGGGCCCCAGGACCGTATCGCGACTGGTCTACACCAGTCTGCAACAGCTGCCAAACCAGGCCTGTTCCGGGAGGAAGCCGATGGGCACCGAGAGCGCGGCAGCGCCGCGGCGGAAATGGTGGAACGGACTCTTCCAAGGGCTTCAGAAGGTCGGCCGCAGCCTGCAGCTCCCGGTCGCCGTGCTGCCCGCGGCGGGTCTGCTGGTCAGCCTCGGCAACCTGTTCGACGCCTCGTTGGACGGCCCGTTCTGGGATCGGACCGCGGAGGTCCTGATCAAGGGCGGGGGTGGCATCCTCGACGGCAGCCTGGGCCTGCCCCTGCTGTTCTGCATCGGCGTCGCGATCGGCTTCGCGAAGAAGGCCGACGGTTCGACCGCCCTCGCGGCGGTGGCGGGCTTCCTCGTGTACTACAACGTCCTGCGGGCCTTCCCGGTCGACGGCACGGTGACGGAGGCGATGCCGGACGGCACTCCGCAGAACCCGGGGGTGCTCGGCGGCATCCTGATCGGTCTGCTGACGGCCGTGATCTGGCAGCGGTACCACCGCACCCGGCTGGTGGACTGGCTGGGCTTCTTCAACGGGCGCCGGCTCGTCCCGATCATCATGGCGTTCGTCTGCTGTGTGCTGGGTGTGCTGTTCGGTCTGCTTTGGGACCCGGTGGGCGACGCGCTGACGGCCTTCTCGAAGCGGCTGATCGACCTCGGGGCCTGGGGCGCGGGGATCTTCGGCGTCGCGAACCGGCTGCTGATCCCGGTCGGTATGCATCAGTTCCTGAACACGTTCTTCTGGTTCCAGGCGGGTGAGTACCAGGGCGAGGACGGCACGGTGGTGCAGGGCGACCTGACCCGCTTCTTCGCGGGGGACCCCGACGCGGGTCTTTTCATGTCGGGCTTCTTCCCGATCATGATGTTCGGTCTCCCGGCGGCCGCCCTGGCGATCACCCACTGCGCCCGGCCGGAACACCGCAAGCGGGTGGGCGGCCTGATGTTCTCGGTCGGCCTGACGTCGTTCGTGACGGGCGTGACGGAGCCGATCGAGTTCTCGTTCATGTTCGTGGCGCCGCTGCTGTACGGGCTGCATGCGCTGCTGACCGGGGCGTCGATGGCGATCACGTGGGCACTGGGGGTGCACGCGGGCTTCAGCTTCTCCGCGGGCCTGATCGACTACGTCGTCAACTGGCACCTGGATACGAAGCCGTGGCTGATCCTGCCGATCGGCGCGGGGTTCGCGGTGGTCTACTACGTGGTCTTCCGGCTGGCGATCACTTTGTTCAACATCCCTACACCTGGGCGCGAGCCGGAGGAGATCCAGGAGGAGATGGACCGGGAGGCGACCAGGTAGAGGCCGCCGACCAGGCAGGGAAGGTCTCCGGGTGCCCGGCTCCCGGAGGCCTTTTGCGCGCATTGACCGGATCGTTATCGGGTCCGGAAAATTCGCAGGTTCCTTATCTAACCCTCACCGTGCTACAACAGGTCTACACCACTCAATGGTGTAGACCATGCGGTCCAGACCACAGGCCGCATTCCCCTTTTTTGAGACGCCGCCCTCCCCGTAGTCCTGTCCTCCGGCGGCGCCTTGCCCACTGGAGGAAGTTGATGTCCACGGCCAGCGCCGCCCCAGAGGCGGACAAGAAGAAGACGGGCGCAGGCGTGATGGCTGTCATGCAGCGCATCGGCCGCAGCCTGATGCTGCCCGTCGCCGTGCTGCCCGCCGCCGCGCTCCTGGTGCGCTTCGGCCAGGCGGACATGCTCGGCAAGGAGTCGTTCCCCGAGTTCATCACCAAGATCGCCGGTTACATGGCGGCCGGTGGTGGCGCTCTGCTCGACAACATGCCGCTGCTGTTCGCCGTCGGCATCGCCATCGGCTTCGCGAAGAAGTCCGACGGTTCGACCGCGCTCGCTGCCGTGACCGGCTACCTGGTCTTCAAGAGCGTGCTGGCCCAGTTCACGGACAGCAACCTGCCGAAGGTCGCCGCCGTCGCCGACGGCAAGATCGTCATGAACGAGGCCCCGGTCAACGCCGGTGTCCTCGGCGGTGTGGTCATGGGCATCGTCGTCGCCCTGCTGTACCAGCGCTTCTACCGCACCAAGCTGCCCGACTGGGCGGGCTTCTTCGGCGGCCGGCGCCTGGTCCCGATCCTCTCCGCCTTCGCGGGTCTGGTCATCGGCATCGTCTTCGGCCTGATCTGGCCGTGGCTCGGCGCCGGTCTGCACAACCTCGGTGAGTGGCTGGTCGGCTCCGGCGCGGTCGGCGCGGGCATCTTCGGTGTCGCCAACCGGGCCCTGATCCCCGTCGGCATGCACCACCTGCTGAACTCGTTCCCGTGGCTCCAGGCCGGCTCCTACGAGGGCAAGAGCGGCGACATCGCCCGCTTCCTCGCCGGCGACCCGACGGCCGGACAGTTCATGACCGGCTTCTTCCCGATCATGATGTTCGCCCTCCCGGCGGCCTGCCTCGCGATCGTGCACTGCGCCCGCCCCGAGCGCCGCAAGGTCGTCGGCGGCATGATGTTCTCCCTCGCGCTGACCTCGTTCGTCACCGGTGTGACCGAGCCGATCGAGTTCACCTTCATGTTCATCGCGCCGGTGCTGTACGCGATCCACGCCGTGCTGACGGGTGTCTCCATGGCGCTGACCTGGGCGCTCGGGATGAAGGACGGCTTCGGCTTCTCCGCCGGCGCGATCGACTTCCTGCTCAACCTCGGTATCGCGTCCAACCCGTGGGGCCTGGCCCTGGTCGGCCTCTGCTTCGCGGCGGTCTACTACGTGGTGTTCCGCTTCGCGATCACCAAGTTCAACCTCCCCACGCCGGGCCGCGAGTCCGACGAGGAGCTCGCCGAGCTGCAGAAGGCCGAGGCGAAGTAGTCCTCGCGTCACCAAGGCCAAGGCCCCTGTCCTCCGTCGGGAGGGCAGGGGCCTTGGCCTTTGCTCCGCGGCCCGGCCCGGTGGGCCGGCCGGGCGTCAGATCTCGTAGACCGCGCCGGGACGGGCGACCTCCGTCGGGCCGTCGTACACCGCCCGGGCGTCGCGCAGCGTCTGCCCGGGGTCCGTCCACGGCGGGATGTGGGTCAGGACCAGCCGGCCCGCGTTCGCGCGCCGGGCGTAGGCCCCGGCCTCCCGGCCGTTGAGGTGGAGGTCCGGGATGTCCTCCTTGCCGTGCGTGAAGGACGCCTCGCACAGGAAGAGGTCCGCGCCCGCGGCGAGGTCGTCGAGCGCGTCGCACACACCGGTGTCGCCCGAGTACGTCAGCGTCCTGCCGCCGTGCTCCAGCCGGATGCCGTACGCCTCGACGGGATGCGCCAGTCGCTCCGTGAAGACGGAGAAGGGGCCGATCTCGAAGTGCCCCGGCTTCAGGGTCTGGAAGTCGAACACCTCGCTCATGGAGGAGGCGGAGGGCGTGTCGGCGTAGGCCGTGGTCAGACGCTGTTCTGTGCCCTCGGGGCCGTGGACCGGGATGGGTGCGCAGCGGCCGCCGTCGTGGCGGTAGTAGCGGGCGACGAAGTACCCGCACATGTCGATGCAGTGGTCCGCGTGAAGGTGGCTGAGGAAGATGGCGTCGAGATCGTAGAGACCACAGTGGCGCTGCAACTCTCCGAGGGCGCCGTTGCCCATGTCGAGGAGCAGCCGGAAGCCGTCGGCCTCTACGAGGTAGCTCGAGCAGGCCGATTCCGCGGACGGGAACGACCCGGAGCAGCCGACGACGGTGAGCTTCATGGAGCTGGAACCTCCGTTGACGGGGAGGGCTGGGGGAAGGTCGTGCGGTGCGTCGAGCGTAAGGCGCGAAACGGCCGGTCGCTCCTCAGCCGCCCCGTGTTGTGGGTAACGTCACCCCCCGTCCCGGGCCGGGAACGAGGGGTGACATCGCCTGGTTCGTATGAAGTTGTGACCGCTCACGGTCTTCGGGTGTTCAGCCCTGCGCGCCTTTGGCGGACCCCGACCGGGTCATGCCCAGAGCTGGCCCTGGAGTGTCTCGATCGCCGCTTCCGTCGTCTCCGCGGTGTAGACGCCCGTCGACAGGTACTTCCAGCCGCCGTCGGCCACCACGAACACGATGTCGGCGGACTCGCCGGCCTTGACGGCCTTCTTCCCGACGCCGATGGCGGCGTGCAGTGCCGCGCCTGTGGAGACGCCCGCGAAGATGCCCTCCTGCTGGAGGAGTTCGCGGGTGCGGGTGACCGCGTCCGCCGAGCCGACCGAGAAGCGGGTGGTCAGCACGGACGCGTCGTACAGCTCGGGGACGAAGCCCTCGTCGAGGTTGCGCAGGCCGTACACGAGGTCGTCGTAGCGCGGTTCCGCGGCCACGATCTTGACGTCGGGCTTGTTCTCGCGCAGGTAGCGCCCGACGCCCATGAGGGTGCCGGTGGTGCCGAGGCCCGCGACGAAGTGCGTGACGGACGGCAGGTCGGCGAGGATCTCCGGGCCGGTGGTGGCGTAGTGGGCGCCGGCGTTGTCCGGGTTTCCGTACTGGTAGAGCATCACCCAGGACGGGTTCTGCTCGGCGAGCTCCTTGGCGACGCGTACGGCGGTGTTGGAGCCGCCGGCCGCGGGGGACGGGATGATCTCGGCGCCCCACATCTTCAGGAGGTCACGCCGTTCCTGCGAGGTGTTCTCCGGCATGACGCAGACGATGCTGTAGCCCTTGAGCTTGGCCGCCATCGCCAGCGAGATGCCGGTGTTGCCGCTGGTGGGCTCGAGGATGGTGCAGCCCGGGGTGAGGCGGCCGTCCTTCTCCGCCTGCTCGACCATGTGGAGCGCGGGGCGGTCCTTGATCGAGCCGGTTGGGTTGCGGTCCTCGAGCTTGGCCCAGATCCGGACGTCGTCGGAGGGCGACAGCCGCGGGAGCCGGACCAGCGGCGTGTTGCCTACGGCCGCGAGCGGGGAGTCGTATCGCATCAGCGATCAGACCATGCCGCCGGCGACGGCCGGCAGGATCGTGACGCTGTCGCCGTCGGCGAGCTTGGTGGAGATGCCGTCGAGGAAGCGGACGTCCTCGTCGTTCAGGTAGACGTTCACGAAGCGGCGCAGCTGGTCGCCCTCGACGATGCGCTCCTGGATGCCGTTGTGACGGGACTCGAGGTCGGCGAGGAGCTCGGCGAGGGTGTCCCCGTTGCCCTCGACGGCCTTGGCGCCGCCGGTGTAGGTGCGGAGGATGGTCGGGATGCGGACCTCGATGGCCATGACGTGGGCTCCTGTGGTGGAAGGTGGCGTAGGGGCGCGCGGCTGTGGGCCCCCGCGCGAGGGGGTGTGGCTGGAGTGCGCTGTTCCGTCAGGCTGTGCCGTGGGAACGACAGGGCGCTGCCGTACACATCGCGCTGGCGAGGCGGCACAGGTCGACGTGCAGCCGCGCCACGAGCAGCAGAGTGCTCGGCGTCTTGTCGCTCACGTCATGGGGAACCATGCGCTCATCGTATCGATTCCCGGTCCGCCCCCCGGAGTGTGATCTCGCATGATGGACGTTATGCGCTCAGGATGCGGACCGCGGGCGCCCAGAGGGGGTTCGTCCCGCTCTGCGCCGGGGTGCGCGGCGCAGCCGGACCGGCCCATCGGGCGCCCGCGGCGGAGGCTCAGTACGCCTCCACGACCTTCACGTCCTCTTCGGTGATCTCGCCGTCCACGATGCGGAACGAGCGGAACTGGAAGGGCCCGGCATCGTCGGTGTCCGCCGTGGAGACCAGGACGTAGTGGGCGCCGGGTTCGTTGGCGTAGCTGACGTCGGTGCGGGAGGGGTACGCCTCGGTCGCGGTGTGCGAGTGGTAGATGATCACGGGCTCCTCGTCCCGGTCGTCCAGCTCGCGGTAGAGCTTGAGCAGATCGCCCGAGTCGAACTCGTAGAACGTGGGCGAACGGGCCGCGTTCAGCATCGGGATGAAGCGCTCGGGACGGCCGGAGCCCTCCGGTCCGGCGACGACGCCGCAGGCCTCGTCCGGGTGGTCCTCACGGGCGTGGGCGACGATCTGGTCGAAGAGGGCCTGGGTGATGGTCAGCATGGGCCACAGGATAGGCAGACGGCCTCCGGATCCGAGATCCGGAGGCCATCAGTTGAGACGAGCGGTGGACCGCGCCGTCGTCAGTCGGACTTCGCCGCGTACTCCCGCTGCGCCGCCCGCTCGACGACGCGCGGGTTGTTCCGCTTCAGCACCTGCCAGCCGACGGCGAGGCCCAGGGCCCAGACGGCGGCGACGTACAGGGAGATCCGGCCCGCCTCGTCGAAGGCGACCATGCCGGTCACGCCGATGAGGAAGAGCAGGGCGACCCAGCTGAAGAGGGCGCCGCCCGGAGCCGGGAAGGACGAGGCGCGCAGCCGTCCGGCGTCCACGGCCGAGCGGTAGCGGATGTGGCTGACGAGGATCATCATCCAGGTCCAGATTCCGGCCGCGGTGGCGACGGACACCACATACCCGAAGGCCTTCTCCGGGACGATGTAGTTGAGGACCACGCCGATGCCCATGAGGGTGACGGAGACCGCGATGCCGACCGCCGGCGTGCGGCGGCGGTTGAGCTTCCCGAGCGCCTGGGGCGCCTCTCCGTTGGAGGCGAGGTCGCGCAGCATCCGGCCGGTGGAGTACATGCCGGAGTTGCAGGACGACAGGGCCGCGGTGAGCACCACGAAGTTGACGATGCCAGCGGCGAGCGGGATGCCGATCTTCTCGAAGGCGTGCACGAAGGGGCTCTGCCCCGCGGAGAACTCGGTCCACTTGACGACGGAGAGGATCACGACCAGGGCGCCGACGTAGAAGATGATGATGCGCCAGGGCAGCGTGTTGATCGCCTTGGGGAGGGTCTTCTCCGGGTCCTCCGACTCGCCGGCCGTCACGCCGACGAGCTCGACGGCGAGGTAGGCGAACATGACGCCCTGCAGGGTCATCAGGCTGGAGCCGATGCCGTTGGGGAAGATTCCGTCGTAGGACCAGAGGTTGGAGACGGATGCGGTGTCACCGGCGTCGGAGAAGCCGAGGGTGAGGACGCCGAGACCGATCACGATCATGCCGATGATCGCGGTGACCTTGACCATCGAGAACCAGAACTCGACCTCGCCGAAAATCTTCACCGAGATCAGGTTGACGCCGAAGAGCACCACCAGGAAGACCAGTGCGCTGACCCATTGAGGGATCTCGGGGAACCAGAAGTGCATATAGATGGCCGCCGCGGTGAGCTCGGCCATGCCGGTGACGATCCACATCAGCCAGTACGTCCAGCCGGTGACATAGCCGAAGAACGGGCCGAGGAACTCGCGCGCGTACTCGGCGAAGGAGCCGGAGACGGGCCGGTACAGGAGCAGCTCACCGAGTGCTCGCATGATGAAGAAGATGACGACGCCCGCGAGGGCGTACATCAGGATGATGCTGGGTCCGGCCTTGGCGATGTTCGCGCCGGCTCCCATGAACAGGCCCACGCCGATGGCACCGCCGATGGCGATCATCTGGACCTGACGGCTGCCGAGTCCGCGCTCGTAGCCCTCTTGAGAGGTGTTGCCCCCGGCCTCGTCGCCGGCGTGATTGTCGACCTGTACCGAGGTCATTGGTGATGCGCCTTTCTCCATGCCGATCCGCTCCCGCTTCGTCGAGCGGCCGCGGATCAGGTCCTGATCCCCCCGGATGTGGATGGAGTGCCTCCGGCGGTCGGCCGGACGGGGCGCACTCGGGGGACAGGGGTGGCGTTCCCCGAGCGGTCGTGAAGGTCTATCACGACGGCAGCAGTGATCCACTGGCTGGAGAGTGGCGCACACCACAGGAAAATACGGACAAACGACCCGCCGCGTGAGGAACGGTGACGCCCCGTTGACGGGATCGTTATCCGGATTTGAGAGTCCGTTGAGCGAACGGAGCGCTCAGGGCATCAGGGTCTCGACGAGCGTCTCCTGCAGCGCTCCGAGCCACAGGTACGCCATGACCATCGGCTTGCGCGGGTCGGAGTCCGGGAGGCGGTAGAGGTCCTCGTTCTCGTCCTCTTCACCGACGTCGAGACGGGTGCCGATGGTCAGCCGCAGGTCGTTGAGGGCGCCGAGCCAGTGCAGACAGTCGTCGGCCGCCAGCTTCAGGACGGCGCCGCCGTCACCCGCCGGGGTGAGGGCGTCGAGGCTGCGCACGACGGCGAGGGCGTCCTCCCGCTTGCGGGTGCGCAGGTCGTTCTCGGTGAACCGCCGGAACTCGGAGGAGGCGGCCCTCAGCTCCTCGTCGGGCGTTCCCGCCTCCGGATCGGCGTACGCCTCCGGGAACAGGCGCGCGAGCGCGGGATCGGACGGGGGCTCGCTCGGTCCCTCCGCGAAGAGGGCCGCCAGCGGGTCCGCCCCCTCGGCCGGCTCGTCGCCGGGACCGATGAGTTCGAGGAGCTGAACCGCGAGGGAGCGCAGGATGGCGATCTCCACCTCGTCCAGGGCGACCGCGGCCCCGCCGCCGTCGAGCGGCTCGAAGTGAGAGCTCATCAGCCGCGGTCCTGGGTGAGCGTGGCCCAGAGTCCGTATCCGTGCATCGCCTGCACGTCACGCTCCATCTCCTCGCGGGTACCGCTGGAGACGACGGCGCGCCCCTTGTGATGGACGTCGAGCATCAGCTTGTGCGCCTTGTCCTTCGAGTAGCCGAAATAGGCCTGGAAGACGTAGGTGACGTAGCTCATCAGATTGACCGGGTCGTTGTGCACCAGCGTCACCCAGGGCACATCGGGCTCGGGGACGGCGTGCGCCTCCTCCGCCGACTCGGTTCGTTCGATCTCTACGGGCATCGTCACTCAACCCATGCTGCCACCCGGGAGGCCGTATCGCACAAACGCCCCCCGGCCCCGCCGGAAGCACATCTCGTCAGATTGACGAGATGTGCGCTAGCATCACCGTCATGAACACAGCAGACCTTGGGCTGCCGGTGGACGTGCCGTCGACCGCGCTCTTCACCGATCAGTACGAGTTCACGATGCTGCAGGCGGCGCTGAAGGCCGGCACGGCCGAGCGGCGTTCCGTCTTCGAGGTCTTCACCCGACGCCTGCCGGAGGGCCGCCGCTACGGCGTGGTGGCCGGGACCGGCCGCGTCCTGGACGCCGTGGAGAACTTCCGCTTCGATGCGGGCGTCCTCGGCTTCCTGCGCGAACAGCGCATCGTCGACGAGCCCACACTCGAGTGGCTCGCCCGCTACCGCTTCAGCGGCGACATCTGGGGCTACCCCGAGGGCGAGGTGTACTTCCCCGGTTCGCCGATCGTCCGGGTGGAGGGCAGCTTCGCCGAATGCGTGCTGCTGGAGACGGTGATCCTCTCGATCCTCAACCACGACTCCGCGATCGCGGCCGCCGCCTCCCGGATGTCGGCCGCCGCGGGCGGACGCCGGCTCATCGAGATGGGCGCGCGCCGCACCCACGAACTGTCGGCGGTCGCCGCGGCACGCGCCGCGTACGTCGGCGGCTTCGACTCCACGTCGGACCTCGCGGCCGGCTTCCGTTACGCCATCCCCACCGTGGGCACCAGCGCGCACGCCTTCACCCTGCTTCACGACAGCGAGCGCGGCGCGTTCCAGGCGCAGGTCGACTCACTCGGACGGGGTACGACGCTGCTCGTCGACACCTACGACGTGGTCGAGGCCGTCCGCACGGCCGTCGACATCGCCGGTCCCGAGCTCGGCGCCGTCCGAATCGACTCCGGCGACCTGCTGCTCGTCGCGCACCGGGTGCGCCAGCAGCTGGACGAGCTCGGGGCCGTCGACACCAAGATCGTGGTCACCTCGGACCTCGACGAGTACGCGATCGCCTCCCTGGCCGCCGCACCGGTCGACGCTTACGGCGTCGGCACCCAGCTGGTCACCGGCAGCGGCCACCCCACCTGCTCGATGGTCTACAAGCTCGTCGCCCGCGCCCGGTCCACGGACACTGCCGCGCCGCTCGAGCCAGTCGCCAAGAAGTCCCTGGGCGGCAAGATGTCGGTCGGCGGCCGCAAGTGGGCCGCGCGCCGTCTCGACGCCGACGGGATCGCGGAGGCCGAGGTCGTCGGTGTCGGCGACGTGCCCGCGGAGCTCGCGGAGCGGCAGCTGCTGGTGGAGCTGGTCAAGGGCGGCGACGTCGTCGCCCGCGAACCGCTGGACGCGGCCCGCGCCCGGCACGCCGCTGCGCGGGCGGGCCTGCCGATGTCGGCGATCCAGCTGTCGCGCGGCGAGGCGGTCATCCCGACCGAGTACGTGTGAGCAGGCCGGAATGAACCACCCGTAAAGGGGCAGGGAGCACGACGACCCGCCGCGCGGCCGCAACCCCCTCCCGTACGGCGTGGCGAGTGTCTACGCTCAGTAGTTCTGTTCGCCGCCGGTCCTGTGCGCCGGCGGTCGTGTGCGGCCCGTCCGCCCCGCTTCCGTCCGCAGTCCGCAGTCCGCCCTCTCCCACCGAAGGACACCCGCCATGCACCGCGCCTTGATCGTCGTCGACGTTCAGAACGACTTCTGCGAGGGCGGCAGCCTCGCCGTGGCGGGAGGTGCCGATGTCGCGGCCGCCATCACCGAGCTGATCGGCAACGCCCAGCCCGGCTACCGCCATGTGGTCGCCACGCGCGACCACCACGTCGAACCGGGCGACCACTTCTCCGACCACCCGGACTTCGTCCGCTCGTGGCCGCCGCACTGCGTGGCCGGCACGGAGGGCGTCGGATTCCACCCGAATTTCGCACCGGCCGTCGCCTCCGGCGCGATCTCCGCGGTCTTCGACAAGGGCGCGTACGCGGCGGCGTACAGCGGCTTCGAGGGGACGGACGAGAACGGCACGGCCCTGGCGGAGTGGCTGCGCGCCCGCGACGTCACCGAGGTGGACGTCGTCGGCATCGCGACCGACCACTGTGTGCGGGCTACCGCGCTGGACGCCGCGCGGGAGGGCTTCCGGACGAATGTGCTGCTCGGGCTGACGGCGGGGGTGTCGGCGGACTCGACGGCGCGGGCGCTGGAGGAGATGCGGGAGGCGGGCGTCGACCTGTCGGGCAAGCCGGTGGTGTGACGCGGTCCCGCCCGCTTCCCGCTGTACCGATGTGAGGCTCCGCCGCCGGGCCTGCCCCTACGCCGGGCGGGCCGGGCGCAGGAGGGCTCGGGCCGGGTGCCAGAGTTCCGCGCCCGCGGTCTGGTCGGGACGCCACAGCAGACCGTCGGGGTGGTGCAGCACCGCCGTGATCTCGTCCGGCGTCGGCGGTGCCGTGTTCCCCCGCAGGTACACCGCCCTGAAGCCGAGGTTCCGCAGCCGCGTCAGCGCCCTCGCGCGGTTCGCCGCGTGGACCAGGAAGCGGACCGTGGCACCGCCCCCGGCCGGGCTCGGCAGGCTGATCGCGACGACGACGCTGCCGCCTGGCAACTTGCAATAACCTCCGCCGGGCATGCGGAACCACTCCCCCGTGAGTCACTGTCAATAAGAACCTCGGTCAGACGCACCTAAACACGATCGGCCGCCGCCCGCTAGAGGGCGACGGCCGATCGTGCTTTGACCTGGGGTGTTACGGATTACTTGGTCGACGGACCAACATTGATGGTGATCGTCCGGCCGCTCAGCGGCTCCTTGACGATCGAGATCTTGGTGTTGGTGTCAGTTACCTTGACGCTGCCCGTCGGGTTCTCCGGGTACCAGTAGACGCCCTTGCGGTCGTCGAAGACCGGGTTGCCCCGCTGGGACGCGATCCAGTGCGGCTTGTCCGCGTTGTGCAGCCAGAAGCTGTCCGTGCGGTACCGGCTGAACGTCGAGTCGAACGTCTGGATCTTGTTGCGCAGCACCGTGCCGTCGGACCACTTCAGCGGCTTGGCGTGCGCGTCCACCGGAAGGATCAGACCCTGGCCGTGGTGGGCGCTGGTGTTGTTGTCCTTCTGGGAGGTGTCCCACTGCCAGATCATCAGACCGTTCTGGTAGGGGTAGTGCTCGACCCAGTTGTCGCGCGGCGCCTTGAAGCCGAAGTTGTACGGGCCGACCTCGAGGGTCTTGTCGTACGACACGTACTGGCGGTTCTCGGCGATGTAGTACTGCTCGTACTCGAGCGTGAAGGACTCACCGATGCGGTTGAAGCCCTTCGCGGTCCAGCCGGCGACCTCGCCCTCGGCGTTGTCCGAGAAGACGGGCGCGCCGTCGGCCTTGATCGTGATGGCGTCGGCCGTGAAGCCCTTGCCCGCCACGCCGCCGTCCGTCTGGTAGCGGAAGCGGACGTCGACCTTCTGGCCCGCGTAGGCGTCCAGCGAGTAGACGAGCTTCTTGTGGCCCTCGGACGGGCCGGTCAGTGCCGGCTTGTCGCCCGCGTCACGGGTGATCGCCTTGCCGTCGGCCGTGCCGTCCACCGGCGTCCAGTTGGCGCCGCCGTCCGTCGAGACCTCCGCGTAGAGGTAGTCGTAGTCGGCCTCGATGTCCCACCAGCCGTCGAGCTCCAGGGAGGCGGACGACTTGCCGGTGAGGTCCACCGAGCGGGACAGGGTGTTCTTGAGGTCGTCACCCATGTCGCTCCACCACTGCTTGGAGCCCTCGGAGGGCTTCACGACAGTCGTGGTGACGGGCTTCTTCGGCAGCTCGACGACGAGCGCCTGCGGCTTGTCGGTGTTGTACGCCGACACGCCGAGGGTGTGGGTCGACTTCGTGGCGGCCTTGGCCGTCTCGTAGTTGAGCCAGCCCAGCTGGAGCTTGTCCCAGGCGGTCATGTCGCCGGGGAGGTCGCCGATGGAGTCCTTGCCGGTGCCGAGCCAGGAGCCGGCCGACATCAGGGTCCAGTAGCCGGTCGAGTTCTCGCCGCCGCCGGAGGTGTCGTAGTGGTCCGGCAGACCGAGGTCGTGACCGTACTCGTGGGCGAAGACACCGAGGCCGCCGTTCTCGGGCTGCATGGTGTAGTCGCCGACCCAGATGCCGGTGTTGCCGATCTGGGTGCCGCCGGACTTGTTGTTCTCCGGGCCGGTCTTGCCGGCGTCGGTGCCGTAGGCGTACCAGCGGTGCGCCCACAGGGCATTGGTGCCCTCGGCGCCGCCGCCGGCCGACTCGTCCTCGCCCGCGTGGACGATCTGGAAGTGGTCGATGTAGCCGTCGGCCTCGTTGAAGTTGCCGTCGGCGTCGAAGTCGTAGCGGTCCCACTGGTCGTACTCGGCCAGCTGCGCCTTGATCTCCGCGTCGGTCTTGCCCTTGGCCTTCTGGTCGGCGGCCCAGGCGGTCACGCCGTCCTTGACCGTGTCCCAGACGTTGGCGCAGTTGCTCTGGCCGCAGTAGTTGGAGCCGTAGCGGGCCTCGTTGTAGTCGACCTTGACCCAGTCGGAGACGGCGCCGTCGACCGAGTAGCGGCCGGACGAGGTCTTCTCGTAGTAGGTCTTCAGCGACTGCTTCGGCTGCCCGTTCTCGTCCTTGCCGGTGCCGAAGTACAGGTCCTGGAAGTGCTCCTGGTTGTAATCGGCCTGCCAGGCGGTCGAGTTGTCCTTCGACCGGTCCGGCTCCGCGATCTGGTTGTGCAGCGGGCCGGGCGTGCCGCCGTACTTCTTGACCGGCGGCTTGGGGCCGTCGGCGCCGTCCGGGTCGTACATCGTCGTGTCGTCGACCTTGTCGCCGAACTCGACGAGGATGGTGAAGATCTTCTCGGTCTTCTCCCGGGCGAGCTCGACGTACTTCTTGTCGTCAAGCTTGACGACCTTGGAGCCGCCGCGCTGCTGCACGGTGGCGTCGCCGGATATGACCTGCTCGAGAGCGGCCTGTCGCTGCTCCTCCTGCTGCTTGCTGAAGGGACCCTCGAGGTCGTGCTCGACATGGCCCTTGTGCGGTGCCGGGTCGTGCCGCTCGATGCCCGCAGGATCCGCCGGCTTCTGGCCGTCGGCCTGGGCACTGGTGAACGCCGATGCGGTCGCGGTCGTCGCGGCAAGGGCCACGAGCACCGCGGACGCTCTGAACGTCCGTCGCTTGCTGGTCACTTGATGGTGTCCTCCCCCGCGTTCCGTCGCTGCTGCGGACAGGGTTGTGGGGTCGTCCGCGTGCGCGGTGTACGCGTCTCAAGTGACGACATTCGACCGGAGTTGAGGAAGAAAAGACAGTCCTTGACTTGGACAGGCCAACTACACTATGCGGGTGCGGAGCCCCGGTATCCGGACGAGGGGAAATCAGGACAAGAGGCGCACATTTTCCGCCACTTGGCGGGTCGAATGACCCTGTGCGCCCCCCATGCACCGGCACCGTGGGTTAGGTCACGCTTACTGCCGGTTCCACAGGGGCATCCACCGTCGTAGAGTCTGCTGTCAGTGCGAACTGTCCCCAAGGCTCCGGCCCTGCCCCTGTCCACAGGACGGATACCGTCATGCCGCGTCCGACTGCCGCACAGCTCGCCTACGGTTCGGCCACCGTCGTCTTCTCGACCGTCGCCCTCCTGCTGCTGACCCGCGCCACCGACGGCGTCGCGGTCGCCGCGATCGGTATCGCCTCGCTGGCACTGGGACTTCTGGTCGCGCTCACGCCGCCTCTGGTCCACCGGGCAGCCCGGCCGCGGGCGGCCACCGCGCCGCCCACCGCCACCGCCTCCGACGCACTCACCGCCCGCCCGTCCGCGGCCCGCGCGCACGCCGGGGCGGAGACCAGGGTCGGCCAGCACTCACTGCGCCGCTGACACCACAACCGTCTTGCCCGCCTTGTCGTGCAGACCCTGCCGGTAGGGCCTGTCGGCGAGCACCGTGATGATGATGACGAGCCACCAGATGCAGTAGCAGCACACCAGCGCGGGGACCCACAGCACGAGGGCGCGCAGAAGCGAGGAGCCGACGTCCGGCACACGGCCGTCGTTGAGCATCGCGACCCGCAGCTTCATGATCTTCTTGCCGACGGTCTGCCCGTTGTACTTCGCCGTCATGAGCGTGTCGTAACCGACGTACGCCACAAGGGAGATCAGCGACCACAGCCACTGCTCCCCCGAATTCACCCGGTCGGTGACCTCCTCCCAGTCCTCGCCGCCCGCGGCCACCTCGATGCCGCCGAAGGCCAGCGAGATGAGGAACAGCGGCACGAAAACAATGATCATGTCGATGAGCCGGGCCAGCACCCGTTTGCCGAAACTCGCCAGCGGCGGCATGCCCGCAAGGGGGTCCGCGCCTCCGTACGGGCCGCCGTAGGCTCCCGCGTCGTACGGAGGCGGCCGCTCACCGCCGTACGGACCGCCCGTCCCGCCTGCCCCGCCGAGGGGAGAGTCATAGGGAGAACCGCCGCCGGAGCCGGGAGCGCCCCCGGGCGGCGGGGTCGGTCCGCCCGGTTCCTGGGGCCCCTGCGGCTCCTGCGGCTTCTTGCGGAACGGATCGTCGTCGGGCGGCGGCTGGTCGTTGCTCATGGGGGCAGTGCACCCCGGGCCCCCGGGGCCCGCAACGGCTCACAGGCGTTCGGGGGACCTCCTGGGAGCCGTACGGCCGGACGGGTCAGCCGGTCACGAACGTGTGCGCCGTCTTGTCGTGCCAGCACTGCCGCCACGGGCGGTCGAAGAGGCACCACAGCACATTGAGAACGCCGACGACGAGGACGCCGAGCACGCTGTAGAGGAGCCAGCGGCGCAGCGCGGCGCCGAATGTCGGCGGCTCATGGGTCTCGATGTCCAGGACCTGGAGGCCGCAGAGCTTCTTGCCCAGCGTCCGGCCCCACTTGGCGGTCGGCAGCGACTCGTAGAGCACGCCGAGGACGAGCAGGGCGCCGAGGACGATGCCGAGGTGGCCCGCCGTGGTGCCGTCGAGGAGCCAGACGGTCACCGTCCTCCCGGACAGCTTCGCCGCCTCGATCTTCTCGTCGATGTGGGCGCGTGCCTGCGCGGCGACGGGGACGGCCACGGCGCCGACGAGCGCGCCGAGCACCACCGTGTCGATCAGGCGGGCGGCCAGGCGCTTGCCGAGACCGGCGGGCCGGGCGGCGGCCTGGGCCTGTGCGGCGGCGAGGAACGGATCGTTGACGGGCGGCTTCCACGGAAGGACCGGCTCGCCCTCCGCGGAGGCCGACGTCTGCGCCAACTGGTGCACCTGCTGCGGCCAGGAGGCCGCGCCGCCGCCGGCGCTGCTGGTGACCGGCGGCTGGGACTGCGCGGGCATCTGCGGCTGAGGCTGCGCCGGTGCCTGGGGCTGCGCCGGTGCCTGGGGCCGGGCCTGTGCGGGCGTCGGCGGGGCGGTGGCGGCGGACTGCGGGGCCGGGCGGGACGGGTCCTGCCGGGTCGGGTCCGCCTCCGCGGGCCTGCCGACCGCACGCATCGTCATCGTGCCGTCGGCCTGCCCCGGCCGCTGGGCCCGGATGGTGACGGTGTTCTCCGCGGGCTGCTGGGGACCCGGCGTGCGGCGGACCGGTGTCTCCTCCGCCGCCGGCCGGGCGGGGTCGGCGGAGCCCGCCGCGCCGCCGGGGCGCAGCGCGCGGATCGCGACCGTACCGTCGACCGGCGGCTCGCCCGGGGCGGACGGGCCGAGAGGGCGGACGCCGCCGGGGATCTCGGCCGCCGGACCCGCCTGGGGAGCCGCGGAGCGCATGCCGGGCAGCTTGCCGCCGGTCGGGTCGGCGGGCGGTTCCGACGTCCGGGCGGCGGCGGGACGACGCGGATCGGACGGCGCGTCACCGGCGGCGGGCCGGTCGGACGTGCGGGGGTCGCCGCCCCATGAGACGCGGTTGTCGAGGTCGCCGCCGAAGCCGGCCTGGCGTGAGGTGTCGGCCTGCCAGGCGGTGGCGGGCTCGGGACGGGCCGGCTCGTCCGACGGCTCCTCGTCGAGGAAGACCGGGCCGGTCTCTTCCACGGAGGGTGCGGGCGCGGCGGGGACCGCGGGTCCGGAAGCGGCGGCCGACGCGGGCGGGCCGGGCATCGCCTCCCCCGACTTCGGGGCGGGCCTGCTCGTGCCGGGCACCCATGCCGCCCCGTTCCAGTACCGGACATATCCGGGAATGGACGGGTCCGGGTAGTAGCCGGGTGTGGGGCTGCCGTCGCCGGTTGCCGGGGTTGGGGCGCTCATCACCGTGGTCCCGTATCTCTTCGATGCCTCAATTCGAGGGACCACATCTATCAGACCCTCGCGCACCCCTGGGGCGGTCCTGCCGTAACGACCACTTTCAGGTCACGGGTATGTCACGGAAAGTTATGTGCGGAAGTCGCGTAATGCCGCCGGGGGTAGCCGCTCTCTTCCCGTGAGGCCCGCTCACCGGGCCGCCCCAGAAGGCGTACAGGAAGGAAGAGATCATGCACACGGTGGTGGAACGCGAACTCGAGTTGAACCTGGTGCTGTCGCCCGATCGCAGCATCCCCGTCCCCGCCCGGCTGTCCTACCGCGCGGACGACCCCTATGCCGTGCACATCGTCTTCCACGTCGGCTCGAGCCACCCCGTCAGCTGGACGTTCGCCCGGGAGCTGCTCGTGGAAGGGGTGTTCCGGCCGTGCGGCACCGGCGACGTGCGGGTCTGGCCGTCGAAGACCGACGGCCGCAGCGTCATCCTCATGGCGTTGAGTTCACCCGACGGTGACGCGCTGCTGGAGGCGTCGTCCCCGGCGGTGTCGGCATGGCTGGAGCGGACGCTGCGGATCGTGCCGCCCGGGACGGAGACGGCGGCGCTCGGCATCGACGAGGCCCTGGCCGCGCTCCTCGCGCCGACCAGGACCGACGAACTGCGGGCGCACGGCTCCTCCGGCGACCCGCAGGACGGCGATGCCTGAGCGGCGCGGTTCAGAAGAGCTTGCCCGGGTTGAGGATGCCGAGCGGGTCGAAGGTCTGCTTGATGCCGCGCTGCAACTCGAGGCTGACAGGGCCGAGTTCCCGCGCCAGCCATTCCTTCTTGAGCACGCCCACGCCGTGTTCGCCGGTGATGGTGCCGCCCAGTTCCAGACCGAGCGCCATGATCTCGTCGAAGGACTCCCGGGCCCGCCTCGACTCGTCGGGGTCGAGGTGGTCGAAGCAGACGACCGGGTGGGTGTTGCCGTCGCCGGCGTGGGCGCAGACGCCGATGGTGAGGTCGTACTTCTCCGCGACGGCGGCCGTGCCCTCGATCATCGCCCCGAGCTTGGAGCGCGGTACGCAAACGTCGTCGATCATGGTGGCCGACTTCACCGTCTCCAGCGCGGTCAGCGACATCCGGCGGGCCTGGAGCAGCAGTTCGGACTCGGCGACGGTGTCCGCGGGCACCACCTCGGTCGCGCCCGCGGCCTCGCACAGGGCCCCGACGGCGGCCAGGTCGGCCGCGGGGTCCGGGGTGTCGAAGGCGGCGAGGAGCAGGGCCTCCGTCGTCTCCGGGAGGCCCATGTTGGCCAGTTTGTTGACCGCCCGGACGGTGGTGCGGTCCATGATCTCGAGGAGCGAGGGGGTGTGGCCGCGCTCCATGATCGCGCAGACGGCGTCGCAGGCGGTGGCCGCGGAGGGGAACTCGGCGGCCAGTACGAGCTGCGCGGGCGGCTGGGGCCGTAGCGCCAGGACCGCTTCGACGACGATGCCTAGGCTGCCCTCGGAGCCGACGAACAGCCGGGTGAGGTCGTATCCGGCGACGCCCTTGGCGGTGCGCCGGCCGGTCTTCAGCAGCCGCCCGTCGGCGAGGACCACCGTCAGGCCGAGGACGTACTCGGCCGTCACCCCGTACTTGACGCAGCACAGGCCGCCGGACGCGGTGCCGATGTTGCCGCCGATGGTGCACATCTCCCAGCTGGAGGGGTCCGGCGGGTAGTACAGGCCGTGCTCGCCCACGGCGCGCGACAGTACGGCGTTGACGACGCCCGGTTCGACGACGGCGATCCGGTCGACCGGGCTGATCTCGAGGATCTTGTCCATCTTCGTCAGCGACAGCACGATGCAGCCGTCGGAGGCGTTGGCCGCGCCCGACAGGCCCGTGCGGGCGCCCTGCGGCACGACCGGCACCCGCAGTTCCGTGGCGGTGCGCATGACGTGCTGGACCTGTTCCACGGAGCGCGGCAGGACCACGACGGCGGGGGTGCCCGCCGCGCAGAAGCTCGCCATGTCGTTGCCGTACGACGCGGTGACGTCCGGATCGGTGATGAGGGCTTCCGCGGGAAGACCGGCGCGCAGCCGCTCGAGGAGATCGTCCATGATCCCAAGCCTCGCACCGGGGGCCATCGGTGTGAACCCGTCTGCGTTCCGCTCCGCGGGTCAGAGTGTGTTCTTCGTATTGGCTGTCTGCTGCCGCACAGTGAGCGCCATGAAGAGCGAAACCCTGAAGAACGCCGCTGTCAGCACGCTGGTCGGCGCGACACTGGTCACCGGGGTGATCGTGCTCGCGCCCGGTTGGGGGAAGGACACATCGCCGCCCGCGTCCGGGCCGGCGGCCAGGGCGATGACCGCGGCAGGTTCGGGCGCGCCGGCCTCGCTCTCCGACCTGGACGCGCTGATCCGCGACCGCGAGCGTTTCGTCCGCGACCATCCGGGTGACGAGGAGTCCTGGGCGGTGCTGGGCTCCGCGTACGTGGAGCGGGGCACGCGGCTCGGGGACACGGCGTACTACCCGAAGGCCGAGGAGGCGCTCAAGCGGTCACTGAAGGCGGTACCGGCCGCCGAGGGCAACGTCGACGCGCTGGTGGGGATGGCCGAGCTGGCGAACGCCCGGCACGACTTCGCCCGTGCGCGCGGTTACGCGGAGAGCGCCAGGAAGCAGAAGCCGGAGCGCTGGGCGGTGTATCCGGCGCTCATCGACGCGTACAACGGGCTCGGCAAGTACGCGGCCGCCGGTAAGGCCATGGACAAGCTGCTGGAGCTGCAGACCGGCCCACAGGTGCTGGGGCGGGAGGCGCGGGTCTACTGGAACAAGGGCTGGCGCGAGGACGCCGCGGCCCTGGCGTACGGCGCGACCGCGAACTCCCGGACCCCCGCGGAGAAGGCCGTCGCCCTGCACCGCGAAGGGGAGCTGGCCTGGGAGCGGGGTGAGGCCGAGGAGGCCGTGGAGCACTACACCGCCGCGCTGAGGACCGTTCCCGAGAGCCACCGGTCGCTGGCGGGCCGTGCGCGCGCCCTGGCGGCGCTGGGCCGTACGGACGAGGCGCTGGACGACTACCGGTCGGCGCTGGAGAAGCTGCCGCTGCCCGAGTACGCCCTGGAGGCCGGTGAGTTGTACGAGTCGCTGGGGCTGAACGGGGACGCCACGACCCTCTACGAGCTCTTGCGCGAGCAGGTCACCCGTGCCGGCGAGCACGGCGTCGACGGGGACCTGGTGCTGGCGCGTTACGAGGCCGACCACGGGGACCCGGCCGACGCGGTGCGCAGGCTCCGGGGTGAATGGCGGCGCGGCCACCGCAATGTGCACGTGGCCGACACGATGGGGTGGGCGCTGTACCGGGCGGGCCGGCCGAAGGACGCGCTCCCGTTCGCGAAGCTGGCCACCGGCCAGGGGCTGCGCAGTGCGCTGTTCTCCTATCACCTCGGCGAGATCGAGCGCGCTCTCGGCGACTTCGGCCCCGCACGGCGTCACATCGACGAGGCGCTGCAGACGAACCCTCACTTCTCGCCGCTCCTCGCGCAGAAGGCGCGTGAGGCGCAGGACGCGCTCGGCGAGCCCGAGCCGGGCGGGCCCGCGGACGTGGAGGGTGACGGGTACTGGCCGCTGGATCCGCCCGCCGACGCGCCGTCCGGTGCGGCCTCGCCTTCACCGTCGGCGTCGTCGCCCTCGTCGTCCGCCGTGGCCTCTCCCGCACCGGCGGCCTCTGCGGCCGCTCCGCTCCCCGTGTCCCCCTCGTCCCCCTCGTCCCCCTCCCCCTCGTCCCCCTCGTCCCCCTCCCCCTCGTCCCCGGACCCCTCGTCCCCCTCGGACGCTTCGGATGCTTCGGATGCTTCGGGCGCTTCGGCTCCGGAGGCTTCCGGGCGTACGGTCGTCTCACCGGCGCCGGCGCCGCCCGCCGCCCGGCCCGCTCCCCAGCTGCGGCCAGTGCAGCGCTCCACGAGCCCGGCACCGGCGACGGTGGCGCCCGGGAACGGCTGACCGGCCTGTCCGCCGGAACGGCCTGAACGGCCGGAAGCAGAACGACGATGCGGCCCCACGGGTCAGGACCGTGGGGCCGCAGTCGTGGGCAGGGGCAGCCCTTACAGGTTGCCGCGCTTCTCCTGCTCGCGCTCGATCGCCTCGAAGAGCGCCTTGAAGTTGCCCTTGCCGAAGCCCATCGAACCGTGCCGCTCGATCATCTCGAAGAAGACGGTGGGGCGGTCCTGGACCGGCTTGGTGAAGATCTGCAGCAGGTAGCCGTCCTCGTCGCGGTCGACGAGGATCTTCAGCTCGCGCAGCGTCTCCACGGGCACCCGGGTCTCGCCGGCCCACTCGCCGAGGGTGTCGTAGTACGAGTCGGGGGTGTCGAGGAACTGGACGCCCGCGGCGCGCATCGAGCGGACGGTGGCGACGATGTCGTTCGTGGCGAGCGCGATGTGCTGGACGCCGGCGCCGCCGTAGAACTCGAGGTACTCGTCGATCTGCGACTTCTTCTTCGCGATCGCCGGCTCGTTGATCGGGAACTTCACCTTGAGGGTGCCGTCCGCGACGACCTTCGACATGAGCGCGGAGTACTCGGTGGCGATGTCGTCGCCCACGAACTCCTTCATGTTGGTGAAGCCCATGACCTTGTTGTAGAAGCCGACCCACTCGTTCATCCGGCCGAGCTCGACGTTGCCCACGCAGTGGTCGATGGCCTGGAAGGTGCGCTTGGCCGGCGGCTCGACGATCGGGTCGGCGGCGACGAAGCCGGGCAGGTACGGGCCGTCGTAGCCGCCGCGCTCGACGAGGGTGTGGCGGGTCTTGCCGTAGGTGGCGATGGCGGCCATCACCACGGTGCCGTGCTCGTCCTTGACCTCGTACGGCTCGGTGATACCGGTGGCGCCGTGCTCGACGGCGTACGCGTACGCCTTGCGGGCGTCCGGCACCTCGATGGCCAGGTCGACGACGCCGTCGCCGTGGGCGGCGACGTGCTCGGCGAGGAAGCGGCCCCAGTCGGTGGACGCCTTGATCACGGAGGTGAAGACGAAGCGGGCGGCGCCGTTGGTGAGGACGTAACTCGCGGTCTCGCGGCTGCCGTTCTCCGGTCCGGAGTAGGCGACGAGCTTCATGCCGAAGGCCGTGGAGTAGTAGTGCGCGGCCTGCTTGGCGTTGCCGACGGCGAAGACGACCGCGTCCATTCCCTTCACCGGGAAGGGGTCGGCCTGCCGCGCGGTGTCGGGGGTGTGATCGATGGTCTCAGTCATGGAAGAAGGCTCCCGCCGATCCACAAGGTGCGCAATAGTTTGTGTGTCGGCTGGGCAATCTGCCCAGCCGAGATCCGGAATCGGCGGACGTTGTGTACAGGATGACCATCGGGAGGGCGCCATGGCGATCGATCATCTGGACGGGCGGCTCATCGTGCTGCTGGCGCGGGAACCGAGGATCGGCGTGCTGGAGGCGTCGCGGCGGCTGGGGGTGGCGCGCGGGACGGTACAGGCGCGGATGGACCGGCTCCAGTCGCAGGGAGTGGTCCGCGGATTCGGGCCGGACGTCGATCCGGCGGCGCTCGGCTATCCGGTGACGGCGTTCGCGACGCTGGAGATCAAGCAGGGCCAGGGCGCGGACGTGCGGGCGCACCTCACGACCGTCCCGGAGGTGCTCGAGCTGCACACCACCACCGGTCACGGGGACATGCTCTGCCGGCTGGTCGCCCGCTCCAACGCGGATCTTCAGCGGGTGATCGACCGGGTCGTCGGCTTCGAGGGGATCGTGCGCGCGTCGACGGCGATCGTGATGGAAAACCCGGTGCCGCTGCGGATCATCCCGCTCGTGGAGCAGGCGGCGGAGGACTCCCAGGCATCCTGAGGGCACTTACAAAGAACTGGTTGCATAAAAAGCGTTGCAAGGATTTCTTTGCAACGCTACCTTTGAATGCATGAGCGAGCACGAGGAAGAACGCGCGGCCGAGGCGGGACCCGGCGCACGCAAGCTCCACAGACTTGACCCACGCTCCCTGCGCGGCATCGCCCACCCGCTGCGGATGCGCCTGCTGACGGTGCTGCGGCAGGACGGCCCGGCGACCGCCTCCCGGCTCGCGGAGAAGCTCGGCGAATCCAGCGGCGCCACCAGCTACCACCTGCGCCAGCTCGCGGCGCACGGCTTCGTCGAGGACGATCCGGAGCGCGGCAAGGGCCGGGAGCGGTGGTGGAAGGCGTCCATGGACGGCATGCTCTTCGACGAGTCGCTGTACAGCGACCCCGACCCGGCGGTGCGCGGAGCGGCAGACCTGTACCTCCACGAGCACGCGACCATGCACACCCAGGAGGTCGCCACCTGGCTCGGCAACCAGCGGGACTGGCCCGAGGAGTGGCGGCGCAGCTCCGACCTCAGTGACTTCACACTGCGCCTGACCGCGGGGCAGATGTACGAACTCAACCAGAAGATCCACGAGCTCATCGAGAGCTACCGCGACCTCGAGCCCGCGCCCGGCACCGAAGGCTCCGCACAGGTCCGCCTGCACACGCACGCATTCCCACGCTCCACCGGCTGAGGGGACACAGGGTCATGCACACCGACATACATCTGACACTGCACGAGCTGCGCGCCGGGGAACTGCGCGCGGCGGCCGCCGGCCACGTGCCACGCGAACGGCTGCGCACCCGACTGGGCCTCGCCCTCGTCGAGTGGGGGATGCGGCTGCTGCGGCAGCCGCCCGCGCAGGCCCGGTGCACGACCCGTCTCGCATGAGCGGGCAGGGGGGAACCGCCGCGGCCGTGGCCGCGCGGGGGCGGCGCGGACCGCTGGCCGCCGTGCTGGCCGCCAACGCCGTCTCCATCACCGGCAATTCGCTCACACTCATCGGCGTACCGTGGTTCGCCCTCCAGACCACGGGCAGCCCCGCCAAGGCCGGCCTGGTCGCCTTCTGCGCGACCCTGCCGGTCGTCATCTCCGCGATCGCCGGCGGCCCGGTCATCGACCGCGTCGGCCGGCGCCGCGTCAGCATCGTCACCGACCTCGTCTGCGCCCTCACCCTCGCCGCGATCCCCCTGCTGCACTACGCGGGAGCGCTCCGGTTCTGGATGCTGTGCGCGCTGATGGCCGTCACGGGCCTGTTCCACGCCCCCGGCGAGACCGCCCGCTACGTGCTCGTGCCCGACCTGGCCCGGGTCGCGGGAACCAGCCTGTCG
The DNA here is from genome assembly GCF_052068155.1 of Streptomyces sp. OZ13. NCBI lineage: Bacteria > Bacillati > Actinomycetota > Actinomycetes > Kitasatosporales > Streptomycetaceae > Streptomyces > Streptomyces sp. OZ13. The sequence continues at coordinate 103,350 of NZ_JBQHCZ010000011.1, read as the reverse complement.
CGGGCCGCCAGCCTCTTCGACGCCGTCTCGCGCGGCGCGCGGATGTCCGGCGCGGCGCTCGCCGGCGTACTCATCGCCCTGATCGGCGCCGAGGCCGTCCTGCTGGTCGACGCGGCCACCTTCTGCGGCTCCGCGCTGCTGATCCGCCTGGGGCTGCGGCGGGTCGCCGCCGCCGAACCACGGCGGGACGCGCCCCGGGTGTCCTTCACGGCGTACCGGGCCGAACTGCGCGAGGGCTACGCCTTCCTGCTGCGCGCCCGGCTGCTGCTCGGCGTCGTACTGATGGTGATGGTCACCAACGGCCTGGACCAGGGCTGGAGTTCGGTGCTGCTGCCCGTGCACGCCAAGGAGAACCTGGACGGCGCCCGTGACCTCGGTCTGCTGGTCGCCGCCTTCGGCGGCTGCGCACTGCTCGGAGCCCTGCTCTACGCGGCTGTCGGGCACCGCTTCCGCCGGTGGACGCTCTTCACCTGTGCGTTCCTGATCTGCGGGCTGCCGCGGTTCGTCGTGGCGGCGCTGGTGGACGGCACGGTGCCGCTCGCCGTGACCATGGCGGCGGGCGGGCTGGCCGCCGGGATGCTGAACCCGATCCTGACCACGGTCATGTACGAGCGCGTGCCCGAGCGGCTGCGCAGCCGGGTCGCGAGCGCCACCACCGCCGGGGTGCTGATGACCACGCCGCTCGGCGGCCTGGCGGCCGGCTACCTCATCGAACAGGCGGGCCTGGCGACGGCGCTGCTGACCTTGGGCGGGCTGTACTTCCTGACGACCCTTGCCCCGGCGGTGTTCCCGCGCTGGCGCGAGATGGACGCGGCGCCCGCGGACGGCGGCGTCGTCGACGGGAGTCCCGGTCCGAAGGCCGACGGCGTCGCCGACGGGAGCCCGGGGGCCAAGACCGACGGTCCGGGCCTCAGCAGCTCGGGACCTTCCCGCCCTTCTCCAGCGAACGCAGCGACTCCACCGCGCCCTTGAGCGTCGTGACGGGGATCAGGCGCATTCCCTCGGGCAGTTCGGCCTGCGCGTCGGAGCACTCGTCCTTGGGCACCAGGAAGACGGTCGCCCCGTCACGCCGCGCCGCCTGGGTCTTCAGCGACACCCCGCCGACCGCGCCGACCTCGCCGTCGGCGCTGATCGTCCCCGTACCCGCGATGTTGCGGCCGCCGGTGAGGTCGCCGCCCGCGCCGTCGCCCGCGAGCTTGTCGATGATGCCGAGGGAGAACAGCAGCCCGGCGCTGGGCCCGCCCACGTCGGCGAGGTGCAACGACACCTTGACCTCGGCGGGGTCCTCACCGAGGTAGGAGAGGGCCGCACGGGCGGCGACGTCCTGCGACTTCTCCATGTCCGCGACGTTGCGCCGCTCGATCTCCTTGTCCGACTTGCCCGCCGGGTAGACGGCGTCGCGCGGCAGCACGGCACGGTCGGCGCGGAACCAGCCGTCGGCCACGTCCCCGAGGTCGACGTCGGTGGCCGGTCCCGTCGCGACGATCGTCGTCATCCGCAGCGCCCCCTCCGTCTTGCGGGTCGGCGCACCGGAGATCGTGATCACCGGCGTCCCCTGGTCCTCGCCGAGCACATCCGCGGTCATGCCCGGCTGGGCGACGACGAACGGCAGGGGCGCCAGTCCGGCGACGGCGAACAGCGCCACGACGGGCAGGGCACAGAGAGCGAGGGCGCGGGGGCGCGTGAGACTGGAGAGCACGGCGTCAATCTATCCGGCGCGGACCCGTCGCGGTCGGCGGGCGGCGGGTCCGGTGCCACGGCCCGCCGTCCGCGGGCCGCGATCGCTACCGGAGCGCGTCCGCGACCTCGCGCGCCGCGTCCACGACGCGCGGCCCCACCCTCTCCGGTACGGCGTCGGCCAGCATCACCACACCGACGCTGCCCTCTATGCCCGTCACACCCACCAGGGCCGCGGCGGCGCCGCTCGCGCCCGCCTCCAGTTCCCCGTGGGTGAGCGTGTATCCGGGCTCGGTGCTCTTGGTCTGGCGGGCGGCGAGGATCGCCTTGCCGGCCGCGCCCCGGTCCAACGGGTGGCGGAAGCCGGCCCGGTAGGCCACGTGGTAATCCGTCCACGTCGGTTCGACGACGGCGACCGCGAGGGCCTCCGCCCCGTCGACGAGGGTCAGGTGGGCCGTCGCCCCTATGTCCTCCGCGAGCGAGCGCAGGGCCGGCATCGCGGCCTCCCGCACCAGCGGATGGACCTGGCGGCCGAGGCGCAGCACGCCCAGGCCGACCCTGGCGCGGCCGCCGAGGTCGCGTCGGACGAGGGCGTGCTGCTCGAGGGTGGCGAGCAGCCGGTAGACGACGGTGCGGTTGACGCCGAGTTTGGTGGACAACTCGGTGACGGTCAGCCCGTGGTCGGTATCGGCGAGCAGCTTGAGGACACGTAGTCCCCTGTCGAGCGTCTGGGAGGTCTCCGCGGTCACGACGCCCTCTCCTTCGGAGTGAGTGACGGCGATCCTCACAAGGGATGTCGCGGCACCGGTCCCATCGGCGACGCACCCAGAGGCCGCCGGCAGGCCATGGCACACCGACTGCGCTCCGCGGCGGCGCTGCCACGGGGCGTTTGCATTGCGGGGACAGTAGCGACCGGCACCGCTCAGCGGAAGCCCTCGTCCAGAATCCGGGCGATCTTCCTTCGACGACGGGTTATTGATCCCCGTACGGGCCATGTGGGCGGGCGCCGGCACGACCGTCGACGGCCGCGGTTCGGTGCGGCCCGGCCGTCGTCCGCCGCGGTGCGGGCGGCGGTGCCACCGGACGACGGTCGTCCGGTGACATACGGGCGCCGGGTCAGCGCATCCGCGTGGCCCACTCCTGGACCTTCTTGATCCGCTCCCGGATCTGACCGGCCGTCGCCTCCGCGCTCGGCGGACCGCCGCACACCCGGCGCAGCTCGGTGTGGATCACCCCGTGCGGCTTGCCGCTCTGGTGTACGTACGCGCCGACCATCGTGTTCAACTGCTTGCGCAGTTCCAGCAGTTCCTTGTGGGAGACGACCGGGCGGCGCTCGGCCGGCAGCTCGAGGAGGTCGGCCTCCTCGTCGGGCTTCTTGCGGCTGTGCGCGATCTGCCGTGCCTGCCGCTTCTGGAGCAGCAGCTGCACCTGGTCCGGTTCGAGGAGCCCGGGGATGCCCAGGTAGTCCTGCTCCTCCTCGCTGCCCGGGTGCGCCTGCATGCCGAACTCGGCCCCGTCGTACAGCACACGGTCGAAGACGGCGTCGGACTCCAGCGCCTCGAAGGGCAGCATGTCCTGCTCGCCGGTGTCCTCGTCCTGCTGCTTCTCGGCCTCCGCCATCTCCTTCTCGGACTCGGCGTACGGGTCCTCGTCGCCGTCCTTCTTCGGCTTGTCGAGGGCGTGGTCGCGCTCGACCTCCATCTCGGAGGCGAAGCCGAGCAGGTTCGGGATGGTGGGGAGGAAGACGGAGGCCGTCTCGCCGCGCCGGCGGGACCGTACGAAACGGCCCACGGCCTGCGCGAAGAACAGCGGCGTCGAGATCGTCGTCGCGTACACACCGACCGCGAGGCGCGGTACGTCGACGCCTTCCGACACCATGCGGACGGCGACCATCCAGCGTGACCCGTCCTCACTGAACTCCTCGATCCGCTTGGACGCCGCCGCCTCGTCGGAGAGCACGACGGTGGCCTTGGTCCCCGTGATCTCGCGGATCAGTTTGGCGTACGAGCGGGCCGAGTCCTGGTCGGAGGCGATGACGAGGCCGCCCGCGTCGGGGATGCCCTTCCTGACCTCGGTCAGCCGCTGGTCGGCGGCGCGCAGGACGTTCGGCATCCAGTCGCCGCGCGGGTCGAGCGCGGTGCGCCAGGCCTGCGAGATGGCGTCCTTCGTCATCGGTTCGCCGAGCCGCGCGGCGACCTCGTCACCGGCCTTGGTGCGCCAGCGCATGTTGCCGCTGTAGGAGAGGAAGATGACGGGCCGGACGACGCCGTCGCCGAGGGCGTTGCCGTAGCCGTAGGTGTAGTCGGCGGCGGAACGGCGGATGCCGTCGTTCCCCTCCTCGTACGTGACGAACGGGATCGGATTGGTGTCCGAGCGGAAGGGCGTGCCGGTGAGGGCGAGGCGGCGGGTCGCCGGCTCGAACGCCTCGAGACACGCCTCGCCCCACGACTTGGAGTCACCGGCGTGGTGGATCTCGTCGAGGATGACGAGCGTCTTGCGCTGCTCGCAGCGGTTGCGGTGCAGCATGGGGCGCACCCCGACACCGGCGTAGGTGACGGCGACCCCGTGGTACTCCTTGCTCAGCGGTCCCGCGCTGTACTCCGGGTCCAGCTTGATCCCTATCCGCGCCGCCGCGGCCGCCCACTGCTTCTTCAGGTGCTCGGTCGGCGCGACGACGGTCACCTGCTGCACGACATGGTGGTGCAGCAGCCAGGACGCGAGGGTGAGGGCGAACGTCGTCTTGCCGGCGCCGGGCGTGGCGACGGCGAGGAAGTCTCGCGGCTGCTCCTGGAGGTACTTCTCCATGGCGCCCTGCTGCCAGGCACGCAGCTTGTTCGCCGTGCCCCAGGGGGCACGGCCGGGGAAGGCGGGTGAGAGGTGGTGGGAGGCGGTAGTAGTCACGGTCTCCGGTTCGGGCTCTCGGTGCGGGGCGCGGGCGTCGGCATCGGCGTCGTTACGTACGACAACCGGGCCACCCTACCGGTGGCCCGGTTGTCGTCCGGGACAGACGGGGCCCGTCGCGAAGACTGGGAGGTGCCTCACATCCGGGTCACTGCGTGAACCGCGGCAACTGCTCGGCGATCTTGGGCACGTCCAGCAGTCCTTGGCACACGTTCAGTACGAACTGCTCAGCCTCGTCCACGTCGAAGACCGGGCTCAGCCGATGCCCGTTGACATGAAGGAAGACCCATGTCGCATACCAGGCGATGCGCTTGTTGCCGTCGACCAACGCGTGGTTACGGGCCAGCGACTCCATGAGCGCGGCAGCCTTCTGCCAGATGTCCGGATAGGCATCCTGGCCGAATACGCTCGACTGCGGCCGGGCAAGGGCCGAGTCCAGCAGCCCATAGTCGCGCACCTCGTCGGCCCCGAGGCGCTGAGCAAGCTTGAGCAGCTCGGGAAGGGTGAGGTAGTTCATCAGGCGAGCCTCCGGTTGAGCTCCTCACTCACCTTCAGAACGTGGTCCGCCGCTTCGTTGAAAAGACGCGAGTGCTCGTTTATGGCGGTGATCACGGCGTCGTGGGCGAAGGACTGCATGCTTCGGCCTTCCGCCTCGGCGCGCTCGCGCAGGGCGTTCAGCTCTTCGTCGGTGAACCTCAGATTCAGACCAGCCATGACTCGATGGTACCAAGCGGTACCAAGCGGTACTACGTCGTCGGCACCCGCAGCCGCGTGGCCACCCACGCCCCCGCCAGCGCCACTCCCGCCATCGGCAGGAACACCGCCGCGAAGGCCGCAGGGTGGGCGCCCGAGACGCCGTCGGACACGGCGTGGGCCGCGCCCGCCGCGCCGCCGCCGAGGGCGGCGAAGGCCGCGCCGCCCGCCGCGAGGAGCAGCACGTTCGACAGGGCGTCGGAGATCTGGAGCGCGGCCGAGTTGGCACCGGCCTCCTCGGGAGCGGACAGCTTCAGCAGCAGCACACTGGTCGAGCCGATCACCAGTCCCATGCCGAAGCACCCGAAGCCCCAGGCGACACCGACGGTCCACACCGGGACCGCTTCGATCAGCACGCTCGGCGCGGTCGCGATGGCCGCCGCGACGAGCAGCATGCCGAGCACCACCAGACGTTCCCGGTACGGCTCGGTCCGCGGCCGTGACTGTACGTACGAGCCCAGCGCCCATGTCGCACCGCCGACCGCCAGCGACAGGCCCGCCATCGTCGGGGACAGCCCACGCTGCGTGACCAGCATCAGCGGGACGAAGGACTCGGCCGCGATGAACGACCCGGCCGCCACGCCCCGCAGCAGGACCACGGACGGCAGGCCGCGCGCCGCCCGGTACGTCCCGGCGGGCAGCAGGCCGAGCGCCGACGGTACGAGCAGCGCCGCGCCCAGGGCCGCGGGCAGCAGGGACAGCCAGCGCAGGTCCTGGCCGGCGTACTGGAGGAAGCCGGCTCCGATCGAGATGCCGAGGGCCAGCCGGATCCGCCGCCGGTCGAAGGGCGGCACGGGCGCGGAGGCGTCCGCGGGTCCGGCTGCGGTGCGCCGGATCGCGGGCAGCGCGAGCGTGAGCGGCAGGAGGACCAGGGCGGGGATGCCGATGAACACCCAGCGCCAGCCGAGCTGCTCGGTGACCGTGCCGGCGGCGAGCGGCCCGACGACCGACGGGATCACCCAGCTCGCCGCGAACGCCGCCATGATCGCGGGCTGGAGCCGTCGTGGATAGGCGCGGCTCACCACGACGTAGAGCGCGACGATGACCAGTCCGCCACCCAGGCCCTGCACGGCGCGTCCGAGCACGAACACCCACATGACACCCGCGGTGCCCGACAGCATCAGCCCCGCGGCGAAGGCGCTCATCCCGCCCGCCAGCGCGCCGAGCGGGCCCCTGCGGTCCGCCCACTGCCCGCTGACGACCATGCCGAAGAGGCTGGTGGTGAAGTACGCGGAGAAGGCGAAGGCGTACAGCGGGATGCCGTGCAGCTCGCGGGCGGCGACCGGCATGGCCGTACCGACGGCGGTGGCCTCGAAGGCGATCAGGAAGACGACGGCGACGATCCCGATGCTGAGCGCCCGGTGCTCACGACCGAGAACACCGCTCTGCCTGCCGTGCGGCTTGCCGTGGTGCGCGCCCAGGTGCGTGCCGTCCGCCCGGACGTCGTGCGCGCCGTCCGGCCGCCCCTCGTACCGGGTGCCCTGCCCGGCGGCCTGCGGGTCGTCGTGCCGGCCACCGGGCTCGTCGTCACGCTCGTCGTCACGCTTGTCGTCGGCGAAGGCTCCGGCTGCTGCTGCCGGGCGGGGAGCGACATCGGCGTCACTCGGCTCGAGGGGGACGGTCATGGGCTCAAGAGTAAGGGGCAAGAGCACCATTGGGCCCTGTCGTTCGGCGGGGCCGGACTGGTCCCTTCGTCGTACGACCATGAACGGCGTATGGCAGTCGTGTTGCGGCACGGACCGGATCGTTGAGGCCCGCCGCATCGGCCCCGTACGGTCGAGGAGTTGGAAGACACGGCCGTGTGCCCGAGTGGCTCAGGGGCTCGACTGCAACTCGAGTTACACCGGTTCGAATCCGGTCACGGCCTCCGCGGACAGCGGTGCGACGACGGCCGCCCCTCGTGACGGGGGGCGGCCGTCGTCGTACCCGAGCCAGGACGGCTCGCGGCGGTCCCCCGCGTCCACCGGGTCCGCCATGCCGCCCCGGATCTGTCCGGGGTGCCGGCCGCGTTGCTCCCGGTGCTGGAACGTTGCCTGTCCAACGGTCCCGCGGAGCGGCCCACGACGGCGGAGCTCCCCGGGCGGCTCCACTCCGGTGACGGCGGGTCCGCCGGCCACCTGCCCGCCCCGTTTCTGTTCGCCCGTTCGGGCGCGCACGCCGCCAACCGTGCGCCCGGGCCCGCAAGTGCCCCGCGGGTGACGGCCGGGCGACGCTCTCCCCGGGAGCCCGCCGGCCGTCCGCCCGGCACGGAACAGCGGGCCGGTAGTCTCCTGTGGCGTTGTCATGCCTAGGGGGATTCGCAGATGGAACGAGCGCGGACGCGACAGCCACGACCGGGCGGGCCGCGCAGCATCGGCCCGTACCACCTCGTCACCCGCCTCGACCCGACCGGCCCCGGCTTCCCCCCGGTTCCCGAGCACCGGTTCGTGGCACGCAGCGCCGACGGCGAGCGCACCGTCCTGATCTGCGCTCCTCTCGAAGCCGCCGACCCCGCGCGTTTCCTCGTCGAGGCGGACGCGGCCCGCCGGCTGGTCGGCCCTTGGACGCTGCCGGTCGCCGACCTCTCGCCCACGCCGGAGATCGCGTGGTATGCCACGCCCTATCTCCCGGTGCTCCCGCTGCCCGTGGCGCTGGCCGTGCACGGCGGCCCGTTGCCCGAGCACACCGTACGAGCCCTGGGCGCCGCCCTGGCCGAAACCCTGACGGGTGCCCACGCCGTCGGCATCACGCATGCCGGCCTCTCCCCCGCCGCGGTGCTCGTGGCCTGGAACGGGCCACGCCTGACCTGCTTCGGCGCGGCCCGCGCGGCGGCCCCGGACGGGGAGGCCCGCACGGGCATCGCGGGGCTGGAGCCGGGCAGCCTCGCCCCCGAGGCGGCCGCCGGCGGACGTCCTCGTCCGCCGGGCGACATCTTCGGCCTGGGTGCGGTCATGGCATACGCCGCCACCGGCCACACGGTCCCGGACAGCGCCGAACTCCCGGAGTCTCTGCGTCCCTTGATCTCCCGCTGCCTGTCCCGCGACGCGGCGGCCCGTCCGACGGCCGCCGAGCTCCTGCACGTCCTGCCCCCGTCGACACCCGCCCCCACATCGACGGTCCTGGACTCTGCAGGCTCCCTCCTGGGCCCCGGCTGGCTCCCCGGCCGGGTGGTGGCCGCCATCGCCCGGCAGTCGTCGGAGGTCCTGGCCGCCGAAGTCCGTACGCCCCGGACGTTCGCAGTCTGACGGCGAAGCACCTCCCGCATGACGGCGTCGCCACGCGCGTATGTCCCTCGTTGCGCCGGGGCTGTGGGCCTGAGGACCGAAGCCCCCGGAGCCACCGGATCAACGGTATTCGGCCGACGTCGGCCCAACATCCGCCAGAGACGAGCACCGACGGGTCCGGGCTCGCGCCGACAGACAGACGTCGCGTCCAAGGCCGCCTCGCCATCACAACCCTGCCCGGTCAGGTCATCGCCGTCTACGACCGACGGCCGCGCCGTGCGGGACATCGCCGACCAGGCACCGTGAACCTGCGCCGGATCAGCTGAGCCCCCGAGGTTGTCGCAGCGCCTGGTCCGCACGGTCAAGCCCGGTCAAGGGTCGCGGTTTCGGAAAGGCCCCCCCGCTTCTCGCATCGCAGTTCCCCGGCCAGGGCAAACGCTGCCGCGTTGAGAAGCGTCAAATTCGCCTCACGCAGCTGCTTCATGTCGCCGGTCGGCTCATCTCTGTTCGAGATCTCGCCACGCAGAATGACCGCCTTCGCCGCTTGTTCACCAAGGAGCGGACTGACACATTCAAAGTAAAGAGAAGCCCGCTTGGAGCCTGCCAGCGCCTTTCGGCCCACCTTGTATGGCGTCAGCTCATCCGCATGCTCCGAACTGTCGAGAAATTCTCCATCGTCCAGCGCAAATTCGAGACTGACATCGTCCAGGTCAGAGGAGGCCGATGCATAGACGGAACAGAGTTCAACCTCGGAACCCTTGGAGACGCCCGCCTGTTCGAATTCACCCTTCAGCGTTTCAGCGGCACCCTCAAGGCCTTCTCCGGTGCCTTCAGGATCGAATTCCCGGGCACCTGTCACGGTCTCCAGCGCCCTGGAAGCCGATGGGCTCCGAAAGACACCGTCGCACAGCCGGGCCGCGCCCACCATTTTACCCTCGGAAGGCTTACCTGTCTCAGGACCGCCGCCCTCCGTGCAGGCCACTGCAGTCAAGAGGAGACCCACCGCGATCGCCGCTGCCGCGCTCCTTCGCACGTTCGTTTCTCCAGTCACTTCACTCAGTCATCTGTTTCGGGACGGTGACCCTGCTGATTCTCACGATCGATACCCTTGCCGTAACCGGAGATTACAGCTTCCTCCATGTCCTGACCGAAATCGCCATTGGGGTCGACGTTGTGCTCTTGCATGAAGTGCTTCATCGGCGATTCAGCTGTGAGTTCTCCAGCTCTGAAAATCTCTCGTCGCTGAAGCTGAATATCGTCCTTGCTGTCCTGCTGCTTGGTCTCTGTCCAGTCCCCGACCACTTGGCCGATTTTTTCCCCAACGGCTCCGCTCGCGGTGTCAACGGCAACGGGCACCAGGATGGCCGCCACACCAGCACCGGCCGCCGTCGCCGGCAGGAAGGCTACTCCTGCGCCGACCGCAGCCACGGCGCCGAACTTGATCCACGCAGAGCGCTTCTCAAGAGCCTTGTTGTACTCCTCGTCCTTCTTGAGCCCTTCAGCCTCGACCTGGTCGGCGCGCGACTGGTCCAACATGCCTTGGACCTCCGAACCCGTACGCACCACCTCTCGTGCGTGCGCCTCATTGATCTGGCCGCCCGGACCGACCTGTGCCTCGAGCATGCTGCTCGTGTAGACACGCTCAGCTGTGGAGACGGACGCATAGGCATCCGGGTACTGACCCAGTGCGCTGAGGAACTGGCGTGCTCCGTCACGACCGAAGACCCCGTGCGCTTCCGTGTTCTTGTCCGGCGCGTAGAGGCTGTCCGATTCGTTCTCGTTCAACGCCCAGTTGATGTCATCAACGTATCCCGCACCCATATGGCCCAGGCTGTCGACCAGCGCCGAATGATCCTTCTTGAGGAACTCCGGGTCTCCCCCGTACTTTTCGACGACCTTCTCCATAAGCTCGGCGGACGCCTCGTCCCGTACGAGTTTGGGGTTCGGATCGTCGTAGGCGTGACCGAGCGTCGCCGATTCCAGGGCGTGCCCGAAAGCATCGGGCATGAAGTTCAACGACTCTTTGGCTTCATCCAGATTATGCCCGACGATGTCCGGGAAGGACTTGTAGTCCTTGTTTGTGAAGTAGTCAAAATAGCTCGTGATTTCCTTGCCGTCGGCACCCTTCGGGGGGCCACCCTTGTAGCTGCCGTCCTCGTTGTACGCCTTCGGTTCGGACGAGAAGAACTCCTTCGAGGCCTCTGGGCTGTGCCCAAGCGCTTCCAACATACTGACGACCGGGTCGTAGCCGGATCCGTTCTTGCCCGACGGGTTCAAGGGATGCTTGTCGTAACCGGCCATGCCCTTCGAGTCGGCGAACATGTACGGGTCTTTGGCATGCAGCTGGACCACATGCTCCGCGATCGGATTCAAGAACTTCGGGTCGTAGTTGCCGTACCGCATGATGCCGCCGAGCAACTGATATCCGAAGGGACCGCTGTAGTCATGCTTGGTCAACGGGATGCGCTCGGTGCCCAGCTTGCGCATCTCGTCGCCCCACTTCTGGGTCCACTTGTCATCCTTGCCAGTGGGGTCAGTTGCTGTGGCAAGGTTGAGACCCAGATTTCTCTGTAGCTCCTGAACGTCCTTCAGCCGCTCCTTGTCCTGCTTCGACAAGTCGTACGTGTCCGTGGAGAGCTGCCCGAAGAACTCCAGGGAGCCCTTCGGCCCGAGGCCGTCGTAGAAGGTCCGGGAGAACACCTTCGAGTCGTGGTTGTCCTTCAGGAGCTCGTTGAGCTGCTCGAGCTCCTGGTGCGAGAGGTCACGGCCCTTCTTCGCGAGATCGACCGCCCGCTGGGCCTCTTCGGCGTCGATGCTGCTGTACTTCGGGGCACTGAAGTTGTGCTTGTCGCCGGTGATGTTCGCCTTGAGGGCGTTGGACACGGCGATGTCCGCGTCGTCGCACGTCTCGATGATCGCGTCCACACGCTTCTGCATGGCCTCGATCTTCGCCCGCTGAGCCCGCAACGCCTCCGGATAGTCCGGGTCGTGCCGCGCTCCCTGGTCCTTCTCCAGCGGATACGACGCCTCGACCTTGCCTTGGGCGGTGATAACCAGGTGCTGGGCCGGCGCCTCGGTGTCCATGAGCTTCTTGAGGTCGTCCTTGGCCTTCTTGAACGCCTCGTACCCGTCCGAGAGGATCTGCTTGATCCCCTTGGCCGCCTTCGCCGCGTCGTCGAACTCCTTGGCCGTCTTGTCGACGAACGGCTTGGTGACTTCGGCGTTCACCCCGCGCCAGTAGTCGTCCTTCGCCTTGGCCGCCATCGTGGAACCGGCGTCGGTGGCAAGCGTCTCGAGGTCGGTCGTCATCTTCGTCCAGTCGTCCACCGACGCCTTCAGCTTGTCGAGTGGAGCGTGGTACACGTTGTCGAACGTCAGCATGGCTCCCCCGCCTACTTCAGGTACTCGTTGATCTTCGACACGCTCAGGGACGCCGCGATGTCCTTCTCGTCCTGCGCGTGCGACGCGGCGCTGTAATCGAGATGGTTCGAGATGTTCGCGCACGCATCGAGCAGCGTCTGTAGTTGAGAGCCCCAGGTCTCGTGCACCGTCGCCATCGCGGCACCGGTCCGGAAACCGTTGACGGTCATCATCGTCGCAGCTTCCGACGTGCTCGCATTCGCTTTCTTCCCGACCGTGTTCAAGCGGCCGTGCAGGAGGAATGCGGCGTTTCCAATAGCACCCAGCTTGTCCTGATTGGCCTGAAGATCGGCGGTGCTGCTGCCGCCACCCCCCTCCGCAGGCAGTTGGTTCAAACGCATGCTGACATTCGCAGTCGACTCGGAACGGACCGAAGACCACTCGGTGTCGAACGACATGAATCCCCCGGAACCTGTGCAAACGATAGGTGGCGTGCCAATGGGCAGTCGGACCGAACCACCCTACGACGGAATCCGGACAGACCAAATGCCCCGCCCAGCATCTCTGCATCCAAGTGCCGCTTGGGCTGTGTCGGGTAGGGACATGCCCTGGAGCAGGCTGCTGCGGCGTGCGCCGGTAGGCTCCACTTGCGTAGCCATGCCTCGGGGGGATTCACATATGGAACGTGCGCCAATGCGCGGACTGAACCGCGCGCCGGCCCGTGTCGGCCGGACTTCGCATGGTGCCGCCCGTCGGATGTCCGGAGTCTGACGGCGATGCTTTCCCCTTTGACTCACGACGATCCGGTCGAGATCGCCGGCCACCGCCTGCTCGCCCGGCTCGGTCACGGCGGCATGGGCACCGTCTATCTCGCCCGTACCTCCGGCGGACGCGTCCTGGCGCTGAAAACCATGCACGCCGCCATCGCCACGGACCCCACCGCCCGCACCCGTTTCCACCTCGAGACCGACGCCGCCCGCATCATCGGGGACCACCACGGCGCCACCGTCGTCGACGCCGACCCCACCGCCGAAACGCCCTGGCTCGCCACCGAATACGTCCTGGGCCCACCCCTCGACGACGCCGTCGGCCTCTGCGGGCCCCTCCCCGAAGCCTCCGTCCGCGCCATCGGCGCCGCCCTCGCCGGAGCCCTGACCCAGCTCCACACCTCGGACGTCGTCCACCGCGACCTCAAGCCCTCCAACGTCATGATCACCGCCTACGGGCCCAAGATCATCGACTTCGGCATCGCTCGCGCCGCGGGAGACGACCGCCTCACCCGCACCGGCGCCGCGGCGGGCACGCCCGCCTACATGTCCCCCGAGCAGGCCACCGGGCAGGAACACGCACCCGCCGGCGACACCTTCGCCCTCGCCGGCGTCCTGGTGTACGCCGCCACCGGCCGGCCGCCCTTCGGCAGCGGACAGGCGGCCGACCTTCTCTACCGCATCCGCTACACCGAACCCGACCTCACAGGGCTCCCCCCGGCCCTCGCGCCCGTCCTCAGCCGCTGCCTCGGCAAGGACCCCGCCGAGCGCCCCACCACCGGAGAGCTGGCCGCCCAACTCCATGACGGACAGGGCCAGTTCGCCGACCATCTGCCCCATACACTCCTCACCGACATCGCGCGACGCGCCACGGACGTGTGGGCCCACCACCCCCACCGGCTTCCAGAGCCGGCGCATACCCCGCCGATCACGGAAACAGCCGCTGGACGCGCCACGGTCTCCCGTCGCACGCTTCTCAAGCGCGGTGGAGGAACCGCCGCAGGCGCAATCGCGCTCGGAGCCGGCATCTGGGCCTGGCTCGACAACCGCGGTACAAGCGCCGCCGAGGACACGGCTGCGCCGTCCCCTGCTTCTGAGGTTCCCAAACTGCCGGGCTCTGTTTGGACCAGGGGCATCTCGAGGAACTCGCAGGAAGTCGACACTGCTCCGCTGCTGGCGGGTGACTGCCTGGCGATCACGACGGTCGAAGGGCTGATCGGTGTCGATGTAGCTACGGGAGAGGACAGGTGGCTCCGCAAGGAAATGGTGTCGGCCAGTGCGGTGACAACGGATGGTCGGCGCATCTATGCGATCACGCCGGATCCGAGTGAACTGACCCTCTGTACGGTGGACCTGGCGGACGGCTCTCTGGAACTCGTACTGGTACTCGACGACTTCAACAGCGCTCTCAAGAACGGGAAGCTGCTCTGCGTCTCGGACGGCACCGCCTTCCTCGTCGCCGGCCAAGGGGAAACCGATGCCCGCGCCACCTGGTATCTGGTCGCCGCCGACGTCTCCTCCGGGGAGGAGCTCTGGCGCAGCGAGCTGGGCCCTCTGGAAAACCCGGTCCTGAAGTCCTTCTACTCTGCACGCTCCCTCGCGGGGAGCTTCCTCATGACGGTCGGCGACTCCGAGAGCGAGGCGCGCCTCGAGTGCTACGACGCCGCGACCGGCGCCTTCCGCTGGGCGGTCAAGCCCGATGCCCCTCTTGTCGCCGGCATCGTGATGGATGAGAGACATGTGTACCTGGGCGCCAATACCTTCGGTCTCAGCACCGAACGCCATCAGGTCATCGCCGTGCGTCTGACAGACGGAAGAACGGTGTGGGAGTACGGCGAGGACGTCCCCCAGGACCTTCCGCATCCGGTCCTCGGCGGGGACGTGCTGTACACCATGCGCTTCGGCGGGATCGTCACAATGATCGACGCCGCCGAGGGAAGTCTCGTCTGGGAGTCGTCTCCCGTACCGGACCGCTACGGCGTCGCCTTCGTCGGCGAACAGCACCTCTACATCATCGGTAAGTCCGGGCTCGAGGTGATCGACATTCGTACGCGCCGGACGCGCAACACCGTGACGATGCCGCAGGACGCCCGCTACGTCCGCGCGGACAACGGCATGTTCGTCGCTGTACAGACGGACGTGATTGCCGGCTACTCCGTGGAGTGACGTACCTCCTCGTTCCCCCTCCCCCACACGGAAAGAGTTTCGATGCAGCCCCTCGGCCCCGGCGATCCGATTCGACTCGGCCCCTATCGGCTCCTGGGAGTCCTGGGAGCCGGGGGTATGGGAAGGGTGTACCTCGGTCAGGACGGTTCGGGTCGGACCGCCGCGGTGAAGGTGCTGCACCCCGGCCTGACGAACGACCTGAATCTCACCCAGAGGTTCGTGCGCGAGGCGGAGGCCGCACAAGCGGTGACGAGCCCCGGCGTGGCCCGGTTGCTCGCCGCTCAGACGGAGGCCGGGAGGCTGTGGATCTCCACCGAATTCCTGGCCGGACCGACGCTCGACAGTGCCGTGGAACGCCACGGCCCGTTCGACGAGCCCGCTCTGCGCCACCTGGCCCATTCGCTGGCCCACACCCTCTGCGACATCCACCGCGCCGGGCTGATCCACCGGGACATCAAGCCGTCCAACATCATCCTCACCAGGACCGGTCCACGCATCATCGACTTCGGAATCGCTCGGCCGGAGCACGGCCTCACGCTCACGACCACCGGGCAGGCACCCGCAACACCCGGGTACGGTGCGCCGGAACAGGTGCTCGGGCAGCGGGTGGATCCTTCGGCCGACGTGTTCTCGCTGGGCGCCGTTCTCGCCTACGCGGCCGGCGGGCGCCGCGTGTTCGACGGCGCGCACGTCGCGGCCGTGCAGTACGAGGTCGTCCACGGGCAGCCGCGACTCGACGCCGTACCTTGGCAGTTCCGCAGTCTCATCGAGCCCTGTCTGTCGAAAGTCCCTGGAAATCGTCCTCGGCCTGAGCACATTGCACAGGCGTTCGCCACTCGGCGCGGAGACGAAAAGAGTTGGCGCACCGGCGCCCTCGCATCCGACATCAAGGAGCGCGAGACGGAAGTGAATCGCTTCGTGACAGCCGTCGGACCGCGAGCGGGACAACAGCCGTCGCGCCGCAGGTTCCTCGTCGCGTCGCTGTCGGCCGGAGGCGCGGTGCTGGCAGCAGCCGGCGGGACCACGGCCTGGTGGCTGAACCACATTGCGGGCGGGCCGGTTGCGATCCCACCGGACGCGAAGCCTGTGGCAAACCAGGAGTACGCCGACGGAAGGACCCCCCGGCCGCTGTGGGGGCCGCTGAATGTGGCGGCAGAAGGCCCGGTCCCGCCGCCGATCGCAATGCATGGGGTAGTGATCTTCAGCGCTCGTGACGGTGGCCTTGCTGCGCACAAGGCCGTAGACGGCGAGGAAGTGTGGAATCTTTCTGAAGCGTCCGGCACAGCGGGCATGCTCCAACTGTCAGAGACGCACTTCATCGCGGTGACGGACGGCGGCGAGGTGGCTTCCCTGGACGCCTCCACAGGAGAACAGCAATGGGCAGCGTCCGCGGAGGCGGTCCAGCTGCTCGCTCTGGACGAAACATGCGTCTATGTACTCACACGGGCCGAGGAGATCCGTGCCGTGGAGATCTCCGGGCGCAAGCCGTTGTGGACGGTGACTGCGCCGGAGGGCATGCAGTCTGCCCACCGGCCGCTCGCCGCGGCCGGTGCCGAGCGCCTTGTCGTCTCGGGTTCGAACGGAGTCGTGATCGCCCTGAGCACGGACACCGGACGTGAAGTCTGGCGGCGTAGCCAAGGGTTCGGGCCGGCCATGCCGGCCATTGACCGGTCCAGTGTGTATCTCGGAGGCAGAGAACTCGCCGCCCTGATGGTGGCGGACGGCACAGAGCGATGGACCGTCTCCGGCTACACCTCCTCCGCCGCGGACGGATGGGGCGCGCCGTGGGTCAAGGAGCTGAATGTCTGTGCCATCGTCGGCGGCAGGCCCCAATCGGTGCGCATGTCCAATGGAGACACGGACTTGATGGGGAACGACTCGATGGAAGCAGACGTGTTGAGCAGCCTTCCACCCGTGGCCGAGGGCAGAAGCCTCCTGGTCGACGGAGCTGAGGGGGTGTCGGTCTTCCACGACCCTCCCTCCAGGCGTGCCTGGGTCTACAAGTCCGACACAGGGGCGCCGACCGTGATGGCGGGTGCCGGCCGTCGGGTGTTCCTCGTGAGCGACGGAAACGTGACCGCTGTGCCTGTCCTGTAGGGGCGTCCTGGCTTCAGCCTCGACGTGCCCGGACGACGGGAATGCCGATCGCGGCTCCGAGGAGCAGCGCCGCGGCCACCCCCAGACCGATCCACAGGCCCGAATTGCTTTCGTCCTCGGACGCAGGAGCGGCCACGGCCGGTTGTTCCTTGCTGTCCTCGCTTCCTGCAGCAGGCTCCGAAGCATCGGGCGACGGCGCCGAGGACGGAGAGGCAGCCTCCGCCAGGTCGGGCAGCGGGTACTCGTTGGCAGGGCCAGGGTCTCCGGGCGACTTGAGCGCGATGCGCGGGCGGACGACGCCGTAACCGATCGAGTCGTTGCGCTTGTTGCCGCTCCTCGGACCGCCTGCGGTGTTGAGCATGACCCGCAGGACCTGGTTGTTGGTCCACTCCGGGTACTTGGACCAGATCAGGGCGGCGGAGGCGGAGGCCAGGGCGGTGGCGTCACTCGTGCCGCTGGATACGCAGTAGCGACCCGGGCCGGCCTCCTTGCAGGCAGAGACGATGTCCACACCTGGCGCAACCAAGTCGACTTCCGGGCCGGTTGCCGACTCAGCCGTCTTGTTCACCTTCTTGTCCACGCTGCCGACCGCCACAACGCCAGGCACCGCTGCCGGATATTCGACGAAGGAGGTTCCCGAGTTGCCCGCGGCGGCGAAAATAAGCTTGTTCTTGCCGAGGGCGTATTGCACAGCTTCCTCAACAACCTCGGACTGCATGACCCCGCCCAAGGAAATATTGATGACCTTGGCGGAGGAGTCTGCAGCGTAGCGGATGGCCGCTGCTTCGGCTCTCTCGGCATCCATGCCCATTTGCTCGCCGTCCTCTTTCCAGAGGCGGATGGGCAGAATCTTGGCGCCGGGTGCAAGGCCGTAGCTTCCGCCACCCTTGCCGGTTCCGGCGATCAGAGCCGCCATGCCCGTCCCGTGGCCGTCGACGTCGTCGGCGTAAGTCCCGGATTCGGGGGAGAAGTCCCGCCCCTCCAGTACCTGACCGCGCAGGTCAGGAAGACTTGGGTCCACTCCCGTGTCGATGACGGCGACCGTTACGCCCTCGCCGGTACTCGTCTTCCACATCTCATCGGCATTCATGGCGTCGAGGTGCCATTGCTTCGACCGAAGAGAGTCCGCATGAGCGGGTGTAGCTGCGATGCCCACCAGCAGCAGTCCCAAAGTGGCCGAGAGCGCTCGGCCAAGCCGAAGCTGTTGACGGCTGCTGGTGTTCATCCTCATCCTTCGCTCTATCTACTTCAGTCGATGACGGGTGGAACGACCCGCCGGGTGCCCTGCTGCCAGGTCTCGTCGTCCTCTGACAGGTAGTCGGGACGCTCACCACGTTCGTCGTCCCGACGCCGACCACTGCTGTTGGTCCCCGCGCCCATCGCGCCCGTACGTCCTACTTGGCCCGATCCCGCCCCGCCACCGGCGGGCGTACCACGCACCAGACCAGAACCACCTGCTGTGAACGGGCGGGCTCCTGCCTGACCCGCCTGGGGCGGGCGGCCACCGATTACGCCACCACTCTCCGAAGCCAGACGACGGCCGCTGAAAGCACCACTCTGTCCGGCCCCGGTGGGGCCGCCAGGCATCCCTGGCATGTGCCCCATGCCGCGTCCCATAGGTCCACGGGCGTTACCTTCACCGCCGATGACGTTGGTGCGCGGAATCCCGCCCGTCGGCCGACCGACGGAAGGTGCGACAGGGCGGCCACCCGTGATGCCGCTGTCTCGGGGCATTCTGGAATTGATGCCGCCACCACTCGGCGGCACGACGTTCCTCGCGTTCGGGAAGCCCTTGCCACCGCCCGGAGGCGCGGAGGCGGGCCCCACGGTCTTACCCATCTGCGTCGGCGGGATTCCCACAACCGGTGGAAGCACATTGGTTTCGGGCCGGCCGGTAGGAGACGGCCCAACGGGCGTCGGGGGAAGCTGTGTCTGAGGCGGCAGCGTGTCCAGGCTGTCGATTCCCATTTCCACAGGGCGCTCTTGCTTTGGCGCGATCACATCGGTCTGTACGACCGTGGTGGAGTCCGGTCGGCCCCCCTTGGAGTCAGGATTCGAGGCAGGCACATACTGGTCAACTGTTCCGCGATCCATCCCGATGCTGCGATCGGCCGTGCCGCCGATGGACCGGCTGTTCCTGGGCTCAGGCGGCACGAATTCACCCGGCGGCGGCGGGAACGTCGGCGGCTCCGCTGCGCTGATCACGAACGTCGAGAACGAGTAGGACTGGGCCAGCTTGTTCATCTGCTGCACAGCCTGGGCGTGGTCCTCGGTCATCTTGGACCACGCCTCGCGCCGGATGTCCTCGGAGTCAGGGTCGTTGCGGTACTTGACGGCGGCGTCGTAGTTGGCTTGGGCAGTCGCGTCCTTCTCCGGGAGGTTGGCCTTCACCTCTCGGAGTGTCTGAGCCGCGTTGCCGATCCACGTACCGCCGACAGTGCTGTACGTCCCGAGCTGGAGCGTCGCCTTCCATGCCTGGTCGCCCCATGTCTCCATGGCCTTGCCGGCTTCACCCTCCCAGCGGACGCCCTTGATGTACGCCCTGAGGTCTTCGCCGATCTCAGTGATCGTCTTCCCGGCGTCGGTCAGCTGGTCGGACAGATTCTTGAGCGTCTCCGGGTTCGCCGCCTTCACCATGGCGAGCATCTGTTCATGCGTCTTGGACTCGAAGTCGGTGGTTCCGAAAAAGAGACCCAGGATTCCCAGCGGAGGCATGACCACTCCGCCGCCCTCGCTCGGTTCAGCCATTGTTCTTCCCCACCCTTCCCCGTGCCTTCATGTCTGCCGACATCAGAAGTCCGTGCCGCCCGAGGAGTCGCCCTGGCCGGCCTCGTCCTTCGGCTTTTCGTCCTTGGGCTTCTCAGCCTCGCGTCGTTCCTGCTCGCGCCGATCGACGGCTGCTTGAGCGTCGGCACTGATGCGCCGCATGCGCTCTTTGATGTCGTCGTCGATGTTCTGATAGCCCTTGGACGACCCGTCCACCGCGATGCCCAGGCCTTCGATCTGACCCGCGAGCCCCTTGGACAGGTTCTTGAGCTCTGCGTGCACCCGCTGATAGATACCGAAAAGCGCCTTGGCCTCGCTGAAGCCCGTGCCCATGTCTCCTTCGGGAATCTCTCCGTCAGCGAGCTTCCCCGGTGCCGCCGGTGATCCCTCGAGCCGCAGAAGGAGCTTGTCCACCCGCCCCTTGAACGCGGCGAGTTCCCCGGCATCGACATCCAGGTCCTTGCCGCTGCCACCCCCGCTCGGCGCACTCGGCCTCGGTACCGGCGGGCCGTACACCGGCCGCCCCGTCCCGTCGTCCTCCGCCACGAATGCCTCCCCGTTTACACACGTCTGCAGGGATCACTCTACCGAGTGGGCATGACACAGCGCACCCCTGGATTGCACTAGCAACCCGCCGACTACGTCACGAGTTTGGAACAGCCACCGCCGCCTGCGGCCGGATCGGGAGGCGGTTGATCGGGCGGCCCGTGGCCGCGCGGACCGCGGAAGCGACCGCGGCCGGGGACGTGACCACCGGCGCGGCGCTCGCGGGCTTGGCCCCGAAGGGGGCCACCACGTCGCGTTCCTCGACGAGTTTCACGATGCGAATGTCCGGCGCGTCCAGGGCCGTCGGGAGGGCGTAGCCGGTGAGGTCGGGGTGGCGGATCACACCGCGGGCCGTGCGGAGGTTCTCCGTGAGGGCCGCGCCGACGCCCTGGGTCACCCCGGCCTCTATGCGGGTGGCCAGCTGCGCGGGGTTGAGGACGCGGCCGACGTCCTGCGCCACCGCCATTTCGACCACGCGGACCGAGCCCAGTTCGATGTCGACGTCCACCACCGCGCGGATGGCGCAGAACGCCAGGCCCACGAAGGCGTCGCCCTGGCCCGACTCGTCGAGCGGCTCTGTGGGGTGGGGGCGGCACTGGGCGGTGGCCCAGAGTTCCTTGCCGTCCATCGCCTCCGTGACCGTCGTCGACAGGACACCGTCGTACGACGTGATCTTGCCGTCGGTGATCTGGAGCAGTTCGGTGGACATGCCGAACTTGTGGGCCAGCGGCTGGAGAAGCTGTGTGCGGACCATCTTCGCGGCGCGTTCGACCGCGCCGCCCGACACCCAGGTGTGGCGGCCGTGGGCGGCGGGGCCGGCCGGTGGCTGGTCGGTGTCGACGGAGGCGACGCGGACGTCGTCGATGCCCAGGGTCTCCTGGACGATCTGCCGGGCGAGGGTCGTGAATCCGGAGCCCGTCTCGACAGCCGCGCAGATGACCGTGGCGACTCCGTCGTGGACCTTGACCGTGGCCGTGGAGACCTCGTCGGTGCCTTCCGCGCCGAGCATGTGGACCATGCCGAGGGCGTAGCCGACGCCGCGGCGTACCGCGCCCGGTTCGCCGGCTCCTTCGGGGCCGCCCGGGAGGAGCCAGTCGTCCTCCGGGGAGTCCTTGGGGAGGGGCGGCAGCGGGAAGTCCCGTACGGCCTGTAGCAGTTCGGCGACGGGCGCCGGGCAGGTGACGGTCTGGCCGGTGGGCAGGATGTCGCCGGTGGCGAGGACGTTGCGCAGGCGGATCTCGGTCTGGTCCAGGCCGAGTTTCGCGGCGAGCTTGTCCATCTGCGCCTCGTACGCGGCGCAGACCTGCATCGCTCCCTCGCCCCGTACATGGCCGGAGGGCGGGTTGTTCGTGCGTACCGCCCAGCCCTCGATGTGGGCGTGCGGGACGACGTACGGCCCGCAGGCGAACGCTACGGCGGCGGCCAGCGACTCGGAGGAGGCGTCGGCGTACGCGCCCGCGTCGAGCAGCAGCTGCGCCTCGACCTTGACGAGGTGGCCCTCCGCGTCCGCGTGGTGCCGGTAGCGCAGCAGCGTCGGGTGGCGGTGGGCGTGGCCGAGGAAGGACTCCTCGCGGGTGGCGGCGAGTTTGACCGGGCAGCCGGTACGCAGGGCGAGCAGTCCGAGGGGCAGCTGGAAGCCTGGGTCCTCGCGGTCGCCCGTCGCACCCGGTACGCCGGTGACGACGACCTTGACGCGTTCCGGTTCGAGGCCGAAGCAGGCCGCGGCGAGGTCGCGGTCCGTGTGCGGGTCGGTGGACGCCACGTAGAGCTCGACGCCGCCGTCGGGACGGGGCACGGCGAGGCCGGCCTCGGCGCCGATGGGTGCCGGGTCCTGGCGGCCGATGCGGTACAGGCCCTCGACGATCACGTCGCCCGTCGCGTCCGGGTCGCCGTAGCGGAGCGGGATGTGGCGGATGAGGTTGCCGTCGGGGTGCAGAGGTTCGGCGGCGAAGGCCTTCTCGGGGTCCGTGACCGGCTCGAGGACCTCGTACTCCACCGCGATGGCCGCCGCCGCGAGGCGGGCCGTGTCGGGGTGGTCTGCGGCGACCGCGGCGATCGCCTCGCCGTGGTGGCGGACGATCTCGGACGCGAAGACGGGCCGGTCGGCGATGCGCCTGCCGTACGCACCGTCCCCGGGAATGTCCTGGTGGGTGATCACGGCGTGTACGCCCGGCATCTCGACGGCCGCGGACGTGTCCACGGACACGATGCGTGCGTGCGGGTGCGGCGAGCGCAGCAGCGCGGCCCACAGCAACCCCTCTGCCCACAGGTCGGAGGCGTAGGGGAACGTGCCCTCGCTCTTGGCGCGGGTGTCGGCGGCGGGAAGCGACGCGCCGAGGCCGTGGGCAGGAGCCTCCGGCCGGGGGCTGTCGACCGGCTGCGGCATCGCAGTGGTGGCCGCGTCGTTGCTCACGCCATGCCTCCGTCGTGCGGGTGAATCTGCACACTACCTGCGCCGGGTGCCGCCTGGTGCGGGATGCGGGCTTCGTCACCGGCCTCCGCCTCCTCGGCGGCGGCGGTGGCGCTCGCCGCGCGTTCGGCGACCACCTCGCGCACGGCGTCGAGGACGCCGCGGTAGCCGGAGCAGCGGCAGAGGTTGCCGCACAGGGCCTGGCGGGTCTCCAGTTCCGTGGGGGCGTGGTTGCCCTCGAGGAGGTCGTGGACGGTCATCGCCATACCGGGGATGCAGAAGCCGCACTGGACGGCGCCGCACGCCGCCAGCGCCCGCTGGACGTCGGAGGGTTCGCCGTCGGTGGCGAGGCCTTCGACCGTACGCACCTCGGAGCCGGCGGCGGTCGCCGCGGGAACCAGGCAGGAGGCGACGAGCCGGCCGTCGACCTGCACGTTGCAGGCGCCGCATTCGCCCTGGGAGCAGCCGTCCTTGGCACCCGCGAGGCCGAGGCGCTCGCGCAGGACGTAGAGCAGGGACTCGCCTATCCAGGCGTCGCTGACCGGGCGGTCCGTGCCGTTGACGCGCAGGACGTACGAGGTGGGCGGGTGCTCCTCGGTCCCGGCGGGCGCCGCGGGCTCAGCGGCCGGGGCGGGGTCGGCCGGCACGGCCTCGGCGTCGGCTGCGGCTTCGGTGCCGGCTCCGGCCTCGGCCTCGGCCTGGGGTCCGGCCACCGGCTCGGGCTCGGATCCCGATTCCGATCGGGATCCGGTCTCAGGCCGAGACAGGTGTTCGACCTCGGCCTCGGCCCCGGCGGACGTCCCGCCCGGCTCCCGCACCGTGACGGCGGGCTCCGCGGCCTGGACCGGTCCGGTCACCGCCACGTCCTCCGCGGCGTCCTCCTCTGCGGCCGGCTCGGCGGCCACGGGCTCCGGCCCGGACCCGGCCGGCTCCTCCGCCCGCTGCGACCCGTCCGCCGCCCAGGGCGCGGAGGCGCCGCCCGGCAGCGTCGCCCAGGGCGCCGGCGCGCCTCCGGGGAGCGTCGCGGACGGGGTCGTACCGGCCCAGGGCGCGTCGGCGCCGGGCGGCAGCGGGAACTCGCCGGAGTCGGAATCGGACGCCGCAGCGGGCTCCGCCTCCTGCACCTCCGCGAACTCCGAGAACTGTGGGAACTGAGGGAAGTGCGAGGCCGCCTGCGGCCCTTGGGCATCCGGAGCACCCTGAAACGCATGGGGCTCCCCGGACTGCCCTGACTCACGGACCTCATAGGCCTCGCGCGCACCATGCGCACCGGGGACATCCTGCGCATCGCGCGCATCCTGAAAGCCCTGTGCGCCATGAGCCTCATGGGTGCCGTGGGCGTCGTGTGAGTCATGGGCGTTGTGCGTCTCGTGGACGTCCTGGGACTCGTGAAAGGCCCACTGCCCCGTCTCGTTCACGTTCACGTTCGTGTTCGCGTCGGACGCGCCGTCCGCCCCCTGCCCGGCAGGCTCCGGCCACGGCGTCGCCCAGCCGCCGGCCGCTGCCGGGTCCGTCCCCGCGGCAGGCGTCAGCGGCCTGATCATCGGCGGTACGTAGCCGTGCCCCGGCGCCTCGAGCGGGGCGGAGTCGGAGGTGGTGAACTCCTGCGGCAGCTGGAAGAAGGCCGTGGCCTCGCCGTCGTACTCGCCGCCCTGCGGCGTGGGCTGCCAGCCGCCGCCCTGGTCCCCGTACGAGCCGTACGAATCACCGTAGGAACCCTGCGGTGATTCGTGCCGGCCGTACGCCTCCCCGTGCTCGGGCTGCCCATAAGGCTGCCCCTGCTCGTACTGCCCGTACGACTCGCCCTGTTCGTACTGCCCGTACGGCTCCGCATCACCGTGCTGCCCGTACGTCTCGGCATCACCGTGCCGCTCGTACGGCTCCCCGTCACCGTGCTGCCCGTACGACTCGCCGTGACCGTGCTGCTCGTACGGTCCCCCCTGGCCGTGCTGCCGGCCGTAGGGATCCCGCTGGTCCTGACCGTCGTACCGGTCGCCGCCGCGATCGGGCTCGAAGCCCTCCGGGAGCTCCTGGAACTCCGGCGGAAGGCCGTGCGGGTTGTTCTCGTTGCTCACGACAGCGCCCTCCCCAGTGCCCGTCGGGCCAGCGCGGCGACGGTGCGCCGCAGATGCAGTACGGCCGGCGACAGCACCGGTTGCTCCTCGCCCTCGGGCGCCGGAGCCGGGTCGGGGATGCACGCCGCGGCGACGTACTCGCCGAACGCCGTCAGCGCCTCGCCCTCGAGGCCCCGCTCGCCGTCCCAGTCGATGAGCGAGCCGATCCACCGCTCGGCCTCGAGCGGCCGCAGCGGCATGGGCGCGATGGCGCCCACCGCGCAACGCACACCGCGCCGGGCCGGGTCGAGGACGAGGGCCACGGAGGCCGTGGCGCGGCCCGGGCCGGTGCGGCCGGTCGCCTTCAGGAAGACCTGCGGGGCATGCAGGAGGGGTACGCGTACGAAGCCGATCAGTTCGGCCGGGCCGAGCATCTCCCGGCCGGCCAGCAGGTGCGACACGGGGATCTCGCGGCGGGCGCCGCCCGGGCCGGCGATCACCAGGTCGGCCTCGAGGGCGGCCAGCACCGGCAGGCTGTCGCCGGTGGGCGCTGAGCTGGCGATGTTGCCGCCGAGGGTGCCCGCGTTGCGGATCTGGGGCGGCCCGGCCGCACGCGCGGACGCGGCGAGGGCGGGGATGAGGGCGGCGAAGTCGGGCCGGCCCATCCGGGCGTGGGTGAGGCCGGCGCCGAGCAGGGCGTGCCCGTCCTGGTAGCGCCAGCCGCGGATCTCGCTGATGCGGCCGAGGCCGACGAGGCCCGCAGGGCGGAGCTGGCCCTTGTTGACCGCGGCCATGAGGTCGGTGCCGCCGGCGACGGGGACGGCGGCGGGCATGGCGCTGAGCGCCGCCACGGCCTCGTCGAGCGAGGCCGGCAGCGTCACCGACTGTGCCGTTCGCGGTGCGTGCGTGGTCACCAAGCTGCCCCTTCCCGGTGTCCCGGCTGTCCCGCCTGTGTTGCCGTACCGTACGTGCTCACAGGCCGGACGTGGCAACTCTGGCACATCTTCCGGGCGGACCGTCGGGAGGGTCCGCGAAGGGCACATCCGCCCCACACGTGCAGGCCCGCGACAATCGTCCGGTTTCGTACTCCCGTACCGCCGCGGGCGGATTGCCGTTCTTCAGCGGCGCTTGTACGCCTTTCTCCTTGCCGTGCCACTCTCCTACCGTCTCAGGGCCGGGGCCGCCGGGAGGCGGCCTCCGGCCGGGCTCACACGTTCGGGGGCACCCCGTCGATCGGACGTCCGGCGACGCCGGGGCGCCGCTGCCACGGCAACGGGCCGCCGGGGGGCCGGTAGTGGACCCCGAGCGCGTCAAAGCGCGCGTAGTGGGCGGTCATTCGGCGTTCGAAGTCCGCGAAGTCGCGCTCCTCGGACGGGGGCAGCGTGGACCAGGCGACCTCGGCGAACGCGGCGAGCCGCGGGAAGACCTGGTAGTCGACGCGGGCGCTGTCCTGCATCACCTCGGTCCACACGTTTGCCTGGGTGCCCAGTACGTGCCGGGCGGCCTCCGGGGCGAGCGCCGGTGGTACGGGCTCGAAGCGGTAGACGTCCTCGAGGGTGCGTACGTAGCCGATGGGCATGGGCTCGTCGTCGCCGGCGGCCTGCCGGTGGTCCAGGTACACCTGCTGCTCCGGGCACATGACGACGTCGTGGCCGGCCTCCGCGGCGGCGATGCCGCCCCGGTATCCGCGCCAGGAGGAGACGGCCGCGCCGGGCGCCAGACCTCCTTCGAGGATCTCGTCCCAGCCGATGAGGCGGCGGCCACGGTCGGTGAGCCAGCGGTCGAAGTGCCGGACGAACCACGACTGGAGCTCGTCCTCGTCGGCCAGGCCCTGTTCCTTGATGCGCGCCTGGGCGGCGGCCGACGCCTTCCACTGGTCCTTGGGGCATTCGTCGCCGCCGATGTGCACGAAGGTGGACGGGAAGAGACCGAGGACCTCCTCGAGCACGCCCTCGTAGAAGCGGAGGGTGGTGTCGGTGGGGGCGAGTACGTTGGGGTTGATGCCCCAGTTGTCCCAGACGGTCAGGGAGGCCGTGTCGATGACGTCGGTGTTGCCGAGTTCCGGATACGCGGCGATGGCGGCCTGCGAGTGCCCGGGGATGTCGATCTCGGGGACGACGGTGATGTGCCGTTCGGCGGCGTAGGCGACGATCTCCCGGATGTCGTCCTGGGTGTAGTAACCGCCGTGGGGGGCCTCGTCCCAGAGCGGTGAGGCCCGGTGCCCGTATTTGGTCCGCGACCGCCAGGCGCCCACCTCGGTCAGCCTCGGGTGGCGCTTGATCTCGATGCGCCAGCCCTGGTCGTCGGTGAGGTGGAAGTGGAAGACGTTGAGCTTGTGTGCGGCGAGCAGGTCGAGGTAGCGCAGCACGCCCTCCTTGGGCATGAAGTGCCGTGACACGTCGAGCATGAGGCCGCGCCAGGAGAAGCGGGGCGCGTCCTCGATGAACGCGCCCGGCACCTCCCAGCGCCGGCCCGCCGCCACGGGCGCCTTGCGGTACGTCTCGGGCCCCAGGAGCTGACGGAGTGTCTGCACGCCCCAGAACACTCCGGCGGCGCCACCGCCGTGCACCGTGATGTCGTCGCCGTTGACGTACAGCTTGTAGCCCTCGGGACCGAGATGCCCGGCGTCCGCGGTGTCGACGCGCAGTCGGATCGTTTCTCCGTCATCGCCGGCTCCGGATGCCAACGGCAGCCCGGTGGCCGCGCCTACGGTACGGCGCAGCCATCGCGCGGCCGCCTCCGTGCCGGGGCCCGCGTCCACGACGGTCGACTCGTCCAGGACGAAGCCGCCTGCGGACGGGTTGGAGCGCACGACGCGCGGCGTCGGGATCAGGTTTGTGGAAGTCATCGCGTCAGTCCTTCACCGCGCCGCCCAGGCCGGAGACCAGACGTCGCTGAACGAGTACGAAGAAGACGAGCACCGGCACGGTCATCACGGTAGAGGCCGCCATGATCCCGCCCCAGTCGTTCTCGTCCGGCTTGACGAAGACCAGTAGCGCCATCGGCAGCGTCGACTGCGAGGTGTCGCTGATGATGAACGACTTGGCGAACAGGAAGTCGTTCCAGGTCGAGATGAACGAGAACACGCTCGTCGCCACCAGCCCGGGGAAGACCAGCGGAAAGAGGATCTGCCACAGGAAGCGCGCGCGGCTCGCTCCGTCGATGTAAGCCGCCTCCTCCAGCGCCTCCGGAACGGCCTTGACGAAGCCGCGCAGCATCCAGATCGCGAACGGCAGCGAGAAGGCGATGTGCGGCAGGATCAGCGAGCCGAGGGTGTTGAGCTGTCCGAAGTCGCGCATCAGGAAGAACAGCGGAATCGTCAGCGCCTCGATCGGAACCATCTGCGCCACCAGGAACATGATGAGCAGCGTCGTACGGAACCTGAAACGGAACCGGGTGACGGCGGTGGCGGCCAGGAAGGCGATCAGCGCGGAGGCGACGACGACCGTGCCGGCGACGATCAGGCTGTTGACGAAATACCTGCCGAATTCCTCCTGTTGGAAGACCCGGCGGAACGAGTCGAGCGACGGGGAAAGGGTCCACGGCTTCGCGTCCGTCGACTGGATCTCCCCGGCGGGTTTGAAGGCGGAGAGGACCATCCAGTACAGCGGGAAGGCGACGACGATCGCGATGACCAGCGCCGCGGCCTCCGCCAGCAGCCGCCCGGGGCGCCGCACCCTCAGCGGCGCGGGAATCAGGCTCATATCTCTTCTCCCTCACGGCGCAGCAGCCGCAGATACACGAGCGTGACCGCCAGCAGAATCAGCAGCATGACGACGCCGATCGCGGAGCCCAGGCTGTACTGGGAGGACGCGAAGGCCTTCTGATAGGCGTACACATTGAGCACGAGATTCTGTCCGGCGATGCCTCCGCCGTTCGTCATCACATAGATCTGGGTGAAGACCTTGAAGTCCCAGATGACCGACTGGATGGTGACGACCACGAGAATGGGCCGGAGCATCGGCGCCGTGACGGACCGCCAGATGCGCCATTGCGAGGCGCCGTCCAGCGAGGCCGCCTCGAGCACCTCTCCCGGAATGGCCTTGATGCCCGCGTACACGGTGACCATCACGAACGGGAAGGAGCACCACACGACTTCGAACATGACGAGGGCGAAGGCGCTGAGGCGCCCGTACGTCCAGGAGAAGTCGCCCAGTCCCAGCATCCGGTTGACGGGGCCGTAGTCGGGGTCGAAGAGGAAGACCCACACGGTGGAGCCGGTGATGGCCGGGGTCGCCCAGGCGCCGAGCGCCGCCAGCATCAGGGCGAGCCGCGGCAGGGCGCGTACGCGGGTCAGCAGGACGGCCAGGGCGCAGCCGACGGCGAGTGTGGAGACCACGCACGCGGCCGCGAAGAGGACCGTCGCGAGGAGCACCTGCCAGAACTGGCTGTCGGCGAAGAGCGTCCGGTAGTTGCCGAGGCCCTGGAAGGTGGTCGGTTCACCGCCGCTGACCTGTGCCTGTGTGTATTCCAGGAAGGAGATCAGGCCGAGCTGGTAGATCGGGTAGACGAGCAGTCCGGCGAGCACCACGAGGGCGGGTGCGAGATAGAGCCAGGGCGTCCAGGCCCCGCTGCGCCGTGCGGGCCGGGCCGGGGGCGCGGTCGTGTCCGGCGGGCGGGCCGTGGTCCCCGCGGGGACCACGGCCGGCTCCGCCGCGGTCTTGTAGGCCATGGGTCTCAGCCCGCGTCGGTGAACGCGGCGTCCATCTTCTCCGCGGCGTCGCTCGAGGCCTCGGCCACGTCCTTCTTGCCGCTGACGATCTCCTGGAACATGGTCGGCAGGACGAGCGAGGCGTCGATCCGGCCCCAGGCGGGCGAGGCGGGGACGAACTTGGCGCCGGCGCCGAGCGTCCGGATGAAGGGCTCGACGAACGGCTGCTTCTTCGCCGCCTCGGCGCGCACATCGGTGTACGTGGGCAGGAAGCCCATCGCGTCGAAGAGCTTGCCCTGCGACTCCTTGCCCGCGAGCCGCTTCATCAGGTCCACCGCCAGGGTGCGGTGCGAACTGCTCTTGAGCACGCCGACGTTGTTGCCGCCCGCGAACGCCGGGGCGGTCTCACCGGCCTTCAGCCCCGGCAGCGGTACGACCGCGTACTTGCCCTTGACCGCGCCGGCCTCGACGGCCTGGTGGCTGAAGTCGCCGCCGATCGCCATGGCCGCGTTGCCGGCGGCGAAAGCGGTGACGACGGCGTTGCCGCCCATGGCGGCGCACTTGGCGGCCGGGCAGTTGTCGTCGCCGAAGAGGGACGTATAGGCCTTGATGCCCTTCTGTGCGGCCGGGCTGTCGATGGCGGACTCGTAGGAGCCGCCGTTCTCCTGTGCCAGTTCGCCACCGTGGGCCCAGATGAACGGCATCGCGCCGTAGGTGTAGGCGCCGCCCACGGCGAGACCGTAGAGGTCCGGCTTCTCCTTGTGGATCTTCTTCGCGGTGGCGATGAGCTCGTCCTGGGTCCTGGGCACCGCGATGCCGAGGTCCTTGAAGACGTCGGTGCGGTAGTAGAGCGCGCGGACGCCGACGAAGAGAGGCGCTCCGTAGACCTTGCCGTCGACCGTGACGGACTGCTTGGCGGTGGGGTCGGTGTCCTTGGCCTCGTCCCAGGCGCCGAACTCGGCGCTGACGTCGGCGAGTCCGCCGTCCTTGACGTAGCCGGCGGTGTCGGTGTTGCCGTACTCGATCAGATCGGGCGCGCTCTTCGGGTCGTTGAACGCCGCCTTGATCCTCTGGGCGCGGGTCTCGACCGGTATGTACTCGACCTCGACCTCGGCGTCCTTGTGCGTCTTCTCGAACGCGGCGACCGCGGCGTCGACGACCTGCTCCTTGGGCTTGTTGTTGACCTCCTGGAACAGCCAGACCCGCAGCGTGCCGCTCTTGTCGTCCTGCTGGGCGCTGTTGCCGGAGGTCTGCGGGGCACAGGCGGTGGCGGTGACGCCGGCCAGTGCGAGTGCCGCGGCGGTGGCGGCGACTCTGGAGAGGAGCTTCATGCGTGATCCCTACGAAGTGGGCGTTGCAACATATGCAACGAGCGTTTCGTCATGCACAACACGCAGGAGGCTAGGCCCGCTTGAACGGCCCTACAAGAGGGGCGCAAGAGGTCTCAACCACTCTGTGACCGGCAAAAGCACCCTGTGCAACGGCACACCGCACGCAAACGGCCCCCGGGCGCGCCGAAGCGCGTCCCGGGGGCCGTTGTGCAGGCTGAGGCGGAGGAGTTACTTCTTGTCCTTGCCGCTGCCGCTCTTGCCCTTGTCCTTGTCGCCACCGGCGCCCATGGACTCGTAGATCTCCTTGCACATGGGGCAGACCGGGTACTTCTTGGGGTCACGCCCCGGCACCCAGACCTTCCCGCACAGTGCCACCACGGGAGTGCCGTCGAGGGCGCTCGCCATGATCTTGTCCTTCTGGACGTAATGGGCGAAGCGCTCGTGGTCGCCGTCGCCGTGCGACACCTGGGGTGTCGGCTCTACGAGGATCCCCGTGCCTGTCCCGCGCTCGGGCTCAAGAGTGCTCATGGGCTCCAAGGGTACTCATCGCGCGCCCTCTGCGGGAGCAAGGCCCCGCCCGCCCTTGCCCCGGGCCGGGTCAGTTCATGCTCGGGTCGTCCGGATACGTGGCGAACATGGCCAGCTCGTTGCGCTGGCGCCGCAGCACCGAGCGCCACAGGCTCTCCGGCCGGGGCGAGGACACGTCCCCCGGCTCGGACTCGACGACGTACCAGGCGCCGTCCTGCAACTCGTCCTCCAGCTGGCCCGGACCCCATCCCGCGTATCCGGCGAAGATCCGCAGGGAGCCGAGGGCGCCGCCGAGCAGTTCGGGGGGAGCCTCCAGGTCGACGAGGCCGATCGCGCCGTACACCCGACGCCATCCGAGGGGGCCCTCGTCGCCGGGGATCACGGCGACGCCGAGCGCCGAGTCCAGGGCGACAGGGCCGCCCTGGAAGACGACGCCAGGCTCACCCGCCAGCGCCGCCCACGACTCCAGGATGTCCTCCACGACCACCGGGGTCGGCCTGTTGAGAATCACACCGAGGGAACCCTCGTCGTCATGATCGAGCAGCAGGACCACCGCCCGGTCGAAGTTCGGGTCCGCCAGGGCGGGCGCGGCGACGAGCAGCCGTCCTGTGAGCGAGGACACCTCGGTCATGCCAGACATGATCCCGCATCTTTCCCCTTCGCGGAGCCCGAGCGGCTCACTCGCCGCCGCCCGTGCGATGGGCGCAGCTCAGAGGGCGGAGCCCCCGACAGTTGTCCGAAGGGTGGGACGGTGACCGTGCGCGAGGCCCGGCGGACGGAGCGTGTTGTGCCCGATTCATTACGGCCGAGAACGGTCCGCGGGCTTACAACTAAGGGGCTCTCCCCCCTTACCCTTTCCTCTGGCCCCCCGTCCGATCCTCCTCCTGGCTCCGCCTGGGGGACCACTTCCGGAACGCGAGATTCATGACCGGCACTGACGATGTACTGCTTGTCCACGGCGGAACCCCGCTCGAGGGCGAGATCCGCGTCCGCGGCGCGAAGAACCTCGTGCCCAAGGCGATGGTCGCGGCCCTGCTCGGCAGCGAACCGAGCCGGCTGCGCAACGTGCCGGACATCCGTGACGTCAGAGTCGTACGCGGGCTGCTGCAGCTGCACGGGGTGACGGTCCGCCCCGGTGAGGAGCCGGGCGAGCTCGTCCTCGACCCGACGTACGTCGAGAGCGCGAACGTCGCTGACATCGATGCCCACGCGGGCTCGTCGCGCATTCCGATCCTCTTCTGCGGACCGCTGCTGCACCGCCTCGGCCACGCCTTCATCCCCGGCCTCGGCGGCTGCGACATCGGCGGCCGGCCCATCGACTTCCACTTCGACGTGCTGCGCCAGTTCGGCGCGACGATCGAGAAGCGCGCGGACGGGCAGTACCTGGAGGCTCCGCAGCGGCTGCGCGGCACGAAGATCCGTCTGCCGTACCCGTCGGTCGGCTCGACCGAGCAGGTGCTGCTCACGGCCGTGCTCGCCGAGGGCGTCACCGAGCTGACCAACGCCGCGGTGGAACCGGAGATCGAGGACCTCATCTGCGTACTGCAGAAGATGGGCGCGATCATCTCCATGGACACCGACCGGACGATCCGGATCACCGGTGTCGACAAGCTCGGCGGCTATACCCACCGTGCCCTCCCGGACCGCCTGGAGGCGGCGTCCTGGGCGTCGGCGGCACTGGCCACCGAGGGCGACATCTACGTACGCGGCGCCCAGCAGCGCTCGATGATGACGTTCCTCAACACCTACCGGAAGGTCGGTGGCGCCTTCGAGATCGACGACGAGGGCATCCGCTTCTGGCACCCCGGCGGCCGGCTCAAGTCCATCGCGCTCGAGACGGACGTCCACCCCGGCTTCCAGACCGACTGGCAGCAGCCGCTGGTCGTCGCCCTCACGCAGGCGACGGGGCTCTCCATCGTCCACGAGACGGTGTACGAGTCCCGGCTCGGCTTCACGTCCGCGCTGAACCAGATGGGCGCGCACATCCAGCTGTACCGCGAGTGCCTCGGCGGCTCGCACTGCCGCTTCGGCCAGCGCAACTTCCTGCACTCCGCGGTCGTCTCCGGCCCGACCAAGCTCCAGGGCGCGGACCTGGTCATCCCCGACCTGCGCGGCGGCTTCTCGTACCTGATCGCGGCACTGGCCGCGCAGGGCACGAGCCGCGTGCACGGGATCGACCTGATCAACCGCGGCTACGAGAACTTCATGGAGAAGCTGGAGAAGCTCGGCGCGAAGGTGGAGCTGCCCGGGGGCCCGATCGTCTGACGGCCCCTACGACGCCGACGGCCCCCACGGAGCGCATCCGCGGGGGCCGTCGCCGTCTGCGGCCGCCTGTGCCGCTGCGCGGGGGCCTTTTCCCCACCTCGCCCCGTCCAACCGGGGCCCGACCGGACCCGTCACCGCGCTCCGCGCGGTCTTTGGGGGCTCTGCCTCCCAACCCCCGCGCCTCGAACGCCGGCGGGGCTGGAGTTGCAGGGGGCACCTCCCACGGCCGCCGGGCCGTAGGGGGAGATCGAGGGCACCGCGCGGAGCGCGGTACGGGACCGGGCGGAGCCCGGTTCGGGAAGGGGCGGGGAGGGGAACACGCCCGCCGCAGGCGCCCACGCCCCCGCACACGCAGAAGGGCGGCCACCCCGCACGGGGTGGCCGCCCTCACGCTGCCGAAGGCCTTACTTGCCCTTGGCGGCTTCCTTGAGCTTCGAGCCCGCGGAGACCTTCACGCTGTAGCCGGCCGGGATCTGGATCGGGTCGCCGGTCTGCGGGTTCCGAGCGGTGCGAGCGGCACGGTGGGTGCGCTCGAAGGTCAGGAAGCCGGGGATGGTGACCTTCTCGTCGCCCTTGGCGACGACCTCGCCGACGGTCTCGGCGAGAGCGGCCAGAACGGCGTCGGCGTCCTTGCGGGTCACCTCGGCGCGGTCGGCCAGCGCGGCCACCAGCTCACTGCGGTTCATTTTGTTACTCCCGTGTTCTTCTTGCCTGTGAGGCGTGGATCGAAGCCGATGCTGCCAGGGCCCTCGGACAGTCCCCGGACCCGGGTCTGCTGTCAGACCCCTCCGCGCCCGCGGGACTTCCCCCAGGACGCAGGTCCTCGGGGAAGCATCCTGCCCCCACCAGCGGCGGGAAAGCCAATCCGGCACCCTCCGGAGTCACACGAAGGCCACCACTGCCTCATCGTGGTGACGTTCCGTCGACTCCCTGGAGACTCGTCGGAGCGGGCGTGCCGGGGCCGCGTGCTCCCTGATCCGCCACCCTAAAGGGGGGTTTGCAACCCCGCGACCCGCGACGCGCCGTATGTCAGTGGGACGTGGGGCCTGTCACAGTCGGGCCTGCGGCCTTCGCGGCGTCCCGGACGGCGCCCGCGACGGCTCCGGCGACCTTGTCGTTGAAGACCGAGGGGATGATGTAGTTCGGGTTGAGTTCGTCCTCCGTGACGACGTCCGCGAGCGCGGCCGCGGCCGCGAGCATCATCTCGGTGTTGACGGTGCGGGACTGGGCGTCCAGCAGGCCGCGGAACACACCGGGGAAGACCAGCACGTTGTTGATCTGGTTGGGGAAGTCCGAGCGGCCGGTGGCCACAACTGCCGCCGTCTGCCGGGCGATTGAGGGGTCGACCTCGGGGTCGGGGTTCGCGAGCGCGAACACGATCGCGTCATCGGCCATGGCCGCGACGTCGTCCGCGCCCAGCACGTTGGGCGCGGAGACGCCGATGAAGACGTCCGCTCCGACGACCGACTCCTTGAGCGTGCCGGTGACACCCTCGGGGTTGGTGTTGTCGGCGATCCACCGCAGCGGGGAGTCGGGGGTGGCGTCCACCAGGTCGGCGCGGTCCGCGTGCACGACGCCGTGGATGTCGGCGACGACGGCGTGCTTGACGCCGGCCGCGATGAGGAGTTTGAGGATGGCGGTACCGGCCGCCCCGGCGCCGGACATGACCACACGCACGTCGCCGATCCCCTTGCCCACCACGCGCAGCGCGTTGGTCAGGGAGGCGAGGACGACGATCGCCGTGCCGTGCTGGTCGTCGTGGAAGACGGGGATGTCGAGGGCCTCGCGCAGCCGTGCCTCGATCTCGAAGCAGCGCGGCGCGGAGATGTCCTCGAGGTTGATGCCCGCGAAGCCGGGGGCGATCGCCTTGACGATCTCGACGATGGCGTCGGTGTCCTGGGTGTCCAGGCACAGCGGCCAGGCGTCGATGCCGGCGAAGCGCTTGAAGAGGGCCGCCTTGCCCTCCATGACCGGCAGTGCGGCCTTGGGGCCGATGTTGCCGAGGCCCAGCACGGCGGAGCCGTCGGTCACCACTGCAACGGAGTTGCGCTTGATGGTCAGGCGGCGGGCGTCCTCGGGGTTCTCGGCGATCGCCATGCAGACCCGCGCCACACCCGGGGTGTAGATCATCGACAGGTCGTCACGGTTGCGGATGGGGTGCTTGGACGCCATCTCGATCTTGCCGCCGAGGTGCATCAGGAACGTACGGTCGGAGACCTTGCCGAGGACGACGCCCTCGATGTCGCGCAGACCCTCGACGATCTCGTCGGCGTGCGCGGTGGAGCTTGCGGCGATCGTGACGTCGATCCGCAGCTTCTCGTGGCCGGACGCGGTCACGTCGAGGCCGGTTACGGAACCGCCGGAGGACTCCACGGCCGTGGTGAGCTGGGAGACCGCGGTTCCGCTCGCGGGCACCTCCAGTCGGACCGTCATCGAGTACGAGACGCTGGGCGCCGTTGCCATGACCGGGTTCCTCTGCTTTCCCTAGCTTCATTGCTGTGCGGTACCGCACCTGAGGCCCGGCAGCGCTGTGAAGATGGTGACACCTACCCGCCGGTAGCAGGTAATGCGGTCATATTGTTTTCGGAAACTGTTTTCCACCATACGAGAAAGCGCCCGGAAACTGAAGAGGCCCGCGTCACCGGTCGAGGTGACGCGGGCCTTCTCCGCGTAAGTAGGTGGCACCGACCCGCCATGCTCGCCTCGCGGCAAGTGGTCCCTCTAAGGGACGAAGGTTGGGCCCGGGGGCTTGGATCGAGCCGGTGCCGTACCCAGGCTAACGCACCGCCCCGGGAAGTGATTCCCGCATCGCGGGCCGACTTCGGCAGCGGCCCGGGACAGCGCCGGGCGGCACCCGGCGGAGCACCGTGACAGCGCCCGTCGGCACCCGCCCCGAGCACCCGGACAGGGCCCGGCACGGCCTGCCGGAGGCCTGTGGACGGGTCCGCGCCACCTGCCGCGGGAGCCGCGGCCGGCGGGACGCCCGCTCAGTCCCGCAGCAGCTCCGGCACGCCCTGCGCGTCCGGCTGGTCACGGCGGCCGGAGACCACCGTGAGCTGCTGCGTGGCCCGGGTGAGCGCCACGTACAGCACCCGCAGACCGGCCGGGCTCTCGTCGGCGATCTCCGCCGGGGAGACCACGACCGTCGCGTCGTACTCCAGGCCCTTCGCCTCCAGTGAGCCGAGGGCCACGACCCGCTCGCCCAGGCCGGCCAGCCAGCGGGCGGCCTGCTCCCGGCGGTTCATGGCGACGACGACGCCGACGGTGCCCTCCACCTGCTCCAGCAGCCGCTCCGCCTCCGCCCGTACGGACTCGGCGAGCTCGCCGCCGTCCGGTACGACCGCGAAGCGCGGCCGCACTCTCGTGGAGCGGACGGCGGAGGGCGAGCGCATGCCCGGCATCGCCAGCCGGAGCACCGTGGCGGCCAGCTCGGCGATCTCGGCCGGGTTGCGGTAGTTCACGGTCAGCTCGAAGCGGCGGCGCGGGCGGCTGCCCAGCGCCTCGTCACGTGCCTCTGCCGCCTCTTCCGGCGATGACCAGGACGACTGGGCCGGGTCGCCGACGACCGTCCAGGTGGCGTGCCGGCCGCGGCGGCCGACCATCCGCCACTGCATGGGCGTGAGGTCCTGCGCCTCGTCGACGATGACGTGCGCGTACTCGGTGCGCTCGGCCGCCAGCCGCTCGGCCCGCTCGCGCTGTGTCTCCTCGCGCTGCGGCATCAGCTCCTCCAGACCGGTGAGCTGGTCCAGAGGGTCGAGCTCGCGCCGCTTACGGGGACGGGCGGGCGTGCCGAGCAGGGTGCTCAGCTCGTCGAGGAGTGCCACGTCGTGCACGGAAAGGGCGTCGCGGCGCAGGGAGCGGGCCAGCTTGCGCACCTCGCCGGGGTTGAGCACCCGGCGTGCCCAGCGGCCGAGGCGGCGCTCGTCGCCCATCGCGGCGAGCACCGCGCGCGGGGTCAGTTCGGGCCACCAGGCGTCCAGGAACGCGATGAAGCTGTCCTCGCCGGTCACGTCCTCGTCGAAGGAGGACCGCAGCTCGGCGGCCAGCTCCGGGTCGCCCGGGTGGCGGCCGACGGCGCCCGACCTGGCGTACAGCGCGTCGAGGAGCAGCCGTCTGGCCCGCGGGCGCAGCAGGTTGACGGGAGCGCTTCCGCCGAGCACGTTGTGGCGGATGCGGCGGAGCTCGTCGGCCTCCAGCTCGAGCCGCCGGCCGAAGGCCACGACGCGCAACCGCGAGGGAGTGCCCGGCGCAGCCGCCGGCTCCTCGCCCAGGGCGAGCTGTCCGTTGCGCGGTGCGGCGTCCGGCGTCTCGAGCGCGCCTCGCGCGGCGTTGCGCAGGACCTTCAGCATCCGGGAGGAGCCCTTGATGCGGGCGACGGCCGGTTCGTCGTACACCGTCGCCTCAGCGCCGTCGACCAGGGAGCCGACGGCGCGGATCGCGACCTGGCCCTCCTCGCCCAGGGACGGCAGCACGCCCTCGGTGTAGGCGACGAGCAGCGGCGTCGGGGAGACGATGAGGATGCCGCCGGCGTACCGGCGCCGGTCCTGGTAGAGCAGGTAGGCGGCCCGGTGGAGCGCCACCGCCGTCTTGCCGGTGCCGG
This sequence comes from Streptomyces sp. OZ13, assembly GCF_052068155.1. Lineage (NCBI taxonomy): Bacteria > Bacillati > Actinomycetota > Actinomycetes > Kitasatosporales > Streptomycetaceae > Streptomyces > Streptomyces sp. OZ13. Next base: position 65,275 of record NZ_JBQHCZ010000011.1, on the reverse strand, counting down.
GGCCGCCCTCCACGTATGTCACGGACGCGGCGGGGGCGCGGATGACCAGGTCCTGCTCGGCCTGGATGGACGCGACGATGTCCCGCATGGTGTGGCTGCGGGCCTGGCCGAGCGCCGCCATCAGGGCGCCGTCGCCGACGACGGGCAGTGTCTGTCCGTTCAGCGTGGCGGTCAGCTCCGGGCGCATCAGGTCGTCCTCTACGCCGAGGACCTTGCGGCCCTTGGAGCGGATGACCCGGCGGCGCACGACACGGCCGGGGTCGACCGGGGTGGAGCGGTAGAAGGGTGCCGCGGCCGGGGCGCGCCAGTCGATCACGAGCGGGGCGTAGTCGGAGTCGAGCACGCCGATCCGGCCGATGTGCAGGGTCTCGCCGATCTCGGCCGTGTTGTCGGGGCGTACGGCGTCGTCCGCCGGCTCGAGGGAGGTGAAGGCGCCGTCGGGGCCCTTCTTGCCGTCCTTGCCGTGGAGCAGGTCGATCCGGCCGAAGAGGAAGTCCTCGAATTCGTTGTTGAGGCGGTTGAGGTGGACGCCGGCCCGGAAGACCTGGGCGTCCCGCTCGGCGAGGGCGCCGGGGGTGCCGACCTGTCCTCGCTTGGCGGCGTCGTTCATCAGGAACTCGGCCTCGTGGATCTTCTCCTCGAGTCGCCGGTACACCTGGTCGAGATGTTCCTGTTCGACACCGATCTCACGGTCTCTCACCGTGTCGGCGGCGGAGCCGACCACGGATCCGACAGCGGCATCCTGCGCGGCCACCGAGGCCCCCTTCTGACGTGCACTGGGCAGCCGTCAACCGTACGGCAAGTGGGCAGGTTAATGCACCTGCCCCGGCCGTGGGGGGCGGGTGCGAAGGCCCACGAGAGGCGGCGGCCCGTGGAAGGCCGGACACACCGAGGTGCCGCGGAAGGCCGCTGGGGTGCCGAGGGGACGTGGACATGCGGATGCGGCCGGGGGCCGCACAGCTCCCCGGCCGACGGTGGGACGGCCGCCGGCTAGGCGTCGACCTCCACCAGCCGTTGCCCGTCGAACGTGCGGACCTCGAAGTGGTCGATGTCGCCCGGGTCCATCGCGGAGCCGCCGTGGACGTACAGAGGGTTCTTGGCGTCCTTGTGGGGGCTGTCGGGGATCCCGTAGCCCCACTTCGGCACGGCCCAGGAGGTGACGACCTCCTCCTCACCGGTCTTGGAGACGGCGATGAGGTTGCACTTCAGGGGGCCCTTGACGTTCTTCAGCTCCAGGACGGCGTGGGTGCCCCAGCCCTTCTTCTCCATGCCGACGACGGCGCTGACCTTGGTGGTCGCGTCCGTGGCCCGGACCTTCTCCTCCATGTGGTTGAAGAAGGCGTCCTCGGCCGGGCTGGTGGGGTGCGGGTCGGCGCCCGCCACGGTGCTGCCGGTGTCGTCGGCGGTGACGACCACGGCGACTGCGGGGCCGCCGATGATCAGCGCCGCGGCCGCCGCGAGCAGGTACATGCCGCGCCGGCGCTTGTGGGCGCGCTTGACGGCGACCTCGTTGAGCAGCCCGTCGAGGACCTTGGGGCTCGGGGAGGTGGGCACCACGGGGACGGCACGGGGCGGCGGGAAGTCGGACATGCCCGGCATCCCGGGCAGGCTGTAGACGTTGCTCTGCGGCGGTGCGGGGGCGGGCGCCTCCGCCAGCATCGCGAGCATCGGCTCCATCCCCGAGAACTCCTCGAGGTGGGCGGCACAGATGTCGCATCCCGCCAGATGCGCCTCGAAGGCGGAGGCGTCCGCTTCGTCGAGCACGCCGAGCACATATGCGCCCACCGCGTCGTGTACGGACTCCTGCTCGTACATGGTCATGCCGAGACCCCCCTCTCCTCCAGAGCGAGCTTCATGGAACGGAGCGCGTAGAACACACGGGACCGCACGGTCCCGCTGGGTATGCCGAGCGTTTCGGCCGCTTCATTGACCGTACGCCCCTTGAAATACGTCTCGACAAGAACTTCCCTGTGGGCGGGCGTCAAATCATCGAGTGCATCCGAGAGCGTCATCAGCCACAACGCCTTGTCGATCTCGTCCTCCGCGGGCATGACCTCCAGCGGCGACGGGTCGACCTCCTGCGGCCGGGCCTGCCGGCTGCGGTGACCGTCGATGACGATGCGCCGGGCGACCGTCACCAGCCAGGGTCGGACAGAGCCGGTCGCCCGGTTGAGCTGGCCGGCGTTCTTCCAGGCACGGATGAGCGTCTCCTGTACGACGTCCTCGGCGCGCTGGCGGTCGCCGGCGACGAGGCGCAGTACATAGGCGAGCAACGGTCCTGCGTGTTCACGGTAGAGGGCACGCATCAACTCCTCGTCGGGCACGGAGGTGTCGATACGTGGCTTCTCACTGCGATGGCGGGCCCGTTGCGGACGGTCATCGGCCACGGCGGCATCCTTGCGCACCTGAACCTCCCGGTCGAGACCCTGTTTTTCACGGCTGGCTGCTTGTCCCTCTTCACTACGGGGACAGCGGGAGGTTCACTCAACGCCGCCGAAGAAATTTCAAGATTCTTTGACGGAGGCCTTCCTGCGGTGTCTCGCCACCCGCTCGCGGTTTCCGCACACTTCGCTCGAGCACCAGCGGCGCCGCCTGCCCCGTGAGGTGTCCAGATAGACGCGGCGGCAGTTGTCGCCCTCGCACTGCCGCAGCCGCGAGCGGGCGACGGGATCGGTGAGGAGCTCCACCGCGTCGCGGGCGACGAGAGCGAGCAGGGCCGCGCACTCCGGGGAGGCGCACAGCGCCCGTACCAGCGTGCCTTTGCCGTTCTTCACGGCCCTGATGCCCGGAGGCGCGTTCTGTGCACGGGCGTTGAGGAGCTGGAGGGCGTCGTCCACGCTGCCTTCGTCCGGTCCGGTGCGCACCAACCGGTCTATGCAGTCGCGCAGTTCGACGAAACGTGCCACCCAGGTGCCGTCGACCCCGTGCAGCGGCGTCCCGGCGGGGACAAGACCGGCGCCGACGAGCCAGCGCGCCAGTCTCCCGGTGTCCGCGAGCGGTTCGGCGCCGCCGGCCCGGCGGTCCGGCTCCTGCGCCGTCGCCACCAGGTCCAGGCAGACGCGCCCGGAGTCGAATCGCCATTGGGACGGGTACGGACCCGCGCCCACAGCTGTCATGCGCCTGTCACCGCCTCGGGATCACCGTCGGGTGTCCCCACCAGAGTGCCTGCCCGACGGTGCGGCCGGAAGCCCTCATCGAGACGTGGACGCACGGACATGGGGATGCGACGCTCGCCCATGTCCCGTACGAGGACGGGCCGGTTGACTGGTCCCATGACACAGAACAGGGGTGCAGGAGCGGTCCTCGCGGCGGCGACCGTGACGACCGGGCTCATCGCGGGCGTCTGGTTCGCGTTCACGGTCTCGGTGATGCCGGCGCTCGGCCGCAGCGACGACCGGACCTACGTCGAGGTCATGCAGAACATCAACGAGGTGATCGAGAACCCGGCCTTCTTCGCCGCGCTCTTCGGCGCGCTCGTCCTCTCGGCCGTCTCGGCGTGGCAGCAGCGGCGTACGCCCAGGGGCCGTTGGGTGACCGCCGCGCTGGTCCTCTACGTCCTGGTGTTCGTGGTGACGTCCGCGGCGAACGTACCGCTCAACAACGAACTCGCCGCCGCGGGCGCCCCGGACACCATCGCCGACCCGGCCGCCGTACGGGAGGCCTTCGAGGACCCGTGGGTGCTCTGGAACACGGTGCGCACCGTGCTCACCACGGCGGCCCTGCTGTGCCTGTGGCGTGCCACGTCGCTGCCGCGCACGGCACGCCCGGACCAGGCGGGTCAGGCGTCGGCGTACTTGGCGTCGGACGCCGGGTCCAGGGCCAGCCGGTAGCCGCGTTTGACGACGGTCTGAATGATCTTGGGGGTGCCCAGTGCCGTGCGCAGCCGGGCCATGGCCGTCTCCACCGCGTGCTCGTCCCGGCCGGCGCCCGGCAGGGCGCGCAGCAGGTCGGCGCGGGCGACGACCCAGCCCGGCCGTTCCGACAGGGCCCTCATCAAGGCCATCCCGGCGGGCGGCACCGGGCGCAGTTCGTCGTCGACGAGGACGGCGTGGCCACGGATCTCGAGCCGGCGGCCCGCGACCGGGAACGTACGGGCGCGGGCGGGCAGCTCGACACCGAGCAGCTGCACCAGCGGGCCGAGTCTGAACCGCTCCGGCTGCACCGTCGGGACGCCGGCCGCCTGCAGCGGCACCGCCGTGACCGGCCCGACGCAGGCCGCGAGGACGTCGTGGTCCAGGGCGGCCAGGAGGTCGGTCAGCAGACCGCGGGACTCCGCACGGTTGAGGAGCGACGCGGCGGCCGGGGCGCTGGTGAAGGTGACGGCGTCCAGGCCGCGGGAGACGGCCGCGTCCAGCAGCCGGTCGAGCGGGGCGAGGTCCTCCGGCGGCATCCAGCGGTAGACGGGTACGAGTACGACGTCCGCGCCGGCCGCGCGCAGCGATTCGACGAACCCGGGCAGCGGCTCACCGTGCAGCTGGAGCGCGACCCGGCGGCCCGCCACTCCCTCACCGAGCAGCCGGTCCAGTACCTCCGCCATGGACTCGGAGACCGGCGACCACTCCTCGGTGAGGCCCGCCGCGCGGATGGCGCCCTTGACCTTGGGTCCGCGGGCCAGCAGCTCGGCGCCGCGCAGCCGGCCCAGCAGTTGCTCCCCCAGCCCCCATCCGTCGGCCGCCTCCACCCAGCCGCGGAAGCCGATGGCGGTGGTGGCGACGACCACGTCGGGCGTGTGGTCGATCAGTTCCTTGGTGGCGGCGAGGAGCTCCGTGTCGTCGGCGAGCGGAACGATGCGCAGCGCGGGGGCGTGCAGGACGGTGGCGCCCCGCCGCTGGAGCAGCGCGCCGAGCTCGTCGGCCCGCCTGGCGGCGGTCACGCCGACGGTGAAGCCCGCGAGGGGGCCGTGCGGTTGGCCTTGGTCGTGCATCTCGGTCGTCCCCACTGGAGTGCCCTGATGGCCGGTGCCATTGAACGGTGAACGGGCGACCGAGCCTGTCAAAGGCGCGTGACAGGCCCGGTTCGCTCATATTTCACCGTCGTTACGTACTCCGCTCGCTCAGACCCGGGCGTAGACCGGTTCGGCGCCCGCTTCGGCCTCGGTCCCCGTCTGCCCGTCGCGGACCGGCACCACGACGGGCCGGCGAAGGTATACCGCCCAGGTGACGACCGAGCAGACCGCGTAGAAGGCGAGGAAGGAGACGAAGGCGGCGGTTCCGGTGCCCGCAGTCTGGAACGACTGCCGGAAGGCGAGGTTGATGGCGAGCCCGCCGACGGCGCCGACCGCGCCGATGAGTCCCATCGAGGCTCCGGAGAGCCGGCGCCCGTAGGCGGCCGCGGTCTCCCCGGTCATGCCCTTGGCGAGCGCCTTGTTCTGGAAGATGCCGGGGATCATCTTGTACGTCGAGCCGTTGCCGAGGCCGCTGAGCACGAACAGGGAGATGAATCCGACGAGGAACACGGCGAGGGACTGCTGCACCGAGGCGGCGATGACCACGGCGGTCGCGGCGGCCATGCCCACGAAGTTCCACAGCGTGATGCGCGCCCCGCCGAAGCGGTCGGCGAGCGCACCGCCCAGCGGCCGGATCAGGGAGCCGAGCAGCGGGCCGATGAAGGTCAGGGAAGCCGCCTGGAGCGGGGTGCGGCCGAACTGGGTCTGCAGCACGAGGCCGAAGGCGAAGCTGTAGCCGATGAACGAGCCGAAGGTGCCGACGTAGAGGAAGGCCATGATCCAGGTGTGGCCGTCCTTGGCCGCGTCGATCGCCGCGCCGGTGTCGTTCTTCACCGGGGCGAGGTTGTCCATCCACAGCGCGGCGCACAGCGCGGCGAGGATGATCAGCGGCAGGTAGATGCCGAGCACCAGCCGCGGGTGGGCCGCGCCGGCCGTACCGATGATCAGCAGCGCGACCAGCTGGATGACCGGAACGCCGATGTTGCCGCCGCCCGCGTTGAGGCCGAGCGCCCAGCCCTTCTTGCGCAGCGGGAAGAAGGCGTTGATGTTCGTCATCGACGAGGCGAAGTTGCCCCCGCCGACACCCGTGAGGGCGGCGACGGCGAGGAACGTCGTGTACGAGGTGCCCGGCTCCATCACCAGGTACGCCGCGGCGGTGGGGAGCAGCAGCAACAGGGCGCTGAAGATCGTCCAGTTCCGGCCGCCGAATTTGGCGACGGCGAACGTGTACGGCACCCGGATCACCGCGCCGACGACGGTCGCCGTGGCGATCAGGAAGAACTTGCCGGCGGGGTCGACCCCATACTCGGGCCCCATGAAGAGGACCATCACCGACCACAGGCTCCAGATGGAGAACCCGATGTGCTCACTGAGCACGGAGAAGGCGAGGTTGCGCCGTGCGACCCGCTCCCCCTTGGTCCGCCAGAAGGTCTCGTCCTCGGGGTCCCACTCTTCGATCCATCGGCCTGCCATCACGCGCCTCCACCTGTTTCCGATCGTGGAAGCGACGTTATGGACGGCGGGTTTCAGGCCGGTGCCAGGAGGTGACCGGCGCGAAACCTTGCTCTCACCCGTCGGTCAGGCCGTGTGTGAGCGGCGCCGCCGTGGCTCTCCGTTGGGCCACAGCCGCGGCCGGCGCTTGGCGGCGAGGTCCTCGGCCCAGCCGAAGACCAGGACGCACCCCGCGATCAGCGCCCAGGCGAGCAGCAGCACCGGTACCCAGCTCTCCAGCAGCCAGGGGGCCTGCTCCGCGAGGAGGTCGACGTCCCACATGGCGTCCCACAGCGCCGCCGCGCCCAGGATGCACACGTTGTGCCAGAGGTAGACGGTCACCGCCCGCGCGTTGAGGAGCGTGATCAGGCTGTCCCATTGCCGCAGCTTCGGCGGCCACGACTCCCACGACGGACTGAAGTGCAGCAGCAGCATCACCGCGCCGAGCGACCAGAGGGCGTCGGCCGGCGGGATGCCGTCGAGCTCGGCTCCCGAGCCGAAGCCGTTGCGGCGGGCCCACCAGATACCGGCCAGCATGACGAACGGCGCGACGGAGGGCACGAGGTAGCGCGGCAGGCGGGCCAGGACACCCTCCTGGCGGGCCATGCCGAGGATCCAGCAGGCGCCGAAGGTGGTGAAGTCGGTGAGCGCCGAGTCGATGCGTTCCGGCATGGAGAGGTACCCGGCGGCCAGCCCGAAGGACAGGGCGAGCGGCGCGGCGAGGGTGGCCCACGGCAGCTTGCGCAGGCAGCGCAGCAGCAGCGGCGACAGGAGCACGAACCACAGGTAGGCGCGCAGGTACCAGAGCGGCTCGGCCAGGTCGCCGGCCCACCCGGCGGCGAGGAACGGCGGGTCGCTCAAGGGCAGGAGCCAGAAGACCGCGGAGGGTCCGGGGCGCCATCCCTCGACGATCATCGCGGTGACCGCCGCGGCTCCCAGCACCCACAGCGGCGGCAGCAGCCGCCGTACCCTGCTGCGGATCACCTCGAACGCCGGCCGGGCGAGGGAGCGTGCCATCAGTGACCCGGCGAGGGCGAACATCACGCCCATGGACGGGAAGACGAGCGGCAGCCAGGCCCAGCCCACCAGGTGGTAGAGCACGACCCGGAACAGGGCGAGCGCCCGGAGCAGGTCGAAGTAGCGGTCCCGGCCGCCCGCGGGCACCGGGGACGTGCCCCCCGACTGCGGCGGCGCCGTCTGCGGTGAGGTGTACGGGGTCATGCGACGGGCCTCCGCTCCCCGGCGCGCTGCCGCTGCTGGACGACTCCGGGGGCCTCGACGGCCCCGGTGCGCCGCAGTTTCTGCCAGCGCAGCCGGCCGCCGGTGAGCGCGGTGATCCAGGACTGGAGGAGGACCACGTACATCAGCTGGCGGTAGAGGATCTGCTGCAGCGGCAGGGAGACGAGGTGGACCATGCGTTCCTTGTCGAGCCGGAAGGCATAGGCGGCGCAGACCGCCTGGATGGCGAGTACGCCGAGCCAGGCGGCGATGGTCTTCTGCGTCGGGCCGAAGACCAGCCCGTACAGCAGGAAGACGTCGATCAGCGGCGCGAGCAGCGGGGCGAGCACCATGAACAGGGAGACCAGGGGCAGGCCGACCCGGCCGAAGCGGCCGGAGGGCCCCTTCTCGACGAGGGCACGGCGGTGCTTCCAGATGGCCTGCATGGTGCCGTAGCTCCAGCGGTAGCGCTGGGACCACAGCTGCTGCACGGACTCGGGGGCCTCGGTCCAGGCGCGTGCCTTCTCCGCGTAGACGACCCTCCAGCCGTCGCGGTGCATGGCCATGGTGATGTCGGTGTCCTCGGCGAGGGTGTCCTCGCTCATGCCGCCGACGCGCTCGAGGGCGGTGCGGCGGAAGGCTCCGACGGCGCCGGGGATGGTGGGCATGCAGCCGAGCAGGTCGTACATGCGGCGGTCGAGGTTGAAGCCCATCACGTACTCGATGTGCTGCCAGGCCCCGATGAGCGTGTCGCGGTTGCCGACCTTGGCGTTGCCGGCCACCGCGCCGACGCGGGGGTCGCCGAAGGGCTGCACGAGTTCGCGGACGGTGGACGGCTCGAAGACGGTGTCGCCGTCCATCATGACGACGATCTCGTAGCGGGCGTTCCTGATGCCGTTGTTGAGGGCGGCGGGCTTGCCCGAGTTGGGCTGCCTTACGACCCGGACGCCGCGCAGGCCCATCGCCTCGACGATGTCGGCGGTGCCGTCACTGGAGCCGTCGTCGATGACGATGACCTCGAGGGGGTGGTCGCTCGCCATGAGCGAGCGGACCGTGTTGGCGATGCACTCGCGTTCGTTGTACGCGGGGACCAGCACGGACACCGGCCGGGTGATGGGAGGCCCCCAGCTGAATCCCTTCCGGCGCACCTTGCGGGCGTGCGCGAAGGAGAGGATCAGCATCAGCCCGAAGCGGGCGAAGACCAGCACGCCGATCACGGCGAGCCCGACGACCATGACCTCCGTGGTGTTCTCCGAGACGGCGACGGCGCCGACGAAGGCCTTGCCCTTCCACAGTTCCGGTCCGGTGACCGGGCTGTGGGCGCTGGGCACGCCGAGCGCCTCCGTGAGGTTGGTGAACCGGTAGCCGCGTTCCTTCATGTCGGGCAGGAAGCGCTCCAGGGCCGCGACCGTCTGGGAGCGGTCGCCGCCGGAGTCGTGCATCAGCACGATGGAGCCCTGGGTGCCCTCGGGGGTGGCGCGCTTGATGATCGCGTCGACGCCGGGGCGCTTCCAGTCCTCGGAGTCGGTGTTGTTGAAGGCGGTGATGTAGCCGCGGGTGCCGATGTACTGGGTGACCGGCCAGGACTCGTTGTCGAGGGCGTCGGAGAAGGAGGAGTACGGGGGACGGAAGAGGGAGGTGCGGATGCCCGCGGCGCCGGCGAGCGCCAGCTGGTTCTGCGACAGCTCCCAGTCGATACGGTCGGTGGACTGGAAGGACAGGTCCGGGTGGTTGAAGGTGTGCAGGCCGATCTCGTGACCTTCGCGCACCATTCGTTCGACCAGGTCCGGGTGGCGCGAGGCCATGGTGCCGGTGACGAAGAAGACGGCATGCGCGTCGTACCGGGCGAGGGCGTCGAGGACCTTCGGCGTCCAGACTGGGTCCGGGCCGTCGTCGAAGGTCAGCACGAGCCGCTGGTCGGGCACGCTGAGCGCCTTGGGGTTGTGCTTGTCGCGCGCGTCGATGACGGGTCCGCCGTCGAGTATGTGCTGGGGGACCTGGTCCGTGGGGGCCGGGGGCCGGACGCGGTGGTCGGCGAGGATCTCGCTGTGCACATAGCCGCGCAGCATCAGCATCGCGAGCAGCGCGACGAGGAAGAGCACGGGAAGCAGATAGCGCATGGGCAGTCTGCGGCGTACGACGCGCTTGGGGCTCCGCCGTCGCGGAGCCCCTGGGACGGGGATGGTCATCTACAGTGCGCCTTCTTGCACGGGCTGTCCGGGAGTATCACTGGGCGCCACGGAGGTACCGGGGCCCGTGGGAGGGCTGACGGCCGGGGCCGGAGCGCTGTTGCGGGGTGCGCCGGGGCTCGCGGCCGGGCCGGTGGTACCCGGCCCGCGGGACGGCTGCTGGGGGGTGGTGGACGTCGAGACGGACGGCGGCACGTCAGGCAGCGGGCTGCTGACGCCCGCGCTGCCCGACGGCACCGGCAGGGCCGCGCCGGCGGAGTCGGAGGGGGCCGGGACGCCCGGTGGGGCGTTCGGCGTGGGCACCGTGGACACGAGGTCGGTGGGCGCGGGCTGGATCTCCACGTGCTCGGGCTGCTTCTCCCCGGCCGAACCGAGGCCCGGCATCCAGGGCGCGCTGGAGTTGCCGCCGAGGAGGGCGGCGACGAGCGTAATCGCGTAGACGGCGCACGCGGCGGCCAGGACCCAGCCGATACGGCGGAACTTCTTGCTGCGCCGGCCGCTCTCGTCGACGAAGACAGGCCCCTCCGCGCTGTCCTGTGGGGCGATCGGCTCCACCGGAAGATCGCGCAACTTCCGCCCGAGGCCGTCGAGTTGAATCGTCACCTCGTGCGGTTCGTGCGTGTGACCGGTACCGATGTCTTCTTGCCAATTTTCCATGGCTGGTGGCACATCCCCCCACTGACTGGAATCGGGTGCGCGCACAACCGGCCGGCCGCGTTCGAATTCGGGTCCCCAACCCTCTCCGAGCGCTTCTATCCCACTCACTCACCCGGTCCATGAATGTAGCGCAACCTGCTGCACGTCGCGCGCCACGCTCAGCGGTTGTCACACATCAGCGACATATCACGTTCCGGCAACCACCCGTCGGGCACCCTTTTCAGCCACCCCTCGCGCGCGGCGAGTTCGGCCGCCGCACGCCGCAGCGCGTCGAGACCGGGATGCCGCAGCCCGGCACGCCAGACCATCGACAGCGGCGACAGCGGAACGGGGTCGACTATCGGCCGAAGGACCGTCCCCGGCATGGCCGGAAAGCCCACGACCGCGAGGACCGGGTTGCGGGTCTTCGCCATGACCCGCCGGAACTCCTCGACCCCCACGGCCATGGGTGCCGGCGGCGCCACGGCGATACCGCGGCCCGCGAAGAGAAGCCGCGCCAGCTCCGTCCACTCCAGCGTCCTGGGGTTGCCCGCACCGGCATATACGGTCTCACCCGCGAGTGCGTTCAACTCGATCCGGTCGGAGTGGGCCAGCGGATGGTCGTCGGGCAACAGGACCGCCATCGGCTCGTACCGTACGGGCTGCTGGGCGAGCAGCGCCTGCCGGCCGGCGTCCAGGCCGGCGAACCGGCCGAAGGAGACATCGAGACGCCCGGCGGCGATCTCGTCGGCGGCTCCGGTGAGCCCGCTCTCGAAACGGGCCATCAGCTCGCAGTCGGGGGCCAGTTCACGGGCGCGCTCCAGGATCCGGCCCGAGGTCATGCCCGCGCTGTTGAGGTCGACGAGCAGCGGCCGCGCGGCGCCGGAGGCGGCGGCGAGCAGTTCGTCCTGCGTCTCGAGCACCCTCCGCGCATACGGAACCAGCCGCTCGCCGTCGGCCGTGAGGGCGACCTGCCGGGTGGTGCGGACGAACAGGTCGACGCCCAACTCCCTTTCCAGCCGCCGGACGTCACGGCTCAGGGCCTGCTGGGCGACGTAGAGGCGGGCGGCGGCGCGGGTGAAGTGCAGCTCGTCGGCGACGGCGACGAACGCGCGGAGCAGCCTGGGTTCCAGATCACGGGGCACAGCGCATTCAACAACACAGGTGCGTGAACGGCCACCGAGCAGGTGTTGGACGGGCCGCGGGGGCGGCGGCGAGGGTGGAGCCATGCCCAGGCCAGCCACGCCCTCTCCAGCCGTGCCCCGCTCCCCCGCGTCCCGTCCCGCCCGCTCCGGGGACACGGCGTGCGCGCCCCTGCTCGCGGTCACCGGCGACTCGCTGGTGCTCGCGCCGCGCCGCGGGACCGGCTCGCCCACGGCGGCCTTGGCCCCGACCGGCCGGCCGCAGGGCCCTTACCGGCGGCTGTTCTCCGTACCGGGCACACGCGCCTTCACCGCCGGGAACCTCGTCGCCCGGCTCCCCATGGGGATGTTCAGCGTCAGCGCCGTCATCATGATCGCCGGGTCCCGAGGTTCCTACGCCCTCGCCGGGGCCGTCACCGCGACCGGCCTTGCCGCCACCGCGCTGGTCGCTCCCTGGACGGCGCGGCTCGTCGACCGGTACGGACAGGCGCGGATCGCCGTCCCCGCCACGGCCCTGGCGGTCCTCGGATCGCTCGCCCTGCTGCTGTGCGTACGCCTCGACGCGCCCGACTGGACGCTCTTCGCCGCCTACGCCGCCACCGCCACCACCCCCAACACCGGCGGCATGTCACGTGCCCGCTGGGCGCATCTGTACCGGGGCGACGCGGCGGCACTGCACACGGCGAACTCGTTCGAGCAGGCCGCCGACGAACTCTGCTTCATGCTCGGCCCCGTTGTGGCCGCGTTCCTCTGCTCCGCGCTCTTCCCGGAGGCAGGCACGCTGGTCGGCGCGGTCCTGCTGCTGACGGGCGTGCTGATCTTCGCGAGCCGGCGCTCCACGGAGCCGCCGGTCGCCCCGCGGGTCCCGGCCGGCTCGCCGCTGCGGACCGCCGGCATGCCCGCGCTGCTCCTCGTCCTCCTCGCCACGGGCGCGGTCTTCGGCTCGATGGAGGTCGTCACCATCGCCTTCGCCGACGGCCCGGTCGCGGGTCCGGTCCTCGCGCTCCAGGCGGCGGGGTCCTGCGCCGCGGGCCTGCTCTACGGCCGGTCCCGCCGCGCGGCGGGCCTGCCCATCTGCCTCGCCGCGATGGCGGCCCTGATGTCGCTGCCGCTGCTCGCCGCCGTGGGCACCGGGTCGCTGCCGGCGGTGGCGGGGGCGCTGCTGGCCGCCGGGATGGCGACGGCCCCGACGATGGTGACGGCGATGACCATGGTCCAGCGGCTGACCCCGCAGGCGCAGATCAACGAAGGCATGACCCTCGCTGTCACCGCTCTGCTCGGCGGCGTCGCGGCCGGCTCGGCGAGCGGCGGGTACGTGGTGGAGCATCTGGGTGCGGCTCAGGGCTACGCGATCCCGGTGTGCGCCGCGGCGCTCGCGCTCGTACTGGCGTGGGCGACGGCCGAGGACACGAAAAAGGCCCGGAAGCCGTAGCCGCCGAGCCTTCGTCGTACATGGGATGAGTGGAGATGGCGGGAATCGAACCCGCGTCCAACGGTGCAGAATCAGGGCTTCTCCGTGTGCAGTCCGCTGCGCTTTTCTCAGCCCCGGAGATCACGCGGACAAGTCTCCGACGGGCTCAGTCACTGTTTGATTTCCCTACGCACCCCGTGACCGGGTTCGTAGGTTTAGTTCCCTAGCTGATGCCAGGATCCGGGTCGGGAACAGCCCCGGGCTGACACTTCGCGAGTCGCTACTTAGGCAGCGAGGGCGAAGGAATCGCGCTTGGTGTTGGCGATTATTGGTTGCGACATATGGTTTACGAGATCATTGCCGCTTCCTCGACACGCTTCCCCTGCTTCGACATCCGCTGTCGAAACCGATCATCCCCATGCTTGACCACTATTGAGTTGTACCGCTCAAGGCCCCTTGCGGGGCCCGACCCCTGCTTGGCGGGGCAGGTGCCATCGTACGTGAACAACACAGGCCGGTGCCAGCTTATTCCGCACGGCCGCGGCCGGTGCCGGTCGCGTGCTAGGCCCGCTGCCTCCGGCGGACGGCGGACACCGCGCGGTCGGCCTCGCGACGGTCCTGCTTCTCGCGCAGCGTCTGGCGCTTGTCGTACTCCTTCTTGCCCTTCGCCAGCGCGATCTCGACCTTCGCCCGGCCGTCCTTGAAGTACAGCGCCAGCGGCACGATGGTGTGCCCCGTCTCCTGCGACTTCGACTCCAGCTTGTCGATCTCTTCCCGGTGCATCAGCAGCTTGCGCTTGCGGCGTGCGCTGTGGTTCGTCCAGGTGCCCTGGCTGTACTCCGGCACGTGGACGTTGTGCAGCCATGCCTCGTTGCCGTCGATCTGGACGAAGCCGTCCGCGAGCGAGGCCCGGCCCTGGCGCAGCGACTTCACCTCGGTACCCATCAGCACGAGACCGCACTCGTAGGTGTCGAGAATGTGGTAGTCGTGCCGGGCCTTCTTGTTCTGCGCGATCAGTTTGCGCCCTGTTTCCTTAGCCATAGTGCGGACATTTTCGCACTACGACCCGCCCCCGAGGCCACTCAATACTGTCCGGGCCCTTTTCTCGGCCCCCTCGGCCGTCACGAGGTCGGGAGTGATGCCCTTGTCGTCGACACTGTGACCGGACGGAGTGCGGTAGTGACCGACGGTGAGTTCGGCGACTGAGCCGTCGGGCAGCCTGCTCGGCATCTGCACCGAGCCCTTGCCGAAGGTCCGCGTGCCGACCGTGACCGCACGGCCACGGTCCTTGAGTGCTCCGGTCACGAGCTCGGCGGCGCTCATGGTGCCGGCGTCGACGAGTGTGACGACGGGCCGGTCGGTGTCGCCGCCCTGCTCGGCATGGAGAGCGCGCTGCTCGCCGCGCACGTCGTAGGTGGCGACGAGGCCGCCGTCGAGGAAGGCCGACGCCGCGGTGACCGCCTCGGAGACGAGGCCGCCCTCGTTGCCGCGCAGATCGAGCAGGACCCCGGCGCCCGCGGGAGCCTCGCGCACGGCCTTGCGCACCCGCTCCCCGGTGCCCTTGGTGAACGAGGAGACCCTGATCACCACGGCGCCGTCGGGGAGACGGTCCACGGTGACCGTCTCCGTGGTCAGCAGGGCGCGCGTCAGGGTCTCGGACCAGCGGTGCCCGTCACGCTCCAGGTCCACCGTCACAGCGGTGCCGTCGGCGCCCCTGAGCAGGGCCACGACCTCGGTGACCGGCCGCCGGGCGGTGTCACGGCCGTCGATCGCGAGGAGCCGGTCGCGGGGCTTTATCCCGGCCCGCTCGGCGGGGCTGCCCGGCTGCACCCTGGCCACCTCGACCCGGCCGTCCGCCGCGCGTCTCGCGCCGAGGCCCACGCCGGTGTACTCCCCGTCGAGGGCCTTGGCGAACTCCTCGTACTCGTGCTTGTCGTAGACGGCGCCCCAGCGGTCGCCGCTGCGGCTGACGACCTCTTCCGCCGCCTTGGTGCCCGACTTCCCTTCCGCCGCGGCCTTCGCGGCGGCGCGGGCGACGTCCTCACGGTCCACCGTCGCGGCGGCGGCATGTGCGGAGAGCGGACGGGGCGAGGCCGGCTCGTCGTGCGGCAGGCAGTTGGTGGCCGCCGCGGTGGCGAGGACGACTCCGAAGGCCAACGTCAGCGCGGCCCCGCGGCGGATGCCGTGGGGCCGGGGACTGAACTCGGGGTCCGACATGACGCCGAGTCTAGGACAAGCAAAGGGCGCCGTACGGAGGTTGACCGCACGGCGCCCGGGGTGCTTGTCACACCTTCAGGTACTTGCGCAATGCGACGAAAGCAGCCACAGCGGGCATCAGCAGCCCGATCGCCAGTACCAGCGGCAACTTGGTGATCACGGCGTCCCAGCCGATGAAGTTGACCAGCTGCATCTTCTCGGAGAGCGCCAGGCCGTGGTCGATCAGGAAGTAACGGCCCACCAGCAGCATCACGGAGGCGACCGCACCACCCAACAGGCCCGCGAACGCGGCCTCCATGATGAACGGCATCTGGATGTAGAAGCTCGAGGCGCCGACGAGCCGCATGATGCCGGTCTCACGCCGACGGCTGAACGCAGAAACGCGCACCGTGTTGACGATGAGCATCAGCGCGATGATCAGCATCAGGCCCATGACGAAGATGGCGGCCACGTTCATGCCGTTCATCAGGGAGAAGAGGTTCTCCAGGATGTTGCGCTGGTCCTGGACGGACTGCACCCCGTCCCGGCCGGCGAAGGCGGTCGCCACCACCTTGTACTTCTCCGGGTCGTCCAGCTTCACCCGGAACGACTCCTGCATCTGGTCCGGGGTGATGGTGGACGCGATGGGAGTGTCGCCGTACTGCTCGCGGTAGTGCTTGTACGCCTGTTCCGCAGTCTCGTGGTGGACCACGTCGACGACGTCCATCTTCTTCAGATCGGCCTCGATCTGCTCCTTCTGCGCGGTGGTGACGGCCCCCTTGGCGCACTGGGGCGAGGTCGCCGCGTCGTTCTTGTTGCAGAGGAAGATGGAGACGTTGACCTTGTCGTACCAGAAGTCCTTCATCGTGCTGACCTGCTCACGCATGAGCAGCGCGCCGCCGAACAGGGCGAGCGAGAGGGCTACGGAGACGATCACCGCGAAGGTCATCGTGAGATTGCGGCGGAGACCGACGCCGATCTCCGACATGACGAACTGGGCGCGCATGGCGTGCTTTCAGCCTTTCAGTCTGTCCGGGCTCAGTGCTGGTAGCCGTAGACGCCGCGCGCCTGGTCGCGTACGAGACGGCCCTTCTCGAGCTCGATGACGCGCTTGCGCATCTGGTCGACGATGTTCTGGTCGTGGGTCGCCATGATCACCGTGGTGCCCGTGCGGTTGATCCTGTCGAGCAGCTTCATGATGCCGACAGAGGTCTGCGGGTCGAGGTTTCCTGTCGGCTCGTCCGCGATGAGCAGCATGGGGCGGTTGACGAAGGCGCGGGCGATGGCAACGCGCTGCTGTTCACCACCGGACAGCTCACCGGGCATCCGGTCCTCCTTGCCGCCGAGCCCGACGAGGTCGAGCACCTGGGGCACGGCCTTGCGGATCTCGCCACGCGGCTTGCCGATGACCTCCTGGGCGAACGCCACGTTCTCCGCGACGGTCTTGTTGGGCAGGAGGCGGAAGTCCTGGAAAACGGTGCCCAGCTGGCGGCGCATCTGAGGCACCTTCCAGTTGGAGAGCCGGGCCAGGTCCTTGCCCAGGACATGGACCATGCCCTGACTGGCGCGCTCCTCACGCAGGACCAGCCGCAGGAACGTCGACTTGCCCGAACCGGAAGAGCCCACGAGGAAGACGAACTCGCCCTTCTCGATTTCGAGGGAGACGTCCCGCAGAGCAGGTCGGTTCTGCCTGGGGTATGTCTTGGAGACGTTGTCGAATCGGATCACGGGTGCACCACGGTCGGCCGGGAGTAGGTGAGCGTGACCTTACGCGACTGCGCCACGGCCGCGCAGTCCCCGTCCTGACTTGCGTATTTTGTCCGTTCATCGATCGGGGGCAAATCCGGCGGGCCGCGACGAAAAGCGCGGGAGCTGGCACAGTGGTAGGGGAACAGTCGCGTTTCCCCGGGCGTTGTCCGGAGAGAAATGTGCTTGCGGTCCGCGCCTGCGGCCCCGGCGCGGGAGAGGAGAGCGCATGACCTATGACCGATTGGTGTGCGCCAACTGCGCGGCGCCTGTCGCCGAGGGCCGCTGCCCGGTGTGTCGGGCGAATCGCGAGCGGCTGCAGCAGAGCGGCGGCCCCTTCGCCGGCCTGAGCCCGGTGGCCTTGCTGGCCCTTCTGGTGGTGCTGGTCGCCGCGGTGGCCCTGCTGGCGGTCTAGGCACGCCCTGCCGGTCGGCCGAAGCGGAAGAACGGCAAAAGGACCCGGAGTGCTGAGCACTCCGGGTCCTTTTCTTTGCCAGCTGTCAGCTGTCAGTTACGCACTGTGCCCGATCAGGCGACGGTGCGACCGCCACCGACGAGACGCGGCAGCATGCGGAAACCGACGCCCCCGGCGATCATCGTCGCGGCACCCAGCAGCAGGAAGGTGGTCTCGGCGGCGCCGGTCTCGGCCAGCTCCTCCTTGGCCTCACCCTGCTGCACCGGCTCGGAACCGGCGCTGTCGGTGTCGGTACCGTCACCGACCGGAGCGTCACCGTCGATGACGCCACCGTCGGTGTCGTTGTCGTTACCGTCGCCGTTGCCCGGGTTGCTCGGCTTCGGGTCGGGGTTCTCGGTCGGGTCCTCGGACGGGTCCGGGTCGACCGGCGGGGTCGTGGGCGGGTCCACCGGCGGGGTCGTCGGCGGGTCGACCGGCGGCGTGGTCGGCGGGTCCACCGGCGGGGTCGTCGGCGGGTCGACCGGCGGCGTGGTCGGCGGGTCCACCGGCGGGGTCGTCGGCGGGTCGACCGGCGGCGTGGTCGGCGGGTCCACCGGCGGGGTCGTCGGCGGGTCGACCGGCGGCGTGGTCGGCGGGTCCACCGGCGGGGTCGTCGGCGGGTCCACCGGCGGCGTGGTGCAGAGCGTCGGGTCGATCTCGCAGGTCGGCGGCTCCGGGTCCTCAAGGATGCCGACGTTCACGTCGGCCTCGATGCCACCGACTTCGGCCGAGCCGGTCAGGTCGAACGCCTGCGCGGCGCCTGCGGCGGTCAGCGACGCACCCGCGGCGATCACGGCGCCGGCAGCTATACGTGCGACACGGATCCGCGTCTTTTTGGTCATCTGGCTGCTACCCCCAGTAGCTATCTCGTTGTCGGAGCAGCGTCAGGGGCAGCGGGTCCAGGAGCCGTTGCACTCGCCCCCGTTCGCACACGCCCCAGAATTACGCATGCCGCGTGCCACCTTTCCCAGTTCTGGCAAGGGCGTCAAGGTCGTTAGCGGGCGCGATGTCCGAAATGCTGTCAGTTGCCTGACCTGCGGGGATGCAACTGTGACATAAAAGGGAACTGCCGCCCCCTGGGCGGCAGTTCCCTTGTCGACAAAGCTCTTCGCTACTTGTCCTGCTGCTTGCGCCAGCGAATTCCGGCTTCGAGGAATCCGTCGATCTCACCGTCAAGTACCGACTGGGGATTGCCCACTTCGAAGTCGGTGCGCAGGTCCTTGACCATCTGGTACGGGTGCAGCACGTACGAACGCATCTGGTTGCCCCAGGAGTTGCCGCCGTCGCCCTTGAGGGCGTCCATCCTGGCCTGCTCCTCCTGGCGGCGGCGCTCGAGCAGCTTCGCCTGGAGGACGTTCATCGCGCTCGCCTTGTTCTGGATCTGCGAGCGCTCGTTCTGGCAGGACACCACGATGCCGGTCGGGATGTGCGTCAGCCGCACCGCGGAGTCGGTGGTGTTGACGCCCTGGCCGCCGGGGCCCGACGCGCGGTAGACGTCCACGCGCAGCTCGGACTCGTCGATCTCGATGTGATCGGTCTTCTCGACGACCGGCAGCACCTCGACGCCCGCGAAGGACGTCTGACGGCGGCCCTGGTTGTCGAAGGGCGAGATACGCACCAGCCGGTGCGTGCCCTGCTCGACGGAGAGCGTGCCGTACGCGTAGGGCGCCTTGACGACGAAGGTGGTCGACTTGATGCCGGCCTCCTCCGCGTACGACGTCTCGTACACCTCGGTGCCGTAGTTGTGCCGCTCGGCCCAGCGGAGGTACATGCGCTGGAGCTGCTCGGCGAAGTCCGCCGCGTCGACACCGCCGGCCTCGGCGCGGATGTTGACCAGCGCCTCGCGCTCGTCGTACTCGCCGGACAGGAGGGTGCGGACCTCCATCTCGTCCAGCGCCTTGCGCACCGACTCCAGCTCGGCCTCGGCCTCGGCCCGCGCGTCCGGGTCGTCCTCGGCCTCCGCGAGCTCGAAGAGGATCTCGAGGTCGTCGATCCGGCCGCGGAGTGCCTCCGTCTTGCGGACCTCGGCCTGCAGGTGGGAAAGCTTGCTGGTGATCTTCTGCGCCGCCTCGGGGTCGTCCCACAGGGACGGTGCCGCCGCCTGCTCCTCGAGCACGGCGATGTCTGCCCTCATCCTGTCGAGGTCCAGAACGGCCTCGATCGACCCCATGGTCGAGGAAAGGGACTTCAGCTCTTCGGATACATCGACGACTGCCACGGGTCCAGCGTAACGGCTGAGCGGCCGGACCCGTGCTGGCCCCGGAGCCCTAGGGGTCCGAGGGCGCCGACTGCTGGAAATCCGGGGGCGGCACCTGGCCGTCGTCGTCGCTCACGGCCAGCCAGCCGCCGATACCGACCGCCGCGACGACGGCGAGTGCGGCGACACCCAGAGTGATCCGGCGCCTGCGCACCGCGGTCGACCTGTTGCGGGCGGACCCCGGCCGGCGCTGGCCGGGCGAGCGCGGGGCCCTCGCCGTGCCGTGCGCGCCGCCCGCCAGCTCGTCCGGTGCGGGGACCCGCATCGAGGTGTGGGTGTCACGGTTGGAGTCGGCCGGGGCCGCGCCGGGGACGAGCGGGACGGCGCCACGGCGGCGCGGTTCCCCGGGAGTGGGCGGCAGGGCGTCCTCGTAGGGCTCGGCGGCCGGTTCCGCGTCCGGTTCGTCGACGTCCAGGGGCGGCATGCCCTTCAGCGCCGGCAGCAGGTCGTGCAGCCGGGCCGCCACCTCGGAGGCGCGCAGCCGGGAGGCGGGCGCCTTGGCCAGGCACTGGACGATGAGCTGCCACAGCTCGTCGGGGATGCCGGGCAGGGGCACCACCGTCTCTGTGACGTGACGGCGCAGGACGGCACCGGGGTGCCCGCCGCCGAACGGGGTGAAGCCGGCCAGGACCTCGTAGAGGACCGTGGCGAGGGCGTAGATGTCGACCGCAGCACGGGGCGGCAGACCCTCGACGATCTCGGGGGCGATGTAGTCGGGGGTGCCGATGATGCCCGAGGGGTTCGGCGCACCGCTTCCGGTGGGCCGCTGGGCCTTGGTGCGGCGCGGTGTGTCGATCAGCTTGGCGACGCCGAAGTCGGTGAGCAGTGCGGGGTGCGAGCCGGCGGGCCCGAGCGGACCCTCCATGTCGAGCAGGATGTTCTCCGGCTTGACGTCCCGGTGCACGATGCCCGCGGCGTGGGCCGCCGCCAGGCCGTCGGCGACGTCCGCGATGATCGCGACGGCGGCCTCCGGCGCGAGACGGCGCTCACGGTCGAGACGGGTCCGCAGGTCGGTCCCGCGCACGAGCTGCATGACCAGCGCCAGGTCGTTGCCGTCGACGACGAGGTCGCGGACGCCGACGACCCTGGGATGGTCGAGCCCGAGCAGGGCGGTGCGCTCCTGGACGAAGCGTCCGACCAGCTCCTGGTCGGACGCGAGGTCCTCGCGAAGAAGCTTGATGGCGACAGGCCCCTCGGGTCCTTCGCCGAGCCACACCGTGCCGGCGCTGCCCCGCCCCAGGATCTGGTGGGCCGTGTACCGGCTGCCGATATTCCGTGCCAAGACTGCTCCCTCAGCGGCTGGCGTTGCCCCACAACGTACGCGGGCATCGGGGACCTGTGTGCCCCGGATGACACCAACCTCCACTTCTGCGGGATAAATAAGCCCGCAGAAGTCGACAAAACGACAGAGTTACTGCTGGTTACCGATCTGGTCGGCGGTGTCCTTCGCCTCGCCGAGCTTCGAGATCCAGTCCGTGACCGTCGAAATGCCGTCGCCGATCGCGTCCCAGTAGCTCTTGCCCTCCGCGACCCAGTCCTGGAGGGGGGTGAGCTCCCAGATCAGCCAGCCGGCCACGACGAACAGCAGCACCGTGAACAGGCAGCCCTTGAGACAGCCGAGCCCGGGGATGCGCATCGGGTTGGCGCGCTGCCGCGGCTGGCGGGGCGGGCGCTGGGCCGGCGGCTGCTGCGGAGGTGCGTACTGCTGCTGCTGGGGCGGCGGTGCGTACTGCTGACGCTGCGGCTGATGCTGCGGACGCTGCTGCGGCGCCGGCGCGTACTGCTGCTGGGGCCGCTGCTGGCGGTTCTGCGGGGGCTGCTGCGGGGCCTGGCGCTGCGGGCGCCGGCGCAGGGGGTCCTGGCTGGGGTCGAGGTACTGGACCTGCGTCTGCTCGTTGCGGTCCCGGGCCGCGCGCAGCTGGGACTGCCAGGGGTGCGGCTCCTCCGGTCCGGGCTGCCCCGGCGGAACGGGCGGCATCACGGCGGTCGGGTCGGCCGTGCCGCCGGGCTGCCCGGTCTGCGGCATGACGCTGGTCGCCGCCGAGGGGTCGTAGGCGCTGCTGCCGCCGCCGGTGTTCGGCAGGACCTGCGTCGGGTCGGCGGCACCAGGGGTCTGCGGCACCGGCGCCGGCGCGGGGTCCGGCGCGAGGAGCGCGGCGACACCGAGGGCGGCGTCGACCTGGGCGGCGTTCGCGTGCACGCCGATGCCGGCCGCGACGGTACGCAGACCGCGGGCGAGGTTCTCGGCGCTGGGCCGCTCCGAGGGCTCCTTGCGCAGGCAGCGCTCTATGACCGTCCACAGCGGCTCAGGAAGGGTCGAGGGGCGGCGCGGCTCCTCGCTGAGGTGGCGGTGCAGCACCTCGAGCGCCGTGCCCCCGGCGAACGGAGGGCGTCCGGTGACCAGCTCGTACAGCAGGATGCCCGCGCCGTAGATGTCGACGGCCGAGGTCTGCGGGCGGCCCTCCGCCGACTCCGGCGCGACGTACGCGGGGGTGCCGACGAACTCGTGCGTCCTGGTCAGGCCCGGGGAGTCCGCGAGGCGTGCGATGCCGAAGTCGGTCAGCATCGGGTGCATCTGACCGTCGGCGTCCGTCTTGAGGAGCACGTTCGCCGGCTTCAGGTCGCGGTGGACGACGCCGTCGGCGTGGCTCGAGGCGAGCGCGTCCGCGATCTGGGCGGTCATCAGCGAGGCGGCGACCGGGCTGAGCGGGCCGTTGTCGCGCAGGTACCGGTGCAGGTCCGGGCCGTCGATCAGGTCCATGACGAGGGCGAGGAGATCGCCCTCGACGACGAGGTCCCGGGTCCGGACGATGTTCGGGTGGGTGAGGCGGAGCAGGACGGAGCGTTCCCGGAGGAAACGCATCACCACGTCCGCGTCGTTCGCCAGCTCCTCCTTGAGGACCTTGATCGCGACGGTTTCGCCGGGCTGGCCCGCGACGGCCGCCTCGGCGCCCGCGGTCTCCCTCTGACGGGCTCGCCAGACGGTGCCCGTGGCGCCGCGCCCGAGCGGCTCCTCGAGCAGGTACTTGCTGCCTACCGGCCGCACGTCATGCGCTCCCTGCTGATCGTGATCCTCACATGGGTCCCGGTCCGCCGGATGATTTTCGGCCCACCGGGTTGTCCGACCCACTTTAGGGGGTGTCCGTCCGGTCGCCCCTGTTCGATGGACAGACGCGGGCATCGTACGGATGGTTGCCGGGTCCGCGCGCACTGAACATCACGATCCCCTCCGTCCGTAGTTCCTCAAGATGACCTCTACGGGATACCACCACGTGCTTTTCCGTCCGGAATTGTCACCCGGGCCGACCGGTCAAGATCACTTATGGGTGGGCGGCGGGCGTGTTGTCGGTGGCGGATGCGAGGATGCCTCCAGCACGGAGCCGTGGGGAGGGAGCCTCCGGCGCGTGCCGACCTGCCGGGTGGGGGCGATCCGGGCGGCTTCCCTGCCGGGCACCCCGCGCAGAAGGGATGGCTGACGGCGATGCAGATCCGGCTGACTGTTCTCGCGCCGCGCGGCGGACAGTCCGCGCCCGCCGCGCGCCCCTGCGACGTGATCGTGACCGCGCCGGCGGGCACCGCGCTCGCCGCCGTGGCCTCCGGTCTCGCCGCCGCCGTCTCCGGCCCCGACGTCTCCGGCACCGTCGTCCTCTACGCGGGACAGGAACGCCTGGACCCGCAGCGCCGTACCCTCGGCGAACCGCCGCTGGTCGACGGCGCGGTGCTGTCCCTCCAGACGCCGGCCGAGGACGAGACGCACGAGGGCGAGGTGTCGGCACAGCTGCACGTCGTGGCCGGGCCCGACGCCGGAGGGGTCCATCTGCTGCACGGCGGCCGGATCAGCATCGGCCGCTCGGCCGACGCCGACGTACCGCTGGACGACCCCGACGTCTCCCGGCTGCACTGCGCGGTGACGCTCGCGGACGACGGCCGGGTCACCGTGACCGACCTCGGCTCCACGAACGGCACCACGGTCGACGGAGCCCCCGTGCACGCCCGGCCCGTGCGCCTGCCGTCCGGTGCGCTGCTCCGACTGGGCGAGTCCACCCTGCGCCTCTCCCCCGGCGCGCCTGCTCCCGCGCTTCCCACCGCGCCGGACGGCGAGGGCCACCTCCGCGTCCCGGGTCCGTCGTCCGCCTCCGTCGACGGCAGGCCGGGTCCGGGCGGCTCCGCGGGCGCATACGAGGCGGGGGCCACCGGCCCCTCCCTCCACGGGACACGGCCGGTGCCGTCATGGGCGTCGGCCGGGTCACCGGACGACACGCCGCCGGTCGGCACCCACCGGTCCCACCGGGCGCCCGACGACGGCCGGGCCGCCCGGCCGTACCGCCCCGACCCCACGGTGGCACCCGCACACGGCCACGCCGGCGGTGCGGGCCGCGCGGCCGCCGCCCCGGCGTACGGCGACTCCTCCCGGACGCACCACATGCACGCCCCCCTCGCCGACGACCCCGCGCCTCGGGTACCGGCGCAATACGCGTACGACGCCCACGACCGCGTCCCGGACCGGCCCGGCGAGGCGTCGCCCGAGCGCGCGCCCGCCCGGGGGACGGACGAGCCCGCCGAGGCCCCCCGGCGCCGGGGCATAGGCGCCTGGGCCCGGCGGCTGGCCGGCGGCCGGGAAGCCGCCGCCCCTCAGGAGAGCGGCGCGGCCGGCCCCGCGGCCCGCTCGGCAGCGCCCACCGTCGAGAGCTGGCCCGATCCGGCCGCCGTGCTGCTCACGGCGCTGGGCCCCGGCCCCAGGCTGTGGGAGCGCGGCCCGCGGCACCCCGAGTCGCTCGTCCTGCGGCTCGGCACGGCGGACCGTGCAGAGCTGCCGTCCGTGCCCGTGACCGTCGCCCTGAGGGAGGCCGGGTCGCTCGGCCTCGCCGGTCCGCGCGCGCGGCTCGCGGGCCTCGCCAGGTCCGCCGTGGCGCAGCTCGCCGCGCTGCACTCGCCCGGTGACCTCGAGATCGTGCTGATCAGCGCGGACCGGGCCCGGTCCCTGGAGGAGCGCAAGGCGGAGTGGTCCTGGCTCGGCTGGCTGCCGCATCTGCGCCCGGCCCACGGCCAGGACTGCCGGCTGCTGCTGGCCTACGACCGCGACCAGGCCGCCGCCCGCGCCGCGGAGCTGACGCGCCGCCTGGACGACGGCCCGCTCGGCACGGGCTGGGCGAGCGCCGACTCCCGGGCCGTCGCCGAGGCCGCCGCACGCCACGACGGCCCTCGCACGGTCGTGATCGTCGACGGGGATCCCGGCTCGGCCGTGCTGCGCGAGACCACCGCCCGCCTGGCCGGTGCCGGCCAGGCCGCCGGTATCCATCTGATCTGCCTGGCGGAGACGCCCGCCGCCTCCCCGCTCTCCCCCGTCGCCGCCACCTACGAGTCGGCCTGCGCCGCGTCGCTGCCCTTCCGTGAGTGCGGGGCCGTGGCGCTGCTCAGCGGGGACGTGGCGACCGCGCTGCGTCTGATGCGGGTCGCCTCCGGGCAGCCCGCGGGCCATGGCACGGTCGGCGTGGTCGACGCGGTGTCCGCGGCCTGGGCGGAGCGGTTCGGGCGGGCGCTCGCCCCGCTGCGCGCGGAGGGCTCGAACGTGCAGCCCGGCCGGACGGCGGTGCTGCCGCAGTCCGCCCGGCTGCTGGACGAGCTGGAGCTGGCACGGGCCACCCCCGCCTCGCTGATGGCGCGATGGGCGGCCGCCTGCGACGGCACCGTCGTCCTCGGCGCCGGTCCCCGCGGCCCGCTCGCCGTCGACCTGGCGCAGGAGGGCCCGCATCTGCTGATCGAGGGCCCCGCCGGCAGCGGTCGTACGGAACTGCTGCGTTCGGTCGCCGCGTCGCTGGCCGCGGCGGGCCGCCCCGACCGGCTCGGCCTGCTCCTGGTCGACGGGGCCGGCGGAGAGCGCGGCGAGGGGCTGGCCGTCTGCACCGAACTGCCTCATGTGACCGAGCACCTCGTGGCCAGCGACCCGGTGCGGATGCGGGCGTTCGCGCAGGCGCTCGGCGCGGAACTGAAGCGCCGGGCGGCCGTGCTGGACGAGGCGGGCGTCACCGACTTCGCCGAGTGGCGCACCCGGTGGGAGGTCGCCGGCCGGATGGTGGGTCAGCGGACGTCACCCGAAGCCGCCGACCAGCGGGGCGACATCGACTCGCCCTCGTCGGGGACGCTCAGGCTCCGTCCCGGCGGGCGTACGCGGAGCCAGGGACCGGATCCGCTGCCGCGTCTGGTGGTGCTGGTCGACGACTTCGACGCGCTGGTCGCCCCGGCGCTGGGGAGCCCGGGCCGGCCGGCGGCTGGTTCGGTCGTGCGGGCCCTGGACGCGGTGGCAAGGGACGGTGCACGCCTGGGCGTCCACCTCGTGGCCACGTCGTCGCGGCCGGACCGCACGGCGGACACGGAGCTGGCGGAGGGCGCGCGGCTGCGTGTCGTGCTGGAGGCGCCGCCGGTCGCGCCCGGCCCTGACGACCCCGCCCCGGGCCGGGGCAGGCTGGGGCATCCGGACGGCCGCGTCACGCCGTTCCAGAGCGGCCGGGTGACCGGTCGCATCCCGCGTACGGCCACCTTGAGACCCACTGTCGTTCCGCTCGAGTGGGAGCGGATGGGCGATCCACCCACCCGACGCCCCGTCCGGGAACTGGGCAACGGGCCGACGGACTTGGCGCTGCTCGCCAGTGCGCTGGAGCGCGCCGCGCGGTCGGTGGACGCGGCGCCGGTGGGGCCGCTGACACCGGCTCATCCTTGAGTGGCGGAGCTGGGGCCATTTGACCTGACATCACGTCACGAGGGCATCACGAAAGAGTGATAGAGGCCGGGGGCGGTATTGCGACACCCGTAGCGCGGGCGTAGACCTGTCGGCACGGACCGGCAACGGGACGTCGGACAACCGGTCCGGCGCAGCGGGACAGCGCAACAGGTCAGTCGGAAGCAGCGCACAGGAGAGACGGGGCAGTAATGCGCAGAACTCTTCGTACGGGCAGGGCCGCAGTGATGTTCGCCGCGATCGGCGCTCTCGCCCTCACCGGATGCGGCGGCGGCAGCGACGGCGGAGAGCCGGGGGACGGCGGTCCGACCAAGGGCACCCAGTCGCCCTCATCGGTCCAACTGCCCAAGCTGAACGGCGAGAAGATCCAGGTCGCCGCCGTATGGAGCGGCCCGGAGCAGGAGAACTTCACCAAGGTCCTGGACGAGTTCGAGAAGCGCACGGGCGCGCAGGTCACCTTCGTCCCCGCGCAGGACCCGATCGTCAACTTCCTCGGCACGAAGATCGCCGGCGGCAGCCCGCCCGACGTGGCGATGCTCCCTCAGGTCGGCGCGATCCAGCAGGCGGTGGCGCGCAAGTGGGCCAAGCCCGTCGGCGCGGAGGCCAAGGAGCAACTGGCGAAGAACTACTCCAAGGGCTGGCAGGACCTCGGCGCGGTCGACGGCACGCAGTACGGCGTGTACTACAAGGCCGCGAACAAGTCCCTGATCTGGTACAACAACGCCGTTTTCGAGAATGCGGGGGCCACGCCGCCGAAGACCTGGAAGGACTTCATGTCCACGGCGGAGACGATCTCCGCCTCGGGTGTCACGCCGGTGTCCATCGCGGGAGCGGACGGCTGGGTGCTGACCGACTGGTTCGAGAACGTCTACCTCTCCCAGGCGGGCCCGGAGAAGTACGACCAGCTCGCCAAGCACGAGATCAAGTGGACCGACCCGTCGGTGAAGGACGCCCTCACCACCCTCGGTGAGCTGTTCGGCAAGCCGAACCTGATCGCGGGCGGCACGGACGGCGCCCTCCAGACGGAGTTCCCGGCGTCGGTCACCCAGACGTTCAGCGGCGGGGACGCCCCCAAGGCCGCGATGGTCTTCGAGGGCGACTTCGTGACCGTCAACATCGCGCAGACCGACGCGAAGATCGGTACCGACGCGAAGGTCTTCCCGTTCCCGGCCGTCGGCGCGGAGCCTCCGGTGGTGACCGGCGGGGACGCTGCGGTGGCGCTGACGGACAGCAAGGGCGCCCAGGCGCTGCTGACGTTCCTGGCTTCGCCCGACGCCGCGGCGATCCAGGCGGCGGCCGGCGGCTTCATCTCGCCGAACAAGTCGCTGGACGTGGCCGCGTACCCGAACGACGTGCAGCGGGACATCGCGAAGGCGCTGATCGCGGCGGGCGACGACTTCCGCTTCGACATGTCGGACCAGATGCCGCAGTCGTTCGGCGGGACGCCCGGCAAGGGCGAGTGGAAGATCCTCCAGGACTTCCTGAAGAACCCGAAGGACGTCGCCGGCACCCAGCAGCGGCTGGAGGCCGAAGCGGCCAAGGCGTTCAAGAGCTGAGGCCGTGCCTGCCGTCACAGCGGGGGGCCCGGCTCGTCCGGCGCCCCCCGCGCGTCAGCGTAAGAGCGTGACAGGAACACGTAAATTAGTCGCGGCCGGCTTTCTGCTGCCCGCGCTCGTGCTGCTGGGCGCGCTCGTGGTCTACCCGATCGGGTACTCGCTCTACAGGTCCTTCTTCGACCAGTCCGGCGCCGGCTTCGCCGGGCTCGACAACTACGTGGAGATCTTCACCGACGACACCATCCTGACCGCGGTCAAGAACAACGCGATCTGGGTCGTCGTCGCACCGACGGTCTCCACCGCCCTCGGTCTGATATTCGCGGTGCTCACCGAACGGGTCCGCTGGGGCACCGCGTTCAAGCTGATCGTCTTCATGCCGATGGCGATCTCGATGCTGGCGGCGGGCATCATCTTCCGGCTCGTCTACGAGCAGGACCCGGAGCGCGGTGTGGCCAACGCGGTCTGGGTCGGCGTGCACGACACGTTCGAGGAGTCGGCCGGATATCCGCGGGCCCGGCCCCTGCCGGTGCACCCGCTCGAGGCGGCCGGCGGCGGCGCGTTCGTCACCAAGGAGCCGGTCTCCGCCGGAACACCGGTGCAGCTTCCGCTGGTCGGCGTGGCGCCCGCGAAGATGCCGTCCGACGCGGAACCCGCCAAGGCGGCAGAGCCGGGCGACGGCGAGATCCACGGCACCGCCTGGCTCGACTTCACCCGGGGCGGCGGCGGCAGACCGAACGTCGTCGACACCCAGGAGCTCGGGCTCAAGGGCCTCAAGATCGAGGCGGTCAAGGACGGCAAGGTGGTGGCGGACACCCGTGCCGCCGCCGACGGCACCTTCACCCTCCCGGCCTCCGCCGACGGCGCGCTGCTGCGGCTGCCCGCCGACAACTTCCGCGAGCCGTACAACGGCGTCGACTGGCTCGGCCCGTCCCTGGTGACGCCGGCGATCATCGGCAGCTACGTGTGGATGTGGGCGGGCTTCGCCATGGTGCTGATCGCGGCCGGTCTGGCGAGCGTGCCGCGCGAGCTCCTGGAGGCGGCACGCGTCGACGGCGCCAACGAGTGGCAGGTGTTCCGGCGGATCACGGTGCCCCTGCTGGCGCCCGTGCTCGCGGTCGTCCTGGTCACCTTGATGATCAACGTGCTGAAGATCTTCGACCTGGTGTTCATCATCGCGCCGGGCTCCTCCCAGGACGACGCCAACGTCCTCGCCCTCCAGCTCTACCGCTCCTCCTTCGGCACCGACGCGGACCTGGGCCTCGGCAGCGCGATCGCGGTGCTGCTGCTTCTGCTGGTGCTGCCGGTGATGTTCTTCAACGTCCGGCGGATGCGAAGGGAGACCCGGCGATGAGCACGAGCGACACCGCGGTGAAGAGCGGCTCCCCCGTCAAGGCCAGGCAGTCGGTCGCCGCCCGGATCGCGGCCGCCGCGGGCGGCGGCGCGCTGCGCGTCTTCCTGATCCTCGCCGCCCTGTTCTGGCTGATGCCCACCATCGGCCTGCTGCTCTCCTCGCTGCGCGACAGCGGCGACATCGCGGCGAGCGGCTGGTGGAAGGTGTTCACCGCCCCCGCCGAGATCACCACCGAGAACTATTCACGGCTGCTGCAGAACGAGACCATCACCGATTCCCTGCTGTCCACGGTGGTGATCACGGTCCCCGCCACCGTGCTGGTCGTGGTCATCGGGGCGCTTGCCGGATACGCCTTCGCCTGGATGGAGTTCCCCGGCCGCGACTGGTGGTTCATGGTCGTGGTGGGCCTGCTGGTGGTCCCGGTGCAGGTCGCGCTCGTCCCCGTGTCGGAACTCTTCGGCGTGATCGGCATCTTCGAGACGACGATCGGCGTGGTCATCTTCCATGTGGCCTTCGGTCTGCCGTTCGCCATCTTCCTGCTGCGGAACTTCTTCGCGGAGATCCCACGGGAGCTGCTGGAGGCGGCCCGGCTCGACGGCGCGGGCGAGATCCGTCTGTTCACCCGGGTCGTGATGCCGCTGGGCGCCCCGGCGATCGCCTCACTCGGGATCTTCCAGTTCCTGTGGGTGTGGAACGACATGCTGGTCGCGCTGATCTTCGCCGACTCGGAGAGTGCCCCGATCACCGTCGCGCTCCAGCGTCAGGTACGGCAGTTCGGCAACAACATCGACGTCCTCGCGCCCGGCGCGTTCCTGTCGATGATCATTCCGCTGGCGGTGTTCTTCGCCTTCCAGCGCCAGTTCGTCTCCGGTGTGATGGCGGGCGCCGTCAAGTGACCGGCCGACGGACACCGGCGACGGCACACCGTCCTTCGCGAGCGGCGGCCCGGTCACCCGTGACCGGGCCGCCGCCGCGCGGCCAAGTCCCGGCAGGCGCACGGCACGGGGCGGGACGCGCTCAGCGTTGCTGCCCGGCCATGACGGTGACCAGCCCGGCCACCACCATCAGGGAACCGGCCCAGGTCCACACCGAGGTCGGCTCGTGCAGCACGGTCGAACTGGCCAGCACGATCAGCAGGTAGCCCAGTGCGTTGAACGGATAGGCGATGTTCAGCGGCACCTCGGCGAGCGTCGCCATCCAGGCCACGGCGGAGACTCCGAAGACGACGATGCCGACGACGACCCAGGGCGTGGTCGCGGCCCGCGTGATCAGCGAACCCCCGCCGTGTTCCGCCAGGGCGGCCGCCGAGCGCATGCCGTGTTTCAGCATGATCTGCCCGGCCGCCGACGAGAAGACCGCGAAGAGCAGCAGTAACACGCTGGGCAGGGTCACGTTCTTCCTCCTGGGCGGCGGTCGGAGCCCGGCGTCAGGTGCCGGCGCCCACCCGGTCGGCGAGTCCGGCGGGGACGTACTGGCGGTTGAGGATGTCCTGGACATCGACGTGCTCCCCGGCGACGATCGTCTGCGCCGCGTGCGGGGTGAGCACGGCGACGTACTGGTAGCCGAAGAGTGTCGGCCGCACACGGGTCAGCAGCCGGGAGATACCGCCGAGGGCGCCGGCGACGGCGCCGCCGCCGAGCACGGACCAGAACGGAGCGCCGGTCGACGTGAGCTGGAGCTGGTCGAAGCCGGCGGCCCGCACGGTGCGGCGCAGACTGCTGCGGGTGAAGAAGCGCAGATGGGTCTCGTCGAGGATGCCCCGCCGGTCGTAGCCGAAGACGCCGAAAGCGACCCTCAGCCGTGAGTACCAGTGGCTGAAGTTGGGCACGGACAGCAGCATCCGGCCGCCGGGCCGCAGCACCTCCCGCAGCTCTCGCAGCACGTGCTCCGGCCGGGACAGGTGCTCGATGACGTCCCCGGCGACCACGTAGTCGTAGTCGGCGCCGACCTGCGGCGGCAGGCCCTCCTCCAGGTCGGCGAGGAGGAATTCGGAGCAGCGGTCCCGCACCCCGGGCACCTCGACGAAGTCCAGGCCGGTCACGGTGTGGCCGAGGTCTTCGAGACGCTCGGCGAACAGGCCGCCGGAGCAGCCGACGTCGAGGACCCGGCCCGGCGGCAGCCCTCGCATGATCTTGAGGATGGCGGAGTGCGAGGAGCCGTCGCCCTCCTTGAAGGCGTAGTCGACGGGCTTGGGGATCCAGGGGCAGGTGCCGAAGCCCTTGAGGGCGAGCCGGTATTCGAGGACGTCCTTGACGACGTCCTTCGCGTAACGCAGGCCGTTGACGTAGCAGATCTCGTCGCCGTAGTAGGTGGGGACGGGGATCTCCTTGATCCGCATCCCGGCGTCGAGCAGCTGGACGATGATCTGGGTGTCGAAGTCGAAGGCGTCGGTGTTCCGGTCGATCGGCAGTCTGCGCAGCGCCGCGACGCTGTAGGCACGGTAGCCGGAGTGGAACTCGGTGAGCCGTGAGCCGAGCAGACCGTTCTCGAAGCGGGTGAGGACGCGGTTGCCGAGCCACTTGTAGAACGGCATGCCGCCCTTCAGCGCACTGCCCGAGCGCATCATCCGGGAGCCGAACACCGCCTCGCACTCGCCGCGTTCGATGGGCGCGACCATCTCGGGCAGCAGCTCGGGGGCGTACTGGCCGTCGCCGTGCAGAAGCACCACGATGTCCAGGCCCCGTTCGGCGGCGAGAGCGTAGCCGGCCTTCTGGTTGCCGCCGTAACCGAGGTTCTTGGTGTGCCGCATGACGACGGTCGGCGGCATGCCGTCCAGCTGCGACCAGCGGCAGCCCGCGGTGAACGTCCCGTCGCTGCTCGCGTCGTCGAGGATCAGGATCTCGGCGACGCGGGACCGGAAGTCCTTGGGGATGCGGTCGAGCGTCTTCTCCAGCGTGGATTCCGCGTTGTAGGCGACGACGAGGATGCCGATCCGCGGGCTGGGGATTTCCTTCACTGGGGCTTCTCTACTCTCCGTTGGCGCGGGTCATCGGTGCGGTCTGTCGACGGGTGGGAGGCGGTGGCGGGCCGGTCGGTGCGCTGGGCGACGAGGGGCACGTGCTCTCCCGGAACGGGCGCGGGCGACTCTCTCAGCGCCCGGCGCACACCGCTCACGATCCCGGCGGCGAGCAGCAGCCAGCCCGCCTCCGCCAGGTGCAGGGCCCAGTCGTTCCAGCGGACGGCGCTCACGCCCGCGTAGACGATGACGGTGGTGACGCCGACGACGAGCCCGTATCCGAGGCCCTCCCACAGTCCGAAGAGGCAGAGGCCGACGACGGGCCAGGCGAGGTACTGCACGGCGGAACCGGTGCTGAGCAGGAGCAGCAGCGTGAGTGAGAGCGCGACGGCGTACGCGGCG
This sequence comes from Streptomyces sp. OZ13, assembly GCF_052068155.1. Taxonomy (NCBI): domain Bacteria; kingdom Bacillati; phylum Actinomycetota; class Actinomycetes; order Kitasatosporales; family Streptomycetaceae; genus Streptomyces; species Streptomyces sp. OZ13. Next base: position 32,589 of record NZ_JBQHCZ010000011.1, on the reverse strand, counting down.
CCGGTGGGGCGTACCCAGGCGAGCCAGGCTCCCGCGGCCATGCACAGCAGCACGAACAGGAGATGGAAGTCGCTGTGCAGCACCTCGACGAACGAGTCGGACGCGCCCGCCAGTTCGGCGAAGCGCACGAAGCCCCACAGCCTGGCCCGGCCGCCCTCGTACTCGAGGACCTTCTCCCGCAGCGGGACGGGCACGGCCGCCAGCACCGGCCCCCACAGGAGCAGCATCACGGCCGCGAGGCCCGCGCAGAACCGCACGGCGGCCGGACGCCCGGCCCGCACCGCCGCCACGATCAGAGCGGGGACGGCGACGACCGGGACGAGCTTGACGCTCACGGCCAGCGCCGCGGCGACGCCGGCGGCCAGCGGGGCACGGCGGTCGACGAGCAGGAAGGCCGCCAGGAGCATGAGCATGATGGCGACGGAGTCGGTGTTCCCGTGATATCCGGAGGTGGCGAAGAGGACGGGGCTGAGGGCACATCCGATCGCACACGCCGTGGCCGTCGCGAGTGTGCGGCGGCGGCGCAGGATCTCGAACACGAGAAGGGCCGAGACGAAATCGGCGAGGCAGGCCGGCGCGCGGATCAGACTGCCGAACGGAATTCCGAGCTTCTCCAGTTCATGGAATGCGGCGAGCATCCATCCCGCGAGCGGCGGATGGTTGTAGACGGGCAGGCGCGGCATCGGATGCTCGTAGACGCGGACCGGTCCGACCTGGGCGATCGCGCTGGCGAAGGCGTCGAAGATGCGGACGTCCGCCGGTCCCCGCTTCAGGGCTGCGAGAACAGTCTTGGCGAAGAGGGCTAGCGCGGAGACACCGATGACGAGGGTCCTTGCTCTTCGCACATCGAGCGTCGTCGTCGCCGTCCGCATTCGCAGGTCCATGACCGCCGAACGTAGCAATCCGGAGCGTCAACATCTCGCACCGATAACCACACTTAAATGCCGGGGAGTTCACTGCGCTGCGATCTTGGGCGCAATCCCGGCACGCGAATCACCCGTACGGCGGGGTCGGCCGATCGCCTCGCGCTTCAGTCCGGTGACGGCGGCCACCGCGCCCGCGTCGTCGACCCCGCGGCCGGCGCGCCGCCGCCGCATCGTCGTCGGCCCCGGGCCGCGGCCGCTCAGGCCCGGAGCGCGGCCACGGCTCCCCGCGCCACCTCGTCGAGGTAGCCGTCCGGCAGTTCGCCCCGCACCACCACCAGCCGCCAGTACAGCGGTCCGACGATCACATCGAGCGCGCGGTCCGGGTCCGCCGAGTCCGGCAGTTCGCCGCGCGCCACCGCGTCCCGGACGATCAGCGCGGCCACGCCCCGCTGGCCGTCCAGCAGCGCCGCCTTGATCGCGTCCGCGATCTCGGGGTTGCGTGCGGCCTCCACCAGCAGGTCCGGGATGACCTGCGAAGCCACGGGGTGGCGCAGCGCGTGCGCGGCGACCTCGAGCAGGGCGCGTACGTCCCCGTACAGGGATCCCGTCGCCGGCGCCGGCAGGCCCTGCGCCGCGAAGGCCGAGACGAGGTCCAGGACGAGGGACAGCTTGGACTTCCAGCGCCGGTAGACGGCCGTCTTCCCGACGCCCGCCCGCCGGGCGATGCCCTCGATCGACATCCGGGCGAAGCCGACGGCCGCCAGTTCGTCGAAGACGGCGGCCCGGATGGCGTCGGTCACGTCCTCCCGGAGCACGGCGGCTCCTGCTGGGGCGCGTCGCGGGCTTCTGGGGTCGGTCGTCATGCCCAGGAGCATACGCGGCGACGACGAAACGGTTGCGTTCCGACGTGATGCCGTCCTACTGTTCCCGTAGCGACGATACGGTCCCGTTCCATCGTTCTCATCGAGGTTGCGGACCGCGCCCCGCCCCTGCACGCGCATCGAAAGCGAGCCCGCGTGACCATCGCCAGCCCCACCGCGCCCCCGGCGGGCCCGGCGGCAACGCCTCCCGCCGACCCGGCCGCTCCCGCCCCGCCCACCGACCTCGCGGCGCTCGCCGCACGCCACGGACTGACCGTCAGCGGCGCCCGGCCCACCCTCCCCGCCTACGTCCGGCAGCTCTGGTCGCGGCGACACTTCATCACCGCGTTCGCGACCGCCAAACTCACCGCCCAGTACAGCCAGGCCCGCCTCGGGCAGCTCTGGCAGCTGATGACCCCGCTGCTCAACGCCGCCGTCTACTACCTGATCTTCGGCGTGCTGCTCGGCACCGCCCACCATGTCCCCGACTTCGTGCCGTTCCTGGTCACGGGCGTGTTCATCTGGACCTTCACCGCCAACACGGTCACGGCCGGCACCCGCGCGATCTCCGGAAACATCGGCCTCGTCAGAGCCCTGCACTTCCCGCGCGCCGCGCTGCCCGTCGCACTCGCCCTGCAACAGCTACAGCAACTGCTCTTCTCGCTCGGCGCGCTGATCGTGATCCTCGTCGGCTTCGGTCAGCTCCCGACGGCTTCCTGGCTGCTCGCGGTCCCCGCGCTGCTGCTCCAGGCGGTCTTCAGTACCGGCCTGTCCATGGCCATGGCGCGCGTCGCCGCCCGCACCCCCGACGTCGCCCAGCTGGTGCCCTTCCTGCTGCGCACCTGGATGTACGCGTCCGGCGTGATGTGGTCCGTCGACAAGGTGGTCGGCGACCGGGACCTGCCGCACCTGGTGGCTCTCGCGCTCCAGTACAACCCGGCCGCGCTCTACATCGACCTGGTGCGCTTCGCGTTCATCGATTCGTTCACCGCGGACCGGCTTCCGCCGCACGTCTGGGCCGCGGCCCTGGCGTGGGCCGTGCTTTGCGGAGCCGGCGGATTCCTGTACTTCTGGAAGGCTGAGGAGCAGTACGGCCGTGGCTGAGAACCCGACCCGTCCGACCGGAGAACCCACCCCTACCGTCGTCGTCGACGGCGTCCACATCACCTACAAGGTCAACGGCCCCCGCACCGGCCGGGGCAGCGCCACTTCCGCCCTCAGCCGGATCGTCTCCCGCCGGGCGCACCCCGGCGTACGCGAGGTGCACGCCGTCAAGGGCGTCAGCTTCGCCGCGTACCGGGGCGAGGCGATCGGCCTGATCGGCTCCAACGGTTCGGGCAAGTCCACCCTGCTCAAGGCCGTCGCCGGCCTCCTGCCGACCGCGAAGGGCAAGGTCTACACGGCCGGGCAGCCGTCCCTCCTCGGCGTCAACGCCGCGCTGATGTCCGACCTGACGGGCGAGCGCAACATCATCCTCGGCGGCCTCGCGATGGGTATGCCGCGCGACCGGATCCGCGACCGCTACGACGACATCGTCGACTTCTCCGGCATCAACGAGAAGGGCGACTTCGTCTCGCTGCCGATGCGGACGTACTCCTCCGGCATGGGAGCCAGGCTGCGCTTCTCCATCGCCGCCGCCAAGAACCACGACGTGCTTCTCATCGACGAGGCGCTGTCCACCGGCGACGCCCGCTTCCGCCGCCGCAGCCGGCAGCGCATCGAGGAGCTGCGGCGGGAGGCCGGCACGGTCTTCCTGGTCAGCCACAGCAACGCGACCATCACCGAGAGCTGCGACCGCGCTCTCTGGCTGGAAGCGGGCATCCTGCGGATGGACGGCCCGGCGAAGGAAGTCGTCACGGCGTACGAGGAGTTCACCGCGGCCGGGAACAAGGGCGGCGCCGGGACCGGGACCGCGAAGCAGCCCGCGCGGTAGGCTCCACTGCCGGTGCCGGACAGCCGAGGGGGCGGTTGGGATGGGCGGTCGAGGGCTTCAGCCGCTGCGGGACGACGACCCGCGCGAGATCGCCGGTTACCCGCTCCGGGCACGGATCGGGGAGGGCGGCATGGGAACCGTCTTCCTCACCCGCAGCCGCGACGGCGCCTCGCTTCCCGTCGCTCTCAAGCTCATCCGCCGCGAGCACGCCCGGAGCGAGAAGTTCCGCAGACGCTTCACCCGCGAGGTGGAGGCAGCGCGGCGGGTCAGCGGCCCGCATCTGGTCGAGGTCGTCGACCACGACGCGGAGGCGGACCAGCCGTGGCTCGCCACCCGTTACGTCCCCGGCCTGCCCCTGGGAGAGGCCCTCGACGGCCACGGGCCGCTGCCGCCCGAGTGCGTCCTGCGGCTGACGGCCGGCGCGGCGCGCGCGCTGGACGCAGTGCACACCGCGGGCCTCGTCCACCGCGACGTGAAGCCGGGGAACCTGCTGCTGTCCGCGGAAGGGCCATGGCTGCTCGACTTCGGCATCGCACGTGCCACGGACGGCACGTCCGTACTGACCACCGTCGGACGGATGGTCGGCACGCCGAAGTACATGTCCCCCGAACACGCGCTGGGCCGGCAGGTCACGCCCGCCTCCGACGTGTTCACGCTGGGGCTCGTCGCCGCGGAGGCGGCCACCGGTCGCCACCCGTACGGCGAGGGCGGCGGCCTGGTCGTCGCCACCCGTATCGCCGGCACCGACCGCGACCCCCCGGACCTCTCCGCCCATCCGCCCACCCTCCGCCGGCTTCTGACCGCCGCGCTGGCGGCCCGCCCGGAGGACCGCCCGACGGCGGCGGAGGTCGCGGAACTGTGCGGCGCCGGTGCGGACCTCACGACGGCCGGCTGGCTCCCGAAGCGCGTCGCTTCGGCGGTCACGGAAGTCGCCCGCGCGTCGGCCAAGGCCTCGCCCGATGCCCGCGACCCGCGGACCGGCTGGCTGCACCGCCTGCGCGGCGACGGCTGACATACGCGACGGACCCGGCCGCCCCCGAAGGCGCGACCGGGTCCGTGCGAGGGGCCGTCAGCTGTGGGTGCGCAGCAGCTGCCGCATCGTCCGCATCGCCACCGACAGGTTGGCCAGGTCGAACGTGTCCGAGCTCTGGATCTCCTCCAGCGTCGTCCGCGCCCGTCCCAGGATCGCCGCGTTCTTCTGCTCCCAGGCCTTGAAGCGCTCCTCCGGGGTCGAGGTCCCGTTGCCCACCGACAGCACGACGCCGGTGAGCGCGGCGTGTGCCGCGTACAGGTCCTCACGGATGGAGGCACGGGCCATGGACTGCCAGCGGTCGGCCCGCGGCAGTTCGATGATCCGGTCCATCAGCTGGGTGATGGCGAGCCGGTCGGCGAGGTCGTAGTACACCTCGGCGACCGCCAGCGGGTCCTGACCGGTGCGGTCCGAGATCGCCACGATGTCGAGCGTCGGGAAGGCGGACGAGAAGCCGGCCACCCGCAGCGCGAGGAACTCGGGAACGCCCTCCCCGGTGAGCTCGTCGAGGATGCCCTGGTACCAGTCCAGGTCCGCGCCCCGCAGCATCTTCGGCAGCTCTGTCCACACCTGCTCGACGCGCTCGGAGAAGAACTCGATCGTCCCTGCCAGCTCCAGCGGCTGCGGCCGGTTGCCCAGCAGCCACCGCGTGCCGCGCTCGACGAGGCGGCGCGAGTGCAGCCGGATCCGGGTCTGGACGTCCGCCGCGACCTGGTTGTCGAGCGCCTCGACCGCGTCCCACACCGCGCTGAGCCCGAAGATCTCCCGGGCCGCGGTCTGCGCCCGCACGATCTCCTCGATCGACGCGCCGGTCTCCTCGCGCAGCCGGTGCAGGAACGTCGAACCACCGGTGTTGACCGTGTCGTTGACGAGCACCGTCGTCACGATCTCGCGGCGCAGCGCGTGCGCGTCGATCGCCTCGCCGAACTGCTCCCGCAGCGGCTTGGGGAAGTAGGCGTGCAGCAGCCGCCGCAGGTACGGGTCGTCCGGCAGGTCCGTCCCGATCAGCTCGTCCGCCACCGTGATCTTCGTGTAGGCGAGGAGGACGGCCAGCTCGGGCTGACTCAGTCCCTTGCCCGCGGCCAGCAGTTCACGGATCTGGCGGTCGTTGGGCAGGAACTCCAGCGCCCGGTCCAGGCGTCCGTCACGGCCGAGGCGGCGCATGAACCGCTGGTGGGCGTGGAGCAGGGACGGTGACTGGGTGACCGCGTTGGCGAGCGCGGTGTTCTGCGCGTAGTTGTTGCGCAGCACCAGCGCGCCGACCTCGTCGGTCATCTGCGCCAGCAGCTGGTTGCGCTGCTTGACGGTCATGTCGCCGTCCGCGACCAGGCCGTTGAGCAGGATCTTGATGTTGACCTCGTGGTCGGAGGTGTCGACGCCGGCGCTGTTGTCGATGGCGTCGGTGTTGATCTTTCCGCCGTTGCGGTCGAACTCGATCCGGCCGAGCTGGGTCAGACCCAGGTTGCCGCCCTCACCGACGACCCGGACCCGCAGGTCCTCGCCGTTGACGCGGATGGCGTCGTTGGCCTTGTCGCCGACGTCGGCGTTCGACTCGGTGGACGCCTTGACGTAGGTGCCGATGCCGCCGTTCCACAGCAGGTCGACGGGGGCCTTGAGGATGGCCTGCATCAGCTCCGCCGGCGTCAGCTTCGCGATGCCGGGACCGATGCCGAGGGCCTCGCGCATCGCCGCGTTGACCGGGATCGACTTGGCCGTGCGCGGGTGGACGCCGCCGCCCTGGGACAGCAGTTCCTTGTTGTAGTCGGCCCAGGAGGAACGGGGCAGTTCGAAGAGCCGGCGGCGCTCCGCGTACGAGAGGGCCGCATCAGGGTTCGGGTCGATGAAGATGTGGCGGTGGTCGAAGGCCGCGACGAGCCGGATGTGCTCGCTGAGCAGCATGCCGTTGCCGAACACGTCACCGGACATGTCGCCGACGCCGACGACCGTGAAGTCCTGGGTCTGGGTGTCGTGGCCGAGCTCGCGGAAGTGCCGCTTGACCGACTCCCAGGCGCCGCGGGCGGTGATGCCCATGCCCTTGTGGTCGTATCCGGCGGAGCCGCCCGACGCGAAGGCGTCACCGAGCCAGAAGTTGTACGCGACCGCGACCTCGTTGGCGATGTCGGAGAACGACGCGGTGCCCTTGTCGGCGGCCACCACGAGGTACGTGTCGTCCTCGTCGTGCCGGACCACCTGGGCCGGCGGGACGACCTCGCCCGCGACCAGGTTGTCGGTGATGTCGAGGAGCGCCGAGATGAAGATCCGGTAGCAGGCGATGCCTTCGGCGAGCCAGGCGTCACGGTTCACGGACGGGTCGGGCAGCTGCTTGGCGACGAAGCCGCCCTTGGCGCCGACCGGCACGATCACGGTGTTCTTGACCATCTGCGCCTTGACCAGGCCGAGGATCTCCGTACGGAAGTCCTCACGCCGGTCGGACCAGCGCAGACCGCCTCGGGCGACCTTGCCGAAGCGCAGGTGGACGCCCTCGACCCGCGGCGAGTACACCCAGATCTCGAACGCCGGGCGCGGTGCCGGCAGGTCCGGGATGGCCTGCGGGTCGAACTTCATCGACACATAGCCGTGCGGGGCGCCGCCTGCCGCCTCCTGGAAGAAGTTGGTGCGCAGGGTGGCCTTGATGACGGTGAGGAAGGCACGCAGGATGCGGTCCTCGTCGAGGCTGGCGACCTGGTCGAGCGCGCCGTCGAGTTCCTCGAGCAGTCCGTCGATCAGCTCGGTGCCGGCCCGCTGGCGGTCCGGCGACATCCGCGCCTCGAACAGCGAGACCAGCAACCGGGTGGTGTGGACGTTGTTGCGGAGGGTGTCCTCCATGTAGTCCTGGCTGAAGGTCGAACCGGCCTGGCGCAGGTACTTCGCGTACGCGCGCAGCACCATCGCCTCGCGCCAGTTGAGCCCCGCACCGAGCACCAGCGAGTTGAAGCCGTCGTTCTCCGCCTCGCCCGTCCACACGGCGGCGAAGGCGTCCTGGAAGCGCTCGCGGGCGTCGTCGGCGAGGTAGTCGCCGTTCGCGCCGGTCTTCGGCATGCGCAGCCCGAAGTCGTAGATCCAGGCGTGGGTCCGGTCGGCGCACCGCAGTTCGTACGGGCGCTCGTCGACGACCTCGCAGCCGAGGCGCTGCAGCACCGGCAGCACCGCGGACAGGGAGACCTGCTCACCGGTCCGGTAGATCTTGAAGCGCCGCTCGCCGGGGCCCGCCCCGACCGGCTCGTACAGGGACAGCGCGAAGTCCTTGCCGGACTCGGCGAGCTCCTCCATGCGGACCAGGTCGGCCACGGCGGAGCGCGGCGAGTGGTCGGCCTTGTAGCCCTCCTGGAAGGCGCCCGCGTAGCGGCGCAGCAGCTCGGCGGCGCGTTCCTCGCCGAACTCGGCGTTCAGCGCCTCGCCGAAGCCGTCGGCCCAGGAGCGCGCCGCCTCGACCAGCCGTGCCTCGATGCGCTCGGTGTCGGCGTCGGTGAGGTGCGGCAGCTCGGTACCGACGGGGACCCGCACCACGAAGTGGATGCGGGAGAGGATCGACTCGGTGTTCCACGCGGTGAAGTCGACGCTGGTCCCGCCGAGTTCCTCCTTGAGGATGTCGATCAGGCGCAGCCGCACACCGGTGGTGTAGCGGTCACGCGGCAGGTAGACCAGCGCGGAGTAGTAGCGCCCGTACTCGTCCTGGCGCAGATACAGCCGCAGCCTGCGGCGCTCCTGGAGGTAGAGGACGCTGGTGACGATCGCACGCAACTGGTCGGCGGGCGTCTGGAAGAGCTCGTCACGCGGGTACGTCTCGAGGATCTGCAGCAGGTCGCGACCGTCGTGGCTGTTGGGCGAGAAGCCCGCGCCCTCCAGGACCTCCGCGACCTTGCGGCGGACGACCGGCACGCGGCGCACCGACTCGGTGTACGCGGCGGAGGAGAACAGGCCGAGGAAGCGGCGCTCCCCGACGACGTTGCCCTCGGCGTCGAACTTCTTGACGCCGATGTAGTCCAGGTAGCTGGGGCGGTGCACGGTGGCGCGGCTGTTGGCCTTCGTCAGCACGAGCAGCTTGTGCTCACGGGCCTTGGCGCGGGCATCGGCCGGCAGCCGGCTGAAGGACGGACTGACCGGGTGGGCCTCGTCCTCGTGGTGCGGCGGGTCGGAGCGCAGGATCCCGAGTCCGGTGCCGGGGACGGCGGCCAGCGCGTCGGCGTCGGTGAGTTCGTACTCCCGGTAGCCGAGGAAGGTGAAGTGGTCGGCGGCGAGCCAGCGCAGCAGCTCACGGGCCTCCTCGACCTCCTGCTCGGGCAGGTCGTCGGCCTTGGGCTCGTCGGGCAGCCGCTCGGCGATGCGCAGCGCGGCGTCGCGCATCTTCTCCCAGTCCTCGACGGCCTCTCGGACGTCGGACAGGACGCGCAGCAGATCGGCGGTGATCTGCTTCAGGTCGGCGCGGTCGGTCTCGCGGTCGATCTCGACGTGGATCCAGGACTCGACGAGGGCGTCGTGCGGGAGGTCCTTGGCATGCGTGTCCGAGGACAGGACCTCGATGAGCCTGCCGGTCACATCACGGCGGACGACGACCTGCGGGTGGATCACGACATGGATGCCGCGGCCCTGGCGGGAGAGCTCGTTGGTGACGGAGTCGACGAGGAAGGGCATGTCGTCGGTGACGACTTCCACGACGGAGTGGCTGCAGGTCCAGCCGTTCTCCTCCACGGTCGGCGTGTGGACGCGGACGTTCGCGGTGCCCTGGGGGCGGTTTTCGGCGAGCCGGTAGTGGGAAAGTGCCGCACCGAAGATGTCGACCGGGTCGCGGTCGGTCAGGTCCTCCGGAGCTGTGTGCAGGTAGTAGCGCTGGAGGTACGTGAGCAGGGTGTCCCGGTCAGGGCGCTTCCCTTGCTCTGTCCCAGTCGGAAGGTGCCCCCCGGCCGGGCTGTTCTCAGCTACCCGGGCGGCCCGTGCGAGCAGCTCGGCCTTGGCTTCGTCCAGCTTGGTCTGCATGTCCTCTGGCTCCTGTCGCGCGCCGTTGCGTGACGTAGGTGAAAGATGCGACGAATCGCCGCGTCCCGGGGTGTCCGGTCGCAGTCGACGGTATGCCGCGATGAGAGTCGTCCGAGCCGTTATCGGCCAATTCTGTCTGGCTGCGACAGTCCGGACGGGAGGGGTCAGCGATCGCCCGGACGCGGTGGCGGTCCGGGCGCAGGCCGGGGGCTTCGCTGCCCCCACGGCATATCGCGCTGATCACGCCCCCAGGCTATCTCCCCGCACCCCCGCCCCGTCATGAGCCGTATGTGTACAAAAGCGGGGTCCGAAGTTTGACACTCTGGACAGCGACACAGGCCCTCTTGGCAACCAATCAACCGGGAGCAGCCATGACCACGAAGATCCTCATCGTCACCGGGGACGCCGCAGAGTCCCTGGAGGTCCTCTACCCGTACCAGCGGCTGCTGGAAGAGGGGTACGAGGTGCACATCGCGGCCCCCGCCCGCAAGAAGCTGCAGTTCGTCGTGCACGACTTCGAGCCGGGCTTCGACACCTACACCGAGAAGCCGGGCTACACCTGGCAGGCGGACCTGGCCTTCTCCGAGGTCGAGCCCGGGGCGTACGCCGCCATCGTGATTCCCGGCGGCCGCGCGCCCGAGTATCTGCGCAACGACCCCGAGCTCCGCAAGATCCTCAAGGCGTTCTTCGACTCCGACAAGCCGGTGGCCCAGATCTGCCACGGCCCGCTGCTGACCGCGGCGACCGGGGGACTGGAGGGACGCCGCGTCACCTCGTACCCGGCGCTCGAACTGGACATGCAGGCCGCCGGGGCGTCGTTCCAGGACGTGGCGGCGGTCGTGGACGGTTCGCTGGTCTCCTCGCGCGCCTGGCCGGACCATCCGGTGTGGATGCGGGAGTTCCTCAAGGTGCTGCGGGCGACGGCGCCGGTGACGTGACGCCCGTGGCCGGTCAGCCGGCCACGAGCTCCTCGGCCACCTCGACCGCCTCCTGGAGCGAGTCGACCACCGGCACTCCGACGCTTTCCAGACTGGCGCGGCTGTGCGATCCGCCTGTGTACAGCACGGCCTTCGCGCCGACGTGGGCGGCGGCGACGGCATCGTCCGCCGCGTCACCGATGACGACGACATGCTCGGCCCTTACGCCGCCGAGCTGCGCCAGGTGCCGCACCATGTGCTCGGCCTTGCCCGCGGTCGACGCGCCGATCCGGCCGTCGACCCGGACGAAGCGCTCCTCGATGCCGTGCCGGCGCACGATGGGCACCAGGTGTTCGTGCGGGGCGAGGGACAGCAGCGACTGGGTCAGACCGGCACTCTGGCGGCGGACGAGCAGCTCCGCGGCACCCTCGGCGAGCCCGCACGTCTCGGCCCGGGTCCAGTAGTGCTTGTGGAAGGCCGCGTCCATCACGAGCCATTCGTCGTTCGTCGGCAGCCGCCCCATGAGCCGCTCGTAGAAACGGGGGACGGGCACGCAGTACAGCTCCCGGTACCGCTCGAGCGTGATCTGCTCGAGCCCCAGCTCCGCGAAGGCGGCGTTCGTCGCCGCGATGACCGCGCCGATGTCGTCGAGCAGTGTGCCGTTCCAGTCCCAGACCAGATGCGCCTGCGTCCCCTGCTTGCCCATGGCGGAAACCGTACAGGCCGGGTACGACAGACCGGCGCACGGCGGGTCACCGGGTGCGGCATCGGGGCGGGGGTCACCGGGAGCGGCAACGTGTACGGCGGCACCGGGTACGACGGCCGGCGCGAGGCAGGTCACCGGCACGGCAACGCGTGCGGTGGGTCACCGTTTCGACGGCCGGCGTGGGCGGCAGGTCAGCCGACGATGTTCGGGATCTCCTGCACGCCGAACCAGAGCAGTTCGTGGTCCTCCGCGCCGTCGACGGTGAACTGCGCGTCGTCGTCACCGTGGTCGGCCGCGCCGAGCGCCGCGACGGCGGCCGCGACGTCGTCCACCGCGTCGTCGGCGTCCACATGGACGGCGGCCGCCTTGGACATCGGCACGGCCCGGGCGACCCGAACCTCGCCGAGCGCACCGGCGTCGAGGACCCGGTCGGGATCGGCGACGGCGTCCTGGTCCGGCACGTCGACGGCCACGACCGCGCGGCGCCGGGCCGCGTCGGGGTCGCCGGCGATCAGACGCAGGGACGCGGCGGCGGCGCGGCTGAGCGCCGCGTACTCCAGTTCCTCGATGTCGTCGGAGACGTACCACTCGCGCAGTCCGGGCGTGACGGCGTAGGCGGTCAGCGGACCGGGGCCCAGTTCGCCCGCCTTGTGCGCCGCTGCGAGACCGGGAAGGGTCAGGGGGACGTACACGCGCATGACAGGCCGCTTTCGTAGTCGGTGATCGCCCTCAGGATACGTGCGGCGTCCCCCTTCGGGGTGCGCCCGCTCGCCCTCCCGCCGTCCACCTGGTACACCGCCGAAGGCCCGTGCGGCCCGCCCGTACAGCGCCTCGTCACACTGATAGGTGAACTTCCCGACCGCCTCCCTGGGCGGTTTCGCCGCTTTGCGGCAAAGGTGCGCACGCCATAGAAGTTCCCCGTCGAAGCTACCTCCCGGTACCCAGCCCGGGACCAGCACATCGGGGGCGATCCGTATGGACAGGACAAGGCCCGCAGGCCGCCACGACCAGCGCAGGCCCGCCGCCCACGCGGCGGCGGCGCTGACCCGGGCACGCGGCAGGCTGCACAAACCGCACTACTGGTTCGCCGACCGCCTGCTCGCGGTCCTGAGCGGCCGGCGACCGGTGCACTGGATGCTCGGGCACACGATCGGCGAGGCCTATGAACAGTTGGTCCGGCTCGCGCCGGGGACGCCGTTGCTTCCGGCGGACCGGGCCACGCCGGTCATCCGCCACTGCGGCGAGTTCCACCCGGGGCCGGGCGTGATCGAGGCCTTCGCCCGCATCGGCTCGGGCGACCGGGTCAGCGCGATGGCGTTCCGGCTGGAGCAGGGCCGGGACCTGCGCTGGCGCTGCGCGGCGATCGAGGTCGCGGCGAACCGCTGAAACGGCGGCCCGGGTGGGCGGTGGGCCCCGCGCTGCGGCGTCCGGTCCTCCGGGGGTCTGAGGCTGCTGGGCGGAGCCCGGGCATGCGCAGCCATGGTGTACGGATGCCTGAGTGCCCGCCTGGAGGCCCCGAGCGGCGCGGCCGGGCATTGGCCGGGCCGCGCCGCTCGGAGCGGCCCCGCGCTGCCTGGAAGGCCGTCCGGGGGGCGTGGAGCCAGGGCCTGGGCGGCCCCCGGCCAGCGGCGAGCAGCCAGGATCCAGCCAGTCGGCTGCGGAGGAGCAGACAGGGCCTGGCGGTCAGGCACGGGCGAGAAGCCAGGGCCCGGCCGCGGCCGGGCCGGTTCGATGGAGCCCGGGCGCCTGACCGGGCGGGCCCGATCGTCGGGGAAGACGCGGCCGGGGCCGGACACCCCTCGGTGTCCGGCCCCGGCCGTCGGATGCTGCGTACGCCGTCACTTCTTGCGACGACGTCCCGCCGTCTTCTGTGCCTTGCGGCGCTCCGCACGCGTCATGCCGTCCGACTCCGACCGCGACTGGCCGTCGCCGTTGTCGAAGTCGCCCTCGATCACGCCGCCCTCGCCGTCCACCGTCGGAGCGGAGAAGTGCAGGCGGTCGGGACGCTGCGGCGTCTCGAGCCCCTTGGCACGGATCTCGGGACGACCCGCGCCCGCCGGCACCGCGTCCTCCTTGGCCAGCGAGGTCTTCGCCGCCGCCTCCTGCACCGGGACCTCCTCGACCTGCTGCTCGACCTGGACCTCCAGGTTGAACAGGTAGCCGACGGACTCCTCCTTGATGCCCTCCATCATGGCGGTGAACATGTCGAAGCCCTCACGCTGGTACTCGACCAAGGGGTCCTTCTGCGCCATCGCGCGCAGGCCGATGCCCTCCTGGAGGTAGTCCATCTCGTAGAGGTGCTCGCGCCACTTGCGGTCCAGGACCGACAGCACCACGCGCCGCTCGAGCTCACGCATGATGTCCGAGCCGAGCTGCTTCTCACGCTCGTCGTACTGCTGGTGGATGTCGTCCTTGATCGAGTCGGCGATGAACTCGGCGGTGATACCGGCACGGTCGCCGGCCGCCTCCTCCAGCTCCTCGACGGTGATCTTCACCGGGTAGAGCTGCTTGAACGCGCCCCACAGGCGGTCCAGGTCCCACTCCTCGGCGAAGCCCTCGACCGTCTCCGCCTGGATGTAGGCGTCGATGGTGTCGTCCATGAAGTGACGCACCTGCTCGTGCAGGTCCTCGCCCTCCAGAACGCGGCGGCGCTCGCCGTAGATGACCTCGCGCTGCCGGTTGAGCACCTCGTCGTACTTCAGGACGTTCTTACGGGTCTCGAAGTTCTGCTGCTCGACCTGGGACTGCGCGGAGGCGATCGCGCGCGTCACCATCTTGTTCTCGATCGGGACGTCGTCGGGCACGTTCGCCATCGACATCACGCGCTCGACCATCTGTGCCTTGAACAGGCGCATCAGGTCGTCGCCGAGCGAGAGGTAGAAACGGGACTCGCCGGGGTCGCCCTGACGGCCGGAACGACCGCGCAGCTGGTTGTCGATACGGCGGGACTCGTGGCGCTCGGTGCCCAGCACGTACAGGCCTCCGAGCTCCTTGACCTCGTCGTGCTCGGCCTTCACGGCCGCCTCGGCGCGCTCCAGCGCGGCGGGCAGGGCCGCGGCCCACTCCTCGACGTGCTCGACGGGGTCGAGACCGGCCTGGCGCAGCTCGGCCTCCGCGAGGTCGTCAGGGTTGCCGCCGAGCTTGATGTCGGTACCACGGCCGGCCATGTTCGTGGCGACGGTGACGGCGCCCTTGCGGCCGGCCTGGGCGACGATCGTCGCCTCACGGTCGTGCTGCTTGGCGTTGAGGACCTCGTGCTGGATGCCGCGCTTGCTCAGCTGCTGCGAGAGGTACTCGGACTTCTCGACCGAAGTGGTGCCGACGAGGATCGGCTGGCCCTTCTCGTGCTTCTCCGCGATGTCGTCGACGACGGCGGCGAACTTCGCGACCTCGGTGCGGTAGATCAGGTCGGACTGGTCCTTGCGGACCATCGGCCTGTTCGTCGGGATCGGCACGACACCGAGCTTGTAGATCTGGTGGAACTCGGCGGCCTCGGTCATCGCCGTACCGGTCATACCGGAGAGCTTGTCGTAGAGGCGGAAGAAGTTCTGGAGGGTGATCGTGGCGAGCGTCTGGTTCTCGTCCTTGATGTCCACCCCTTCCTTCGCCTCGATCGCCTGGTGCATGCCCTCGTTGTAGCGGCGGCCGGCGAGGATACGGCCGGTGTGCTCGTCGACGATCATGACTTCGCCGTCGATGACGACGTAGTCCTTGTCCTTCTTGAACAGTTCCTTGGCCTTGATGGCGTTGTTCAGATAACCGACGAGGGGCGTGTTCACCGACTCGTAGAGGTTGTCGATGCCGAGCCAGTCCTCGACCTTGGCGACACCGGACTCGTGGATCGCGACGGTGCGCTTCTTCTCGTCGACCTCGTAGTCGCCGGTCTCCTCGATGCCCTTGAGCTGGTTCCCCGCCTCGCCGCGGGTGAGACGCGTCACGAGCTTGGCGAAGTCGCCGTACCACTTGGTGGCCTGGTCGGCGGGGCCGGAGATGATCAGCGGCGTACGGGCCTCGTCGACGAGGATCGAGTCGACCTCGTCGACCACGGCGAAGTTGTGGCCGCGCTGGACGAGCTCGTCCTTGGACCACGCCATGTTGTCGCGCAGATAGTCGAAGCCGAACTCGTTGTTCGTGCCGTAAGTGATGTCGCAGTTGTACTGCTCACGGCGCTGGGCCGGCGACATGTTGGCGAGGATGCAGCCGACTTCGAGGCCCAGGAACTTGTGGACGCGGCCCATCATCTCGGAGTCGCGCTCGGCGAGGTAGTCGTTCACCGTGATCAGGTGGACGCCCTTGCCGGACAGCGCGTTCAGATAGGTGGGGAGCGTGCCGACGAGGGTCTTGCCCTCACCGGTCTTCATCTCTGCGACATATCCGAGGTGCAGGGCGGCGCCGCCCATGAGCTGGACGTCGTAGTGGCGCTGGCCGAGCACTCGCTTGGCGGCCTCACGCACGGTGGCGAACGCCTCGGGAAGCAGGTCGTCCAGGCTCTCACCGTCTGCGAAACGCTGCTTGTACTCGTCCGTGAGCGCCCGCAACTCGGCGTCGGAGAGGTTGACGAAGTCCTCTTCGATGGAGTTGACCTGGTCCGCGATGCGGTGCAGTTTGCGCAGGATCTTGCCTTCGCCTGCACGCATGAGCTTGTTGAAGACGGACACTGAGGTTGGTCTCCTTGCCGGTCGGGCCTGGCACTGGGTCTGTGGTGGACACTGGCGCGGGCACGGCAGGTGGGCCCCACCGCATCGGCCATCGTAAGCGAGGACCCGGCCGCGTCGGGAGGTCCATGGCCACTGAGCCCTGCTGTCCGCCATCAGGTGAACGCGTGGGAAGCAGTGAAGGTGCCGGTCAAGCACGGAAAGTGCTCGCATCGGCGCGCCGCGCTGGCAAGAATCCCGGCATGGAGCCGATCACCCTCACCACCGAACGCCTGCTGCTGCGGACCTTCACCCCCGAGGACACGAAGTCCGTCCACCAGGCCTGCCAGGATCCCGACATCCAGCGGTGGACGACGGTTCCCTCCCCCTACGAGTGGCAACACGCCGCCGAGTTCACCGAACAGACGGTCCCCGACGGCTGGCGCAACGGCACCATGTGCACCTTCGCCGTGCTGCCGCGCGAAGGCGGGCCGCTGATGGGCTCGGTCGCCGTGACCATGCGCACCTTTTCCGGCACGTGGGAGATCGGCTTCTGGACGGGCAAGGAACACCGGGGCCGGGGCGTCATGGCGGAGAGCGTCACCGCCGTCTCCCACTGGGCCTTCATGAGACTGGGCGCCACCCGTCTGGAATGGCGCGCCGAGGTCGGCAACGCCGCCTCGCGCGCGGTCGCGCAGAAGGCCGGCTTCCGCATGGAGGGGGAGCTGCGCGCGGCACTGCTCAACAAGGACACCCTGCGCGACGTGTGGGTCGGTGGACTGCTTCCGTCCGACCTCGGGCTGGCGAGCAACCACGCCTATCTGCCGGCACGCCGCTGAGTCCGGGTTCCCTCCCGCGGCGAAGCCGTAGGCGCCGGTCCCCGGGCGGAGCACCGTGATTCCTCGTCGGGGGCCCCTTGCGTAGGGGGCCGGAGTGTCAGTGGCGCCCTCTATCGTGCAGGACATGACGACGCCGCCCCCCACCCTCGAACTCTCGGCCGACGAGGCCCGCCGCATAGCCCTCCGCGCCCAGGGGTTCCTGGGCGCTCCCGACAGGCGGGGCGGGGTGCGAGGCGTTCTGCGTCATCTCGGCGCCGTGCAGCTGGACACGATCTCGGTGCTGGCCCGCTCGCACGAGCTGATCCCGTACGCGCGGCTGGGCGCCGTCGGCCGCAAGGTGGTCGAGGACGCCTACTGGACGGGCGGCCACAGCTTCGAGTACTGGTCGCACGCGGCGTGCATCCTGCCCGTCGAGGAGTGGCCCCACTTCGCCTTCAGGCGGCGCGCCTACCGCGCCCGCCCGCAGTGGTACCACGAGCTCCCGGACGGCGCGTACGACGCCGTGATCAAGCAACTGCGGGCGGAGGGGCCGCTGACCGCGACCGGCCTGGGCGGCGCGAACAACGGCGGGGAGTGGTGGGACTGGTCCGCCTCCAAGGTCGCCGTCGAACGCGCTCTGATGTACGGCGAGGTCGTGTGCACGGAGCGGCGCAGCTGGAAGCGGGTGTACGACCTCGCGGAGCGGGCGATCCCCGACGACCTGCTGCACGACGACCTGGACGACACCGAGTGCCTGCGCCGTCTCGTGCGGCTGGCGGGTGAGTCGCTGGGCGTCGGCACCCGCGCGGACATCGCGGACTACCACCGCCTCAAGGGCGAGCAGTTCGACGCCGTCGTCGCGGACTCGGGGCTGGTGCCTGTCCAGGTGCAGGGCTGGGCCAAGTCCGCCTGGGCGGATCCAGCGGCGCTCGCCTCCACGCCGCGCGGCCGGCACCGCACGACCCTGCTCTCGCCGTTCGACTCGCTGATCTGGGAGCGCGCGCGGACCGAGCGCATCTTCGGCTTCACCCATCGGCTGGAGGCCTACGTCCCCAAGCAGAAGCGGGTGCACGGCTATTTCGCGATGCCGCTGCTCGCCGGCGGGAAGCTGCTGGGCCGTGTCGACCCGGCCCGCGAGGGCAGGACGCTGGTGGCCCGCCAGGTCTCGCTGGACACTCCCAAGGCCGTGGCTCCGATGGCGCAGGCCCTGCGTGAGGCGGCGGAGTGGGTGGGCTGCGACTCCGTCCGCGTCGAGCGGGTCGACCGCCCCGAGCTCATGGCGGACCTGGTCAAGGCCCTGGACTGACATCGCGGACCGGTCCCGCCCGTACCGGCCGGATCCCGGAAGCCTCGGCTACCGGATCTCGAGGATCTTCTCCCGCATCGCGTAGACCACGGCCTCCATCCTGGAGTGCAGCTGAAGCTTCTCCAGGATGTTCCGCACATGGTTCTTGACGGTGTTCTCCGAGATGAACAACTCCTTGGCGATGTCCCGGTTGTTCATGCCCGTCGCCACGAGCTTGAGCACCTCCAGCTCCCGGTCGGTGAGCCGTGGCGCGGGCACCAGCCTGCGCTCGTCGGTGCGCTGAATCATCGACTTGAACTCGGTGAGCAGCTTCGACGCCATGGAGGGGCTGATCTGTGACTGCCCGTCCGCAACCGCTCGGATGGCGGTCGCGACCTCGTCCGTGGAGATCTCCTTGAGGAGATAGCCGGTGGCCCCGGCCTTGATCGCGTCGTAGAGGTCGGCCTCCTCGTCGCTGATCGTCAACATGATGATCTTCGCACTGGGGGCCACCTCCTTGATGGAGGTGCACGCCTCGATGCCGCCCCGCTTCGGCATTCGCACGTCCATCAGCACGATGTCCGGCAGCAGGTCGGCCGCCTTGTCCACGGCCTCCGCCCCGTCGCCCGCCTCACCGACGACCTCGATGCCCTCCTCGTGCGCGAGGACGATCTCCAGTCCCCGCCGGAACAGCGCGTGGTCGTCGACGACCAGGACCCGGATGGGCTCCTTGCCCCCGCCGCCCTCCTCCTCGCTGTGCCGTTCACCGTCCGAGTGCGTTTCACCGGGGTGGCCCGTGCTGCCGTGCACCGGACCGAAAGTGTCCGCCATCGTTCCTCCCCCTGAGGCCGTGGCCCGAAGATCATGTGTGGTCCGCCAACGTCAGTGCGGGGCGCACCGGTTGGCTTACGACGTCATGCTTTCATGCCCGGGCGACAATGCGGTGATCCTGTTGTCGCACGAGGGTGCCCCTGGGGGCGCACGAGGCGCTCCAGGGGCACCGGGATTCTTCGTCGACAGGGCTACGGGATTTCGGCGTCAGCCGCCGAGCGCACCTCCGGCGCCGCCTGCCTCGGACCCGGCCAAGGGGTCCGTCTCCAGGTGAATGACGCCGTAGTCGTAGGCGTGTCGCCGGTAGACGACACTGGGCTGCTTCGTCTCGGAGTCGACGAAGAGATAGAAGTCGTGCCCGACCAGCTCCATTTCGTAGAGCGCCTGGTCGAGCGTCATCGGTGCTGCTGTGTGCAGCTTCTCGCGGACCACGAGCGGTCCTTCACCCTGCACCTCGATCGAGCCGATCTTGGTGGTGGGAACGGACTCGGTCGCCTCCTGGGCGAGGGGCCGGCCGTTGGTGGCGCTCAACTCTGCGACGCCGGGGACGACATCGACCACCTCGGCTGCGGACAGGCGGCCGGCGCCACGCCGGTTGTGACGCTTCTCGTGCTGCTTGCGAAGGCGCGCCTCCAGCTTGCCGGTCGCGAGGTCCAGCGCTGCGTACGGGTCGGCGGCCGCGGCCTCGGCCCGGATCACCGGGCCACGCGAGCGGAGTGTGATCTCCACGCGGTCGGAACGGTCGGCCTGCCGCGGGTTGTGCTCCTTGGACACCTCGACGTCGAGGCTGATCACCTTGCCGTCGAGCTTCTGGATCTTCTCCAGCTTCAGCTTCTCGGCCACGTGCTTGCGGAACCGCTCGGGCACCTCGGTCTTGCGGCCCTTGACGACGATGTCCACGCAGAACTCCGTTCCCGGATTCGCTCCGCCCGCTCACCGGCTGCGGAGCATCTCCCTCTTGCACCAGGCTCCGGTGATCTCCGGAGCCTCGGACTTGGCGACTTTCACCTCCTCCTCCCCAGTCGGCAAGATCTCCACTCACCCAATTTTCGAAGCGTCGCCGCCGCGTTTTCCCGGCCGGGAAACCGGCAGCCATTCGGTGAGGTGTGCTTGTCGCCATTCCTCACACCGAACATAGCTCTCTGGGACGGGTGTCGGCACCCGCTACTCGGAGGTACCTCCGATCAGGGGTTTTTGCCCTGTCACTAGCAGCAACGATGCGGGTTCTCATTCAGTTCCGGTTTATGTCGAAGGACATCGGTGGAACAGCGACGACCGCCGCCCCGGCCGGCACCGCGGCACCCGGATCCGGCCCCCATGCGGCACTCAGTGCCCGCGCCGCCTCGACGAGCGTCGCCCCGGTCGTCATGAGATCGTCCACGATCACCGACCTGCCGCCCGCCAGGAGCCGCGCACCACCGGCCCGCACCTCCAGGGCCCCCGCCACGTTCGCGAGCCTCTCGCGGGCCGTGAGGCCCGCCTGGTCGGCCATCCGGCGCCGCTGCCGCAGAACCGGAAGCACCCGCGCGGCCCGGCCCGTACGCCGCAGCTCGGCCGCCGCCGCAAGGGCGATCCGCCGTGCCGCGTCATGACCACGCGCCCGGACGGCACCCGGCGCGGACGGCACGGGCACCAGCAGCACGGGCCCGCCCGAACCGTTCGCGTATCCCACGGTCGCCCGCACGGACTCGGCCAGTGCCGCCCCGAGCGGCCCGGCCAGCCCGAGCGCGCCCCGCTCCTTGTGCGCCAGGATCACGGCGCGGACCGGGTCGGTGTAGGCCGCCGCGGCGTGCACCACGGGGAGCCCCGCCGGCTCCGGCACCGGTCTGGCCCTGCGTGCCGCCTGCCCGTGCAGCGCCTGCCCGCACCCCTCGCACAGCTGCGTACGGGGCGTGCCGCATCCGCCGCAGACCGCAGGGATCACCAGACCGGAGATTTCGCGCCACCACGCCCGCATGAGGACCACTGTGGCAGGGCGGCGGACAGTCCGGCCGGCCCTGTGGAAAACACACTGCCGGGCGGTCCGCCGCCGCGCCTCTAGCCCGGGTAGACCGGCGCGGTGCCCTCCTTGACCAGCGTCTGCCAGTTGGCGCCGGCGGGCAGGCGCACGATGCCGTCCTCCTGCGAGTAGGCGACGAGCGGCTGGCTCTCGTCGTCCGACGCGGCGACCGACTTCACCTGGTTGAGGCCCGGCAGGATCCCCTTGGGGACGGTCGAGCCGTCCGTCTGGATGTACCGCACCTGCTGAACGCCGCCGGCCTCCTTGCCGACCACGACAAGCCTGCTCGGCCCCGCCCACGACACCGCCGTGACGGCCTCCATCTGCGGTGCGGCGGGCCGCAGTTCGGTGACGGTCACCACGGGATCGTCGCTGTCGCCGTGCCGTTCCACGCGCCCGATCTTCAGGGTCGTACTGCCGCCCTCGGTCAGCAGCAGCGCGATCCGCGCACCGTCCGCGGACACCTTCACCGCCTGGATGCGCGCTCCGTCAAGCCCCGGAACGATCTTGACCTCCTCCGGGGCGTCCGCGTCGTTCGGCAGGCGTTTGAGTGCCGGCGCGTCCGGATCCCGGTCGGCCACCCACAGATCCCCGCGCCCGTCCCAGCTGGGCGCCGTCAGACGGTTGTCGGGCCCCTTGCCGGCGCTGGTGATCACCGGGTCGCCCAGCTTGCTGTCGGAGACGATCGACGCCACGTACAGCCGGCTGAAGTCGGCGGCGACGGCCGCGGCCTTGTGTTCGTCCCTCGCCACACCGACCGCGTCCACCGCGAGGCGGCCGTCACCGAAGGGGCCTGCCACGTTCTGCGGTTCTCCGGCCTCCGCCGCCCCCGCCGCCAACAGGGCCAGGCGGCGCTTGCTGTCGACGAAGTACTGGTTGTCCGGGCGACCGGAGGAGTGGTCCGGCGCGTAGCCCTCGGCCTGGCCGGCACTCATCACACACAGCTGCGATCCGTTGGCGCGCAGCAATTCGACCTGCTCGAGCCTCGCCGCCGACAGGTCCTTGATGGTGAACATGATCTGCGCCGCCATCTTCATGCACTGCGTGCGCCCCACGTTCGACGCCTTGTCGTCCAGAGGCACCTTCAGGCCGTTGCGGTCGTCGAAGGACAGCGACGTGGCACCGTCCTTGAGCTTCATCGCCGTACCGGTCGGGAACCGCGACTCGACAACCGGCTTCAGCCAGTTCGTGGGCCCTTCCAGCAGTGCCTTGACCGCCTGGGTCACCGGGTCCATCCGGGTCACCGGATCCTGCCGCTGCCTGATGTAGACCGGGTCGGCGACCACGACGTCGCGTCCGGAGGCGAAGTAGTACTTGTTGACCGAGCGGTAGTTGCGCTCGAAGTCGGAGGCGCCCAGCAGCAGCCCGGCGGGCAGGCTGTCGATGCGCCACTGCTTGCCGTCGGGGCCCGCCTTCTGCGACAGGTGGATGGTCCGGCGGTACTCGCTCGGCGTGACGGGCTGATAGGCGTGCTGCGCGTCGACGGTGGCGATGTGCCGTCCGAGCAGCGGGTAACTCATCCCGGGGTTGTCCCGGCGGCCCGGGATCGGCACGCCGGGGTCGGGGGCCGACGCCAGCACCGTCGTGCTCGCCTCCGGCTGCCACTTCTCCGACGCCTCCGGTGTCAGGTACGAGCGTGCCGTGTCGAAGTTGGTGTCGTCACTGGTCATCGCCTCGAGGAAGCCCGTGACGATCTCGTCGGGGGTCGCGTCCTTCCTCGGCGGCACCGCGTACACCCGCACCTGCGAGTCGGCCCGCTGAGACGCCTTGACGGCGTGGACGTCGCCGGTGTCCGGCATCGACGCGCACCCGGCCAGCAGCACTCCGCTGCAGCCGAGCAGCGCCGCTGCGCGCCGCACGCCCGCCTGCCCGTGACGACGGGTGTCAGCGCCCACGAGTCGTGTCCTCCCGCTCCGATGAAGCCCTCGCCGCGGGAAGGTCCCCCCGCTCTCCTGCCTGTCGTGCCACCACCCGTGAGCCGTTGCCCGGCAGCGCCGTCGGGTCGACCTCGGGGGGCGCGCTGCGCGGCGGCAGCGGCGACAGGTCCGACGCCGTCTGAGCGGGCACGGACGTCATCCGGTGCCCGTTCCCCTCAGATTTACCCGACGAGGCGGCACGCTCCCGGTTCTGCCGCGAGTCCTCCGGCTCCAGCGGTATCGGTGAGCCGCGCAGCGGCTCGTCCGCCGTGCGAGGCAGGGTCAGGCGGAACTGCGAGCCACCGCCCGGCTCGCCCCACGCCTGCAGCCAGCCACCGTGCAGCCTGGCGTCCTCGACGGCGATCGACAGGCCGAGGCCGGTGCCGCCCGTGGTCCGTGCACGCGCCGGATCGGCACGCCAGAACCTGTTGAACACGCGCGTCGCCTCGCCGGGCTTGAGACCCACGCCGTAGTCCCGCACCGCGACCGCGACGGCGCCGCCCGCCACGGCCATACGGACGACGACGTCCTTGCCGTCACCGTGCTCGACGGCGTTGACCACGAGATTGCGCAGCACTCGCTCGACCCGCCGGGCATCTGCCTCGGCGACGACGGGCTGCTCGTCACCGACGACCCGTACACGGCTGCCCTTGCGTTCCGCCAGCGGCTCGGCGCCGCCGATCACCCGCCGTACGACCTCGCGCAGATCTATCGGCTCCGCCTCGAGCGCGGCGGCGCCCGCGTCGAACCTGCTGATCTCCAACAGGTCGGAGAGCAGCGACTCGAAGCGGTCGAGCTGGTCGCCGAGGAGTTCGGCGGAGCGCGCCGTCACCGGGTCGAAGTCGCTGCGCGCCTCGTGGATGACATCGGCGGCCATCCGCACCGTCGTCAACGGCGTACGCAGCTCGTGCGAAACGTCCGAGACGAAGCGGCGCTGCATCCTGGAGAGCTCCTCGAGCTGCTGAATCTTCAGCTGGAGGTTCTGCGCCATCTTGTTGAACGCCTCGCCGAGCCTCGCGATGTCGTCCTCGCCGGTGACCTTCATCCGCTCCTGGAGCCGGCCCGCCGCGAGACGCTCCGCGATCCCGGCCGCCATCCGTACGGGGGTGACGATCTGGCGCACCACCAACCAGGCGATGGCGCCGAGCAGCACCACGACGAAGAGTCCCGCCGTGGCGAGGGTGCCTCTGACCAGGTTCAGCGACTGCTCCTCCTGCGCCAGGGGGAACAGGTAGTACAGCTCGTAGGGATTGCCCTCGATGTCGTTCAGCTGTGTGCCCACGACGAGCCCGGGCTCGGGATCGACCACGTTGTCCGTGTAACGGATGCTGAGGTACGTCTCGAACGTCCCCCCGCCCTGCCGCACGGCGTCCCGCAGCTCCTGCGGGATGCTCGCCGGGTCCACGCCACCCGAGGTGCGTGGCGCACGGCTGGTGCCCGCGCCCTGGGCGTCGGCGCTGAGCGCGACCACGTTGAAAGCGCCCTGGCCGCCGCTGGAGAGCTGCACCACGAGATCGGAACGCCATGTACGGGCGTTCCCGTCCGCGCCGTTGTCGCCCTGGCCGCCGCCGGGGCCGATCGGCGCGTTCGCCTTTTCCCTGGCGACGGCGAAACCGCCGGCCGCCTGACTCTGCGCCGCCTGGCCCTTGGCGTCGAGCAGACCGTTGCGCACCTGCCCGATGACGACGAAGCCGAGCAGCACCACCACGCCCAGTGACATCAGGAGTGTGCTCACGACGACGCGGAGCTGGATGTTCCGGCGCCACAGCCTCACGGCGGGGAGCAGCGGACGGCGCACCCAGCGCATGACGAGCCGGGGCACCGGCCCGCCGGGGGCGCTTTCCTGGAGCAGCCGTCCGCCATGGAGCAGACGGCCGAATCGCGAGGGCCCACGCCCCGGTCCGGCAGCCCGCCCCGTACGGACCCCCGGCTCGCCGGGCTTCGGAGCAACGCTGCCATTGGACATGTCAGCTCGGCCCGGCTTTGTAACCGACACCACGGACGGTCACCACGATCTCCGGCCGCTCCGGATCCTTCTCGACCTTGGAGCGCAGCCGCTGCACATGCACGTTCACCAGCCGGGTGTCGGCGGCGTGGCGGTAACCCCACACCTGCTCCAGCAGCACCTCTCGGGTGAACACCTGCCAGGGCTTGCGCGCCAGTGCGACCAGCAGGTCGAACTCCAGCGGGGTCAGCGCTATCGACTGCCCGTCCCGCTTCACGGAGTGACCGGCGACGTCGATGACCAGGTCCCCGATCGTCAGCTGCTCCGGCGCGGGCTCCTCCGACCTCCGCAGCCGGGCCCGGATCCGGGCGACCAGCTCCTTCGGCTTGAACGGCTTGACGATGTAGTCGTCGGCCCCGGACTCGAGCCCGACCACGACATCGACGGTGTCGCTCTTGGCAGTGAGCATCACGATCGGAACACCCGACTCGGCCCGGATCAGCCTGCACACCTCGATGCCGTCCCTTCCGGGCAGCATGAGGTCGAGCAGCACCAGATCCGGCTTGGCCTCCCTGAAAGCGGCAAGTGCCTTGTCACCGTCCGCTACGAACGACGGCTCGAAACCTTCACCACGCAGCACAATGCCGAGCATCTCGGCCAGTGCGGTGTCGTCGTCGACGACAAGGACTCGTCCCTTCATAAACGACATCATCCCATTAGCTAATCGTTACCTGGCGTGACCTGGCACACAGCTCCGCTACGCCGCCCACGGTGACCGGCGACAACACCCCCTCCTCGGTGACGATCGCCGTCACCAGATCCGGCGGCGTGACATCGAATGCGGGGTTGTACGCCTGGGTTCCCAGGGGGGCCACTGTCTGCCCGCCGCTTCCGGCGCCGGCCACTGCGGACTGCGGGGATGTTACCTCCGTCACCTCGTGCCCAGGCCGCTGCTCCACCTCGATCGCCGCGCCGTCCGGTGTCGCCAGGTCGATCGTCGTCGTGGGGGCGACCACGACGAACGGCACATGGTGGTACTTGGCGAGCACGGCCAGCGGATAGCTCCCGACCTTGTTCGCCACCGAGCCGTCCGCGGCGATCCGGTCCGCCCCGATCAGCACGGCGTCCACCTCTCCGGCCGAGAACAGAGAGCCCGCGGCGTTGTCCGTCAGCAGCGTGTAGGGCAGTCCGTTGCGCGCCGCCTCGTAGGCGGTGAGCCGGGAGCCCTGCAGCAGCGGCCGCGTCTCGTCCACCCACAACCGCTGGAGCCTGCCCGCCCGGTGCGCCGAGAGCGCGACGGCGAACGCCGTTCCCTCACCGCCGGACACCAGTGCCCCGGTGTTGCAGTGCGTCAGGATCCGGTGACCCCCGCCCGGCAGTAGCTCATCGAGCAGCGCCAGACCGTGCCCGGCCATCAGCCGGCTGGCCTCTTCGTCACGGCGGTGCAGCTCCTCGGCCGCCGCGAGCGCCGCGCGGGCCGCCTCTTCGCCATCGGCCCCACGCTCGACGGCGGTCCGGTACGCGGACGCCGCCAGCCGCACCCCGTACCCGAGGTTCACGGCGGTGGGCCGCGCCGTCTCCAGCAGCTCCGCGGCCTCGTCCACGTCGAAGCCCCGCAGCGCCGCGAGGGCCACGCCGTACGCGCCGGCGATGCGGAGGAGCGGCGCCCCGCGCACGGCGAGCGTACGGATCGCCCGCACCAGGACAGAAACGTCGGTGCAGACCAGCTCGACCTCTTCGGCGGGGAGCCGGGTCTGGTCGAGAAGTACCAGTACGGGCCCTTCGGGTGGTTCGTCCCAGCGCAGCACGGGAAGCTTCGACGGCTCGGCACCCACCGGGTTTCGTACGTACTGATCAGCCATCCGCCCAGTCTGCCCGGTGCCGCTCCGACAATGAAGGTACGAAGGTGACCCGGGCCCCGGTCCGCGGACAGCCCGCGCGTGGCACGATGGCAGCCAACCGGCCGCCCGGACAGGCGGAAGGACACTGTGAACGCGCCGGCTCGACGGGCCGGCCCCGTGAACGATCCATGAGGTGGACGACCGTGAACGACACTCCGGGTTGGGCATCGCCCGGATCGGCTCCTTCCGAAGGCCAGAACGGCCCCGGCGTGCCGCAGCCCGCGCCGCCCGCGGACGGAAGCGGTCCTGCCTCGAAGTGGTCCAAGGAGCAGCCCCCTCCCGGACAGTGGTCCGCGCCGACCGGCCCCGGCCGGGTCCCCGGCCCGCCCCCGCCGCACTGGGGCGGCGGCAGGCACCACGGCGGCGGCTGGGGCGGGCCCCCCGCCGCGGCAAAGCCGGGAGTCATCCCGCTCCGGCCCCTCGGCGTCGGGGAGATCCTCGACGGCGCGGTGTCGACGCTGCGTGCGCACTGGCGCACGGTCCTGAGCGTGACGATCACGGTCTCCGTCATCTCCCAGATCTGCAGCATCCTCGTGGAGCGTTACCTGCTCCCGGCGCCTCCCGAGGTCGATCCCAATGCGACGCCCGAGGAGGCACTGGAGCAGTCCGTCGAGTCGCTGCAGGCGAGCCTGGTGGCCCTCGGCCCCGCCCTGTTGATCACCTTGATCGGCACCCTGCTCACCACCGCACTGCTCACCGTGGTGATCAGCCGCTCGGTGCTCGGCCGCCCGATCACCCTCGCAGAGGCCTGGCGCGAGGCCCGGCCGCGACTCCCGCACCTTCTGGGGCTCACCCTGCTGCTGCCGCTGGGCAGCGCCGCGATCATGACCGTCGGCGTACTGCCGGGAATGCTCATCGGCGGCGCGGGGGTGCTCCTCTCCGTGGTCGGCGGTCTCGCCGCCATCACCGTCATCATCTGGCTGATGGTCCGCTTCGCCCTGGCCTCCCCCGCTCTCGTGCTGGAACGTCAAGGCGTCATCACTTCGCTGCGCCGCTCCGCCAAGCTCGTCCAAGGTGCCTGGTGGCGCATCTTCGGAATCACACTGCTGACCCTGCTGCTGGTCTTCGTCGTGAGCATGGTCATCGCCATCCCGTTCACGATCATCGGCTTCGCGGTGGACGGCGCCGGAGTCGGTGATCTGTTCACCGGGACCGGCCCCGACTTCGGCTGGCCCTTCCTGATCATCACGGGCATCGGATCCGTGATCGCCTCGTCGATCACCTACCCGATCTCCGCCGGCGTGACGGTGCTCCTCTACGTCGACCAGCGCATCCGCCGCGAAGCGCTCGACCTCGAACTCGCGCGTGCAGCCGGCGTCTCCGGCTACGGGTCGGCACCTCCCGGTGACCGCTCCACCGGGGGCTGATGCGGTGTTGGGCACGGGGGGCGCGACGGCGGCACTGCTTGCCGGCGCGAACGACGACGTACCGGTGGACACTCCACGCGATCCCGCCCGCGAGGCGGCGGAGCGAGAGCTGTCCAGGCCGATGTACCACGAGAACGACCCGAACCTCCTCGAGCGCGCCCTCGACCGCTTCTGGGAGTGGGTCGACAGTCTCTTCGGCGCCGCATCGAGCGGCACACCCGGCGGCTTGATCGGCCTGGTCGCCGTCATCCTCGTCGTCGTCGCCCTCGCGGCCGCCCTGTGGTGGCGGCTCGGTAAGCCCCAGCGCGCGGTCCGTACGTCGTCGGACTCCATCTTCGAGGACGGCCCGCGCAGCGCTTCCGCGCACCGCACCGCGGCGGACAAGCACGCCGCCGCCGAACGGTGGAACCAGGCGGTGCAGGAGCGCATGCGCGCCATCGTCCGCTCGCTGGAGGAACGCACGCTCCTCGACGCCAGGCCGGGCCGTACCGCCGACGAGGCCGCCGCGGAAGCGGGGCGTCCACTCCCCCACCACGCCGACGAACTACGCGCCGCGGCCCGTATCTTCGACGACGTCACGTACGGCGGTCGCACCGCCGACCGGCAGGCGTACGAACGGCTTCGAGACCTGGACCTCGCCCTGGAGAGCACCAAGCCCCTGTCGGTCACCGCCGCCGAGGGAGCCGCCGAATGACCGGCCTCACGGGCAGCACCACGTCCATGTCGCCCTCCACCCGCCAGGTCTGGAACCGGGTCCGGGGCCTGCTCCTCGTGCTCCTCCTTCTCGTCGTGGCCGGCATTGCCATGGCGGCACTGCGCTCGGGCGATCACCACGGCCGTCTCGACCCACGCTCCGTGGACCAGAACGGCAGCCGTGCTGTCGCCGAACTCCTCAGGGACCGGGGAGTCTCGACCAGGGTCGTCACCACCCTGGAGGACGCCACCGCCGCGGCCGGCGCCGACACCACCGTCCTCGTCACCGAGCCCGACATGCTGACGGCCACTCAGCAGCAGGTCTTCCGGTCCGCTACCGTCTCCGCCGGCGGACGAACAGTGCTGATCGCCCCTGGCTTCTCCTCCATCGGCACACTCGCGCCGGACGTCGACATCGAATCCCGGACCGAGGTGTCCGAGCGCAGCCCCCGGTGCGACCTCCCCGCCGCTCGCCGCGCGGGCACCGCCGATCTCGGCGGTGTGCGCTACTCGGCGGAGGCGTCCGGCGCCGACAGTTGCTACCCGAGCGACGGCCTTCCCTCCCTGGTGCGGCTCGACGCGCCGAACGACGGCGACATCGTCCTCCTGGGCGCTCCGGACATCCTCTACAACGATCGTCTCGACAAGCACGGCAATGCCTCCCTCGCCCTGCAACTACTCGGGTCCCGTCCCGAACTGGTCTGGTACATCCCTTCTCTCGACGACCCTTCCGCGGCGAGCCCCGCCGACGGAGACGGCGACGACCAGGGCACCGGCGAAACGGACGGCGAGGACACGTTCTTCAATCTGATTCCCGGCGGCTGGCTTTGGGGCACGCTGCAACTCCTCGTGGCGGCCGTCCTGGCGGCCGTCTGGCGTGCCCGCCGGCTCGGCCCTCTGGTGACCGAGCAACTGCCGGTCGCCATCCGCGCGTCGGAGACCACCGAGGGCCGCGCCCGCCTCTACCGCAAGGTGAACGCGCGTGACCGCGCAGCCGCCTCGCTCCGTTCCGCCACCAGAGCCCGCCTTGCCCCGCTTCTCGGTGTCTCCGCCGCCGACACCCACTCGCCCGAAGCCCTGCTTCCCGCGGTCTCCGCGCACCTCCCCCAGGGTGAGCACGACCTCCGTGAACTGCTCTTCGGCGCGCCGCCGGCCGACGACACCGCACTCGTCCGACTCGCAGACCAACTCGACGCCCTCGAAAGAGAGGTACGCACCTCATGAGCGCCCCGACCCCCGAGACAGCCGAGAGCTCGGACCGCGCCCGCGCCTCCCTGGAGGCCCTGCGCACCGAGATCGCCAAGGCCGTGGTCGGCCAGGACCCCGCTGTCACCGGACTCGTCGTGGCTCTGCTCTGCCGCGGTCACGTCCTTCTCGAGGGGGTGCCGGGCGTCGCCAAGACCCTCCTGGTGCGTGCCCTGGCTGCGTCGCTCGAGCTCGACACGAAGCGCGTCCAGTTCACCCCCGACCTGATGCCGAGCGACGTCACCGGGTCTCTTGTCTACGACAGCCACACGTCCGAGTTCTCGTTCCAGCCCGGGCCGGTCTTCACGAACCTCCTTCTCGCCGACGAGATCAACCGCACGCCGCCCAAGACCCAGTCGTCGCTCCTCGAAGCGATGGAGGAGCGACAGGTGACGGTCGACGGCACGCCTCGCCCGCTCCCCGATCCCTTCCTCGTCGCCGCGACGCAGAACCCCGTCGAATACGAGGGCACCTACCCCCTTCCGGAAGCCCAGCTGGACCGCTTCCTCCTCAAGCTGACGGTCCCCCTTCCCTCCCGCGAGGACGAGATCAATGTCCTGACCCGGCACGCGGAGGGCTTCAATCCCCGCGACCTCGAAGCGGCGGGGGTGCGTCCCGTCGCCGGCCCTGCGGAACTCGAAGCGGCCCGTGTCGCCGTGGCCAAGACCTCCGTCTCCGCCGAGATCGCCGCTTATGTCGTCGATATCTGCCGTGCCACCCGTGAATCCCCCTCACTCACTCTGGGCGCCTCCCCCCGAGGCGCAACCGCGCTGCTGTCCACCGCCCGCGCCTGGGCCTGGCTCACCGGGCGCGACTACGTCATCCCGGACGATGTGAAGGCCCTCGCCCTGCCCACCCTTCGGCACCGGCTCCAGCTCCGGCCCGAGGCGGAGATGGAGGGAGTCACCGCCGACTCCGTCATCACCGCGATCCTCGCCCACGTCCCCGTACCGCGCTGAGGCACCGATGGCCCTCACCGGACGAACCGCACTCCTGGCCGCGCTCGGCTCACTCCCCGTAGGCATCCTCGCTCCGAGCTGGACCGGGATGCTCGCTGTCAACGCGCCCCTCTCACTCGCAATCCTGTGCGACTACGCCCTCGCCGCGCCAGTGCGAACGCTCGGGTTCACCCGAAGTGGTGATACATCCGTTCGACTCGGTGACGCCGCGAAGGTCGACCTGATGGTCACCAACCCGTCGGGGCGGCGTCTGCGCGCCGACCTTCGCGATGCCTGGCCGCCGAGCAGTTGGCTACCGGGGGCGGAGCAGTCCGCCTCACGCCACAAGGTGACCGTTCCGGCCGGCGAGCGCCGCCGCCTCACCACGGTCCTGCAACCCACCCGACGTGGCGACCGCCGACCGGACCGCATCACGGTCCGCTCTTACGGGCCGCTGGGCCTGGCAGCCCGGCAGGGCAATCACAAGGTCCCTTGGACGGTCCGCGTCCTCCCGCCGTTCACGAGCCGCAAGCATCTGCCGTCCCGCCTGGCGCGACTGCGCGAACTCGACGGCCGCACCAGTGTGCTGATCCGGGGCCAGGGAACGGAGTTCGACAGTCTTCGCGACTACGTGCCCGGGGACGACACCCGCTCCATCGACTGGCGGGCCACCGCGCGTCGGACCACCGTTGCCGTGCGCACATGGCGCCCGGAACGGGACCGGCACATCCTCATCGTTCTCGACACGGGACGCACCTCGGCGGGACGCGTCGGGGATGTCCCGCGCCTGGACGCCGCGATGGACGCCGCGCTCCTTCTGGGCGCGCTGGCGTCACGCGCCGGTGACCGGGTCGGACTGCTGGCGTACGACCGCCGCATCCGCGCCCAGGTCGTCGGACGGTCCGCAGGCGACGTTCTTCCGGCCATGGTCAACGCGTTCGCTCCCCTGGAGCCGGAACTCGTCGAGACAGACGCCCGCGGCCTCAGCGCTGCTGCGCTGACGAACGCTCCCCGCCGGTCCCTCATCGTCCTTCTGACGAGCCTCGACGCCGCGCCCGTCGAGGAGGGCCTGCTGCCCGTCCTCCCGCAGCTCACACAGCGCCACACCGTCCTGGTGGCCTCTGTGGCGGATCCTCACCTCGAACGCATGAAGGCGACACGCGGCTCTGTCGACGGCGTCTACGACGCCGCGGCAGCGACCCAGGCGCAGTCCCAGCGGAACCGGGCGGCGGAACAGTTGCAGCGCCACGGGGTCACCGTTGTGGACGCGACACCGGAGAAGATCGCACCCGCCCTCGCCGATGCCTATCTCGCTCTCAAAGCAGCCGGTCGCCTCTGAGCCCGTATTCCGTCAGATGCGGCCGGCTCGCCCCGGGCCGGGCGAGCAGCCATGACGTACTGGAATTGGCCCTTGAACGCAGGAAAGCCCCGCACCAGAGGTGCGGGGCTTTCCCACAATGATTGTTCGGCGGCGTCCTACTCTCCCACAGGGTCCCCCCTGCAGTACCATCGGCGCTGAAAGGCTTAGCTTCCGGGTTCGGAATGTAACCGGGCGTTTCCCTAACGCAATGACCACCGAAACACTATGAAGTTGGAACTCAAGCCGGCAAGGCGAGTTCGTTACTTCAGAACTAACACAGTGGACGCGAGCAACTGAGGACAAGCCCTCGGCCTATTAGTACCGGTCAACTCCACCCCTTACAGGGCTTCCATATCCGGCCTATCAACCCA
>NZ_JBQHCZ010000010.1:0-288449 GCF_052068155.1 Streptomyces sp. OZ13 | reverse complement strand
CTACGCCCGCGACGCGTTCGAGGGCCTGCGCCTGATGGACGCCCTCATCGGCATCAAGCGCGGCGTCCCCGGCGCGGTCCTGCCCGAGCTGAGGCAGCGCCGGGTCAAGGCCACGACGGCGGTCGTGGAGGAGCGCCCGGAGGAAGGCGCGGTCCGCTCCGACGTCGCCACCGACAACCCGGTCCCGACCCCGCCGTTCTGGGGCACCCGCGTCGTCAAGGGCATCCCGCTCAAGGACTACGCCTCCTGGCTCGACGAGGGCGCCCTGTTCAAGGGGCAGTGGGGACTCAAGCAGTCCCGGGCGGGAGACGGCCGCTCCTACGAGGAACTGGTGGAGTCGGAGGGCCGGCCGCGGCTGCGCGGCCTGCTGGACCGGCTGCAGACCGACAACCTCCTCGAAGCGGCCGTCGTCCACGGCTACTTCCCCTGCGTGTCCAAGGGTGACGACCTGATCATCCTCGGTGAGGACGGCTCCGAGCGGACCCGCTTCTCCTTCCCGCGGCAGCGCCGGGGCCGGCGTCTGTGCCTGGCGGACTTCTTCCGCCCCGAGGAGTCCGGCGAGACCGATGTGGTCGGCCTTCAGGTCGTCACCGTCGGCTCCCGCATCGGCGAGGAGACCGCCAAGCTGTTCGAGGCCAACTCCTACCGGGACTACCTCGAGCTGCACGGCCTGTCCGTCCAGCTCGCCGAGGCGCTGGCCGAGTACTGGCACGCCCGCGTGCGCGCCGAACTGGGCTTCGGCGGCGAGGACCCGGCCGACGTGGAGGACATGTTCGCTCTGAAGTACCGCGGCGCCCGGTTCTCCCTCGGTTACGGCGCGTGCCCCGATCTCGAGGACCGGGCCAAGATTGCGGAGCTGCTCGAGCCCGAGCGGATCGGCGTCCAGCTGTCGGAGGAGTTCCAGCTCCACCCGGAGCAGTCCACCGACGCGATCGTCATCCACCACCCCGAGGCGAAGTATTTCAACGCACGCTGATCGTTCGGGTCGTACACTGGTCGGTCCAGTGCAGGCCGGTCGCCTGTCCCCGCGGGAGAGCCGTTGGGAGAGGTGGCCGGCCTTCTCGTCCCTCACGGAGGTGTGCCCATGACCAGCACGGTCCCCGCGTCACTGACCCGTTCGGCGGAAGCGGCCGCACTTCAGGCCGTATTTCTCGACATGGACGGCACCCTCGTGGACACGGAGGGCTTCTGGTGGGACGCGGAGGTGGAGGTCTTCGCGGATCTCGGGCACCGGCTGGACGAGGCCTGGCGGGACGTGGTGGTCGGCGGACCGATGACCCGGAGCGCGGGCTATCTCATCGAGGCCACCGGCGCGGACATCAGCCTCGCGGAGCTGACCGTGCTGCTCAACGACAAGTTCGAGGAGCGGATCAGCAGGGGTGTACCGCTGATGCCGGGCGCGGCCCGGCTGCTCGCCGAGCTGGCGGCGCACAATGTGCCCACGGCGCTCGTGTCCGCCTCGCACCGGCGCATCATCGACCGGATCCTCGCCTCTCTCGGGCCCCAGCACTTCGCGCTCTCGGTCGCGGGGGACGAGGTGCCGCGTACCAAGCCGCACCCCGATCCGTATCTCCTCGCCGCCCAGGGTCTGGGCGCGGAACCGGCGAGATGCGCCGTCGTGGAGGACACGGCGACCGGTGTGGCATCCGCCGAGGCAGCCGGATGCCGGGTGGTCGCCGTCCCGTCCGTGGCCCCGATCCAGCCGGCCGGCGGCCGGGTCGTCGTTCGGTCCCTGGAAGAAGTGGACGTCGTTTTTCTGCGCACTCTCATCAGCGCAAAGCAGTGATACGGGCACTGTCCGTGCTTTTCGATTCCGTCGGAAACCCAGGGCAGTGAGTTCTGTCTTTTCCGTGACTGCCGAACGGATTTCCGGCTTGATCGAATTGGGTCGAACGGCGTGACCTTCGTCACTGTGAGTGGTGCGCAACCAGGGATGATGTGCGTCCGATACCCCTTCGGGAGGGGTCTCGGGCGGCCTATGTGTCCCGATTGATGTGGGTGTTTACGAATATTCCGTGGCAGTGCCATCCACTCACAGGCGTTGATGATCACTCAGCGATTACGGCCCAACTCGGGCCCGGTCACGCTTTCCTGGCGTTGCCGACTAATCTCGTCGCGAGAGCTTCGCTGCATCACCGTGGTGTCCCGTCGGCCACCCCGCCGTCGGAAACACAGGACCGATCGTCTGTATCCCCGGCCCGATCGCGCCGCCCCGACCGGGCGGAGGCGGCGGAGTGTCTTGAACACATCGCTGTATCACAGTGCCGGATCGGTGAGGGAGAACGTCCAGGATGAACCGTAAGACTTTGGTGCTGCCGGCCGTGGTCGGCCTGCTCGCGCCCGTGCTCGTCGCCTGCGGCAGCACGGACGGCGGGTCCGACGGCGGTGATGCCATAGTCGTGGGCACCACGGACCAGTTCGTCGCCGGCGAGGACGCCCCGGCACCCCTGGACCCGGCCTACGCGTACGACACCGGTGCCTGGAACGTGCTGCGGCAGACGCTGCAGACCCTGATGCACGCCCCGCGCGGCGGCGGCGAGCCCGTGCCGGACGCCGCGGAGAGCTGCCTCTTCACCGACACCGTGAGCGAGAGCTACCGCTGCAAGCTGCGCAGCGGCCTCAAGTTCGCCGACGGCACTCCGGTCACCGCCGAGGACGTCAAGTTCTCCATCCAGCGTGTCCTGGACATCGACGCCGACAACGGCACGGCCGCCCTGCTCTCGAACATCGACACCATCGAGACCAAGGGCGACAACGAGATCATCTTCCATCTCGCCACGCCGGACGCCACCTTCCCGTACAAGCTCTCGACGCCGGCCGCCGGCATCGTCAGCAAGGAGAAGTACGACGGCAAGAAGCTGCGCGAGGGGTTCGAGGTCGACGGCTCCGGCCCGTACACGATGAAGACGGAGACCGACGGGGACAAGGTCTCCAGGGTCGTCTTCAGCAAGAACCCGAACTACACGGGCGACCTGAAGCTGAAGAACGAGAAGGTCGTCCTGCGTTCCTTCGCCGACGCCGACTCCATGGGCAAGGCCCTCGAGTCGGGTGACATCGACCTGATGACGCGCACCATGGCGCCGGA
Source organism: Streptomyces sp. OZ13 (assembly GCF_052068155.1). NCBI lineage: Bacteria > Bacillati > Actinomycetota > Actinomycetes > Kitasatosporales > Streptomycetaceae > Streptomyces > Streptomyces sp. OZ13. The sequence goes on along the minus strand of NZ_JBQHCZ010000010.1, from coordinate 285,364 downwards.
GCAGATCAAGGAGATGCTGGAGAACCCGAAGGAGGGCATCGAGCTCACCGAGATGCCCGGCCTGGAGATCCGCTACCTCGCCTTCGACACCAGCGACCCGGCCGTGAAGAACAAGGCCGTCCGGCAGGCCATCGCGTCGCTCGTCGACCGCGGCCAGATCGCCGGTGAGGTCTACGGCGCCACCGCCGAGCCGCTCTACTCGCTCATCCCGAAGAGCATCTCGGCGCACACCAACTCGTTCTACAACAAGTACGGCGAGCCCAGCCGCAAGAAGGCCGCCGCGCTCCTGGACGATGCCGGTATCGACACCCCGGTCCAGCTCACGCTGCACTACACCACCGACCACTACGGCGAGGGAACGGCCAAGGAGTTCGAGGCCCTTCGCGACCAGCTCAACGCGAGCGGGCTCTTCGAAGTCAAGGTCGAGGGCACCGAGTGGTCCAAGTTCCGGCCCGCCCAGAAGCGGGGCGACTACGCCGTCTACGGCCTCGGCTGGTTCCCCGACTTCCCGGACCCGGACAACTACACGGCGCCGTTCCTCGGCGAGGGCAACTTCCTCAACTCGCCCTACGTGAGCGACAAGGCCCGCGAACTCATCCCGCAGTCGCGGCGCGACGTCGACCGCACCGCGGCGTCGCCTGCCTTCAAGGAGATCCAGGACATCGTCGCGGACGACGTCCCCGTACTGCCGCTCTGGCAGGGCAAGCAGTACGTCGCCGCGCGCGACGACGTGAGCGGTGCCGAGTGGGCGCTGAACTCCAGCTCCGACCTCCAGCTCTGGGAGCTGTCCCGCGGCGGGAGCTGATCGGGGCGGACGCGCGACCGCAGAAAGACCGGTGCCCGGCAGCTGCTTCGAGCAACTGCCGGGCACCGGCCGTTCCCGCAGGGCGCGACGGGCACCGTCCACCGGGCGGGCGAGCCACCGGGTGGACGGGCCGCCGCTACTGGGCGCCGGGGCGCACCAGACCGCTCTCGTACGCGTACACCGCCGCCTGGACGCGGTCACGCAGACCCAGCTTCGTCAGCACATGGCCGACGTGCGTCTTGACGGTCGTCTCGCTGACGAAGAGGTCCGCCGCGATCTCCGCGTTGGACAGCCCGCGGGCCACCAGCTTCAGCACCTCCACCTCACGGTCGGTCAGCGTGTGGAGAGTGTCCGGAACCGGCTCCTCGCCGGACGGCAGATGGTCCGCGTACTTGTCGAGCAGCCTGCGGGTGATGCTCGGCGCGAGCATCGCCTCTCCCGCGGCGACCACCCGGATCGCCTGCACCAGTTCGTTGGCCGGGGCGTCCTTCAGCAGGAAGCCGCTCGCACCGGCGCGCAGCGCCTCCACCACGTACTCGTCCAGGTCGAAGGTGGTCAGCACCAGGACCTTCGCCGGACCGTCCCGGCCGGGACCGGTGATCTGACGCGTCGCCTCCACACCGTCCATCCGGGGCATCCGGATGTCCATCAGCACGACGTCGGGCTGGAGCGCCCGCACCTGGTCGAGGGCCTGGAGGCCGTCCCCGGCCTCACCGACCACCGCGATGTCCTGCTCGGCCTCGAGGATCATCCGGAAACCGGTGCGCAACAGCGGTTGGTCGTCGACCAGTAGGACGCGGATAGCCACGGGTACTCCTTCTTTAGACCGGGCCCATTCTGCCCTGGCCATCCTCGGCCGACGCGCGCGGGGAAACGCTCAGCGGATAAACCGGGGGAGTGCCGCCGAATTCCGGACACACCGAACGGTGGTCGCACCAGCCGCACAGCTTCGTCGGCCGCGGCCGCCAGTCACCCGTCTCCGTGGCCAGCCGGATCGCCTCCCAGAGCGCCAGCAGTTTGCGCTCCGTCCGCTCGAGGTCGGCCATGACCGGGTCGTACGTCAACACGTCGCCGCTGCCCAGGTACACCAGCTGGAGCCGACGCGGCACGACCTGCTTCAGCCGCCAGATCACCAGCGCGTAGAACTTCATCTGGAACAGCGCGCCTTCGCTGTACTCGGGACGCGGGGCCTTGCCCGTCTTGTAGTCGACGATCCGCACGTCGCCGGTCGGCGCGATGTCCACCCGGTCGATCACGCCGCGCAGCCGCAGCCCCGACTCCAGCTCCGTCTCCACGAACATCTCCCGCTCGCGGGGCTCGAGCCGCGTCGGGTCCTCCAGCGTGAACCACCGCTCCACCAGCTGCTCCGCCTCACCGAGCCAGCGCGACAGCCGCTCGCCGCCGGGGTCCTCCGCGAACAGCTCGCCCAGCTCCGGACGCGTCTCGAGGAGCCGGCTCCACTGGGCGGGAACCATCGCCTTGGCGCGCGGCGCCGTCCGCTCGGCCGCCGGATCGTCGAAGAGCCGCTCCAGCACCGCGTGCACCAGCGTTCCCCGGGTAGCCGCTTCGCTGGGCTTCTCCGGCAGCCTGTCGATCACCCGGAACCGGTAGAGCAGGGGGCACTGCATGAAGTCGCTCGCACGCGAGGGTGACAGCGACGTGGGCGGCGCGCTCCGCGCCGGCTCCTCGACGGCCGGACCGCCGGTCGGCGAGCTCCGCGCCGGCTCCTCGACGGCCGGACCGCCGGCCGGCGAGCTCCGCGCCGGCTGCCCCGGGCCCTCGTTGTCGCCGGCGGCGGGTGCCGTGGCCGCGGCGGGCTCCCCGGCCGCGCCGGGCGCCGCGGTGGCCGTGCCGTCCACGAGGGCGGCAGGCGCCGGCTCGTCGACGACTTCCGGCCGGGCGGCCACGGCCGGCCGGGGGACCACCGGCGTGGCGGACCCGTCGGTGGCCGGCTCTGCGGGCTGCTGGCTCGTACTCATGACGCAGACCCTACGGCCCGCCACCGACAGCGAGCGGCATACCATCGACCACAGACCCCGAGCACGTCATGATTTCGAGCGACGACCATTCGCAACGACCCCATTTCGCCCCGAAGGGAACCCGTGAACGAGGACGACACGAGCGGTGAGCGCGAGCGGTCCGGGCCGGACAAGACGTCCGGCAAGGGCAGACCGCGGCGCCCCGCCGAGCCGGGCGGTGGCCTCCTCATGGGCCGCCCCTTCGGCGTGCCCGTCTACGTCGCCCCCAGCTGGTTCGTCGTCGCCGCCCTGATCACCTGGGTCTTCGGCGGACAGCTCGACCGCGTGCTGCCGGAGCTCGGCGGCGCACGCTACCTCGTCTCGCTGTTCTTCGCCGTGGCCTTCTACGCCTCGGTCCTCGTCCACGAACTGGCCCACACCGTCGCCGCGCTCCGGTTCAAGCTGCCGGTGCGCCGGATCCAGCTCCAGTTCTTCGGCGGCGTCTCCGAGATCGAGAAGGAGACCGAGACGCCGGGCCGTGAGTTCTGGCTCGCCTTCGTCGGACCGCTGCTCTCCCTCGCCCTGGCCGGGGTCTTCTACCTCGGCATGTACGCGGTGGAGCCCGGCACCGTCCCCGGCGTGCTCCTCGCCGGCCTGATGATCTCCAACCTCATCGTCGCGGCCTTCAACCTGCTGCCGGGTCTGCCCCTGGACGGCGGCCGGATGCTGCGCGCCGTCGTGTGGAAGATCACCGGCAGGCCCATGGCCGGCACCGTCGCCGCCGCGTGGGTCGGCCGGGCGCTCGCCGTCGCCGTCCTCATCGGCCTGCCGCTCCTCACCCACACCGGCGCCCTCGGGAACTCCACCGAGGACATCGGCGGGGCGGAGACCGTCACCGACGCCCTGCTGGCCGCCATCCTGGCCGCCATCATCTGGACCGGCGCCGGCAACAGCCTGCGGATGGCCCGCCTGCGGGAGCACCTGCCGGAACTTGCCGCCCGCGCACTGACCCGCCGCGCCGTCCCCGTCGAGGCGGCCACCCCGCTGTCGGAGGCACTGCGCCGGGCCAACGAGGGGGGCGCCCGCGCCCTGGTCGTCGTCGACGGCCACGGCGACCCGACCGCGCTGGTCCGCGAGGCCGCCATCGTCGGCGTCCCCGAGCACCGCAGGCCCTGGGTCGCCGTCGGCGGCCTGGCACAGGACCTCACCGAAGGCATGAAGATCCCCGCGGAACTCGCCGGAGAGGCCCTCCTCGACACCCTGCGGGCCACACCGGCCACCGAGTACCTCGTGGTCGAGGAGTCCGGCGAGATCTACGGCGTGCTGTCCGCCGCGGACGTCGAGCGGGCCTTCGTCGCCGCCATGGCACGGCCCGGTTCCTGAAACCCATACACTGGTCACATGTCCGAACCGACCGGTGCCGCCCGCCGTCGCGGGCCCTTCAAGGTCGGGGACCAGGTCCAGCTCACCGACCCCAAGGGACGCCACTACACGTTCACGCTCGAGGCCGGGAAGAACTTCCACACCCACAAGGGTTCCTTCCCCCACGACGAGCTGATCGGCGCTCCTGAGGGCAGTGTTGTCCGAACCACGGGAAACGTCGCCTACCTCGCGCTGCGCCCCCTGCTCCCCGACTATGTCCTGTCCATGCCCCGCGGTGCCGCCGTGGTCTACCCCAAGGACGCGGGGCAGATCCTGGCCTTCGCCGACATCTTCCCCGGCGCCCGCGTCGTGGAGGCCGGGGTCGGCTCCGGCTCGCTCAGCAGCTTCCTCCTGCGCGCCATCGGCGACCACGGCATGCTGCACTCCTACGAGCGCCGCGCGGACTTCGCCGAGATCGCCCAGGCGAACGTGGAGCGCTACTTCGGCGGCCCGCACCCGGCCTGGCAGCTCACCGTCGGCGACCTCCAGGACAACCTGACCGACGCCGACGTCGACCGGGTCATCCTCGACATGCTCGCCCCCTGGGAGTGCCTCGAGGCCGTCTCCAAGGCGCTCGTCCCCGGCGGCATCCTCTGCTGCTACGTGGCCACCACCACCCAGCTCGCGCGCACCGTCGAGTCCATCCGCGAGATCGGCTGCTTCGCAGAGCCGCAGCCGTGGGAGTCGATGATCCGCAACTGGCACGTCGAGGGCCTCGCCGTGCGCCCCGACCACCGGATGATCGGCCACACCGGCTTCCTGGTCACCGCCCGCCGTCTCGCCGACGGCGTCGAGCCCCCCATGCGCCGCCGCCGGCCCGCCAAGGGCGCCTACGGCGAGGACTACGAGGGCCCCAACAAGGGCTGATCGGCCGTCGCCGACCGCCTGTAACGCACTGACGCCGCCGTCGAGTTCCCGTGCCCCGCACCGAACTCGACGGCGGCTTCCTCATGTTGGCCGCCGCGCACCTTTACTCCAGTCTTACGGACCCCGCTGTTCCGGTCCTCTGTGACGTATGGCACGATGCTGGCCACCCCCACCGGCTGAGCCCCCTCAGGAGACCACTCGCGTGCAGAACTCCGTCGCCGTCCCGGACCTCGCGCACACCCACGCCCGCCCCGTGCACTGGCTGGCCACGGCGGCGGCGATGGCCGCGGTGGTGGCGGGTGCCGGGCTGCTCCAGCCCGACGCCGCGACGGCCTCCCAGCCCGGCGCCGGCCCCGGCACCACGACGGCCGCGGCCGCCGCTCCCGCACCGGACCCAGCGGCCGTACGGCTGCCCATCGAATGCGGCGGACTCCCGAGCGTGGTCACGAAGAAGGCGACGGGCGACCTCGACGGAGACGGCAGCCCCGAGACCGTGGTGGCCGCCCGCTGCGACGCCGGCTCCGGCACGCCGCCCAGCGGGCTCTATGTACTGGCGGGCGGCCGTGACGGCGGGCCACGGGTGGTCGCCACCCTGGTCGAGCCCGCGCGGAAGCAGAGCGTCGGCGAGCTCGCGGTACGTGACCGGACCATCACGGCGACCCTGCTCGGCTATTCGTCGGCCGCCGTGCCCAGCTGCTGCCCCGACGAGAAGGAACGGGTCAAGTGGCAGTGGCAGGGCGGCAAGTTCGTCCGCGGCACCCAGGCCGAGGCGCTCGGCGCCTGACCCGTATGTGATCCGTCACTCGGCGTCGGGTCCGTAGACTTCGACGTTGTCCGAAACCCGACGCACGTGGATGCAGTCGCCCGGGCACTCCTTCGCGGAGTCCACCACGTCGTTCAGCAGCGGCAGCGGCACCGGTGTTGTGGCTCCCGGGGCCTGGAGCAGCTCGTCGTCGGCCGACTTCACATACGCCAGGCCGTCGATGTCGAGCTCGAAGACCTCAGGGGCGTACTGCGCGCAGATACCGTCCCCGGTGCAGAGGTCCTGGTCGATCCAGACCTCGAGCGCGTCGGCGGCGCCGTCGGTGGGAACCTCGTGCTGCACGGTCATATCTCCTGCCGTTTCCTTCGTCGGGCGTGGCTCTGTGATGCAAGTCGTGCCGCTGTTGACGGGTGTTGAACGCTTCGACGATACAACCGCCCGCTTTCCGATGTTGCTGGGTGGGTATCCCCTGGGTATTCCCCTCGCAGGAGCAAGAGCGCAAGGGTGAAGATCGGACACACCCCTTCCGTCTTTGTGATCTAGGGGTTTCAATCACCACCCACACAGGTAGGGTCAGGAAGCGTCCAGCTCCCCTTGGAGGAGGTGAGGACCGTGGCAGCCCACGACGACGACATCAACCGCGGCATCCGGCCGGGGCGGGGGTCTGAAGACCCAGCCGGCCAGGTTGCCTATCTCGAGCAGGAAATCGCCGTCCTGCGCCGCAAGCTCGCCGACTCTCCGCGACACACGAGGATTCTCGAAGAGCGGATCGTCGAGCTGCAGACCAACCTGGCCGGCGTGTCCGCTCAGAACGAGCGGCTCGCCAACACACTCCGTGAGGCCCGCGACCAGATCGTGGCCCTCAAGGAGGAGGTCGACCGGCTCGCGCAGCCGCCGGCCGGCTTCGGTGTCTTCCTGCAGGCGATCGAGGACGGCACGTGCGACATCTTCACCGGGGGCCGCAAGCTCCGGGTGAACGTCAGCCCCAGCGTCGAGCTCGAGGAGCTCCGGCGCGGCCAGGAAGTCATGCTCAACGAAGCGCTCAATGTGGTCGAGGCCATGGAGTTCGAGCGCGCCGGGGACATCGTCACCCTCAAGGAGATCCTCGAGGACGGCGAGCGCGCCCTGGTGATCGGCCACACCGACGAGGAGCGGGTGGTGCGGCTCGCGGAGCCGCTGCTCGAGATGAACATCCGGCCCGGGGACGCCCTTCTGCTCGAACCCCGCTCGGGTTACGTCTACGAGGTGATCCCCAAGAGCGAGGTCGAGGAGCTCGTCCTCGAGGAAGTCCCCGACGTCGACTACGACAAGATCGGCGGACTCGGCGGCCAGATCGAGATGATCCGCGACGCCGTCGAGCTCCCGTATCTGCACCCCGATCTCTTCAAGGAGCACGAACTGCGGCCGCCGAAGGGCATCCTGCTCTACGGCCCGCCCGGCTGCGGCAAGACGCTGATCGCCAAGGCCGTCGCCAACTCCCTTGCCAAGAAGGTCGCCGAGGTGACCGGTCAGCCCGCGGGGAAGAGCTACTTCCTCAACATCAAGGGCCCCGAGCTCCTCAACAAGTACGTCGGTGAGACCGAGCGCCACATCCGCCTGGTCTTCCAGCGTGCTCGTGAGAAGGCGAGCGAGGGCACTCCCGTCATCGTCTTCTTCGACGAGATGGAGTCCCTCTTCCGCACGCGTGGATCCGGCGTCAGCTCGGACGTGGAGAACACCATCGTCCCGCAGCTCCTGGCCGAGATCGACGGTGTCGAGGGCCTGGAGAACGTGATCGTCATCGGCGCCTCCAACCGCGAGGACATGATCGACCCCGCGATCCTGCGGCCCGGCCGGCTCGACGTCAAGATCAAGATCGAGCGTCCGGACGCGGAGGCCGCCAAGGACATCTTCGCCAAGTACCTGACCCCCTCGCTCCCGCTGCACGCCGACGACCTCGGCGAGCACAACGGATCGAAGGAAGCCGCCGCACACGCCATGATCCAGTCGGTCGTGGAGCAGATGTACGCGGAGTCCGAGGAGAACCGCTTCCTCGAGGTCACGTACGCGAACGGCGACAAGGAAGTCCTTTACTTCAAGGACTTCAATTCCGGCGCGATGATCCAGAACATCGTCGACCGGGCCAAGAAGATGGCCATCAAGGCCTTCCTCGACCACAACCAGAAGGGCCTTCGCGTCTCCCACCTCCTCCAGGCATGCGTGGACGAGTTCAAGGAGAACGAGGACCTGCCCAACACCACCAACCCGGACGACTGGGCCCGCATCTCCGGAAAGAAGGGCGAGCGGATCGTCTTCATCCGCACCCTCGTCACCGGAAAGCAGGGCGCGGACACCGGCCGTTCCATCGATACGGTGGCGAACACCGGTCAGTACCTGTAAAAGGCACACCGGCTGCGGATGCCGGCGGTCCCCCGCCGAAGGCAGGGGGACGGGCATCCGCAGCCGGTTGCTTTCCGGACAGGTCGGACCACACCGGAGCAATGACGAAATTGATCTCCCCACCCACGCCCCGGCGTTCTAGGCTCGTCCGTACCGTCGGGTCACTCAGTGCGGGGACGGGCACCGCGCGCACCCCGGAGCACCCGCGGTACTTGAGCGCCGTTCCCGGAGGGGAACGACGCCGGGCAAGGAGGGCCGCATGACCGTACGGCGAGTAATGGGCATCGAGACGGAGTACGGGATCTCCGTCCCCGGCCACCCGAACGCCAATGCCATGCTCACCTCGTCCCAGATCGTCAACGCGTACGCGGCGGCGATGCACCGGGCGCGACGCGCCCGCTGGGACTTCGAGGAAGAGAATCCGCTGCGGGACGCCCGCGGCTTCGACCTCGCCCGCGAGGCCGCCGACTCCAGCCAGCTCACCGACGAGGACATCGGCCTGGCCAATGTGATCCTCACCAACGGCGCCAGGCTCTACGTGGACCATGCCCACCCCGAGTACAGCTCCCCCGAGATCACCAACCCCCTGGACGCCGTCCTGTGGGACAAGGCCGGGGAGCGGATCATGGCAGAGGCGGCCGCGCGGGCCGCGCAGCTACCGGGCGCCCAGCCGATCCACCTCTACAAGAACAACACCGACAACAAGGGCGCGTCCTACGGCACGCACGAGAACTACCTGATGAAGCGGGAGACCCCGTTCTCGGACATCGTGCGCCACCTGACGCCGTTCTTCGTCTCCCGGCAGGTCGTCACGGGCGCCGGCCGGGTGGGAATCGGCCAGGACGGCCACGAGCACGGGTTCCAGATCAGCCAGCGCGCCGACTATTTCGAGGTCGAGGTCGGGCTCGAGACGACCCTCAAGCGCCCCATCATCAACACCCGGGACGAACCCCACTCCGACGCCGAGAAGTACCGCCGCCTGCATGTGATCATCGGCGACGCGAATCTCTCGGAGATCTCGACGTACCTCAAGCTGGGCACCACGGCCCTGGTGCTGTCCATGATCGAGGACGGCTTCATCGCGGTGGACCTCGCGGTCGAGCAGCCGGTGCGCACGCTCCACCAGGTCTCCCACGACCCCGGCCTCAAGCAGCTCGTCACCCTCCGCAGCGGCCGCACACTCACCGCCGTACAACTTCAGATGGAGTACTTCGAGCTTGCTCGCAAGTACGTCGAAGAGCGCTACGGCGCGGACGCGGACGAGCAGACCAAGGACGTGCTGACCCGCTGGGAGGACACCCTCAACCGGCTCGAGAACGACCCGATGAGCCTGGCGGGCGAGCTCGACTGGATCGCCAAGCGCGAGCTCATGGAGGGCTACCGCAGGCGGGACGACCTGGACTGGGACGCCGCCAGGCTGCACCTCGTGGACCTGCAGTACGCGGACGTGCGGCCCGACAAGGGCCTGTACAACCGCCTGGCGGCCCGCGGCAGGATCAAGCGCCTGTTGGACGAGGGCGCGGTGGAACGGGCCATGACGCAGCCTCCTGAGGACACCAGGGCCTATTTCCGCGGCCGCTGCCTCGAGCAGTACGCGGACGACGTGGCTGCCGCCTCGTGGGACTCGGTCATCTTCGACCTCCCCGGTCGTGACTCCCTGCAACGGGTCCCCACGCTGGAGCCGCTGCGCGGCACCCGCAACCACGTGAAGGAGCTCCTGGACCGCTGCCGCAAGGCGGAGGACCTGCTCCGGGTCCTCGCCGGGGGCTGAAACGGCTTCCGTCCGGGAATCATGAAGGTGGGCCCCGGACGTTGGAGGAAGTGCGGGGCCGATGTCGGACCCCGCGAGTAGGGTCTGATCAAGAACGTCGAACCGAGCGGGGTGAGGTGCATGGCGACCAAGGACACCGGCGGCGGACAGCAGAAGGCGACGCGCTCCACTGAGGAGGTCGAGGAGCAGGCGCAGGAGGCGCAGGCTGCGGAAGACCTCAAGGAGCGCCAGGAGAAGCTCTCGGACGACGTCGACTCGGTTCTTGACGAGATCGACGATGTCCTCGAGGAGAACGCCGAGGACTTCGTTCGGTCATTTGTGCAAAAGGGCGGAGAGTAGCCCTGGTTGCCCGCCCTGGTGCCGCCGGTGAAAGCCGGGGGCACCAGGGCGGATGACTGGCGACAGCGCGGGTAATGTCCGTGCACAGTTCGAAAGATCGGCCCGCGCGGGATGCGGCGGGCCGCCGCCTATCCGGAAGGACACGCGTGGAAGCCAACCCTCGTAGCACCGGGCGTCTGCCGGCAGCCTTCCTGACGCCGGGTTCGTCGTCGTTCATGGACTTCCTGGGCGACCACTCGCCCGACCTGCTGCCCGGCAGGCGCACGCTGCCGCCCGTGCAGGGGGCCATCGAGGCGCCGCACGGGACGACGATCGTCGCCACGACGTTCCCCGGCGGCGTGGTCCTCGCCGGTGACCGGCGGGCCACGATGGGGAACATGATCGCCCAGCGCGACATCGAGAAGGTCTTCCCCGCCGACGAGTACTCGGCGGTGGGTATCGCGGGCACCGCCGGTCTCGCGGTGGAGATGGTCAAGCTGTTCCAGCTCGAGCTGGAACACTTCGAGAAGGTCGAGGGCGCCCAGCTCTCCCTCGAGGGCAAGGCCAACCGCCTCTCCACGATGATCCGCAGCAACCTCGGCATGGCCATGCAGGGTCTCGCCGTCGTCCCGCTGTTCGCCGGTTACGACATCGACCGCGAGAAGGGCCGCATCTTCTCGTACGACGTGACGGGCGGCCGCTCGGAGGAGCACGGTTTCGCGGCCACCGGTTCGGGCTCGATCTTCGCCCGGGGGGCGATGAAGAAGCTCTACCGCGAGGACCTCACCGAGCAGCAGGCCACCACGCTGGTGATCCAGGCGCTGTACGACGCGGCGGACGACGATTCCGCGACCGGCGGCCCGGACGTGGCCCGGCGCATCTACCCGATCGTCACCGTCATCACGGACGAAGGCTTCCGCCGGCTCACCGAGGCCGAGACCTCCGAGATCGCGCGTTCGATCCTCGAGGGCCGTCTCACCCAGCCCGACGGCCCCCGCGCCGCTCTCCTGTGACGGCCGCGATGTACCCGCTTTCGACAGAAAGGGACGGATAGCCGGTGTCGACGCCGTTCTATGTCTCACCTCAGCAGGCCATGGCCGACCGGGCGGAGTACGCCCGCAAGGGCATCGCCCGTGGCCGCAGCCTCGTCGTGCTGCAGTACGCCGACGGCATCGTCTTCGTCGGCGAGAACCCGTCCCGTGCCCTGCACAAGTTCAGCGAGATCTACGACCGCATCGGTTTCGCCGCGGCCGGCAAGTACAACGAGTACGAGAACCTGCGCATCGGCGGCGTCCGCTACGCGGACCTGCGCGGCTACACCTACGACCGCGACGACGTGACGGCCCGCGGCCTCGCGAACGTGTACGCGCAGACCCTGGGCACGATCTTCTCGAGCGCCGGGGAGAAGCCCTACGAGGTGGAGCTGGTGGTCGCCGAGGTGGGCGCCTCGCCCGAGGGCGACCAGATCTACCGGCTGCCGCACGACGGTTCGATCGTGGACGAGCACGGCTCGGTCGCGGTGGGCGGCAACGCGGAGCAGATCAGCACGTTCCTGGACCAGCGGCACCGGGACGGCATGTCGCTGGCGGAGGCGTTGAAGCTGGCCGTGCAGGCTCTTTCCAGCCAGTCGAACGGCAGTGACCGGGAGATCCCCGCGGATCGCCTCGAGGTCGCGGTGCTGGACCGGACGCGCCCGCAGCAGCGGAAGTTCAAGCGGATCGTGGGCAGGCAGCTGGCAAGGCTGCTCGAGGCCGACGGTGCCGCTTCCACCCCGACGGACGCGCCCTCCGACGAGGAGACGGACGAAGGAACCGGGGGCACGACCGGGGGCACCCCCGGGGGATCGACCGGAGGCACGACCGGGGCCGGGGAGTAACCCGCCGACGACGGCTCGCCCCGGACCGCCCGTGCGGTCCGGGGCGCAGTCATGTCCGGGCGACGGGGTACGCGAGCCGTCGCCTCATGCCCGTTTCCGCCCGAGGGCCCCGGCGAAGGCCCGGACACGCCCGTAACGCCCTCATGGGCATCCGGTGAACGTCAGGCCGGTGGGGGAGCGGAGGAGCCCCGTACGACCAGCTCGACGGGAAGGCTGCGCTCCTCGGGGCGCCGGCCGTCGAGGACCGCGAGCAGCGCGTCCATGCCCCGCTCGCCCACCTGCTCCGCCGGCAGGCGGACGGTGGTGAGCTCGGGCTCCACGGCGGTCGCGAGGGCGAGGTCGTCGAAGCCGGTGACGCTGACGTCCTCGGGAACCCTCAGGCCGAGCCGCCGGGCCGCCTTGCAGGCGCCCGCGGCCAGGATGTCGTCGTCGCAGACGACGGCCGTGGGGCTTGGCCCAGGGGCCGTGAGGGCCCGCACGGCGGCTTCTCTGGCGCTGTCGACGTCGAGCGGCGCGGGCACCGTGCGCACCTCCGTGCCGGCGACCCTGGCCGCCTCCTCGTGGAGAGCACGGGCGCGTACGTCGAAGGTCCAGGAGGCGACCGCGGAGGCGAGGTGGACGATCCGCCGGTGGCCGAGAGCGGTCAGGTGGCCGATCACCTGCCGCATGCCGTCGGCGATGTCGAGGTTGACGTGGGCGGCGGCGCCGGTGTCGGCGGGGTCGCTGTCGAGCATGACCAGCGGCAGGTCGGTGCCGCGGATCGCCGTGAGGGCCTGCGCGGCCATCGAGGACGCGATGACGCCGTCGAGGGCCGCGCGGGCGGACGCGAACGGGTCCTTGGCGGGCCCGACGCCCTCGGGGGACGGGTAGAGCACGACACCGAACCCGTGGCGGGCGGCGACGGCGGCGGCGCCCGTGTAGACGCGTGCGAAGAACTCGTTGGTGAGCGCCGGGACGACGAGGAGCGCGGTCCTGGTGCGGCCGAGGCGAAGGTTGCGGGCGGCGAGATTCGGCCGGTAACCGAGTTCCTGGGCGGCCTCCCGGACCACCGCAGCGGTCCGTTCCGAGACGCGGCCGCGCCACTTGTCGCCGAGCACGAGCGAGACGGTGGCCTGTGATACCCCGGCGGCGCGGGCGACGTCCCTGCTGGTGGGGCGGGCGGAGTCCGCGCCGGCCGGGGGACGGTCCTGCTGGGACCGGTGTGCCATCTGTTCGCCGCCCTCGGCCGCCCGTCGGAGATGTCGCGACGTCCGGGGCGGCGGCGCTGTGGACCCGCGGACTGTCGACATGGTACGTATGGACCCTGAAGTTATACGTAAAACCTCGACGGAAGCCGGGGGAGAGGGGACGGCATGGCCGCCGGGTACGCAGACATCCTCAAGGCCCCGCACGCGGCACGCCTGCTGACCGGCACGCTGGTCGGCCGGCTGCCCAACGCGACCGCGCACATCGCCATCGTGCTGTTCACCCGCGCGGAGGGCGGCAGCTACACGCTCGCGGGCGCGCTCGCCGCCGTCTACGGCCTCGCCACCGCCGTCGGCCAGCCGCTGCTGGGCCGGGCCGTCGACCTGTACGGGCAGCCACGGGTACAGCTGCCCGCCGCCGTCGTCTCCGCCCTCGGCATGTTCCTCCTCGCGGCGGCAGGCACCGGTTCGCTGTTCCTCGCCTACGCCGCCGTGAGTGTCGCGGGACTGTTCACCCCGCCGCTCGAGGGCGGGCTGCGGGCCCTGTGGCCGAGCGTGCTGGGCCGTGAGGACCGCGTGCACCGGGCGTACGCCATGGACGCGGTCGCTCAGGAGATCATGTTCACCGTGGGACCGCTGCTCGTGACGCTGCTCGTCTCGCTGTGGTCGCCCGGTGCCGCGCTGTTCGTCATCAACGTCATAGGGGTTGTCGGCGCGCTGTCGGTCGTGATGTCGAAGCCCTCCCGCGCCTGGCGTTCCGCGCCACGGGAGGCCCACTGGCTCGGCGCGCTCCGCTCGCCGGGCCTGCTCGCACTTCTCGGCGCGTTCTTCTTCGTCGGCCTGGCCCTCGGATCGATCACGGTCGCGGGCGTGGCCTACGCCGACGACCACGGGCGCGAGTCGGTGTACGGCTGGCTGATGGCCGCGCTGGGCCTCGGCGCCCTCGTCGGCGGCTCGGTGTACGGGGCGCGGCAGTGGGCAGGCGCCCCTGAGCGGCGGCTGCGGATCATCGTGGCCCTGCTGGCCGCCGGATACCTCCCGCTGATCCTCACGCCGGGTGTGGCCGCCATGACGGCCCTGTCGGCCGTCGCGGGCGTGTTCCTCGCGCCGGCGATCGCCTGCGCCTTCATCGTCGTCGACCGGCACGCGCCGCGCGGCACGGTCACCGAGGCGTTCTCCTGGCTCGTGACCACCTTCGGGGTGGGCGCGGCGGCCGGCACGGCGGTGGCGGGCCCCGCCGTCGAGATCGGCGGCACGGCGTGGAGTTTCGCGGTCGCCGGGGCCGGCGGGATCGCCGCGCTGCTGGTTCTGACGTCCACTCAGCGGGTACTCGCGGTTCCCGGCCGCACCGACGGCATCACGGGCTCCGGCACCCACTCATCGGAAAATGATCGAAACGGTGCCGCCCAACCCGGTTTCAGCTCAGGCCGTGAGGCGTAATGTTCAGACATGGACCGCCGCATTTTCGGGCTGGAGAACGAGTACGGCGTCACGTGCACGTTCAGGGGACAGCGCCGACTGTCACCTGACGAAGTGGCGCGCTACCTCTTCCGCCGTGTCGTGTCATGGGGCCGCAGCAGCAATGTCTTTCTGCGGAACGGAGCCCGCCTGTACCTCGACGTGGGTTCGCATCCGGAATACGCAACACCTGAATGCGACAACGTGACCGAGCTGGTCACGCATGACAAGGCCGGCGAGCGCATTCTCGAAGGCCTTCTCGTCGACGCCGAACGCCGCCTGCACGAGGAGGGAATCGCGGGCGACGTCTATCTCTTCAAGAACAACACCGACTCGGCGGGAAACTCCTACGGCTGCCACGAGAACTATCTCGTCGCGCGCCATGGCGAGTTCTCGCGGCTGGCCGACATCCTGATTCCGTTCCTCGTCACCAGGCAGTTGCTCTGCGGCGCGGGAAAGGTGCTGCAGACGCCCCGGGGAGCGGTCTTCTGCGTCAGCCAGCGGGCGGAGCACATCTGGGAGGGCGTCAGTTCCGCCACCACCCGCTCGCGCCCCATCATCAACACCCGTGACGAACCGCACGCGGACGCCGAGCGCTACCGCCGGCTCCATGTCATCGTCGGCGACTCCAACATGTCGGAGACGACGATGCTGCTGAAGGTCGGCGCGACGGACCTCGTCCTGCGCATGATCGAGGCGGGCACGGTCATGCGCGACCTCACGCTGGAGAACCCGATCCGGGCCATCCGCGAGGTCAGCCACGACATAACGGGCCAGCGCAAGGTGCGCCTGGCCAGCGGCCGGGAGGCCTCCGCGCTCGAGGTCCAGCGCGAGTACTACGAGAAGGCCGTCGACTTCGTCGACCGTCGCGGCATCCGCACCGGCACGGTCGAGCAGGTCCTGGAGCTCTGGGGCCGCACGCTGGACGCGATCGAGGAGGAGGACCTCGACCGGATCGGTACCGAGATCGACTGGGTCATGAAGTACAAGCTGCTGGAGCGGTACCGCGCCAAGCACAACATGTCCATGTCGCACCCGAGGGTCGCCCAGATAGACCTCGCCTACCACGACATCCACCGCAGGCGCGGCCTGTACTACCTCCTCGAGAAGAAGGGCCAGGCCGCCCGGATCTGTAACGACCTGAAGATCTTCGAGGGCAAGTCGGTGCCCCCGCAGACCACCAGGGCGCGGCTGCGCGGCGACTTCATCCGCCGGGCGCAGGAGCAGCGGCGGGACTTCACCGTCGACTGGGTGCACCTCAAGCTCAACGACCAGGCGCAGCGCACCGTGCTGTGCAAGGACCCCTTCCGTTCGGTCGACGACAGGGTGGAGAAGCTCATCGCCGGTATGTGATCCGACCCCGTCGCACGTGTGTCGGAACGTCACCCGGGCCCCGTACGTTTCTCGTGCGGGGCCCTCGGCACGCCCTAGAGTGTCCGCATCTACCGAGCCGTTAGAGATCTGAGGAACACGTGCGCCGACTTGCCGGCCTGCTCGTCGTACCCCTGCTGCTGTTGACGACAGCGGCATGCGGCGACGACAAGGGCTCCGATTCCGCTTCCACCTCGATGACGAACGGGCTGCCCACGATCACCGAGGGTGCGAAGTTCGGCGAGAAGCCGACCCTTGCCAAGGGCGAGGGCGAGCCTCCCAAGGACCTGAAGGTCAACGTCATCAGCGAGGGCAAGGGCCAGACCCTCAAGAAGGGCGACGTCGCCCAGGTCGACTACCTCGGCCAGGTGTGGGACGGCGAGGAGCCGTTCGACAACAGCTTCGACCGCGGCGAGCCGTTCACCGTGACGCTCGGCGGCGGCGGTGTCATCGAGGGCTGGCAGAAGGCGCTCGACGGCCAGAAGGTCGGCAGCCGTCTCGAGGTGGCGATCCCGCCGGAGCTCGGTTACGGCCCGCAGGAGCAGGGCAGCATCCCGGCCAACTCCACGCTGGTCTTCGTCATGGACATCGTCAAGGGCACCACGCTCCCGACCTCCGCCAAGGGCAGCGAGGTCGCCCAGGACAACATCGACCTGCCCAAGGTCGGCACGAACACAGACGGCGAGAAGCCGTCACTGACCGTGCCCAAGAAGGACGCGCCGTCCAAGCTTGTGTCGAACTACGTGATCGAGGGCACCGGTCCCGCGGTCAAGGCCACGGACACCCTGTCCGTGAAGTACCAGGGCGTCCTGTGGAAGGACGGCAAGGAGTTCGACAGCAGCTACGGCAGGGGCAACGCACCGGTGAGCTTCCCGCTCGCCCAGGTCATCCCCGGCTGGCAGAAGGGCCTCGAGGGCAAGAAGGTCGGCAGCCGCGTGCTGCTCGTCGTCCCGCCGGACATGGGCTACGGCGACCAGGAGCAGCAGGGCATCCCGGCCAAGTCCACCCTCGTCTTCACGGTCGACATCCTGGCCGTTCAGTAGGACGACCGGGACGTTCTGCAAGACTGTCCCGGTTGATCACACAGAGAAACGCAAGGAGCAAGACCGTGAGCATCGAGAAGCCCGAGATCGACTTCCCGGGCGGCGAGCCGCCGGCCGACCTGGAGATCAAGGACATCTGGGAGGGCGACGGCCCGGTGGCGAAGGCGGGCGACACCGTCTCCGTCCACTACGTGGGCGTGGCCTTCTCCACCGGTGAGGAGTTCGACGCCTCCTGGAACCGCGGCACCCCGCTGCAGTTCCAGCTGGGCGTC
Organism: Streptomyces sp. OZ13; assembly: GCF_052068155.1. Classification (NCBI taxonomy): domain Bacteria; kingdom Bacillati; phylum Actinomycetota; class Actinomycetes; order Kitasatosporales; family Streptomycetaceae; genus Streptomyces; species Streptomyces sp. OZ13. The sequence goes on along the minus strand of NZ_JBQHCZ010000010.1, from coordinate 267,877 downwards.
GGCCAGGTGATCTCCGGCTGGGACCAGGGCGTGCAGGGCATGAAGGTCGGCGGGCGCCGCCAGCTGACCATCCCGGCGCACCTCGCCTACGGTGACCGCGGCGCCGGCGGCGGCCGCATCGCCCCGGGCGAGACGCTGATCTTCGTCTGCGACCTCGTCGCCGTCTGAGGCCTCGCGGAGCGACGTCGCGAGGGCCCGTGCCTGCCGGCACGGGCCCTCGCTTTTGTCCGGACACCCCGGGGCGGTACGGTCGACGGGCGTAAGGGATTTCATAAAAGAGGTGAAGGGCGTCGATGGCGATTGCCAAGGCCGAGCGGCTGATGAATCTGGCGCTGTGTCTGCTGGGGACCCGGCGTCCCCTCAGCAAGCGCGAGCTGCGCGGGTCCATCGAGGCCTACCTCGAAGCAGGTTCCGACGACTCGTTCAACCGGATGTTCGAGCGCGACAAGGACGATCTGCGGGAACTCGGCCTGGTGATCGAGACGGTGGAGTCCCTCGACGGGGACATCGGCTATCTCGCGCGCCGGGACAGCAACCGGCTGCCGCCCATCACCCTGGACGCCGAGGAGGCCGCCGCCCTGGGCCTGGCCGCCAAGGTGTGGCAGCAGGCGCGGCTCGCCGGGGCCGCCAGCGGCGCCCTGCAGAAGCTGCGGGCCGCCGGCATGCCGGAGGCCGAGGACGCCTACGAACTCCACCACAGCGCCCTCGAACCGCGTATCCCCGTCCATGAGGCGGCCTTCGAACCGCTGATGCTGGCCTGCCGCGACCGCCGGCCGGTCCTCTTCGACTACCGCAAGGCCAATTCGGCCCGCCCCGAGCAGCGCCATGTGGAACCGTGGACGCTCGAGTGCTGGCGGGGCCACTGGTACCTGGCCGGCTTCGACCGCAGCCGTGGCGCCGAGCGGGTCTTCCGCCTCTCACGCATCACCGGCAAGGTGCGTACGTCACGCTCCGGAGCGTTCACCGCGCCGGTGCCCGACGTCGTCACCGTCCGCGAGACCGTCGAGAGCTGGGCCGGGGAGACGGCGACCCGGTCGGCGCGCATCAGGCTGCGTACCGACTGCGGCTACCCGCTCCGCTCGAGGGCGACCGAGGTGCGGGAACTCGGCGACGGGTGGGACGAGTTGGAGATCCCGTACGGACACGGTCTGGACGCCTGGCTCGTCGAGTTCGGCCCGGACGTCGTCGTGCTGGAGCCCGCGGACCTGCGGGCGGACGTGGTCGACCGGCTGCGCGCCGTGGCCAAGGGCTGAGGGGGCGCACGACATGGCGATCAATGCCATCGACCAGACCCGGCGGATGCTGTCGCTGGTGACGTATCTGCGCGAGCGCCCCGGCGCCCGTATCGCGGACGTCGCCCGCGCCTTCGGCATCACGGAGGACGAGCTGATCTCCGACCTCGACGTGCTGCCCATGTGCGGGACGAGCTTCCGCGGCGGTGACCTGCTCGACATCGACACCGACGGCGAGCGGATCTGGTGGCGCAACCCGGACGCGTCCGGCGAGTCCACCGCCGAGCCGCTGCGGCTCGCCGCCGACGAGGCGACCGCGCTGCTGGTCGCGGCCCGCGCCGTCGCCACCCTGCCCGGACTGCGGGAGGGCGACCGCGAGGCGCTGGTACGGGCCACTGCCAAGATCGAAGGCGCGGCCGGCGAGGCGGCGGGCGCCTCCTCCCGGCTCTCCGTGACCTTCGAATCGGAGGGCGGGGTCTTCGCCGAGGTGGACCGGGCGATCTCCGAGCGCCGGAGGCTCTGGCTGAAGTACTACTCGCCGGCGCGCGACGAGCTCACCGAGCGCGAGGTGGACCCGATCCGGCTCTTCGCCGTCGGCCACACCTATATGGAGGCCTGGTGCCGCCTCTCGGAGGCGCGCCGCACCTTCCGGCTCGACCGGGTCGCGGAGATCCGGCTGCTCGACGCCCCCGCCGCGCCGCCCGAGATCGAGCTGCGCGACCTCTCCGAGGGCCTGGTGCAGCCCTCCGCCGACGATCCCGAGGTCGTCGTCGAAGTGGCGCCCGGCGGACGCTGGGTCGCCGAGTACTACCCGCACGACCTGGCGGAGGAACTGCCCGACGGCGGTCTGCGCATCACGCTGCGTACGCCGTCGCCCGCCTCGCTGCGCCGGCTGGCGCTGCGGCTGGGCAGGGACGGCCGTATCGTGTCGCCGCAGGACCTCGCGGACAGCGCCCGCACGGCAGCGCGCGACGCGCTCGCCGCCTACGAGGCCGTGGAGCACAGCGAAGGGCACGGGGAGCACCCGGAGCACCCGGAGCACCAGGACCGCCAAGAACAGGGAGCCGGCGCCTGATGACCGTGACGCCCGGTGTTCCGGCGATGACCCCTGTCCCCGCCCGTGTCGGGCCGGTGCTCTTCCGGGCCGCGTGCCCCGACTGCCGGGCCCGGTTCGAGCTGTCCGCCGGCGCCCTGCGCCTGGCGATAGGCGGCAGCCGCCGCACCACGTTCTACTCCTTCACCTGCCCCGAATGCGGCTCCGCGGTCCGCAAGCCGGCCGGTGAACGCATCGTGGAACTGCTCACCGGCGGCGGGGTGCGGACCCTGCGCCTGCACTCCACCGTGTGACGTCCCGCTCGGAAACCGCTCCAGGAACGGTCTAGGCTCTGCGCATGTTCTGGCCCATGCTCGCCATCGCACTCGGCTTCCTCGGGATCGCCGTTCTCGGCGTCCTCGGTGTCCGGGTCTTCATCGAGGCCCGGCGTCTGGGCAGCGAGGTCGCCCGCACGACGGACCGGATCAACAGGGCCGCGGAGGACCTGGAGCGGGCCGCCACGTCCCTGGCCCGCTCGGGCGAGACCCTCCGCTGAGCCGACGCGACGCTCGAGCCCTGCCGGAGACCGCTGACGCCCCCTGCTGCGGCGCAGGCCCTGGCGGTACGCTGCTGGTGGCGGCACCGGTGATGAGGCGCCGACCGCTGACGGGAGTACGCACGGGGATTGCCATGCGTTTACCCGTGCGAGTTACGATCGCTGCCGGTCGCGGTTCGGACGCCTGTCCTACCGCGGTCAGCAGCCAGAGCCCCAAGCCGCCTCGGTGAGAAGGTAGACACAGTTATGTTCCGACAGATCGGGCCCACCGAGATCATCATCATCGCGCTCCTCATCCTGCTGCTGTTCGGCGCCAAGAAGCTTCCGGACATGGCGCGTTCGCTCGGCAAGTCGGCGCGGATCCTGAAGAGCGAGGCCAAGGCGATGAAGTCCGAGGGGCAGCCCGCGGCGACCCCCGCGGAGCCCAAGGACCCGGCCCAGGGCGACAGCCAGACCCCGCACCGCACCATCCAGGCGGCGCCCGGCGACGTCACCAGCGCCCGCCCCGTGAGCGAGCCCACCGACACCCCCCAGCGCTGACCCAAGGTCACGTCACCGTGGCCTGCCGCACGAGATGAGGACGTGGGTTGCTCAAGCCTGCCCGCTCGAAACAGAAGGAGAAGGACCCCGAGGGGCGCATGCCGCTCGCGGACCATCTTCGTGAGCTCCGCAACCGGCTCGCGAAGGCGATGCTGGCGATCGTCATCGCCTCGGTCGCCGCGGTGGCGTACAGCCAGGAGCTGATGGAGTTCCTCACCTCACCGGTGCCCGAGTGCGTCGGGGACGGCCCCCAGAAGGGCGGCGTCTGCGCGAGGGTCGTCTACACCGACCTCCTGTCGCCGTTCACCACGACCGTCAAGGTCGTGCTGATGGCGGGCATCATCGTCTCCTGCCCGGTCTGGCTCTACCAGATGTGGGCCTTCGTCGCGCCCGGCCTGCACAAGAACGAGAAGAAGTACAGCTACTACTTCGCCGCCGCGGCCGCGCCGCTGTTCGCCGGCGGCGCGTACTTCGCCTACCTCGTCATGCCGGTCAGCATGAAGGTCCTCCTCTCGATCACACCCGCTCCCGCCGAGAACCTGCTCAGCGTGGACAAGATCCTGGACTTCACGGTCCGGATGGTGCTGATCTTCGGTTTCTCGTTCGAGCTGCCCCTGCTCCTGATCATGCTGAACCTGACCGGGATGGTGACCGGCCGGCGGATGCTCGGCTGGTGGCGCGGCGCCGTCATGGGCATCTTCGTCTTCGGCGCGATCGCCACCCCCTCGACCGACCCGCTGGGCATGGTCGCCCTGTCCGGGCCGATCATCCTGCTCTACTTCCTCGCGGTCGGGTTCTCGATGCTCAACGACCGTCGCCGACGCCGTAACGACCCCGACGCGGAGCTCGACGACGACGAGGCGTCCGACATCGATCTCACGCCGGCCGCGCTCGGCGAGGTGGAGCCCGTCTCCGCCACGGCCCGCGCGCTGCCCGAGCAGGCCACCGGCGAGGCCGACGGCGGCCGCACGAACCGCCTGAACGGCTACGACGACATCACCTGAGGCGCCACCGCCATCAGGCCCGTCAGCGGGGCCCGCCGATCCGGCGGGCCCCGCTCGCGTATGCATCGCCGCAGGCCCGCGCGGGTACTCCAAGCGGTAGGTGCTCTCGTCCGATTAAAGATCCGCTCAGTGTCAGAGGTGGCGGGTAGGCTCGTGAACAAGATGACCGAGGACCTCTCTCCCGCAGAGCGCTATGCCGCCGCCCGCGTCCGCGCCGCCGAGGAGGCCACTGCGCTGGCCCCCTTCCGAGCGTTGTACGACTTCGACCTCGATCCCTTCCAGATCGAGGCATGCCAGGCCCTGGAGGCGGGCAAGGGCGTGCTCGTCGCCGCGCCCACCGGCTCGGGCAAGACGATCGTCGGCGAGTTCGCCGTCCACCTCGCCCTCGAGCAGGGCCGCAAGTGCTTCTACACCACGCCCATCAAGGCGCTCTCCAACCAGAAGTACACCGACCTGGTCAAGCGATACGGGGCCGAGAAGGTCGGGCTGCTGACCGGCGACAACAGCGTCAACTCCGGTGCTCCGGTGGTCGTCATGACCACCGAGGTGCTGCGCAACATGCTGTACGCGGGCTCCCAGTCGCTACTGGGCCTCGGCTACGTCGTCATGGACGAGGTGCACTACCTCTCCGACCGGTTCCGCGGCGCCGTCTGGGAGGAAGTGATCATCCACCTCCCCGAGTCGGTGACCCTTGTGTCACTCTCGGCGACCGTGTCGAACGCGGAGGAGTTCGGCGACTGGCTCGACACCGTCCGCGGCGACACCGAGGTCATCGTCTCCGAACACCGGCCCGTGCCCCTGTGGCAGCACGTCCTCGCGGGACGGCGGATGTACGACCTCTTCGAGGAGGAGACCGACCACGGCGGCCGCGGGGTCGCCCGCCGCGAGGTCAACCCCGACCTCGTACGGCTGGCCAGGATGGAGAACAGCCGCACCTACAACCCCCGCGACCGGCGCCGCGGGAAGATGGTGCGCGAGGCCGACCGGGAGCGCGAGCGGCGCCAGCGCAGCCGCATCTGGACCCCCGCCCGGCCCGAGGTCATCGACCGGCTCGACTCCGAGGGACTGCTCCCCGCCATCACGTTCATCTTCAGCCGGGCGGGCTGCGAAGCCGCCGTACAGCAGTGCCTGTACGCCGGTCTGCGGCTCAACGACGAGGACGCGCGCAGACAAGTGCGCGAGATCGTCGAGGACCGGACCGCCTCCATCCCCGGCGAGGACCTCCATGTCCTCGGCTACTACGAGTGGTTGGAGGGCCTGGAGCGGGGCATCGCCGCACACCACGCCGGCATGCTGCCGACCTTCAAGGAAGTCGTCGAGGAACTGTTCGTACGGGGCCTGGTGAAGGCCGTGTTCGCCACGGAGACTCTCGCCCTGGGCATCAACATGCCCGCCCGCTCCGTGGTGTTGGAGAAGCTCGTCAAGTGGAACGGCGAGCAGCACGCGGACATCACTCCCGGCGAGTACACCCAGTTGACCGGTCGTGCCGGGCGCCGCGGCATCGATGTCGAAGGCCACGCGGTGGTCCTGTGGCAGCGGGCGATGGACCCGGAGGCGCTGGCGGGGCTCGCCGGCACGCGGACGTACCCGCTGCGCTCCAGCTTCAAGCCGTCGTACAACATGGCCGTCAACCTCACCCAGCAGTTCGGCAGGCACCGCTCGCGGGAACTGCTGGAGACGTCGTTCGCGCAGTTCCAGGCGGACAAGTCCGTCGTCGGCATCTCCCGGCAGGTGCAGCGCAACGAGGAAGGCCTCGAGGGCTACCGCGCGGGCATGACCTGCCACCTGGGCGACTTCACCGAGTACGCACGGCTGCGCCGCGAGCTGAAGGACCGCGAGACCGAGCTGGCCAAGCAGGGCGCCGCGCAGCGCAGGGCCGCCGCCGCGACCTCGCTGGAGAAGCTCAAGCCGGGCGACGTCATCCATGTCCCGACGGGCAAGTTCGCCGGGCTGGCACTGGTCCTCGACCCGGGGCTGCCGGCCGGCCGCACCAACGGCCACCGCGGCCTCGAGCACCACGACGGGCCACGGCCGCTGGTCCTCACCTCCGAGCGGCAGGTCAAGCGGCTGGCGTCGATCGACTTCCCCGTGCCGGTCGAGGCGCTGGAGCGGATGCGGATCCCGAAGTCCTTCAACCCCCGTTCCCCGCAGTCGCGTCGGGACCTCGCCTCCGCGCTGCGCACCAAGGCCGGGCACATCGTGCCCGAGCGGCACGGCAAGAGGCGGTCCGCCGCCGCGGACGACCGTGAGATCTCCCGGCTGCGCGCCGAACTGCGCGCCCACCCCTGCCACGGCTGCGACGAACGCGAGGACCACGCCCGCTGGGCCGAGCGGTACTTCCGTCTCCAGCGCGACACCCGCCAGTTGGAGCGCCGTATCGAGGGCCGCACGAACACCATCGCGCGGACCTTCGACCGGATCGTGGCCCTCCTCACGGAGATGGACTACCTCCGCGGCGACGAGGTCACCGAGGACGGCAAGCGCCTGGCACGGCTCTACGGCGAGCTGGACCTGCTGGCCAGCGAATGCCTGCGCGAAGGCGTCTGGGAGGGGCTGAACCCGGCGGAACTGGCCGCCTGCGTCTCCGCGTTGGTGTACGAAGCACGGCAGTCGGACGACGCGGTGGCACCCAAGGTCCCGACAGGGAGGGCGAAGGTCGCCCTCGCCGAGATGGTCCGCATCTGGGGCAGGCTGGACGCCTTGGAGGAGGAGTTCAGGATCAACCAGGCGGAGGGCGTCGGACAGCGGGAACCGGACCTCGGCTTCGCCTGGGCCGCCCACCAGTGGGCCTCCGACAAGGGGCTCGACGAGGTGCTCGGCGAGGTCGGGATGCCGGCCGGCGACTTCGTGCGCTGGTGCAAGCAGGTCATCGACGTGCTCGGCCAGATCGCGGCGGCCGCGCCCCGGGAGAACAGCACCGTGTCGAAGAACGCCCGCAAGGCGGTCGACGCGCTGCTGCGCGGCGTGGTGGCGTACAGCTCGGTGGGCTGACGCCAGGTCTTGAGTGTGACCGGTCCCGGGGCGGGCCGACTGCTGCGGTCCTGACAGGGCAGTCCACCCGGCCGTCCACGTGCCGGGTCGGGCGGCCGCGCACGTGAACGGCCGGACCGCTGGACGGCCGCGGCCTCGGTCGTCAGCTCCAAGGGGCGCAGTCCGGGCCGTCAGCTCCAGAAGGCGTCCATCTCGTCGAGGTCCTCCGTGCATGCGTCGATGTCGGTGACCTTGCCGCCCACGACGGTGAAGAAGAGTCCTTCGCGGATCTCGATCCCCCGGTCACCGCGGTCGGCCCGGACGGTGTGGAAGGACATGACGTGTCCGCGCCCGTCTGCGAGCACCGCCTCGAGCTGGATCTGCATGGTTCCGTCGGTCTCCTCGCCCATACGCCGGAACAGGTCGAGGATCGCCTCGCGGCCCTTGTGGTGCCCGGAGAGCGGGTTGTGGCCCGGGACGTGGTACACGGCGTCTGCCGTCATCAGGTTGCCGAGAGTTTCCATGTCGCCGGAGACGAAGGCTGTGTAACCCTGGCGGACGAGGGCGCAGTCCGGATGCTCGGACATGGTGATCCACACCTTCCGTCACTGAATTTCCCTTTTCGTCCATCATCCGCCGGGTCCTGCGGGCTGTCCACGGACGGGCTCCCGGCCAGGGCGACGGCGAGGCCGCCCAGGCCGCCCGGTCGCCGTGAGTGAGGGCCGCGATACGGCGGGCAGCGTCCAGGGTCGCCCGGCGGTCCGCGCCCCCGATGTCCTTGGGTCCGCCCGCCGCCCAGCGTTGGAAGCGTCGGAAGAGGTCCGCCGGTTCCGGTCCGCCGTGCTCCAGGAGCGATTCGCCTACCAGCACGGTCATCTGCGTGTCGTCCGTGGCCTCGCCGCCGCCTCCGCGCATCTCGCCGACGCCGTCGGGGAAGTGCGCCCGGTACACGCCCGGTTCGCCGAACTCGAAGGGCGCGCCCAAGGCGTCACCGACAGCGGAGCCCACGACGGCGCCGATGGCGCGGCTCGTGCGGGCCGCAAGGTGTTCGTCCGTCATCCCGTCAGGCTGTGCGGCGGACAAGTCAGTCGGCACGAGCAGGAAGTCCGCAGCCGGCCGGCGAAAGATTCTGCCGGACACCAATCCATGGAATCCCGGGCCGCGAATAGGAGCTGAGGACGGCGCGAGGCCGGCCCGGTGGGGAGTGGGGACGACGGTGCGGCGCAGGCGCAGGGCCGTGACGGGCAACGGGGTGGCCGGACGGTCCACTTCTTCCCGTCCGGGCCGGCCTGCGGTGGCACGGCTACGGACCCCGTCCGCGCGGACCGCACGTTCGCCCCGTCACCGCCATCTCCCGCAGGAGGGTCTCCAGTGAGCGTGCCCGTCATTTCCGCGACCCCGCGAACGTCGTCCGTCGACCCGCGCCGCCGACCGGACGTCGCCCGCCTACCCAAGTCCTCCTGGCTGCGCGCGGCGGCAGCGGAAAGGCGCATGAGGCACACGATCGGCCGGCTGCCGCTGCGGATACGGCTCACGGGAACCGCGCAACCGGTCGGCCGCGGCGGACCGTTGATGGAGGTACGCGATCCGCACTCCTTCTTCCGCCGCATCGGCGCGAACGGGCTCGCCGGCTTCAAGGAGTCCTACACGGCGGGAGAGTGGGACGCGGGCGACCTCGTCGGTGTGCTGACCGTGCTCGTCGAGAACGCCGACGCGCTGTTCCCCGAGCCGCTGGAGCGGACGCGCGGCGCCCGGCGGACCGGGGAGCCCGGCTCGCGCCACCGCACCCCCAAGGCCGCGCGGGCCGACGCCGCCCACGAACTGCTCGCCCTCTTCCTCGACGAGACGCTGACCTACTCCTGCGCGCTCTTCCGGGGATTCCCCGCAGAGCACCAACTGCTCTCCGCCGCCCAGCATCGCAAGATCGACCGCCTCCTCGACCTGGCACACGTCGGCCCCGGCACACAGCTGCTGGAGATGGGCAGCGGCCGGGGCGAGCTCGCGATACGGGCCGCCGCCCGCGGCGCGCGCGTCCTGACGGTTACGCACTCCGCCGAACAGCAGGCACTCGCCACGCGGCGCGTACGGGAGGCGGGGGCGGGTGACCGGGTGACCGTCCTGCTGCGGGACTACCGCCGGGTGCTCGGCCGGTACGACGCCATCGTGGGTGTCGAGACGGTCGAGGCCGTGGGCGCCGGGTTCTGGCCGGAGTACCTCATGACGCTGGACCGGCTGCTCGCCCCCGGCGGGCGGGTCGCTCTCCAGGCCGTCACGATGCCGCAGGAGCAGGTGCCCGGTTCCCGTGCGGCAGGGAGCTGGGCGGAGAAGTACCTCTGTCCCGCGGGGCCGCTGCCTTCGGCCCGGGCGCTGGAGGAATTCACCGGCCGGTTCACCGGGATGAGCGTCACCGCGCGGGACGCGTTCGGCGCGCACTACGCGGAGACGCTGAGGCTGTGGCGCGAGCGGTTCACCGCCCGGGCCGCCGAGGCCGGTGCCCTCGGCTTCGACGAGCAATTCCGACGGTTGTGGCACTTCTGCCTGGCGCACGCGGAGGCAGGCTTCCGGTCCGGACTCCTCGACGTACAGCAGCTCCAGCTCACGAAGCCGGCGCAGGGGACGGCGGGGTAGGCGGGTTCACGGGGGCGGTCGGGGCCGCCGAGCCGGCGGGCCGGGTGGGCCTGGGCGGGCCGGGTCGGCTCGCCGGAGAACGCTTGCCCGACCGCCGCCGGCCGCCCATGGCCCACCCTCCCAGGCCGATGCGCCGGCGCGATGCCGGGTCTCACCGCCACCGGCCGCGGGGCCGGCCCGCCGGCTCTCGGGCCGGCGGCCGTCGCCGGTCAGACGGGGAGCGTCATCAGGGCCAGCGGGTCGGAGGTCGGATGCGGGGAACCGCCGGCCGGTTCGACGGTGATGCCGATGCCGGACGCGTCGTCCAGCGGCCCCTCCATCACCACGGCCCCCGTGGTGCCCGACACGTCCAAGAGGCCGGCGGACCTCATGGAACCGCCGTCGGCGAACCAGAGTTGGTACACCTTGCCCTCGGGCGGGTTCGGCAGCCCGGTGGCGAGGAACGCGGCCTTGTCACGGGTCCGTGAGGCGACCACCGTGCCGGTCGCCCCGTCCGAGAGCCTGCCGGAGACGACCCTGGCGTCCGGGGCGGTGAGCACCGAGGCCAGGTCCGCCGCCCGGCGTTCCGTACGCCGTTCCGCGTCACGGGCGTCCCGCGCCTCCGTGTACTGCCAGAGGGCCAAGGAGCCGAACGTGGTGGCCGCCGCGATGCTCGCGGCCAGCGCGAAGCGGGAGAGCGCTCGCCCACGCCGTGGGCCGCCGTGCCTGCTCTGGCGCGGGACTCGCGGCGGCGCCTGCCGCTCCGCCGCGATGTGGGCCATCACCCGCTGCTTGAGCACCGGCGGCGGTACGACGGCGACCGCGGAGGCCAGCTTGCCCGTGGTGGCGGCCAGTTCGCGCACCTCCTCCGAGCACGACGGGCAGCCCGGAAGGTGCCGTTCGAAGTCGGCGTGCTCCCCGGGCGGCAGGGCGTGAAGCACGTACGCGCCCGTCAGCAGGTGCAGATCACCGGTGTTCACGCGCTCACCCCCAGGCAGTCGCGCAGCCGGATGAGTCCGTCACGCAGGCGGGTCTTGACCGTGCCCAGTGGTACGGACAACAGCTCGGCGACCTCCCGGTACGTCAGTCCCCGGTAGTAGGCCAGGGTCACCGACTCGTGCTGAAGCTCCGTCAGGGTGCGCAGACAGCGCCGTACCTGCTCACGCTCGAGCCGGGCGTCCACCTGCTCGGTGACCTCGTCGTACGCGGGCGTACGCTCCAGCAGCGCCACCCGCCGCTCGCGGTCGGTCGCGGCCTGTGCCGACCGCACCCGGTCGACGGCCCGCCGGTGGGCGAGCGTGAGGATCCATGTCATGGCGGAGCCCCGGGACGGCTGGTAGCGGGCGGCCGAGCGCCAGATCTCGAGCAGTACTTCCTGAGCCACCTCCTCGGACTGGGCCGGGTCCCGCAGCACCGTGCGGACCAGGCCGAGGACGCTTCCGCCGACCGCGTCGTACACCTGCGAGAAGGCGTTCTGGTCGCCTCTGGCCACCAGGCCGAGCAGTTCCTGAAGATCCGGGCCCGCAGGGGCGGGCCCACCGATGTGTACGGCTGCTTTCACGCGGCGATCCTCCACGGTGCGGACGCGTCGAAGGGACATTCCACCGGGCATTCGTAGCCGGACGCCCGGCGGATCGGTGCGGTCCGCGGCATGGTGTCACGACCGCACGAGTGCCTCGCCGTCGGCCGGGCTGCGGTGCGCCGGGCGGGCGGCCCGCACGGCGAGGAAGATCAGCAGACCGATCGGTGAGAGCAGGATCGTGAGCACCAGCAGCGGCCCCATCACCAAGGGGTGGATGCCCAGCCGCCGTGCCTCGCGGTACATCCACTGGCCGAGCAGCAGGTCCCATGCGATGACCTGCGCCCAGACGGCGCCCGCGCCGTTCGCACGGGCGGTGAGGTCACGGAACACGTCGATGTCGGGACTGCTGACCGCGGCCCACAGTTCGGGGAACACCGGGATCGCCATGGAGAGATGAACGAGGAGCACGGGGACGACGGTCAGCGGTGAGGCCGCGACGCGGGCCGTGAGCCGTCGGTGCGGCGCGAAAATCATCAGCAGCCAGACGGGGGCGACGAGCCAGAAGGACAGTTCGAAGAGGAAACCGGTCATGCCGCGAACTCCTTGTGTGTGTCCGATCCGGTGGTCCTGCCGGTCCTGCTGGTCGTCCCGGCCGTCGGACCGTCGGGTGGGGCGGTCCGGCGCAGCGCCGCCCAGGTGCCGGCGGCCGCGGCGAGCAGGAGGACGGCCGCGGCCGTGAGCGTCACCCCGTCCGGGCGCACCAGGGCCTGCCCCCGCAGCGCCTGCCACGTCACCAGGGCGAAGACCCCGGTGTACGTCCCCGATGCCACGAGGACCAGCCGCAACCGGACGCGTTCGTCACGCAGCCGGGCGAAACGCGGAGCGAGTACGACCAGGGCGAGCAGGACGAAGGGCAGAACCTGGAGCGCGTGCAGGCCGACGAAGTGAGGCACCCTCAGGTCCCCGCCCGTCATCTCCCAGCCGGTCAGCGGCATCGAAGGGCCGCCGTCCGGCACTCCGACACCGTGCGCGCCGACGACCTCCGGGTTCCCCGTCTCCGCCTCTGCGCGCTGCTCGGGCGTCGGCCGCGCCATCCGGAACCCGATCAGGGCACCGGCCAGCGAGAGCACGGAGCCGAATCGGACGGCCCAGGCGGACGCCCGGTCGGCGGGTCCGGTGCGGAACAGCAGGACGGCGACGACCAGTGCCGCGGCCCACAGCACGACGACGGTCACGGCCATCGTGTCGAACAGCGCCTTGTCGAAGGGCGTTTCGTTGTTGAAGTGGCTGCGCCTGCCGCGCATCGCCTGACCCGTGATCAGCACCATCTCGATCGCGCCGGCAAAGGCGACGACGGTGCCTGCCCACCAGCCGGCGCGCCGGAAGCGCCGCAGCAACGACAGCATCCAGGCGAGTGAGAGTGCGTAGGCGAGGAACGAGGCCGAGAACTTGAAGGGCTTGAACCAGACCGGTGATCCGGCGACGAGCCGGTCGTCCACCGCTAAGCCCACGGCCGTCATCACGGTCAGCACGGCCATCGAGGCGGCGAAGACCATGAGCGGCCGGTGCCAGGAGAGCCAGGGTGGTGAGGACGCGGAAGAAGACATGGGTGTACCCCCGGAGAAATTATGGATAGTGGCGCTTACCGCTATCAGGTAGTGGAACTATCTATGATGGGGGCCGAGGATGGCAAGAGGCGAAGGGTGAACGCGCAGTGCGCATCGGTGAGTTGAGCCGCAGGACCGGGGTGCCGGTACCGACGATCAAGTACTACGTACGCGAAGGGCTGCTGTCGGCAGGGGAGTTGACCAGCCCGAACCAGGCAAGCTACTCCGACGCGCACGAACGCAGGCTCCGGCTGATCCGTGCGTTGCTGGAGGTGGGCGGGCTCTCCGTCGCCTTGATCAGGGACGTGCTCGGGGCCGTCGACGACCCGGACAGGTCCGTCCACAAGGTGCTCGGCGCGGCCACGGACGGACTCGTGCCGAGGTACGCGAACGGCGACGAGTCACCGGCCGCCCGGGAGAAGGTCCGCGAACTGATCGCGCGCCGCGGCTGGCGCGTGGACGCGGCCCACCCCGCGGCGGAGGCGCTGACCGAGGCGCTGGCGGCGCTGGAACGGGTGGGGCACGGCGCGTTCGCCGAAGTGCTCGACGACTACGCCTCCGCGGCGGAGACGGTGGCCCGCGCGGACCTCGCCCATGTGGGGCGGCACATCGGTCTGGACGACCTGGTGGAGGGGGTGGTGGTCGGCACGGTGATCGGTGACGCGATGCTGGCGGCGTTGCGGCGGCTGGCGCAGACGGACGGGTCGTCGCGGGCGTACGGGGAGGGGTGACGGCCGCGTGCCGCCTGCGGCGGGCTTGTCCCCTGCCGGCCCCTTCCCGCTGTATCGATGTGCGGCTCCGCCGCGTGGGGGCTCCGCCCGGACCCGTCACCGCTCCGCGCGGTGTTCGGGGGCTCTGCCCCCGTACCCCTGCGCCTCAATCGCCGGCGATGCTGAAGCTGCCCGGTGCGGCCGGGGGCCGCCGGCAGGGCTGGGTGCCGCGCAGTGAAGTCCAGCTAGCCTGGGGGCACCTCCGGCCGCCAGGCCGTAGGGGGAGTTTCAGGGCACCGCGCGAAGCGCGGTGCGCCGCCCGCAGGGCGGTACGGGGCCCGGGCTTGCCCCGGTTTCGGGAAGGGGCGGGGTGGGGAAATGCCCCGCGCAGCGGCCACGCCGCCCGCGCCGGGTCACGCTCCCGCGCAAGCGGCCACCCGCCCGCGCCGGGTCACGCTCCCGACCGCGCCCCGCGGACGCAGTCCGCCCCGCCCGAGCCTCAGGCGCCCCGTTCCTGTTCGCGTTCCACCTGCTCGTTCCACTCGCGCTTGACCGCGCGCCACGCCTCGTCCGTCTGGCCCAGGCGCCAGTAACCCGAGATCGACAGCTGCTCCTTCGGCACGCCCCGCTCGACCCGCAGCAGCCGGCGCAGTTCCTTCACGCAGGCTGCCTCGCCGTGGACGAACGCGCAGACCTTGCCCTCCGGGAAGTCCAGTGCCGTCACCGCCTCGACGAGTGCCTCGCCGACCGGGCGGTCGCCGCGGTGGAGCCAGGTGATGCCGACGCCGTCCGGGGTGGCGGTCTTCTGTTCGTCCGCGGGGCCGTCGACCTCGACGAAGGCGTGGACGACGGCGCCGGCGGGCATCTGCTCCAGCGACGCCGCGATCGCCGGCAGTGCGCTCTCGTCGCCTGCCAGCAGGTGCCAGTCCGCGTCCGGGGCGGGGGCGTAACCGCCGCCGGGGCCGAGGAGGCGCATCGTGTCGCCGGCGCGGGCGCGGGCGGCCCACGGGCCGGCCAGGCCCTCGTCGCCGTGGATGACGAAGTCGATCGTCAGCTCGCGGTGGGCGGCGTCCCAGGCGCGCACCGTGTACGTACGGTTGGCGGGCCACTGGTCGCGAGGGAATTCCGCGCGGATCCGGTCGAGATCGAACGGCTCCGGGTACGTGACGCCGTCGGCAGGGAAGATCAGCTTCACGTAGTGGTCGGTCCAGCCGCCGAGCTCGAACGCGGCCAGCCCTTCGCCCCCGAGCACCACCCGCACCATGTGTGGGGTGATCTGTTCCGTGCGCACCACCTGCGCCTCATGGACCTTCGGTGACGTGCGGGCCGGACGTTCCGCTCGGTCTGCCACGGCGTTACTCCCCTGGACGATCGGTGCTTAGGCTTACCTAAGTTAACACCTCGTCCGGTGACTCAGCGCTTCAGGGCGTTCAGCAGTCGCACGACCGCGCCGCCCAGTCCCCACTGCTCCGTCAGCCGGTCGAGGGCCACCGGGTCGCGGGGCGCGCTCGGCAGTGCGGCGTCGAACTCGGGCAGCGTCACGTCGGTGGCGACCTTGACGACCTTCGGGGCCACGGTGACGTAGGCCCTGGCCTCGTCCAGCCGCCGGCGCTGCGTCGGGGTGAGCTTGGAGCCGCGGTCGCCCACGGCCGCCATGATCCCGTCCAGGTCGCCGTACGTGTCGAGGAGCTTGGCCGCGGTCTTCTCGCCGATGCCCGGCACGCCGGGCAGTCCGTCGCTCGGGTCGCCCCTGAGCAGCGCCAGGTCCACGTAGCCGGGCCCGTCGACGCCGTACCGCTCGCGCAGCCAGGCCTCGTCCGTCGTCTGGAGCGTGCCGACGCCCTTGAGCGGATACAGCACCCGGCGTTCGCGCGCGTCGTCGACCAGCTGGAACAGGTCGCGGTCGCCGGTGACGATGTCGACCGGGCCGGTGGCCCGCGCGGTGAGCGTGCCGATGATGTCGTCCGCCTCGTAGCCGTCGGCGCCGACACGGGCGATGCCGACCGCGGCCAGAACGGCTTCGATCACCGGGACCTGGGGGGTGAGCGTGTCGGGGACCACTTCCTCGTCGGGGCCCTGGTCGTGCTCGGCCGCGACCCTGTGCGCCTTGTACGAGGAGATGAGGTCGACGCGCCACTGGGGCCGCCAGTCGTTGTCCCAGCAGGCGACCAGATCGTCCGGGCGGTGGTCCTGGACCAGCCGTGCGATGAAGTCGATGAGCCCGCGCACCGCGTTGACCGGTGTGCCGTCGGGGGCCCGGACCGAGTCGGGGACTCCGTGGTAGGCCCGGAAGTAGAGGGAAGCGGTGTCGAGGAGCATCAGGCGTCGGGTCACAGGGACGATGATGCCGCACCCCACCGACAGGGGGCCCGCAGCCCGATCCGGTGCACCGGGAGGTGACGGAAAAGTGAACTGGGTCACACTTCCGTTTGACTTCTGAACGCCGGGGGAGGCGCGGAGCCGGAGCGAACCCGGTTGTTCTTTCAACAATTGCACCGGGCAAGCGGGCAGACCCCGCCACGCTCCACGGCCTGCGCGCGGGGGTGGCGGGCCGTTCCCGTTCGACCCGTGAGGTGTATGTGTCCAGGCTGCAGGCCGAGCACTTGTACAAGGTGTTCGGCAGACGACCCGATGAAGCGGTGACCAGGCTCGAAGGCGGCGCAGACCGCGACGAGCTGCGCGCCGACGGAACGACCGCAGCGGTCATCGACGCCTCCTTCACCGTCGAGCCGGGCCAGATATTCGTCGTCATGGGGCTGTCCGGGTCCGGAAAGTCCACCCTGCTCCGCATGCTCAACGGGCTCCTGGAGCCGACCGCCGGACGCGTCCTCTTCGACGGCGAGGACCTGACGGCCCTGAGCCCCCGCGACCTGCGTACCGTGCGCTCCACCAGGATCAGCATGGTGTTCCAGCACTTCGCCCTCTTCCCGCACCGCAGCGTCCTCGAGAACGCCGGATACGGCCTCGAGGTGCAGGGCGTCCCCCGCGCCGAACGCGACAGGCGCGCCGCGGAGGCCCTCGAGCTGGCCGGCCTCGGCGGCTGGGAGAACTCCTGGCCCGACGAGCTCTCCGGCGGCATGCAGCAGCGCGTCGGCCTCGCCCGCGCGCTCGCCACCGACGCCGACCTGCTGCTGATGGACGAGTCCTTCAGCGCCCTCGACCCGCTGATCCGCCGCGACATGCAGGACCAGCTCCTCGAGCTCCAGAAGCGTCTGAAGAAGACCATCGTCTTCATCACCCACGACCTCAACGAGGCCATGCGGCTCGGCGACTCGATCGCGGTGATGCGCGACGGCAGGATCGTCCAGCTCGGCACCGCCGAGGACATCCTCGTCACCCCAGCCAACGACTACGTCGCCTCCTTCACCCAGGACGTCGACCGCTCCCGTGTGCTCACCGCGGGCGCGATCATGGCCGACCCGGAGACGGCGTACGGCACGAAGACGGACAGCGGCAAGGTCATGCGCAACGCCAAGGACGTGCTGGCCGCCGCGCCCGCCACGGTCACCGCCGGCACGCCGATCATCGAGCTGTTCACGCCCTGCTCGACCAGCGGTACGGCCGTCGCCGTCACCGACGACGAGGGCGAGCTCATCGGCGTCGTGCCGAGGGCCCGTCTCCTCGCCGTCCTCGGCGAGCCGATGACACCCACCGCGCCGCCGGCCGTGCCGGCGCAGCCCGCGCCCGACCTCGCGAAGTCCGCCGCCCCGGCGGGCAAGGCGGTGGCCAGTGCCTAGGATCCACCTCGGCGACTGGGTCGACAGCGGTGTCGACTGGCTCCAGCGCCATCTGTCCTGGCTGTTCGACGCGATCAGCTCGCTCGTCACCGGGATGTACGACGGCATCGACGCGGCGCTCTCGGCGCCCGCGCCGCTGCTCTTCGCCGGCATCCTCGCGGTCGTCGCCTGGTGGCTGCGCGGCCTCCTCGCCGGTGTCCTCGCCTTCGCGGGCTTCGCGCTGATCGACTCCATCGAACTGTGGGAAGACGCCATGTCGACCCTGTCGCTGGTGCTCGTCGCCACCCTCGTGACGCTGGTGATCGCCGTCCCGCTCGGCATCTGGGCCTCGCGGTCGAAGACGGTCAGCACGATCGTCCGGCCGGTGCTCGACTTCATGCAGACCATGCCCGCGATGGTCTACCTGATCCCCGGCATCATCTTCTTCGGCGTCGGCGTGGTCCCCGGCATCATCGCCACGATCATCTTCGCCCTGCCGCCCGGCGTGCGGATGACCGAGCTCGGCATCCGTCAGGTCGACGAGGAACTCGTCGAGGCCGCCGAGGCCTTCGGCACCACCCCGCGCAACACCCTGCTCCGGGTGCAGCTCCCGCTCGCCCTGCCGACGATCATGGCCGGCATCAACCAGGTCATCATGCTGGGCCTGTCCATGGTCGTCATCGCGGGCATGGTCGGCGGCGGCGGCCTCGGTGGCGCCGTCTACCGGGCCATCGGCAACGTCGACATCGGCCTGGGCTTCGAGGCCGGCGTGTCCATCGTCATCCTGGCCATGTACCTCGACCGGATGACCGGTGCGCTGGGCAGCCAGGTCTCGCCGCTGGGCCGCCGCGCGCTCGCCAAGGCACGCGCCATGGCCGGCGGGCTGAAGATCTGGGACCACCGCCCGCAGCCCGCCGTCGCGGTCGTCGGCATTGTCGTCCTCGCCCTGGTCGCCGGCGGTATGGGCATGTTCGGCGGGGTCAAGACGGACACCGCCGCCGGCGCATCGAAGATCGGCGACGGCAAGAAGGTCTCCATCGGCTACATCCCGTGGGACGAGGGCATCGCCTCCACCTTCCTCTGGAAGGAGCTGCTGGAGCAGCACGGCTTCGAGGTGGACACCAAGCAGCTGGAGGCCGGTTCGCTCTACACCGGTCTCGCCGGCGGCCAGATCGACTTCCAGACCGATGCCTGGCTGCCGGTCACGCACGCCTCCTACATGGACAAGTACGGCGACAAGCTCGAGGACATGGGCTCCTGGTACGGCCCCACCTCCCTGGAGCTGTCCGTGCCCTCGTACATGAAGGGCGTCGACTCGCTCGAGGACCTCAAGGGCCGGTCGTCGGAGTTCAAGGGCCGCATCGTCGGCATCGAGCCGAGCGCCGGGATGATGGGCATCCTCAAGGACAAGGTCCTGAAGGACTACGGCCTCGAGGGCGAGTACAAGGTCGTCGACGGCTCCACCCCCGGCATGCTGGCCGAGCTGAAGCGCGCCTACGACAAGAAGGAGCCCATCGTCACCACCCTGTGGTCGCCGCACTGGGCGTACAGCACCTACGACCTGAAGAAGCTGAAGGACCCGAAGGGCTCCTGGGGCAAGGGCGACGGCGTGCACACCCTCGCGCGCAAGGGCTTCTCCGCCGAGTACCCCGAGGTCGGCAAGTGGCTCAAGGACTTCAAGATGACCGAGGAGCAGCTCACCGGTCTCGAGGCGAAGATCCAGGAGACGGGCAAGGGCAAGGAGCAGGAAGCCGTCCGCGCCTGGCTCGGGGACAACCCGGGTCTGGCCGACACGTGGGCCCCCGCCGGCAAGACCGGCAAGGCCGCGAAGGGCGGCAAGGACGAGCGTGACCGCGCCCTGAACGTCGCCTGGTTCCCGTGGGAGGAGGACATCGCCGCCACGTACCTGTGGAAGGCGGTCCTCGAGGAGCGCGGCTACACGATGAACCTCAAGCAGTTCGAGGTCGGCCCGATGTACACGGCTCTGTCCCGCGGCCAGATCGACGTGCAGTTCGACGGCTGGCTGCCGACCACGCAGAAGAAGTACTGGGACAAGTACGGCGACGAACTCACCGACCTCGGCTCCTGGTACGGGCCGACCTCGCTGGAAATCGCCGTCCCCTCGTACGTCGACGGCGTCGACTCCCTCGACGACCTCAAGGGGCGCGGCGGCGACTTCGAGGGCCGGATCGTCGGCATCGAGCCGGGCACCGAGACCATGAGCATCCTCAAGAACAAGGTCCTGCCGGACTACGGCCTGGCGGACGAGTTCGAGGTCGTCGACAGCTCCACCCCGGGCATGCTCGCCGAGCTGAAGCGGGCGTACGCCAAGAAGGAGCCGATCGCGGTCATGCTGTGGACCCCGCACTGGGCCTACAGCGAGTACGACCTCACCAAGCTCGCGGACCCGAAGAAGTCCTTCGGCGAGGGCGACGAGATCCACACCGTCGCCTCCAAGGACTTCCCGAAGCAGTACCCGCAGCTCACGAAGTGGTTCAAGGACTTCAAGCTCAGCGAGAAGCAGCTCGCCGGCCTGGAGAACGAGATCCAGAAGCAGGGCACGGGGCACGAGGAGGAAGCCGTGAAGGCCTGGATGGAGAAGAATCCGGGCATCGCGGACGAGATCGCACCGCAGTAGCCGTCCGGCCACTTCCGCCCGGACGCTCCACCGAAGGGGTGGGTCCCGCCGAACCGGCGGGACCCACCCCTTTCCGGTACCTGTTTCACCCGGTTCCGGCCCGCTCCCGGCCCTTTGCTCGTGCGCTTGTCGAGTACGGGTGGACGGATGGTGCGTATGGTGAGACAGGACCCAGGGGAGGGGAGCCCGGCCCATGGACGCGAAGGACGCGAAGGACATGAAGGAGAGGGAAGAACCTCTCCGGGTGGGTGCTGCCGTGCGCAAACGACGGCGGGCCCTCGGTCTCACGCTGGCCGCCGTCGCCGCCCGCAGCGGCCTCTCCGTGCCCTTCCTCAGCCAGATCGAGAACGAGCGGGCCCACCCGAGCATGCGCTCGCTCCAGCGGGTCTCCGACGCCCTCGACACCTCGGCGGAACGGCTGCTCGCGGCCTCCGACGCCGCCCGCACGGTGGACGTCGTACGCGCCGGCGACGACGCCAGGACCTCGGGGCCGTCCGACGGCGTCCGGGCGCTGGTGCGTGGGCAGCACCAGCTCCACGCCCTGGAATTCAGCGGCGAGAAAGAGACGGGCCGGGAGTTCGAGCACCGCAACGACGAGCTGCTGTACGTCGCGGACGGGGCGGTGGAGGTCGAGGCCGAGGGCCGGGCCTACCGGCTCGGCCCCGGCGACGGGCTGTTCCTCTCCGGCGGTGTCCGCCACCGCTGGCGCGCCACCACACCGGACACCCGCATCCTCGTCGTCTCCGTCTCCGACCACATCGCCACGACCACCGACCCGCGTCGCTGAGGCGGACCGGTGCGCGTCGTCTCCCTGGTGCCCTCGCTGACCGAGGCCGTCGCGGCCACCGCGCCCGGGCTCCTCGTGGGAGTCACCGACTGGTGCACCCATCCGCCCGGCCTCGACGCGGCCCGCGTCGGCGGCACCAAGAACCCGGATGTGCCCGCGGTGCTGCGGCTGCGGCCCGATCTCGTGATCGCCAACGAGGAGGAGAACCGGGAACCCGACCTGGCCGCCCTGCGCGAGGCGGGCGTCGACGTGCTGGTGACCGAGGTACGCGACCTCGACCAGGCCTTCTCGGAGCTCGAACGGGTCCTGGTCACCGGCTGCTCCCTCGACCGGCCGCGCTGGCTGGACGAGGCGCGCCGGGCATGGGCGGCGGTGGAACCGCTGCCGGAACTGCGCGCCGTCGTGCCGGTCTGGCGCCGTCCGTGGATGGTGCTCGGCCGCGACACCTTCGCCGGGGACCTGCTCGCCAGGCTCGGCGTCGTGAACGTGTACGCACAGCACCCCGAGCGCTACCCGCGCATCCCGCTCCAGGAGCTGACGGCAAGCGGCGCGCAGGCCGTCGTACTGCCCGACGAGCCGTACCGCTTCACCGCCGACGACGGCCCGGAGGCCTTTCCCGGCCTGCCCGCCGCGCTCGTCGACGGGCGGTACCTGACCTGGTACGGGCCCTCCCTCCGCCGTGCGCCCGCGGAGCTCAGCGCGGCGCTCGCAGCAGCTCGCCGCGCAGCAGACCGCGCAGGGTGAGTGTCCCGGCGACCGCCCAGGCCACCACCAGGCACCCGTAGAGCGCCGTCGCGGACCACTGGTACGCCACCAGGCCCGTACGGTCCGCGAGGCTCTGCGCGCCGGTCACACACGTGCCCACCGGGAACGTGAAGGCCCACCAGCCCAGCGTGAACGGCATACCGCGCCGGGCCGCCCGCACCACCATCGCCGCCGCGAGGGCCAGCCACAGCAGAGCGAAGCCCATGACGGGCACGCCGTACACGACGGCGAACACACCCATGCCCGTCGCGTACGGCGCGTCGAGCACCCCGGGAGCGGCGCCGGCCAGCTTGTTCACGGCGGTGGTCGACTGGCCGAGCGGACCGAGCACCAGAAACAGTGCCGGGGTCGCCGCGAGCGGCAGCGGGCCGTGGTGAACGAGCCGGGCGAAGACCATCGGCAGGATCAGCAGCGTCGCCAGCAGACTCAGCCCGAACATCGCGTAGCAGGCGAGCAGCGCGGCCTCCTGCCACTGGCCCGGCGGCAGGTACGGCACCAGGAGCGGACCCGACGCCGCGGACACCATCGGCGCGACGACGGGCAGCAGCCACACGGGCGAGGCGCTGCCGGCCTCGACCCTGTGCCGCGCGACCATCAGATACGGCACCGCGACGGCGCCCACGAGCCCGACGAGCGTCCCCGCCCCGAACAGCACGAACGCGGCGGCCACAGCGGGTCCTTCACCCAGCACGTCCCCGCCGACCGTGAGCGTGCCCGTGCCGACGGCGAGCAGCGCCATCGACAGACAGCCGTAGAACGGGGCCACGGCGGGATCCATGAGATGGGCACGCGCCTGGTCCCGGTGGCGGATCCAGTGCCCCGTACGCGCCGCCACGACCGCGGCGAGCAGCACCGCCGACAGCGCCCAGACGCCGGTGAGCACCGTCCGCAGTCCCGGGACGTCCAAGGGCAGCGCGGCACCGGCGCTCGCGACGACAGCCGTTCCCATGACAGCCGCGTACCAGTTGGGACCGAGATGCCGCAGGGCCGGGGGCCGGGGCGCGACGGTGATCCGGACCGGTTCCGGCGGGCGGGGGAGGGACTGTACGGCGGTGACCATGACGCCACGTTCGCCGACGCCCGCCGCCCCCACCAGGGACCTTCTTCCTATCGCCTCATAAGCTGGTCTTATGAGCGAAGAGCAACGTGTGCCGCTGGCGCACCGGGTGCCCGACCTGGGGGCGCTGGAACTGCTGCTCGCCGTCGCCCGCCACGGAAGCCTCGGACGCGCGGCCCGCGATGTCGGCATCACCCAGCCCGCGGCGAGCAGCCGCATCCGCTCCATGGAACGCCAGCTGGGCGTCGCCCTCGTCGAGCGCTCCCCGCGCGGCTCCCGGCTGACCGAGGCGGGAGCCCTCGTCACCGACTGGGCCCGGCGGATCGTGGAGGCGGCGGAGGCGTTCGACGCCGGCGCCCAGGCGCTGCGGGGTCGCCGGGACTCCCGGCTGCGGGTCGCCGCGAGCATGACAATCGCCGAGTATCTGCTGCCCGGCTGGCTCATCGCGCTGCGCGCACAGCGCCCGGACACGGCGGTCTCGCTGATCGCGGGGAACTCCTCGGCCGTCGCGGCACGGCTGCTCTCCGGGGAGGCCGACCTCGGCTTCGTCGAGGGCCTCGCCGTACCGGAGGGCCTCGACGGCACGGTCATCGGCCACGACCGGCTGTTCGTGGTCGTGGCGCCCGGGCACGCGTGGGCCCGGCGGCGCAGGGCCCCGCTGACCCCCGAGGAACTGGCCAGAACACCGCTCGTCCTGCGCGAACGGGGCTCCGGCACACGGCAGGTGCTCGACTCGGCGCTCTCCCGCCACGGCGGTCTCTCGGCACCGCTGATGGAACTGGCCTCCACGACCGCGGTGAAGGCCGCGGCCGTCAGCGGGGCGGGCCCGGCGGTCCTCAGCGAGCTGGCGGTGACGGAGGAACTGTCCTCGCGCCGCCTGACGCGGGTGCCGGTGGAGGGGGTGGCGCTCGAACGCGACCTGCGTGCGGTGTGGCCGCATGCGCAGCGGCCGGTGGGGCCGGCGCGGGAGTTGCTGGGGCTGACACGGGGCTGACGGCGGCGGGGCCGCTGCGCGGGGCGTGTTCCCCTACCCGCCCCTTCCCGCTGTATCGATGTGCGGCTCCGCCGCGTGGGGGCTCCGCCCGGACCCGTCACCGCGCTGCGCGCGGTGTATTCGGGGGCCCTGCCCCCGGACCCCCGCGCCTCAATCGCCGGCGGGGCTGGAGTTGCCAGGCGTCACCGCGCCGCCGTCACCAGCGCCGTCATCACCCGGGTGTCCGACCCCATCTCCGGATGCCACTGCACCCCCAGCACCCAGCCGCCGCCCTCCGCCGGTTCGATCGCCTCCACCGTGCCGTCGTCCTCCGCGTACGCACTCGGCACGAGGCCCTCGCCGAGGCGGTCCACCGACTGGTGGTGGTAGGTCGGGACGAGCGTCGCCTCGGGGGCGATCGAGCCGTACAGCGTTCCCGGCACCGGCTTCACGGGGTGCTCACCGAAGACCCCGACCGACGTCACGTGCCCCTCCAGGTGCTGCACCAGAGTCCCGCCGAGCGCGACGTTCAGCAGCTGCATGCCGCGGCAGATGCCCAGCAGCGGTGTGCCGGACGCCAGCGCCGCGCGGATCAGCGCCAGTTCCCACGCGTCGCGTTCGGGCGCCGGAGGGCCGGTGCGGGGATCGCGCGGTGCGCCGTAGCGCTCGGGGTCGACATCTGGGCCGCCGGCGATGACCAGTCCGTCGACACGGGCCACCGCGGCCTCGGCGAACGCCGGGTCGTCCGGCGGGAGCATCGCGGCGATGCCGCCCGCCGACTGCACGAGACGCGGGTAGCCGGTGGGCAGCAGCGCGGCCGGCAGTTCCCAGACGCCCCACCGGGCGGACGTCTCCCAGTAGGTGCTGATGCCGATCAGTGGCTTGGACACATGCATCAGGTTGTCACTTCCGTTCCAGTTCGGCCTCCGCGGCCGCCAGCGCCGCGAACTCCTCCTCCGGGGCCCGTGCCACCAGATGGTGGCGGCTGTAGAAGGCGAAGTAGGCGAGCGCCACGGCGTACACACCGAGTGCCATGAACGCGGCGTCCTTGTCCACCAGGAAGGTCGCGACCAGCGCGGACAGCGCGAGCACGAAGGCGACGGAGGAGGTGACGACGCCGCCCGGTGTCCGGTACGGGCGCGGCAGTTCCGGTTCCCGGCGGCGCAGCACGATGTGCGAGAGCGCCATCAGCGCGTAGCTGATCGTCGCGCCGAAGACGGCGATGTTCAGCATCCGCGCGCCGTTGCCGGTGCCCGCCGCCAGGGCGAAGCCGATCGCGCCGGGGATCAGCAGGCCGAGGTAGGGGGACTTGCGGCGGCTGGTCAGTGACAGGAAGCGGGGCAGGTAGCCGGCCCGGGAGAGGGCGAAGAGCTGCCGGGAGCCCGCGTAGATCAGCGAGAAGAACGAGGCCACGAGTCCGGCGAGGCCCGCGTAGTTGACGAAACGGCTCAGCGCGGTCGGGTCGCCGTCGCCCTGGAGGGCGACCACCAGCGGGTTGCCGGCCTCCTGGATGGCGGCCGAGCCGCGGGCGCCGCTCGCCGCGAAGAAGGTCAGCAGCGCGAGCAGCACCAGGATGCCCATGGAGATCGCCAGCGCCCTGGGCATGGACCGCACGGGGTCCTTCGCCTCCTCCGCCGCCAGCGGCACGCCCTCCACGCCGAGGAAGAACCACATGCCGAACGGGAAGGCGGCCCAGATGCCGAGCAGGCCGAACGGCAGCCAGGAGCTCGCGCCGAACGCCTTTGTGTCGACGGGGATGTCGTCGAGTCCGCCGGCGCTGAACTCGGTGAACGCTCCCACCGCGAAGATCAGCAGCGCCGCGACGGCGATGGCGGTCACGACGAGGCTGAAGCGCAGGGCCTCGCCGACGCCCCAGAGGTGGATTCCGATGAAGATCGCGAAGCAGGCCAGGTAGACCGGCCAGCCCGACTCCAGTCCGAACAGGCCCAGCGATTCGACGTAGTCGCCGATGAAGATGGAGATCGCGGCGGGGGCAAGGATGTACTCGATGAGGATCGCGGTGCCGGTGAGGAAACCGCCCCAGGTCCCGAGCGCGCGCCGGGCGAAGCCGTAGCCGCCGCCCGCGGTGGGCAGGATCGCGGAGAGTTCCGCGAGGGCGAACACGAGACAGGCGTACATCGCGCCCATCAGGAGGGTGGCGACGGCGAGGCCGCCGAAACCGCCCTTCGAGAGTCCGATGTTCCAGCCGGAGAAGTCACCGGAGACGACATACGCGACGCCGAGTCCGGTCAGCAGCAGCCATCCGGCGCTGCCTCTGCGCAGGGTGCGCCGGTTCAGATAGGCGTCCGACTCCGGGTCGGATCCGGGTGGGGCGGCGGACGGGGGGCGCGATGTGGTGCCTTCAGCCATGGTCGCTCCTGGCTCAGGTCAAAGGTTTGTGCGGACACCTTTGCGGCACTCCGGCGGCAGCGCAAGCCCTGTGCGTAAACCCGGCGTTACGGATCCGCCCGCCGCCTCCTCGCGCGTGGTCGTGCGCCCGACCGTGCCGCCCGTCCGGCTTCCCGCCCCTTCGCCCCCCGGCCCGGCGCTCACGCCAGGAAGCCCCGCAGCAGCGCCGCCGTCCCCTCGCAGTGCTCGCGCATCACCTCGCGCGCCCCGTCCGGGTCGCCGTCGAGCACGGCCTCGACCAGTGCCGTGTGCTGGTGCTGCGAGTGCTCCAGGTTCCTCACGAGCAGCGGGATGCAGTCCAGCAGGTCGTTCAGGGTGGCCCGGACCGCCGCGTACTGCGCGGTGAGCGAGGCCGAACCGGACAGCTCGGCCAGGGTCAGGTGGAGCAGCGTGTCCTGCCTGCGGTATTCGGTGAGCGGCGCGTCGTGCGTCGCCGTCAAGGCCCTGCGCAGCCGCAGCGCGCCGTCGTCGGTGAGGCCGTGGGCCGCGCACAGACCGGCCGCCCCCACCTCCAGCACCTCGCGGAAACGCAGGGTGTCCTCCACGTCCACGCCCGCGACCCGGCGGCGCAGTTCCTCCTCGCCGTGGCTGTCGGGGCGGTGCAGCACGAACGTTCCGCCGTAGCGGCCGCGGCGGCTCTCCACCAGCCCCTGGTCGGTGAGCACCTTGAGCACCTCGCGCAGGGTGACCCGGCTGATGCCCATGCGCTCCGCCAGTTCCCGTTCGGCCGGCAGCCGCTCCCCGCCCGGCACCAGTCCGAGGCGCAGCAGCTGAAGGATCTGCTCGAGTGCCTCCTCGAAGCCGTTGCCCGCCCGCACGGGGCGCAGCACCGGTGTCAGCCGGTCCGTCGGCGTGGCCGCGGCCCCACCTGTCTTCGCCACCTCGCGTTTCCCCTTCCCAAGCAATGGTCTTCAGTAATACCTTATGGCTCCCGGCTGACCCAAGGAGGCACCGTCCCGTGGCAGACCGCAAACCCCCGCTCGCCCTCGACGAGCTGCGAGCACTCGTCGCGAGCGGCGAGATCGACACTGTCGTCCTGGCCTTCCCCGACATGCAGGGACGACTGCAGGGCAAACGGTTCGCCGCCCCCTTCTTCCTCGACGAGGTCGTCGAGCACGGCACCGAGGGCTGCAACTACCTCCTCGCCGTCGACACCGACATGAACACGGTCGACGGATACGAGATGTCGTCCTGGGAACGCGGCTACGGCGACTTCGCCATGCACCCGGATCTCACCACGCTGCGCAGGATCCCCTGGCACGAGGGCACCGCACTCGTCATCGCCGACCTGGCGTGGGACGAGGGCCGACCCGTCGTCGCCGCCCCCCGCCAGATCCTCCGGGCCCAGCTCGAGCGCCTCGCCGAGCACGGACTCACCGCCCACGTCGGCACGGAGCTCGAGTTCATCGTCTTCAAGGACACCTATGAACAGGCCTGGGACAGCGGCTACCACGGCCTCACCCCGGCCAACCAGTACAACATCGACTACTCGGTCCTCGGCACCGGCCGCATCGAGCCCCTGCTGCGCCGCATCCGCAACGAGATGACCGGCGCCGGGCTCACCGTCGAGTCGGCCAAGGGCGAGTGCAACCCGGGCCAGCACGAGATCGTCTTCAAGTACGACGAGGCCCTCGTCACCTGCGACCAGCACGCCGTCTACAAGACCGGCGCGAAGGAGATCGCCGCCCAGGAAGGCGTCTCCCTCACCTTCATGGCGAAGTACAACGAGCGCGAGGGCAACTCCTGCCACATCCATCTGTCCCTGCGGGACACCGACGGCCGGGGCGTCATGGCCGGGGACGGCCCCGACGGCATGTCGCCGCTCATGCGGCACTTCCTCGCCGGCCAGCTCGCCGCACTGCGCGACTTCTCCCTGCTGTACGCGCCGACCGTCAACTCCTACAAGCGCTTCCGCCCCGGCTCCTTCGCCCCGACCGCCGTCGCCTGGGGGCACGACAACCGCACCTGCGCCCTCCGCGTCGTCGGCCACGGTCCCTCGACACGCTTCGAGAACAGGCTGCCCGGCGGGGACGTCAACCCGTATCTCGCCGTCGCCGGTCTTGTCGCCGCCGGCCTGCACGGCATCGAGCAGCGGCTGGAACTCCCCGACGCGTGCACGGGCAACGCCTACTCCGGCGACTACGAACACGTCCCCACCACCCTGCGCGACGCCGCCGAGCTCTGGGAGAACAGCCCCGTCGCCAAGGCCGCCTTCGGTGACGCCGTCGTCGCCCACTACCGGAACATGGCGCGCGTCGAACTCGAGGCCTTCGACTCCGCGGTGACCGACTGGGAGCTCCGCCGCTCCTTCGAACGCATGTGAGGCACCCCTTGGCTGACACGCACCACGACGTACTCGACCCGGCCACCGGACACGTCGTGCGGACCGTTCCCGCGACGACCGTCGCGGAGGTCGACGCCGCCGTCGCCCGCGCGGCGAGGGCCCAGGAGCAGTGGGCGGCCGCCGCGCCCGCCGACCGGGCCCGGCTGCTGCGCCGCTTCGCCGCCGTCGTCGACGACCACCTCGAGGAACTGGCCCGGCTCGAGGTCCTCCAGGCGGGCCACACCATCGGCAACGCCCGGTGGGAAGCGGGCAACGTCCGGGACCTGCTCGACTACGCCGCCGGGGGAGTGGAGCGCCTGAACGGCCGGCAGATCCCCGTCCCCGGCGGCATGAACTTCACCATCCTCGAACCGCTCGGCGTCGTCGGCGTGATCGCGCCGTGGAACTTCCCCATGCCGATCGCCGCCTGGGGCACGGCCCCCGCACTCGCCGCGGGCAACGCCGTCCTGCTCAAGCCGGCCGAGACCACCCCCCTGACCGCCCTGCGCCTCGCCGAACTCGCCCTGCTGGCCGGCCTGCCCGAGCACCTCTTCCAGGTGCTGCCCGGCGCCGGTGACGTGACCGGCGACGCGCTCGTCGAGCACCCCGGCGTCGCGAAGATCGTCTTCACCGGCTCCACCAGGGTCGGCAAGAGCATCATGGCCAAGTGCGCGGACCGCGTGAAGCGGGTGACCCTCGAACTCGGCGGCAAGAGCCCCAACATCGTCTTCGCCGACGCCGACCTGGACGCCGCCGCGGCCGCCACCCCCATGTCCTTCCTCGACAACAGCGGACAGGACTGTTGCGCCCGCACCCGGATCCTCGTGCAGGCATCGGTGTACGACCGCTTCCTGGAACTGCTCGCCCCCGCGATCGAATCGGTCGTCGTCGGCGATCCGTCCGACGAGAAGACTCAGATGGGCCCGCTGATCTCGCGCACCCAGCTGGAACGGGTACGCGGCTACGTCCCCGACGGCGCCAAGGCGATCCGGGGCACCGCCCCCGACGGACCGGGCTTCTGGTTCCCGCCGACGGTCCTCACCGACATCGCCCCGGACGCGCCCGCCGCCTGCGAAGAGATCTTCGGACCGGTCGCCGCCGTGATCCCCTTCGAGGACGAGGAGGACGCCGTACGGCTCGCCAACGCCACCGAATACGGCCTCTCCGGCTCCCTCTGGACCCGCGACGTGGCCCGCGCCCTGCGCGTCTCCCGCGCCGTCCGCGCCGGCAACCTCTCCGTCAACTCCCACTCCAGCGTCCGCTACTGGACCCCGTTCGGCGGCTACAAGCAGTCCGGGCTCGGCCGTGAACTCGGCCCCGACGCGCTCACCGCTTTCACCGAGACCAAGAACGTCTTCATCAGCACGGAGGCCTGAGACACCATGACCGAGACCCCGCTCTGCCGCCGCCTCGAAGGCCGCACCGCAGTGATCACCGGCGCCGGCAGCGGCATCGGCCTCGCGGCCGCGCGCCGGCTCGCCTCCGAGGGCGCCAAGGTCGTCTGCGGCGACATCGACGAAACCGCGGGCAAGGCCGCGGCGGACGAGGTCGGCGGCACCTTCGTACGCGTCGACGTCACCGACGCCGAACAGGTCGAGGCGCTGTTCAAGGCCGCGTACGACACCTACGGCAGCGTCGACATCGCCTTCAACAACGCCGGCATCTCGCCCCCCGACGACGACTCGATCCTCACCACCGGCATCGACGCGTGGCGGCGTGTCCAGGATGTCAACCTCACCTCCGTCTACCTGTGCTGCAAGGCGGCCATCCCCTACATGCAGCGACAGGGCAGGGGCTCGATCATCAACACCGCTTCCTTCGTGGCGATCATGGGGGCCGCCACCTCCCAGATCTCCTACACCGCATCCAAGGGCGGCGTGCTCGCCATGTCACGGGAACTGGGCGTGCAGTTCGCCCGCGAGGGCATTCGGGTCAACGCCCTGTGCCCGGGGCCGGTCAACACCCCACTGCTCCAGGAGCTGTTCGCCAAGGACCCGGAGCGGGCCGCACGGCGCCTGGTGCACATCCCGGCCGGCCGTTTCGCGGAGGCCGACGAGATCGCCGCCGCCGTCGCCTTCCTCGCCAGCGACGACTCGTCGTTCGTCAACGCCACGGACTTCCTGGTCGACGGCGGGATCTCCGGGGCGTACGTGACCCCTCTGTAGCCGGGCCCCCCGCCGCCCATAAGGTGGCGGGATGAGCATGACGACCCCTCCCGGCTGGTACCCGGACCCCAACGCGCCGCACACCGAACGCTGGTGGGACGGCACGGCCTGGACCGCGCACTCCCGCGCGGCCCAGGCCGCGGGCGGCGTGCCGGGACATCCGCCGCAGGGAACGGGCGGGACGTTCGGACCCCCGCAGCCGCACACCGTCCCGATCCGGCCCGCCGGCCCCGGCCCGGACGGCAGCGGCAACAAGCGGCTCATGGCGCTCGCCGCCGCCGGGGTCGTGCTCGTCGCGGCGGTCGCGACCGGGGCCGTACTCCTCGGCGACGACGGCGGGTCCACCCCGAAGACCGCACCGACCAGCAGCCCGACGCCCGCCCCGGTGACGGCCGACCCGAAGAACAGCGCCACCGCGTCGCCCCCCGCGACCGAGGACGCCACGGTGCTCGAGGACCAGCTCAACGGCATCACCCTCGCCATCCCGGACGGCTGGGTGCGGGCCACCAGCTCCCTCGAGGAGGGCGCCACGATCTACACGGACGAGACCTACGACTGCCCCGGAGGAGGGTCCTCCCTCTGCCGCCACGGCCGGGTCTCCTCCCTCGCCGCGAACACGGCCGCCGCCACGGCGGAGGCCGTGGCCAAGGAGGACATCTCCCGGTACGCGGAAAAGGTGTACGGCGAGGACACCCTCGGCAACCGTCCCCACGGCGGCATCGAGTCCCACAAGGTCCTCAAGTCGCAGAACTTCGCCGTCGCGGGGAAGGCCGGCTATCTGGTGCGCTGGCAGGTTGTCACCGGCGCCGGTCCCGGCGGCTACGTGCAGACGATCGCCTTCCCCTCACCCGCCGGCACCGGGGCGCTGATGGTCGTCCGCTTCGCCTTCGACGCGGCCCCGTCCGCACCCGGACTCGACGTGATGGACGAAGTGGCCGCGAGCATCCGCCCCGTCGGCGAGACCACGGGCGGCGGCGTCGGCAGCAGCATCGGCCCCGGCTGACGGTCCACCGCCGCGGCAGGGCCGCGCACCGGCCTCAGAGGAAGGTGCGGCCCTCGCCCCGGTACGTCGGCGCGGTGCCCGTCACACGGTCGCCCTCGACGAGGTGCAGAGTGTCGAAACGCTCGCACAGCTCACCGGCCTTGGCATGCCGGAACCACACCTTGTCGCCGATCAGCAGATCGTCGGCGGGCGGACCCAGCAGCGGCGTCTGGACCTCGCCCGCCCCCTCCTGGGGGTCGTAGCGCAGCCCCTCGGGCAGCCAC
Source organism: Streptomyces sp. OZ13 (assembly GCF_052068155.1). Classification (NCBI taxonomy): domain Bacteria; kingdom Bacillati; phylum Actinomycetota; class Actinomycetes; order Kitasatosporales; family Streptomycetaceae; genus Streptomyces; species Streptomyces sp. OZ13. The sequence goes on along the minus strand of NZ_JBQHCZ010000010.1, from coordinate 235,997 downwards.
GGCACGGGCAGCCGGTCCCGGCCCGCGGCACCGGAGGCGGGATAGCCGCCGCCGAGCACCGTGACTGCTCCCACACCGGGCCGGCGCACCACCGGCTGCGCGAACAGCGCGGCGGGCCGGGCAGTGAACGACGTGTAGTTGTCGAACAGGCGCGGCGCGTACAGGCCGGAACCGGCCGCGATCTCCGTGACCGCGTCCTCGGCCGCCGTGTGCTGCACACTGCCGGTGCCGCCGCCGTTGACGAACTCCAGACCGGGCTCCACCGCCCGCACCGCCCGCACCACGGCCGCCCGGCGGGCCGCCAACTCCCTACGGGCCGCCCGCTGCATCAGCCGCACGGCACGCGAACGCACCGGCGAACCGGCGACCGCGTCGCCCACACCGGCGACATGGCCCTCGTATGCCATCAGCCCCACCAGGCGGAAACCCGCGCGGCGCGCGATCGACCTCGCCATCTCAGCGAGCCGGGCGGGCTCACGCAGCGGCGAACGCCGCGCGCCGACCCTCACCCTGCCGCCCAACAGGTGGAGCGCCGTGTCCAGTTCGAGGCAGAGCCGGATCTCCTCCGTGCCACCGGCGCGCGAGGCGTCGATGAGCTCCAGCTGCTCGGGGTCGTCGACCATCACCGTCACGGCGGCGGCGAGCTTGGGATCAGCGGCGAGCTCGGCGAAACCGGCCCGGTCCGCGGAGGGATAGGCGAGCAGCACGTCGTCGAAGCCGGCCCGCGCCAGCCAGATCGATTCGTCCAGCGTGAACGACATGATCCCGGCGAACCCGTCCATGGCCAGCACCCGTTCGAGCAACGCCCGGCAGCGCACCGACTTGCTGGCGACGCGCACGGGCTTTCCTCCGGCCCTGCGCACCAGATCGCCGGCGTTGGCGTCGAAGGCCTCGAGATCGACGATCGCGACGGGTGCGTCGAGGTGGGCGGTGGCCTTGTCGTAACGGGCCCGGTCTGCGGAACGGGGAGTCATGGCCCGAGCTTGCCAGACAGAAATACCCCGGGGTAGGGGATGTTTTGGGCAGATCCCCACGGACCGCAAGCAGGCGGCCGACGCCGTCGATCGTGCCCGTTAGAGTGACGGCACGAGGTGACGCAGCGCCTGCCCGGAAGGGTGATCAGTCGGCGGTACGTGATTGAGCAACGGGGGGTGGAATGAGCACGGAGGCGCAGCGCCCTTCCGGCCCGCAGCCCCCGCCCCGCTCCCGCATCTCGGACGCCTTGCTGCCCCCGGACGACGATGCCTCCGGCCCGTCCCGCTCCGGCCGGCCCTCGACGCCTCCGGCCGCGCCGCCGACGCCGCCCGCGCCGGGCTCTCACACAACTCCGCCTCCGCCCGCTCCTGGCTCTGCCACGACGGCTCCGGATACGTCCGCTCCTGGCTCTGCCACGGCGCGTCCCGGTACGCCCGACACGGCGGCTCCCCGCACTCCTGCCGCCCGGTCGGGCGCCGCGGCACCCCCGGCCCGGACCGGGGCCGGCGTGCCGTCGGCGCGCCCGGGTACCGGCGCAGTCCCCGATCGCCCCGTCTCCCCTCCGCCGCCCGCCGGTTCCACGCAGGCCGCGCCGCCGCGCGCCGCCGCGCCGGGACCTGCGGCCCCTGCCCGGCCGGTTTCCCCGCCGCGTCCCCCCGCCGTGCCGCCGTCCCGCCCCGCCACGGGCGTGGAGCGTCCGGCCGCCGTGCCGCCGTCCCGTCCTGCCGCCGGCCCGGACCGGCCTTCCGCGCCACACACGGCCCCGCCGGGAGCGGTGCCGCCGCCCCGGCCCGGCCGGGCGGACGGACCCGCCGACGGGTCGATCCCCGAGGTCGAGACCACCACGCGGCTCCGGCCCGTCACCGACGGGCCCCGCCCGCCGGCCCCGGCCCGCCCCGCGCGGCCGCCGCGGCCGGTCGGCAGCGTCGACATGACCCCGCGGCCCGACGCGCCGCGCCCTCCCGCCCGGCTGTGGATCCCGCCGGAGACGCCGGCCGAGATGACGACCCGGCTGCGTCCCGTACGCACCCGGCACCCCGCACGGACCGTCGGGGCCGTCGCCGCAGTCGTGCTCGGCCTCGGGCTGATCGGCGGAGCCGTCACCGGCACCTGGCTGACCGGCGACTCGAGCGCCGACACGGCCGAGGAGAACGTCTACGCCGAGGTGCGTACCGCCTGGCACAGCGTCCCCGTGGACACCCTCTTCCCGCGGAAGCTCGACGGCGACGGAGCCGGGCCCGGCGGCGCGGACCGCGTCTGGACCCGGATCGCCGTCGCACCCGACAGCGACTGCGCCACCGCGCTCGACCCGCTGCTCACCAAGGCGCTGGAGCCCGTCGGCTGCGCCCGCGTACTGCGCGCCACGTACACCGACGCGACGGCCAGCAGCGTCACCACCGTCGGCCTGGTCTTCACCGAGGCGGACGAGAAGGGGATGCTCGCCCTGCACAACCGGTTCACGACCGAGTCGCTCGGCGAGCGCACCGACCTGATGCCCCGCACGTTCCCGGCCAAGGGCACCGTCTCCGCCGGATTCGGCGACGAGCAGCGCGCCAGCTGGACGGTTGAGGTCGTGACTGAGGCCCCGGTCGTCGTCTACGCCGTCTCCGGCTTCGCCGACGGCCGTGCCGTGGCCGACCCCCAGCCTGCCGACGAGGCCCAGGCCGAGGGCGCCACGAACGCGCCCGCCCAGGCCGGGCTCGGCCACGAGGCCACCGGGATCGCGGAACGCATCGAGAAGGGCCTGCGCGGCGCCGTGGGCAAGCGCACGGAGGAGCCGCGATGAGACGCCACCGCCTACGCATCGTCGCCGCCCTCGCCGCCGCCTCCTTCGTCGTACTGCCGGCGACGCCCGCGCACGCCGACGGCATCCGGACCCAGCAGTGGAGCCTCGACGCCATGAACACCGAGGAGGCTTGGCGGACCACCAAGGGCGAGGGCATCACCGTCGCCGTGCTCGACACCGGTGTGGACGACCAGCATCCCGACCTGGCCGGCTCCGTCCTGCCGGGCAAGGACTTCATCGGCTTCGGCGCCGAACGCGGCGACAGCACCTGGGCCCGGCACGGCACCGCGATGGCCGGCATCGTCGCCGCCCACGGCCACGGCCCGGGACAGGAGTCGGGCGTCCTCGGCATCGCCCCCGAGGCGAAGATCCTGCCGGTCCGCGTGATCCTCGAGGGCAAGGACAAGGCCCGCGACAGGGCGCGCAAGACCCGCGGCACGGCCCTGGCCCAGGGCATCCGCTGGGCCGCCGACCAGGGAGCCGACGTCATCAACCTCTCGCTCGGCGACGACAGCGAGTCCGCACACCCCGAGGCGGGCGAGGACGCGGCCGTCCAGTACGCGCTCTCCAAGGGCTCGGTCGTCGTGGCCTCCGCCGGCAACGGCGGCGAGAAGGGCGACCGCATCTCCTACCCCGCCGCCTACCCGGGCGTCATCGCGGTGACCGCCGTCGACCGCTGGGGCACCCACGCGTCGTTCTCCACCCGCCGCTGGTACGCCACCGTCAGCGCGCCGGGCGTGAACATCGTCATCGCCGACCCCGACCGCCGCTACTACGAGGGCTGGGGGACCAGCGCGGCTGCGGCCTTCGTGTCCGGTGCGGTCGCCCTGGTGCGCTCGGCGCACCCGGACCTCACACCCCCGCAGATCAAGAAGCTCCTCATCGACACCGCGCGCGACGCCCCCAAGGGCGGCCGTGACGACTCCAAGGGCTACGGCATGGTCGACCCCGCCGCGGCGATCAGCGAGGGAGCCCGGCTGCGCCCCGGCGACCCGAAGGCGGCCACGGCGGGCTACCGCGAGGAGTTCTTCGGCCCGGGCCCCGAGCCCGAGGGCGCGGCCGGCGGCCCTGGCGGCTGGCTCGCCCTGGCCGCCGGCGGCGCCGGCGCGCTGCTCCTGGCCATGGCCGTGGTCCTCTGGCGCGGCGGTCGCACACGCCCCTGACCGACGGCCGCCGCCACTCGTGACCTCGGTGGCCCGTGACGCGGCGCGGCCGTACCGCCAGTCACCGGGCGCCGGCGCACCGCCGCTCGTGACGGGTGGCCATACACGCCCCCGTGACGCGGCGGGCGGCTTCACCACCGGCCCTGGCCCCGTGCCCGCAAACGCCCCGTGACGCGGCACCCGCACACGCCACCCCTGGCCCGGCGCGGGCCGTACCGCCACCCGCGGGCCTGTGGCCACCGCCGCCCCCGCCCCGGCAGCCGCCGGCAGGGCGTTAGGCTCGGTGCGTGGCGCTCAAGAACATTCCCGACCCCGGTTTCTCCGACGACGACGGCACCGCCGACCCGGCCCTGGAGGCGGCGCTCGCCGCCTGGTCCGTGGACCGCGGTGCCGAGCAGCCGGTGCTGGAGGCGCTCCGGGGCGCCCGGCTCCTGGTCCCGATCGTCGCCGTGCTCGGTGAGGTCGAGGAGGACCCGCGGACCGGTCTGCGCCGTGAGAAGACCAGCGACATGGCCGTGCCGACGCTCACGGCCGGCTCCCGGCGGGCGCTGCCCGCGTTCACGTCGATCGCCTCGCTCGCCCGGTGGGACCCGAAGGCCCGTCCCGTCGCCGTGCCGCTGCACCAGGCGCTCCGGGCGGCGGCCCACGAGAAGGCGGACACCGTCGTGCTCGACCTGGCCGGGCCGGTCCCGTACCAGCTCACCGGTCCCGCCCTGCTCGCCCTCGCGGAAGGCCGCACCAGCACCGACCCGCTCGCCGACCCGGCGGTCACCGGGGCGGTGCGCACGGTGATCGCCGCCGAACCGGCGGTGCTGCGGGCCCACCTCGGTCCCGGCCGGGACTCGGACGGCACGCTCGCCCTGGTGCTGGCCGCGGACGCCGAGCCGGCGGAGGCGGGCGGCCGCGTCGCGCGGGCGCTCGCGGCGGACGACGTACTGAGGGCCCGCCTGGTGCGGGGCCTCGACCTGGCGCTGCTGCCGGCCGGGGCCACCCCTCCGGGCGAGCCCTTCTACGTAAAGGAATAGGCCGGCCGGTCAGCCGTAGACGGGGCCGGTGTACTTCTCGCCGGGGCCCTGGCCCGGCTCGTCCGGCACCAGCGACGCCTCACGGAAGGCGAGCTGCAGGGACTTCAGACCGTCCCGCAGCGGCGCCGCGTGGAACGAGCTGATCTCCGTGGTGCTCGCATCGAGCAGTCCGGCGAGGGCGTGCACCAGCTTGCGTGCCTCGTCCAGGTCCTTGTGGTCCTCGGCGTCGTCGGTCAGGCCGAGCTTGACGGCCGCCGCGCTCATCAGGTTCACCGCGACCGTGACGATCACCTCGACGGCCGGGACCTCGGCGATGTCGCGCGCCATGGCGTCGAAGTCGGGTGATTCGGGTGTTTCGTTCGGGGAGGTCGCGTCACTCATGACGCACACGATATGCCCCGTCCCTCGCGACCCGGCCCCGGCCACCGGTTAGCCCCGCCCCCCGGGAGCTGCTAACCTTGTGTGACGACCGGCTGGACACCTCCGTGTCCGGCCCACAAGTGGAGGCTCCGATCTCCCACCTGGCTGTCCCTCGGGACGGCGGGTCACCGGTCAGGCGGCCACCATCGTTCCGTACGGACGATGGAGTCGCCCGATGTGCGCCCCGCGGTACACCGCGGCGGTGCTCCGGTATTCAAGGAGCTGCCGCCTGTGTCCCGTCCGGGGCATTTTTGACGTTCCGGGGCGGTTGGTCTGACGAAACAGACGTTACGCGGCTGTCTGCCAGACATCCGTGTGGTGCTACTTAGGAGGATCCATCAGCGCCGAGCCCCGCATCAACGACCGGATTCGCGTTCCCGAGGTGCGACTTGTCGGTCCCAGCGGCGAGCAGGTCGGGATTGTTCCGCTTGCCAAGGCCCTTGAGCTTGCTCAGGAGTACGACCTCGACCTCGTCGAGGTGGCGGCGAATGCCCGTCCGCCCGTCTGCAAGCTCATGGACTACGGGAAGTTCAAGTACGAGTCGGCCATGAAGGCCCGTGAGGCGCGCAAGAACCAGGCGCACACGGTCATCAAGGAAATGAAGCTCCGGCCGAAGATCGATCCGCACGACTACGACACCAAAAAGGGTCACGTCGTCCGGTTCCTCAAGCAGGGCGACAAGGTCAAGATCACGATCATGTTCCGTGGTCGTGAGCAGTCCCGCCCCGAACTTGGCTTCCGTCTGCTGCAGCGCCTCGCCGCGGACGTAGAGGATCTCGGCTTCATCGAGTCGAACCCGAAGCAGGACGGCCGGAACATGATCATGGTTCTCGGCCCCCACAAGAAGAAGACCGAGGCGATGGCCGAGGCGCGTGAGGCCCAGGCCGCACGCAAGGCGGAGCGCCAGGGCTCGCCGGAGGGCGAGGGCGTCGACGCCCCGACCGACACACCTTCCGAGGCGTGACCGAGGGGCTGCCCCCGTGGCAGCCCCGGGTCCGGCCCGGAAACCACAACCAAGATCTGACGCTCCCGTAGTCCGGTGCCCGCACCGGGGGAGCGCCACTGACGAGGAGATAACGGCGCGATGCCGAAGAACAAGACGCACAGCGGTGCCAAGAAGCGCTTCAAGATCACCGGCTCCGGCAAGGTGCTCCGTGAGCGCGCCGGCAAGCGCCACCTGCTCGAGCACAAGCCGTCCAAGCTGACGCGCCGCCTGACCGGCAACGCCGAGATGGCCCCGGGCGACTCGAAGACCATCAAGAAGCTTCTCGGCAAGTGACGTTCGTGTCCCTTCGCCGGGGACACGCGCCGAGACCGGGACCAATTCGTTTCCGGGCCGTGTGAGCACAACCACGGCCCCGCTACAAGGAGTTAACAAGTGGCACGCGTCAAGCGGGCAGTCAACGCCCACAAGAAGCGCCGGGCGATCCTCGAGCAGGCCAGCGGTTACCGCGGTCAGCGTTCGCGCCTGTACCGCAAGGCCAAGGAGCAGGTCACCCACTCCCTGGTCTACAACTACAACGACCGCAAGAAGCGCAAGGGCGACTTCCGTCAGCTGTGGATCCAGCGCATCAACGCCGCTGCACGCCAGAACGGCATGACGTACAACCGCCTCATCCAGGGTCTGAAGGCCGCCAACATCGAGGTGGACCGCAAGATCCTGGCCGAGCTCGCCGTGAACGACGCCAACGCGTTCGCCGCGCTCGTCGAGGTTGCGCAGAAGGCCCTGCCGAGCGACGTCAACGCCCCCAAGGCCGCCTGACACCCGCATCGAGCCGACCGGACCCGCAGGCCTCGGCCTGCGGGTCCGGTGCGTTTGCCCGCCCCCGTCGCCCCGGCCCTCCCGGGCGCGGTGGAGCGCCGTGCCGAACCTCTTCGACCTTTCGACTTTCGTACGCAGCCCCGTGAGAGAGAGCCGCCGAGCCGCATGCCGACCCCCGAGCTGATCTCCCCCCGCTCCCCGCGCGTCACCGCCGCGCGGCGGCTCGCCAAGCGCAACTTCCGGGGCAAGGACCGTCTGTTCATCGCCGAGGGACCGCAGGCCGTACGGGAGGCGGTCGCCCACCGCGGACCCGACGGCGCGGCGACGCTGGTCGAGCTGTTCACCACCGTCGAGGCCGCCGAGCGCTACGCCGACATCGTCGACGCCGCCCACGCCGCGGGAGCCCGCGTCCACCACGCCGCGGACACCGTGCTCGCCGAGGTGTCGCAGACCGTCACGCCGCAAGGACTCGTCGGCGTCTGCCGGTTCCTCGACTCGCCGTTCGAGGACATCCTGGCCGCCCGGCCCAAGCTCGTCGCCGTGCTCGCGCACGTACGCGACCCCGGGAACGCCGGAACGGTGCTGCGCTGCGCCGACGCGGCCGGGGCGGACGCGGTGATCCTCACCGACGCGTCCGTCGACCTGTACAACCCCAAGTCGGTGCGGGCGTCGGTCGGCTCCCACTTCCACCTGCCGGTCGCCGTCGGCGTACCCGTCGAGCAGGCCGTCCAAGGGCTGCGCGACGCCGGCGTACGCGTCCTCGCTGCGGACGGCGCCGGCGAGCAGGACCTCGACGACGAACTCGACGCCGGCACCATGGGCGGCCCCACCGCATGGATCTTCGGCAACGAGGCCTGGGGCCTGCCGGAGGAGACCCGGGCCCTCGCCGACGCCGTCGTCCGCGTCCCGATCCACGGAAAGGCCGAGAGCCTGAACCTGGCGACCGCCGCCGCCGTATGTCTCTACGCGTCGGCGCGCGCCCAGCGCGCCGGGGCCAAGGGTGCCCCGGCAAGCTGACGGACCACTCGCTCAGGGGGTCGGCGACGTCACTTTCAGCTAGTAGGGTGACGCACTCGGGGGCCCACTGCGCCGGCGGAGAGGTGGGGTACGGGGACATGACGGTCGGGACCAGCAGGCCGACACAGCCACAGGAGTTCCACCTGGGCCCCTCCGGCTGCCCCGAGGCCCCCGGGATCGACCCCGACGACCTCCCGGACGGCCTCGTCGTGGCCGACGAGACGGGCCGGGTCGTCTGCTTCAACCGGGCCGCCGTCCGCATCACCGCCGTGGCCAGGGCCGACGCGATCGGACGGCCACTGGAGCGGGTGCTGCCGCTCGAGGACCTCAAGGGACGCCGCTGGTGGACCCTCACCGACCCCTACGGCGGACTCGCCACCCGCGTCGGCCAGCCGGAGCGGAACCTGCTGCTGCCCGGCGGCCGCGAGGTCCTCGTCTCCGCCCGCTACGTGCGCGACGTCCCCACCGGGCCGGTGCGCAAACTCGTCGTCAGCCTCCGCGGCACCGAGGCCCGGCGCCGCAGCGAACGCAGCCACGCCGAACTGATCGCCACCGTCGCCCATGAGCTGCGCTCCCCGCTGACCTCCGTCAAAGGCTTCACGGCGACCCTCCTCGCCAAGTGGGAACGCTTCACCGACGACCAGAAGCGGCTGATGCTGGAGACCGTCGACGCCGACGCCAACCGCGTCACCCGCCTCATCGCGGAGCTTCTCGACATCTCCCGCATCGACTCCGGACGGCTCGAGGTGCGCCGCCAGCCCGTCGACCTCGCCGCCGCGGTGCGCCGCCACGTCGACGCGCACGTGGCAGCCGGCCAGACCCCGGACCGGTTCCGGGTCGACGTCACCGGGCCGCTGCCGGACCTGTGGGCCGATCCCGACAAGGTCGACCAGGTGCTCGGCAACCTGCTGGAAAACGCGGTGCGCCACGGCGAGGGAACTGTCACGATCGACATAGCACCCTCGCCGTCTGCCGGCGAGCAGAGCGGTACCGGCACCGCCGTCACCGTGAGCGACGAGGGTCCCGGCATTCCGGAGGAGTCGATGGCACGGGTCTTCACCCGCTTCTGGCGGGGGAGCAAGCGCGGTGGCACCGGCCTCGGGCTCTACATCGTCAAGGGCATCGTCGAGGCCCACGGCGGGACGATCACGGTCGGCCGTGGCCCCGGCGGCGGCGCCCAGTTCCGATTTATCCTGCCCGTCGGCACCCCGGCGCATCTCCAGTAGCGATCCTCACGGATCGGCCGGCGAGAGCGTCCGAGCAGCCCGCGGGCTCATTCACCGTTCCACACCCCGTTAGACTCGACTTTTGGCACCTTTGCGCCCTCGGTCGTCCCTGGTCGACGTGCGGGGTCCCCAGCCAGCCCATCGGAAGTACGGGAAGAGATGTCCGCACCCAATAAGTCGTACGACCCTGTTGAGGTCGAGGCACTGAAACCGGAAGAGATCGAGCGCATGCGGGACGAGGCGCTCGCCGCCTTCGCCGCCGCAGACTCGCTCGAGGCGCTCGCCCACGCGAAGTCCGCGCACACCTCCGGCACCTCGCCGCTCTCCCTCGCCAACCGGGAGATCGGGGCACTGCCGCCGCAGGCCAAGGCCGAGGCCGGCAAGCGCGTGGGCCAGGCCCGCGCCGCCGTCGGCCGCGCGCTCGCCACCCGCCAGACGGAGCTCGAGGCCGAGCGCGACGCCCGGGTGCTCGTCGAGGAGGCCGTCGACGTCACGCTGCCCCACGACCGCGTCCCCGCCGGTGCCCGCCACCCCCTCACCACGCTCTCCGAGCGCATCGAGGACGTCTTCGTGGCCATGGGCTACGAGGTCGCGGAAGGGCCGCAGGCCGAGGCCGAGTGGTTCAACTTCGACGCGCTCAACATCGGCCCCGACCACCCGGCCCGCGGCGAACACGACACCTTCTTCGTGCAGGACGCCGAGGGCGGCGCGGACTCCGGCGTCGTGCTGCGCACCCACACCTCGCCCGTGCAGATCCGCTCACTGATCGACCGCGAGCCGCCGGTCTACGTGATCTGCCCCGGCCGGGTGTACCGCACCGACGAGCTGGACGCCACGCACACCCCCGTCTTCCACCAGGTCGAGCTGCTCGCCGTAGACGAGGGCCTGACCATGGCCGACCTCAAGGGCACCCTCGACCACATGGTCCAGGCGCTGTTCGGCGAGGGCATGAAGACCCGGCTGCGGCCGAACTTCTTCCCCTTCACCGAGCCGTCCGCCGAGATGGACATGGTCTGCTACGTGTGCCGCGGCGAGTCCGTCGGCAACCCCGACCGGCCGTGCCGCACCTGCTCCAGCGAGGGCTGGATCGAGCTCGGCGGCTGCGGAATGGTCAACCCCAAGGTGCTCACCGCCTGCGGCGTCGACCCCGGCAGGTACAGCGGGTTCGCCTTCGGGTTCGGCATCGAGCGGATGCTGATGTTCCGCCACAACGTCGAAGACATGCGAGACATGGTCGAGGGTGACGTCCGGTTCACCCGGCCGTTCGGGATGGAGATCTGATGCGGGTCCCGCTTTCTTGGCTGCGGGAGTACGTCGACCTGCCGGCTACGGAGACCGGCCGTGACGTGCAGGCCAAGCTCATCGCCGCCGGGCTCGAGGTCGAGACCGTCGAGCAGCTCGGCGCGGGGCTCAAGGGCCCGCTCGTCGTCGGCCAGGTGCTGACCATCGAGGAACTGACGGAGTTCAAGAAGCCCATCCGCTTCTGCACCGTCGACGTCGGCCGGGCCAACGGCACCGGCGAGCCGCAGGAGATCGTCTGCGGCGCCCGTAACTTCGCCGTCGGCGACAAGGTCGTCGTGGTCCTCCCCGGCGCCGTGCTGCCCGGCGACTTCGCCATCGCCGCACGCAAGACGTACGGCCGGACGTCCCACGGCATGATCTGCTCCGGCGACGAGCTCGGCATGGGCGACGACGGCAGCGGCGGCATCATCGTGCTCCCGCCCGAGCACGAGGTCGGCACCGACGCGATCAAGCTCCTCGAACTCGTCGACGAGGTCCTCGACATCGCCGTCACCCCCGACCGCGGCTACGCCCTGTCCATGCGCGGCGTCGCCCGCGAGACGGCCACCGCCTACGGCCTGCCGCTGCGCGACCCGGCGCTGCTCGACGTGCCCGGACCCAACTCGTACGGCTACGGCGTCAAGGTGGCCGACCCGATCGGCTGCGACAGCTTCACCGCGCGCACCGTCGTCGGCCTCGAGCCGGAGGCCCGCTCCCCGATCTGGCTGCAGCGCCGGCTGCAGAAGGCCGGGATGCGCCCGATCTCGCTCGCCGTCGACATCACCAACTACGTGATGCTCGAGCTCGGCCAGCCGCTGCACGCCTACGACCGCTCCCGCCTCGACGGGCCGATCGGGGTGCGCCGCGCGGAGCCCGGCGAGAAGCTCACCACCCTCGACGGCACCACCCGCGTCCTCGACGCCGAGGACCTCGTCATCACCGACGACCGCGGGCCCATCGGCCTCGCGGGCGTCATGGGCGGGGCGAACACCGAGATCGCCGACGCGGCTCCCGACCCGGAGACCGGCCGGATCAACGGCACCACCGACGTCGTCATCGAGGCCGCGCACTTCGACCCGGTCGCCATCGCCCGGACCGCGCGCCGGCACAAGCTGTCGTCCGAGGCGTCCAAGCGTTTCGAGCGCGGCGTCGACCCGCAGGCCGCCGCGGCGGCCGCGCAGCGCACCGTCGACCTGCTGGTGCTCCTCGCCGGCGGCACGGCGGAGGGCGGCGTCACCCAGGTCGTCGCCCCCAGCGCCCCGCGCACCATTGCCATGCCGGCGGACCACCCCGACCGCGTCGCGGGTGTCACCTACGGCCGCGAGACCGTGGTGCGCCGCCTCCAGGAGGTCGGCTGCGACGTCTACGGGCAGGACGACCTCGTCGTCACCGTCCCCTCGTGGCGGCCCGACCTCGCAGAGCCCAACGACCTCGCCGAAGAGGTCATCCGGCTCGAGGGCTACGAGAACCTCCCCTCGACCCTGCCCACCCCGCCGTCCGGCCGCGGTCTCACCGCACGCCAGCGGCTGCACCGCCGGGTCGGCCGCGCGCTCGCCGGCGCCGGCTACGTCGAGGCGCCGAACTACCCCTTCATCGGCGAACCGGTTCTCGACCAGCTCGGCCTGGAGGCCGACGACGCCCGCCGCCGGGTCGTCAAGCTCGTCAACCCGCTCTCCGACGAGGAGCCGGCGCTGCGCACCACGCTGCTGCCCGGACTCCTCGGCGCCCTGCGGCGCAACGACGGGCGCGGCAGCCACGACCTGGCGCTCTTCGAAACCGGTCTCGTCTTCCGCCCGACGGGCGAGGAGCGGCCGGCGGTCACGCCGCCGGTGGACCGCAGGCCCACCGACGAGGAGATCGCCTCGCTGAACGCGGCGCTGCCGCGTCAGCCGCGCCGCGTCGCCGTCGTCCTCGCGGGCGCCCGCGAGCAGGACGGCTGGTGGGGCAAGGGCCGCCCGGCCGACTGGGCCGACGCGATCGAGGCCGGCCGGGTCGTCGCCCGCGAGGCGGGCGTCGAGCTGACGATCCGCGCCGACCAGCACGCGCCGTGGCACCCCGGCCGCTGCGCCGCGCTGTACGCGACGGTGGACGGCGAGGAGACCCTCGTCGGCCACGCGGGCGAACTGCACCCGCGCGTCGTCAAGGCGCTGCACCTGCCGGACCGCACCTGCGCGACGGAGCTGGAGCTCGACGTTCTGGAGCAGGCGTCGACCGGCGTCGTCCAGGCCCCGCGGATCTCCACCTTCCCGGTGGCCACGCAGGACGTCGCGCTCATCGTCGCGAACGATGTGCCCGCGGCCGACGTCGAATCCGCCCTGCGCGAGGGCGCGGGCCAACTGCTGGAGTCCATCCGGCTGTTCGACGTCTTCACGGGCGAGCAGATCGGCGAGGGCCACAAGTCGCTCGCGTACGCGCTGCGCTTCCGCGCGGCGGACCGCACGCTGACCGTCGACGAGGCGTCGGCCGCGCGTGACGCGGCGGTGTCGCTGGCGACGGAGCGCACGGGAGCGGTGCTGCGGGGCGCGTGAGCTGTACCGCGTGTTGTGGAAGGGCCCGCCCGGGGCGATCCGGGCGGGCCCTTCCGCGTGGCGGGGGCGGGGTGGTGCCCGCGGCGGGCCCTCACGACTTCTCGCCCGGCCGGCCACCGGTTCCTTGGGCGGTCACGCGCCGTTGACGTCGATCGCGTGGCCGCGACGCGGTGCGGGTCGCCAGGGGTGTCCTCAGGCGCGAGGACGGATCGCCCCCGAGCGGCAGACCAGCGTGTGCGACAGGCGCGAGGCGACCGGGGCGGGATGCGCGACCAGCACGTCGGTCAGGTCATCGCGCAACTCCGCTACCTCGCCGGACCTCCAGTAGTAGTGCTTCCAGCCGTGCGGCACCGGTCCCATCCTGGTCAGGTCGGCCGGGCGCCCGTAGGCGCGCAGCGGTGCAGGCACGACGGTTCCGGCCTCCGGCGGGCCGCGCCGGCAGGGGCGAGCGCACACCCGGCCGTGCAGCGCCTCACAGGCGGGCAGCCGTGGGGTCTCGCGGAGACCGACGATCGCGTCGTTTCAGCCGGACTGTTCGTCCGGGCCGCTCCAGTCGAAGGGGAAGTGCTTGCTCGACTTCCCCGAGCGCTCCCAGGTGAAGCCGTAGGCGTCGGCGCGGTCGGTGGTGGCCCGTCCCCAGGTCGCGATCTGGCCGGGCCCGACCTCGGCGCCGGGTGGGTTGTGCACCTGTACGCGTGCGCCCTCCGGAGTGGTCGGCCCGGTCAGCGCCTCGGCGCGTGCCGTTACCCGCCCGGGGATCTCCGCACGCCAGGCGCCCAGGTCCTCGTCGATCTCGATCCGGATGGGAGCGAACTCCATGCCCCGCATCTCGGGGCCGAACATCTCACCGAACTCCGCGGGCCATCCGCCCGCCTCACCGCCGAAGATGCTCTGAAGGGCGGCGCGCTGCCGCTCGTCGGCGCGCTCGTCGAAGAACACCGCGGCGTACGCGTCGGTGTGCTCGCGGGCCCATGCGTTGCCGACGAAGGAGCCGAGCATCAGCACGTTGAGATCGTCCAGCCGCACGTCGCCGAAGGTGCCTTCCCGGATGTGCCAGGCCAGCACGCCCTCGCAGTCGCCGTAGGTGGGGGGCTGGGCGAACGTGCAGGGGCACGGAATGGCGCACTTGCACACGTCGAACCAGTCGCCGGTCAGGTGCCAGCGCGTACCGGTGGTGGCCTGTTCAGTCATCTCGCTTCCCTCCTGACGAGCCCGTACGAGCTCACTGGGAGTGGCGAGACCGGGTGTCCCGAGCGCGCTCTCGGGTTCGGGAAGCGGCCTCCATTCCAGAGTGCGCCTTACCGGCCCAGGAGGAAAACGGCTACATCGCGGGCTCGGACATGTGGAGGCCGGGCAGCAGCCATTCCTGGAAGGGTGCGAGTGCGGCCAGGACCAGGAAGGCGATGCCGACCGCCCAGGTGAGCCATGGGCCCCACCGCCACAGCTTCTCCAGGAAGATGACCGCCGCCAGGGCGGCCATGGCCGCCACGTTCATCACGCCGAGCGGGAGGAGGACGATCATCAGGCCCCAGCAGCAGCCCACACAGTAGAGCCCGTGATGCGCTCCCACGCGCAGATCGCGGGCCCACGGCCGGAAGCGCGCGTACCGGACGAGGTGCGACAGCGGATTGCGGCAGTGCAGCAGACATACGCGCTTCAGCGGCCCGAACTGGTACAGCCCCGCGAGCAGGAACGCGGCGGCACCCAGCCAGCGGCCTGCCTCGGGACGGCCGTCCACCAGCGTCGCGGTCGCTGCCAATGCCCCGTACGCGACCAGACCGAATGCCGTCCAGGCGATCAGATAGCCCCCGGCGAACTGGGCGATCCGAGCAGCGCGGGCGGCGCCGGCCGACTGCCGGCCGATCGCCCGCGCCCAGGTGATCGCCACCGGCGCCATGGACGGGAACATCATGGCGACCATCATGGTCACCCACAGCAGCAGGAAGAGCGGCAGCGCCAGACCCATGGTTCCCGGCTCCATGGCCATGTCGTGGGACTGGGCGACAGTGAGTACCCATGCCGACGCGGCGAGCAGGGCCATGAGGATCCAGGCGGCAGCGAGATCACGCCGCGGCAGGAGGTTGCCCGACTGTGCCGGCGAGGGGGCGGCAATGTGGCGGTGCAGCATGGAGTTCCTCCCAGGAGGCCGTCCCGCCGCCCGCTGCGACCGCCCGGCGCTTCACCACGGGCTCGCGACTGCCGCATCACCGCTGTCGGCCGCGAGATGACGGACCTGCCCGACTCCTCCAGCACAGCACAGAAACATGCGCTGGAGAAGCCGGGCCGGGTCCGGACCGCCGCCACCTGCCACCCCCACCCGCCCCGCCACGCGAAACGGCGCGGGCCGGAGGGGGAAGCCGGTCCGCGCCGTGCGAGGGGCGGGCCGGTAAGGGTCCGATGGACCGGCCGGGCCGCCCGCGGCCGGCGTCGCCCGCCCTGCCGCGGAGTGTCGGGCAGATCAGCAGGACGGACGACGCGATCGGGGCCGCCGCACTGTACGAGGGGGAGCCGGCGGCCCGGCCGCCTCTGTGAGAGGCAGTTCAGTCAACCGGCCCCGGCCGCACGCCGGGAGCGCACGCAAGGCGTGGAAAAGCGCACTTGTTTCACACCCCGTGCGAAACGGTCTCCACTACCCTGAGCGGACGCAAGTCACCGGAGGTGGCCGTGCAGCCGAACACCCTTCTCGACGCCCTGCTCGAAGAGGCGGGCTTCTCCCACGCGGGCCTCGCCGCCCGAGTCAACCGGGCGGGCTCGGCCAGGGGGCTGTCGTTGCGCTACGAACACACCGCGGTGGCACGGTGGTTGAAGGGCCAGCGGCCCCGCGGCCGGGTTCCCGATCTGATCTGCGAGGTGCTCGCGGAGCGGTTGCAGCGTGCGGTCACTCTCGACGACGTGGGGCTCGGCGTACCGGACGCGCCCGCCTCGCCCCGGGGTTCGTCGCTGTCCGGGTTCGTGGAGCGGGCCACCGCCCTGTGGCGCTTCGACGCCCAGCAGCGGTCCGGGGACGCGGGTGCGCCCGCGGTCACCGGCACTCCCGCGGTGATGCCGGTGTGGGAGTGGGAGAACCCGCCGGAGGACTCGGACGTCTCACGCGACGGACGCACCCGCGTCGACATGTCCGACATACAGATACTCAGATCCGCCCGCGCGCACTACGAGTTGATGTACCGGCGCGCCGGCGGCATCGCGACCCGCTCGCGTGTCGTCGGCTTCCTCCACGCGGAGACGGCGCCGCTTCTGCGCGGCTCGTACGGCGACGCTCTCGGCCGCCAACTGCACCGCGCCGCCGGTGGTTTGGTGGCGGTGGCCGGCATCTGCGCCTACGACTCCGACGCGCAGGGCCCGGCGCAGCGCTACTTCCATCAGGCGCTGCGGCTGGCCAAGGCGAGCGGTGACCGGGGGCTCGGCGCGTATGTGATCGCGCTGCTGGTCAACCAGTCGCTGTTCATGTCGGAGCACCGGCAGGCGGTCGCCTTCACGGAGGCGGCGCTGCGGACGGCGGGCCGGCGGATCACTCCGGCGCTGGCTGCCGACCTGTACGCCATGCAGGCCAAGGCGTACGCGCACCTGGGGGACGGACCGAGCGCGCGGCGCTGCATCGCGCGTGCCGAGTCGGAGGCCGAGCGGATCCGTCCCGGCCACGAGCCGGACGAGACCGGTTACGTCCAGCCGGGTCTGGTCAACGTCCAGGTGGCGGAGGCGCTGCTCGGTCTGGGGGAGCTGGCGGCGGCGAGGGAGCACGCGGCTGCCGCCGTCGGCACGCCGGCGCACGACCGTGGCCGGGTGCACCGGCTCGCCATGCTCAGTCAGATCGAGCTGCGCCAGGGCGAGGTGGACCGTGCGGCGCGGACGGCTGCGGAGATGGTGGAACGTGCCCGGGGGATGGAGTCGCAGCGGCTGAGGGACCGGATGCGGGCGGTGCGCGAGCACCTGGCGGCGAGCGGCTGCGCCGGTGCGGAGGAGGCCGCAGAACTCATCGACGGTGCGCTCCGCGTTCCCCTCTGACCGAGCTCCTGCTGCCATGTTGGCCATCTACTTGTCGGAAGGTGGCAGAAACGTGCAGTGGACGAACTTGAGCGAACAAACCGTGTACGAGAACCGGTGGTTCAGGGTCAACCTCGCGGATGTCGAGCTGCCCGACGGCCGGCACCTGGACCATTTCCTGATCCGTCTCCGCCCTGTCGCCGTCGCGACCGTGGTCAACGACGCCAACGAGGTGCTGATGCTGTGGCGGCACCGTTTCATCACCGACAGCTGGGGCTGGGAACTCGCCGCGGGCGTCGTCGAGGACGGCGAGGACGTGGCGGCAGCGGCGGCGAGGGAGATGGAGGAGGAGACGGGCTGGCGGCCCGGTCCCCTCCAGCACCTGATGACAGTGGAGCCGTCCAACGGCCTCACCGACGCCCGCCACCACCTCTACTGGGCCGAGGAGGCCGCCTACACGGGGCACCCGGAGGACGACTTCGAGTCCTCGCGCCGCGAGTGGATACCGCTGAAGCTGGTGCCCGACATGATCGCCCGGGGCGAGGTCCCGGCCGCCGCGATGGCGGCCGGGCTGCTGATGCTGCACCACCTGCGGCTCACCTGAGGCCGGGTCGGTGGCGGTTCAGGAGTGCCGGCTCGGTGGCGGGGTTCAGGAGTACGTGTAGAAGCCGGAGCCCGTCTTGCGGCCGAGCCGGCCCGCGTCCACCATCCGCTGGAGCAGCGGGGGAGCGGCGTACAGCGGCTCCTTGTACTCCGTGTACATGCTGTCGGCGACCGAGGCCACGGTGTCGAGGCCGATCAGGTCGGACAGCTTCAGCGGCCCCATGGGATGGGCGCAGCCCATCTCCATGCCGTTGTCGATGTCCTCGCGCGACGCGATGCCGGACTCGAACATCCGGATCGCCGAGAGGAGGTACGGGATGAGCAGCGCGTTGACCACGAAGCCCGAGCGGTCCTGGGCGCGGATCGGGTGCTTGTCCAGCACCTGCTGCACCACGGCCTCCGAGCGCTTGATGGTCTCCTCGGAGGTGGTCAGCGCCGGGATCAGCTCGACGAGCCTCTGCACCGGGGCCGGGTTGAAGAAGTGGATGCCGATGACCTGGTCCGGACGGGAGGTCGCGACGGCCAGCTTCACCAGCGGGATCGAGGAGGTGTTGGAGGCGAGGATCGCGTCCTGACGCGTCACCACCTGGTCCAGCACCTGGAAGATCTCCGTCTTGACCTGCTCGTTCTCCACCACGGCCTCGATGACGAGATCGCGGTCGGCGAACTCCCCGAGGTCGGTCGTGAAGCTCAGCCTGTCCAGGGTGGCGTCCCGCTCCTCGTCCGTGATCTTGCCGCGTTCGGCGGCCTTGGAGAGGGAGTTGAACAACCGGGTGCGACCGATCTCCAGAGCCTCGCCCGTGGTCTCGGCCACCTTCACCTCGAGGCCGCTGCGGGCGCACACCTCCGCGATGCCCGCGCCCATCTGGCCGCAACCCACCACTCCGACGCGTGCAATGTCGGCCATTGAGTCCGTCACCTCGTGCCTTTCGCTGATCTTTCTGTCGGCAGGTCCCCCGTATGGTTCCGGCGCCCGCCCGACGCCCCGACGTTACTCCGAACGCGTGGGTGGCCGAGCGCCCGGGGCGGGCATGCTCTGCGGATACGACGGCGGACACCGAGCCCGACAGGGGTGGAAATATGGGGCGAATCGGTAGAAGAGGGTTCGTGGTGACGGCTGCGGGGGCGCTCGCCGCGTTCGCGACAGCCGGTGACGCGGCGGCCCGAGTCCCCGCGGCGGCGTCCCACGGACGGGGGCGCGGCCGCCGATCCGGGCGCGAGTTCCGCGGGATGTGGCTCGCCACCGTGGGCAACCGTGACTGGCCCTCCCGGCCCGGCCTCACGGCCGACCGGCAGCGGGCGGAGCTGCTCGCCTACTTCGACACCGCCGTGGAGCGCCGGCTGAACGCAGTGGTCCTCCAGGTGCGGCCCACGGCGGACGCGCTGTGGCCGTCGCCGCACGAGCCGTGGAGCCAGTATCTGACCGGGGCCCAGGGGCAGGACCCGGGCTGGGACCCGCTCGGCACGGCCGTGCGGGAGGCCCACCGGCGAGGGCTGGAGCTGCATGCCTGGTTCAATCCGTACCGGGTGGCCAGTCACACCGACCCCTCTCGTCTCGTCGAGAATCATCCCGCCCGGCTGCACCCGGACTGGATCGTCGCGTACGGCGGGAAGCTCTACTACGACCCGGGCATCCCGGAGGTCCGGCGCTTCGTCGAGGACGCGATGATGGACGCGGTGGTCCGCTACGACATCGACGCCGTCCACTTCGACGACTACTTCTACCCGTATCCGGTGCCCGACCAGGTCTTCGACGACGACGCGACCTTCGCCCGGTACGGCGACGGGTTCGCCGACAAGGCGGCCTGGCGGCGCGACAACATCAACCGGCTGGTGCGGGAGATGGCGGCCAGGATCAAGGCCGCGAAGAAGCACGTCCGCTTCGGGATCAGCCCGTTCGGCGTATGGCGCAACGCCACCACGGACCCGCTGGGATCCCGTACGGCGGCCGGTGTGCAGACCTACGACGACCTGCACGCGGACACCCGCCGCTGGGTCAAGGAGGGGTGGATCGACTACGTCGTCCCCCAGGTCTACTGGAACATGGGCTTCCCGCCCGCGGACTACGAGGCGCTCGTGCCCTGGTGGGCGGAGGTCGCGGACGGCACCGGCGTCGACCTCTTCATCGGGGAGGCCCTGTACAAGGTGGGCGTGGCGGGGCAGCCGGAGGCCTGGCACGACCCGGCCGAGCTCTCGCGGCATCTGACGTACGCGAAGCGGTACCCGGCGGTGGGCGGGCACTGCTACTTCTCGGCGATGGAGGTCGTGGCGGACCCGATCGGGGCGATGACCAGGGTGGTGGCCGACCACTACCCGACCAGGGTCCGGCCGCCGGCCTGACGCGCCGGGTGGCGTCAGGTCTTCTCGTGGTGCCTGACGACGGTGTCGGGTCCGGGGGACATCAGCGCTTCGTGCCCGTCCTCGAAGCGGACGCGGAACGGCGGATTGCCTTCGGACCCCAGCACCTCGACGACTTCGGCGACCTTGTCGTGCTGGCCCACGGTCCTGCCGTGCACCAGCAGCGTGTCGCCCACGTTCGCTTGCATCGCGACTGACCTCCTCTGAGCGGCTCTATCTATGGATTTGTCCGTTTTCTCGAGTCTACGGCCGAGGGAGTGCACCGCGCCTCAGGTGCGCCTCAGGTACGGGAACGCTGGGTGACGGCGATGCAGACCAGGACGGCCACGGCCGCGAGCGGCGCCGCGGGGGAGAGCTCCTCACCCAGCAGCAGCACCGACCAGACGAGCGTCAGCAGCGGCTGGGCGAGCTGGAGCTGACTGGCCCTGGTGATCCCGATGCCGGCCATGCCCCGGTACCAGACGTACAGCCCGAAGAACGTGGATCCGGCGGCCACCCAGACCAGCCCGATCACACCGCGCACACCGAGGTGGACCGGCTCGTACGCCAGGGCGACGGCCGATCCGGCGACGGCCGGCGGCAGGCAGAGGATCAGGGCCCAGCCGATCACCTGCCAGCCCGGCATCAGCCGTGCGAGCCGGCCGCCCTCCGTGTAGCCCGCGGCACAGACCAGCAGCGCGCCGAACAGATACAGATCTCCGATGTGCAGCGCGCCGCCGCTCTGCTGCACCGTGAACGCGATCACGACCGCGGCGCCCGCGAGCGCCGCGGCCCAGAACGTCCGGGACGGCCGGCGGCCCGTACGCAGTGCGGCGAACGCGGCGGTGGTCAGGGGCAGCAGGCCGACCACCACGGCGGCGTGCGACGAGGTCGAAGTCTGGAGCGCGAGCGTCGTCAGCAACGGGAAACCCACCACCACGCCGGCGGCGACCGTCGCCAGGGAGGCCCAGTGGCGGCGGTCGGGCAGCGGGACGCGGAGCGCCAGAAGGAACGTGCCCGCGATGGTCGCGGCGAGAGCGCTGCGCACGGCGACCAGCGACCAGGGGCCGAAACTCTCGAGCCCCCAGACCGTGGACGGGAACGTCAGGGAGAAGGCGACGACGCCCAGCGCGGCGAGAAGTGTGCCGCTGCTGACTGCTATCGAGCCGGTGCCGGTAGCGCTATCCTGTGCTGTCATGCAAGAGCGTAGCAGTGTGGCCGAATTGGTGCGGTCACTGAAAGCAGAGCTCGACCGCTACCCGATGGGTGGAAAGCTGCCGTCAAGCCGTGCCCTCGTCGAGCGCTTCAGGGTGTCCCCGGTGACCGTGTCCCGCGCTCTCGCGCAGCTCGCCGCGGAAGGTCTCGTCGTGACCCGGCCCGGCGCCGGCGTGTACCGGGCGGAGCCGCGGCCCGACGTGCGCCCCGTGGGCGACACCTCCTGGCAGGAGGTGGCCCTCAGCGCCGACGCCGCGGCCGAGATCGTGCCGCGGGCGGTCGACGCCTCCGGCGTGCTCGTCACCCTCGCCGCCCCGCCGCCGGGTGTCGTCGAGTTCAACGGCGGCTACCTGCACCCCGGCCTCCAGCCGGAGAGCGCCATGGCGGCCGCACTCGCCCGTGCCGGCCGGCGTCCCGGAGCATGGGGCCGTCCGCCCACCGACGGGCTCCCCGAACTGCGTGAATGGTTCGCCCGCGGTCTCGGCGGCTCCGTCACCGCCGCCGACGGACTGGTCACCGCGGGCGGCCAGTCGGCGCTGACCACCGCCTTGCGTGCGCTCGCACCGCCCGGCGCGCCCGTCCTCGTCGAGTCGCCCACCTATCCGGGCATGCTCGCCATCGCCCGCGCCGCCGGCCTGCGGCCCGTTCCCGTCCCGCTCGACACCGAAGGTGTCCGGCCCGAACTGCTCACCGCCGCCTTCCGGGCCACCGGCGCGCGGGTCCTCGTCTGCCAGCCGCTGTTCCAGAACCCGACCGGTGCGGTGCTGGCACCCGCGCGGCGTGGCGCCGTTCTGCGCATCGCGCGAGAGGCCGGGGCGTTCGTCGTCGAGGACGACTTCGCCCGCCGGCTCGTCCACGAGGACGCGGGACCGCTGCCGCCTCCGCTGGTCGCCGACGACCAGGACGGAGTCGTCGTCCACGTGAGCTCGCTCACCAAGGCGACCTCGCCCAGCCTGCGGGTGGGGATGCTCGCCGCCCGCGGGCCGGTCCTCGAACGGCTCCGCGCCATCCATGTCGTCGACAGTTTCTTCGTCCCCCGCCCCCTCCAGGAAGCGGCCCTGGAGCTGGTGGGCGCGCCCGCATGGAGCCGTCATCTGCGCGGCGTCGCCGCCGAACTGAAGAGCCGACGGGACACCATGACCGCAGCGCTGCGGCTCCAGGTGCCCGATCTCGCCCTTCCCCACATCCCCTCCGGCGGCTACCACCTGTGGCTGCGGCTGCCGGAGGGCAGCGAGGAGTCCGCCTTCGTCGCCGCCGCCCTCCGCGCCGGCGTCGCCGTCGCACCGGGCCGTCCGTACTTCTCCGCCGAACCCCCCGGCGGACACGTGCGGGTGAGTTTCGCGGGCGTCGCCGGCGCGGCCGAGATCGCCGAAGGGGTGCACAGGCTGCGTACCGCCTGCGACGAAGTGCTGCGCTGAAACCGTACGGTCGGGCACCGTCTCCGCTCGCGTGGGTGCTCCTTCGTCGGTGCGGCAGGCCTCTCCGCTTGGCGGCCGTGCCTCACGTGAGCCGGACCGATCCGCACGGTCCGGCGGCCCGACCCTGCGGGCGCCGGTGCCGGGCGGGGGGCTGAAGCGGAGAGTCACCGGGGGAACCGTACGGCGCTCTCCCGGTGCGCCCGCCCACGGGAAACCCTTGACCTGCGAGGCTCCGGCCAGCACCATCACGCCATGAGTGTCCGGGTCACACTGATCGCCGCCGCGCGCACGTCCTCGCTGCTCACCGAGCGCTTCGACGACGACCGGCCGCTCGACCAGGCGGGCTGGCACGAAGTGCAGCTCGCCGCCCACGCACTCGTGCCGCTCAGCGCCGCGGAGCTTCGCTACTGCTCGCCGACGCCGCGCAGCCGGGCAACTGGGGAGGCCCTGGGCTTCGCGCCCCTGGCACAGCCCGCGCTGCGCGACTGCGACATGGGCCGCTGGCGCGGCTACACCCTCGCGGAGGTCACAGCCAGGGAGCCCGCCGCCGTCGACGCGTGGCTCTGCGACCCGCGCAGCGCGCCGCACGGCGGCGAACCACTGCTCGCGTTCATCTCCCGCATAGGGGGCTGGCTGGACACCCGCCCGGCGGACGACGGAGGCTCGATCGTCGCCGTCGCGGAGCCCGCAGTGGTCCGGGCCGCTTTCGTGTACGCGCTGCGGGCGCACCCCTCGATGTACTGGAACGTGGACGTCCGACCGCTGTCGACGGTGACCCTGACCGGTGTGCCCGGCCGCTGGAGCCTGCGCCTGGAGGCGGTCGCCTGAACGCGGCCCCGGCGCGGCCCGCCGGCGCCGGACGCCCCGTTTCCTGCCGCCTTTTACGGCTTTACGGTTTCGGTGCCGGGCCCGGCCGATCGAGCAGCACGAAACCCTCGCGGTCGGCCTCGGGTCGAACGCCGGGTCATCGCCAGAAGTGTCCCGACCACACACCGCACACCGCCGTGACGATTCCGAGCCGGCGGGCGCCGCGCCGCGCGATGAGCAGGCCGATCACGGCCACGGTGATCCCCGGATCCTCCTTCACCAGCATCGGCGTCAGCGCTCGGGGGTGCTCCGACGGCCCCGGCCGCCGCCGGCTCGCCGGTCCGCTACGAGCTGCGGCGCGGCTTGCCGCGCCTGCTGCCCTTCGCGCCGGCGGAACCGCTCCGCGGCCGCTTTCCGGCAGCGCTGCCCGCGGCCTTGCCCGCCGTCCGGCCGCCCGAGGACTTTCCGCCCGACGACTTACCGGACGTCTTTCCGCCCGAGGTCTTCGCGCCGGTGGCCTTCCGCCGTGCGTCGCCCGCCTCGGGACGCTTGCCCTTCGGCTGTTCCTGGGCCGGGCGGCCGCGTGAGCTGTTGACGGTCCGGCCCCTGACGATGCCGATGAACTGCTCCACGAGATCGGTGGTCCCGTCCTCCGGCCAGGACAGGGCGACACGCGACACCGGGGCGTCGGAGACCGGCCGGTAGGTGAGGTCCTTGCGGTGGTGCAGCCGGGCCAGCGACTGCGGCACGACGAGCACTCCCACTCCCGCCGCCACCAGTTCGACGGCGTCCGCCGTCGAGGCGGGACGCTCCATCGCGGGCAGCCCCGGCAGGCGCTCCCATTCGAGGGTGTCGTCGAGGGGGTGCAGGACGATGTCTTCGGCGAGGTCCTCGGCGGTCACCTCGTCGACGGCGGCCACGGCGTGGTCCTTCTGGACCACCACCACCGTGGTCTCGGTGTAGAGGGGGATCGCGCTGAGATCGGTCCGGTCGATCGGCGACCGCACGAAACCGGCGTCGGCGTCGCCGCTTCGCAGCATCCCGGGAGCTTCGGCCGCGGAGACGGCGACGAGGGTCAACGGGACGTCCGGGAGCCGCTCGTGCCAGATCCGTACCCACTTGGTCGGCGTCACGCCGGGGACGTACGCGAGCCGGAACGAAGGGGATGTGTCGGAGCCTGTCACTCCGCCAGGTTACCGGTCGTGGTCAGAGGCATCGAACACCTCTCGATACCCTTGACACCATGACGTCGCACCAGACCACCCAGACGATGAAGCCCGCAACAGCGGCGAAGAAGCTGGGTGTGTACCTTCCGGCCACGCCCACCGAGTTCCAGGAGGGTGTCGTCTCGCGCAACGAGCTCAATGCTCTGCAGGCCGACCCGCCCCAGTGGCTGCTGGACCTGCGCCGCGACGGGCCGCACCCCCGGCCGGTGGTCGCGGCGAAGCTGGGCGTCTCCATCGCCGGCCTCGCGCGGGGCGGAGTCACCGAGGCCCTGACCACGGAGCAGATCGACGAGCTGAAGCGGGAGATGCCGGACTGGCTGCGGCAGGAGCGCGCCACCCAGGCCGAGGTCCGCAAGGAAGCCGCCCGCATCAAGGAGAAGAACGCGGCGAGGGCCGAGCAGGCCGGCGAGCGGCGATCCTGACCTGACCTCCGCCACTGAGCGGCGGTGGTCGCCGGCGAACCGCTCTGTCGCGGCGGATCGGGCGCCCCGCCCGCGCCGGTCCGGTCGAGGAACTCTCGGTTCCTCATTCCGTGCCGAGCGCGGCCGGGATGTCGAGGACGGTGAGGAAGGCGGTCGCCGCGGGCGTGCGGCCGACGCGGTTCCAGACGACGTATTCGACGCGGGCCGGCGCGTCGGAGACCTCGATGGTGGTCACGCCGGTGAGCTGGGGCACGTAGGCGGCCGGGAGCATGGCGATGCCGAGGCCCTGCCCGACCAGTCGGGCCATGAAGTCCGCGGTGGTCACTTCGAAGGCGACGTCGCGGCTGAGACCGGCGGCCGTGAAGGCCTGGTCGGACTGGATCCTTCCGGCCGTTCCGGCCGGCAGGTCCACGAACACCTCGGAAGAGAGCCTGCGCAGGTCGACCGTCGGTTCGTCGGCGAGAGGGTGGTCCGGCGCGACCACGGCAACGAGCCGGCCACGGGCGAGTTCGTGGGCGGCGACACCCTGAGGCCGCGCCGTGGTCGGCAGCCCGAGGAAGGCCACGTCGATGACCCCCTGCTCGACCTGCTTGGCCAGGTCCTCGCTCGCGCCAACGCGCAGGCCGATGCGTACGTGCGGGTACCGCCCGCGGAAGTCGCGCAGCGCGGCGGGGACATCGACCGCGGCGACCGTGGGGATCAGGCCCACGGCGAGCCGTCCGCGTACCTCGCCGACAGCCGCGGCCACCTCGGCGGCCGCGCGCTCGGCGGCGTCCAGGCACTGGCGGGCGGCGGGGAGGAACGCCGCGCCGGCCGGTGTCAGCCGCACCCGGCGGCTGGTGCGCTCGAAGAGCCTCGCGCCGAGTTCCTGTTCCAGACGGGCGACCTGGTGGCTGAGGGCGGACTGGACCACATGACACCGTTCGGCGGCGCGGGTGAAGCTGTTCGTCTCGGCCACGGCGACGACGTAGCGCATCTGCTGGAGCTCCATGGATCTATCGTGAATCGAGATCGGTGGAGTGACAAGCATGTGTTGGACTCATTGATCGCAGCCGGACGAGACTGCGGGTGTGACAAGTCCAGGAGCACAGAGAGTCCTTGACCGGACCGGCAGCGGTGTCAGCAGTGTTTCCCGTGGAGGAAACCTGCCGCGGAGCGTCCTGACCGCGCTCGCTCCATTGGCGTGGGGCACGACCTATGTCGTCACCACCGAGCTCCTCCCGCCCGGACACCCCCTGTTCGCGGGACTCCTGCGCGCGTTGCCCGCCGGTCTGATCGCACTGGCCATCACCCGGACGCTGCCGCGTGGCGCGTGGTGGTGGAAGGCCGCGGTGCTCGGAGTGCTGAACATCGGGCTGTTCTTCCCGCTTTTGTTCATCGCGGCCGAACGCCTGCCGGGAGGTGTCGCCGCCACCTTGGCGGCCGCGCAGCCGCTCGTCGTCGCGGTCCTCGCGGTGCCGGTCCTTCGCGAGGGCCTGTCCCCGTGGCGCCTCTTCTGGGGAGCGACCGGGGTCGTGGGCGTCGGACTGGTGGTGATCGGGCCGAACGCGGCGTTCGACGGCCTCGGCGTCGTGGCGGGCCTGGCGAGCGCGGCCACGATGGCGCTGGGGGTGACGCTCACCAAGCGCTGGGGACGCCCGGCCGAGGCCGGTCCCACCGCCTTCGCCGGCTGGCAGCTCACCGCGGGAGGCCTGTTCCTGGTGCCCGTCACCTTCCTCGCGGAGGGGGCACCTCCTCACGTCGACCCGGCCGCCGCACTCGGCTACCTCTGGCTGGGTCTGGTCGGCGGCCTGGCCGCCTATGTCCTGTGGTTCCGCGGCATCGCGACGCTGCCCGTCACCTCTGTCGCGGTGCTCGTCCTGCTGTCGCCGCTGGTCGCCGCGGTCCTCGGCGCCGTCCTGCTCGGCGAGACGTTCGGGCCGGTCCAGCTCGCGGGGTTCGGCCTCTCGCTCGCCGCGATCGTCGCGGGGCAGCTCCCCGCCCCCGCCCGCTCACGGGCCGGTGTCGCGACCTCCCGCCGGGAGTGACCTGTGGACGAGGACTGCCGCCGTCCTCAGCGGCCGCCGGCAGCCGCCGGACCGCGGGGTTCACACGGGTGACCCGCAGACTGGGCAGCCTTGAGGCAGCCGTGGGAAAGGGCGTCGCCGTGAAACCCGGTCAACAGGTCGACGCCAGACGTACGTCGAGCAGCATGCGGACGTCCGGTGCCGTACGGGTTGCAGGAAGGACCCGCCGTCGAGGCCAATGACGCCGCGCGTCACGGTTCTCGGCACCAAAAATCACCGGTGTGCCTGCCGCTCGTGCCGGTTCGACCGGCACGAGCAGCGGAGGCGGCGAGGTCGCGTCACGCGACGGCGGTCCCCTCGAGTTCCACCATCTGGCCGGGGATCGCCAGCCGCGTCACCCCGAGCATCGTGGTGGTCGGCGCCACCCTCGCGGCGCCCAGCCGCGCCGCCAGCACGCCGTAGTGCTGGAACAGCAGATCGACGTCGGTCGTGTAGACGTTGAGCCGGACCAGGTTCGCGAGAGACATGCCGGCCTCGGCGAGCACGGCCTCCACGTTGTCGGTACTCAGCCCCAACTGGGCCGCCATGTCACCGTCATGCTGGGGCTTGCCGTCGTCGCTCATCGCGGTCTGCCCGGAGATGTACAGGGTCCGGGTGTGCCCGGAGACGACCTCGCCCTGGTTGAAACCCAGGTCCAGCGACCACGTCACCGGGTTGACGGCCGTTCGTTCCATTGCCACATCAGGCTCCGTTCGATTCATGGGGAGTACGGACGTCCATCGGCTCGGTAGCCGCCGACTTCGCCGTCGTGTCGAGGAGCCTCGCAGCGAATCACGACACCCATGGTCATGTATTTCGATAAAGTTCTCGTATGCGCGCCGACCGGTTGGTCTCGCTGGTGCTGCTGCTGCGTCAGCGCGGTCGGCTGACCGCGGACACGCTCGCCCGCGAGCTGGAGGTATCCACTCGCACCGTGCTGCGCGACATCGAGGCACTGTCCGCGGCCGGCGTCCCGGTCTACGCCGAACGCGGCCGGCACGGCGGGTTCGCGCTGGCGCCCGGTTTCCGGACCGAGCTCACCGGTCTGAACCGTGACGAGGCCCTTGCCCTGTTGACCGCCGGAACGGGGCGCGGCGAGCAGGTCTTCGGCCTCGGCTCGGCCCTCGCTTCGGCCGTGCGGAAGGTGGTCGACGCGCTGCCCGAGAACCACCGGGCCACCGCGAGCGACGCGGCTCAGCGATTTCTCGTCGACCCGGAGACCGACCTGCTCTCGCGTCGGCTGGTCACCGAGGAGGTACCGGGCACCACGATGATCGAGGTCCGGCGCGCGGTGCTCGCCGGACACAAGCTGCGCATCCACTACGCGGCGACAGGCCAGGCACCGCAGTGGCGCACGGTGGACCCGATCGGCCTGGTCACCGTACGAGACCGGGGCTACTTGCTGGCCACGAGATCCGGTGAGGACCGCACCTACCGGCTGTCGCGGGTGCTGGCCGCGGAGGAACTCCCCGAAACGGCACAGCGGCCGAACCGGGTGGATCTGGACCGGATCTGGCGGGAACGCTCCGCGCAGTTCCTCTCCGGCGGCGACCACATCACCGTGCTGGTACGGGTGAACCCGGCGCGGCGGGAGGAACTGCTGGACACCGCGCTGGCCGTCCGCGCGGAAGGCCCCGACGCAGACGGCCGGCTGCGGCTGGAGGTGACGTTTCAGGATTCACGGCACGCCGAATGGGCGCTGTGGCAGCTCGGTACGGACGCGGAAGCCCTGGCCCCGCAGTCGTTGCGCACCTCCCTGCGCGACCGCGCCGCCGCCATTGCCGCCCGCTACGGCGAGTCGTTGTGAGAGTTGTCGCCCTCCGCGCGCTGCTGCCGATGCGCTCCACCCGAGCCCGCGGCCCGCACGGCGCTAGCGTGGGGACCATGATCGTATGGCTCAACGGCACCCACGGGGCAGGCAAGACGACGACCAGTGCACTCGTGCAGCAACTGATCCCGGATTCAAGGGTGTTCGACGCCGAGAAGGTCGGCGAGACACTCATGGACATCACGCCGGGGCTGCCCTGGACGGGCAACTTCCAGCACTGGCCACCGTGGCGGCCGCTCGTGGTCGAGACCGCCCGCCGCGTACTCGACTACACCGGCGGCACTCTGGTGATGCCCATGACCGTCCTGGTCGAGCAGTACTGGCGCGAGATCAGCGCGGGCCTCGCCCAACATGCCGTCCCGGTGCATCACTTCGTCCTCCACGCCGACCAGGACACCCTTCGCCGGCGTATCGAGGGGGACACGTTCCTCGGCCCCTCCCCCTTCCGTCTGCAACACCTCGAGCCCTACGCCGAGGCGGCCCGCACGTGGTTGCACGACGAGGCCGAGGTCGTCGACACCACGCACCTCACGCCCGCCCAGGCCGCTCTGCGGATCGCGGAGGCCGTCAAGCGGTGAGGCCGACCGCGAAAGCAGGCGCAGGTGGTTCGGTTGTCGCGCTCGCCGGAGCCGGGCTCGTGTCAGGTCGTTCTCAGGAGCCGGAAAAGGGGCAGGCCGGCGCGCCGGCGGCAACTGGTAGCGATCGACTGCTCACTCACAGCCGCTCGGATCCCGGCGTACTCCACCTGATTGCATAAACCTGCATAGCTGCGTATAGTCATGCCATCGATGAGGAGGATTTCGATGACCGTACGAGCAGCAGTGGCAGGGGCGAGCGGGTACGCGGGCGGAGAGCTGCTCCGGCTGCTCCTGGCACACCCCGAGGTCGAGATCGGCGCCCTCACCGGCAACTCCAACGCCGGCCGGCCCCTCGGCACCATGCAGCCGCACCTGCTGCCCCTGGCCGACCGCGTGCTCATGCCGACCACCGCCGAGGTGCTCTCCGGGCACGACGTCGTGTTCCTCGCGCTCCCGCACGGGGAGTCCGCCGCCGTCGCCGAGCAACTCGGCCACGACGTGCTGGTCATCGACATGGGGGCCGACTTCCGGCTGAAGGACGCCGCCGACTGGGAGCAGTTCTACGGCTCCGAGCACGCCGGCACCTGGCCCTACGGCCTGCCGGAACTGCCGGGCGCCCGCGCCGCGCTGGAGGGGTCCAGGCGTGTCGCGGTGCCCGGCTGCTATCCCACCGCCGTCTCGCTCGCGCTGTTCCCCGCGTACCAGGCGGGAATCGCCGAGCCGGAAGCGGTGATCACCGCCGCCACCGGGACCTCCGGCGCCGGCAAGGCGCTCAAGCCGCATCTGCTCGGCTCCGAGGTCATGGGCTCCATGAGCCCCTACGGCGTCGGCGGCGGCCACCGCCACACCCCCGAGATGATCCAGAACCTGAGCGCGGTCGCGGGGGAGCGGGTCACCGTGTCGTTCACGCCCACCCTCGCGCCCATGGCCCGCGGCATCCTCGCCACCTGCTCCGTCAAGGCGAAACCGGGCACGACGGCGCACGACGTGCGGGCCGCGTACGAGAAGGCGCTGGCCGACGAGGAGTTCGTGTATCTGCTGCCCGAGGGGCAGTGGCCCGCCACCGCCTCCGTGTACGGGTCGAACGCCGTGCAGATCCAGGTCGCGTACGACGAGAACGCCGGCCGCGTCATCGCCATCAGCGCCATCGACAACCTCACCAAGGGCACCGCCGGCGGCGCGGTGCAGAGCATGAACATCGCCCTCGGACTCCCCGAGAGCACCGGTCTTTCCACGATTGGAGTTGCGCCGTGAGCGTGACCGCAGCGAAGGGATTCACGGCAGCGGGCATCGCCGCCGGGATCAAGGCGAACGGCAACCCGGACCTGGCCCTCGTGGTCAACACCGGGCCCCGCCGCGCCGCCGCCGGTGTCTTCACCTCCAACCGTGTCAAGGCCGCGCCCGTCCTGTGGTCCGAGCAGGTCCTCACCGGCGGTGAGGTCAGTGCGGTGGTCCTCAACTCCGGTGGCGCCAACGCTTGTACGGGCCCGAAGGGCTTCCAGGACACCCACGCCACCGCGGAGAAGGTCGCCGAGGTGCTCGGGCACAGCGCCGGCGAGGTGGCCGTCGCGTCCACCGGCCTGATCGGCGTCCTGCTCCCCATGGACAAGCTGCTCCCCGGCGTCGAACAGGCCGCCGCCCAGCTCTCCGAGCACGGCGGCGAGAAGGCCGCCATCGCCATCAAGACCACGGACACCGTCCACAAGACCGCGGTCGCCCAGGGCGACGGCTGGACCGTCGGCGGCATGGCCAAGGGCGCCGGCATGCTCGCACCGGGCCTCGCCACGATGCTCGTCGTCCTCACCACCGACGCCGACCTCGAGCCCGCCACCCTGGACAAGGCACTGCGCGACGCCACCCGGCAGACCTTCGACCGGGTCGACTCCGACGGCTGCATGTCCACCAACGACACCGTGCTGCTCCTCGCCTCCGGCGCGAGCACGATCACCCCCCGCTACGAGGAGTTCGCCGAGGCCGTACGGGCCGTCTGCGACGACCTCGGCCGGCAGCTGATCGGCGACGCGGAGGGCGCGAGCAAGGACATCAAGATCGAGGTGATCAACGCGGCCACCGAGGACGACGCCGTCGAGGTCGGCCGCTCCATCGCCCGCAACAACCTCCTCAAGTGCGCCATCCACGGCGAGGACCCCAACTGGGGCCGGGTCCTGTCCGCCATCGGTACCACCCGTGCCGCGTTCGAGCCGGACCGGCTGAACGTCGCCATCAACGACGTCTGGGTCTGCAGGAACGGCTCGGTCGGCGAGGACCGCGACCTCGTCGACATGCGCTACCGCGAGGTCCGGATCACCGCCGACCTCGCCGCCGGCACCGAGTCCGCGGTCATCTGGACCAACGACCTCACCGCCGACTACGTCCACGAGAACAGCGCGTACAGCTCATGAGCACGACCAGGAAGCACACCGCGCTGCCCAAGGCACAGATCCTCATCGAGGCCCTGCCGTGGCTGACCCGCCACAACGGCAAGACCGTCGTCATCAAGTTCGGCGGAAACGCCATGATCGACGAGGACCTCAAGGCGGCCTTCGCCCAGGACGTCGTCTTCCTGCGCCATGCCGGCCTCAAGCCGGTCGTGGTGCACGGCGGCGGACCGCAGATCTCCGCGGCGCTCGACCGGCACGGGCTGGTCAGCGAGTTCAAGGCGGGCCTGCGGGTCACCACCCCGGAGGCGATGGACGTCGTACGGATGGTGCTCGCCGGGCAGGTCCAGCGCGAACTGGTCGGCCTGCTCAACCAGCACGGCCCGTTCGCCGTCGGCCTCACCGGCGAGGACGCCCACACCATCACCGCGACCAAGCACCAGCCGCAGATCGACGGCGAGTTCGTCGACATCGGCCGGGTCGGCGAGATCACCGACATCGACACCGGCGCCATCACGGCGCTCCTCGCCGACGGCCGGATCCCGGTCATCTCCTCGATCGCGCGCTCACAGGACGACGGACATGTCTACAACGTCAATGCTGATACGGCGGCTGCGGCACTCGCTGCGGCGTTGGGCGCAGAGACCCTGATGGTCCTCACCGACGTCGAGGGCCTCTACGAGGACTGGCCCGACAGCGACGAGGTGATCAGCCGGCTCACCGCCACCCAGCTGGAGAAACTGCTGCCGGAGCTGTCCAGCGGCATGGTCCCCAAGATGGAGGGCTGCCTGCACGCCGTGCGCAACGGGGTCAACACCGCCCGTGTGATCGACGGCCGCGTCCAGCACTCGATCCTGCTGGAGATCTTCACGGACGAAGGCATCGGCACCATGGTCGTGCCCGACGAGGTACAGGGGGAAGCATGAACGGCAACGGGAACGAGCAGCTCGCCCAGCGGTGGCAGGACGTCATGTCCGACAACTACGGCACGCCGAAGCTGTCGCTGGTCCGCGGCGAGGGCTCCAAGGTCTGGGACGCGGACGGCACCGAGTACACCGACTTCGTCGGCGGCATCGCCGTCAACGCGCTCGGCCACGCGCATCCCGCCGTCGTCGAGGCCGTCACCCGCCAGATCTCCCGTCTCGGCCACGTCTCCAACCTGTACGTCGCGGAGCCGCCCGTCGCCCTCGCCGAGCGGCTTCTCCAGCTCTTCGGCCGGCCGGGCAGGGTCTACTTCGCCAACTCCGGTGCCGAGGCGAACGAAGCCGCCTTCAAGATCGGCCGGCTGACGGGCCGCAAGCACATGGTCGCCACCACCGGAGGGTTCCACGGACGGACGATGGGCGCCCTCGCGCTCACCGGACAGCCCGCGAAGCAGGACCCGTTCCTGCCGCTGCCGTCGGACGTCACGCACGTCCCGTACGGCGACGTGGAGGCGCTGCGCGCCGCGGTCAGCGAGGACACCGCCTTCGTGATCATCGAGCCGATCCAGGGCGAGAACGGCGTGGTCGTGCCGCCCAAGGGCTACCTCGAGGCCGCCCGCGAGATCACCCGCGCCACCGGCACGCTGCTCGTCCTCGACGAGGTCCAGACCGGCATCGGACGCACCGGCCACTGGTTCGAGCACCAGGCGCACCAAGGCGTCGAGCCCGACATCGTCACCCTGGCCAAGGGCCTCGGCGGCGGGCTGCCCATCGGCGCGACCGTCGTCTTCGGTGACGCGGCGGAGCTGCTGAAGCCCGGCCACCACGGCACCACGTTCGGCGGGAACCCGGTCGCGTGTGCGGCCGGACTCGCCGTCCTCGACACGCTGGCGGCCGACGGAGCGCTCGACACCGTCAAGCGGCTGGGCGAGAAGCTGCGCGGGGAAATCGAGGGTCTCGGGCATCCGCTGGTCTCCCACGTCCGCGGCAGCGGCCTGCTGCTGGGTATCGTGCTCACCGGGCCCCTCGCACCGAAGGTGCAGCAGGCGGCCCAGGATGCAGGGTTCCTGGTGAACGCCCCCGCGCCCGATGTCGTACGGCTCATGCCGGCACTGACCGTCGCGGACGCGGAGGTGGACGCGTTCCTCCATGCGCTGCCCGGCATCCTCGAAGCGAGCACGCCGGCCACGGCGGGCAACGGGGAAGGACGATCCGGGGAATGAGACGACGATGACCGACGCGAACGGCACCGAGCACGGCGGGCCCGCCGTACCGCAGACCCGCACGGCCCGCCACCGCCGGATCGTGGACATCCTCAACCGGCAGCCGGTGCGCTCCCAGAGCCAGTTGGCGAAACTCCTCGCGGACAACGGACTGCACGTCACCCAGGCGACGCTCTCCCGCGACCTCGACGAACTGGGCGCGGTGAAGATCCGCAACACCGGCGGCGAGCTCATCTACGCGGTGCCCAGCGAGGGCGGCTTCCGCACCCCGCAGGCCCCGCTGGGCGAGTCCGCGAAGGAGGAGCGCATGCGGCGCCTCTCCGGCGAACTGCTGATCTCGGCGGAGGCGTCGGCAAACCTCGTGGTCCTGCGCACACCGCCGGGGGCGGCGCAGTTCCTCGCGTCGGCCATCGACCAGGCGGAACTGCACGATGTGCTCGGCACGATCGCGGGGGACGACACGCTGATGCTGATCAGCCGCGATCCGGCGGGCGGCCAGGCGCTGGCGGACCACATGCTGCGGCTGGCCCAGAACGACCGCTAGGCCCCTTCGGGGCTGTTTCCCCCGCCCCCTACGGCCTGGCGGCCGTGGGGGCCACTTCCTGTAACGGGGCTGGGTCCCTCCCCGAACCGGGCTCCACCCGGACCCGGCCCCGCACTCCGCGCGGCCTTCCGGGGGCTCCGCCCCCGGACCCCCGCGCCTCAATCGCCGGCGGGGCTGGGAATGACCCCTCGCGGTAGGCGCAATCACCGGCAGGGCTGGAGCCGCGAGCGAGACCGGTGCCGCCGGCGGGGCTGGAAATGGCCCCTGTCGCGGTAGGTCGCAGCGGTCGGCAGGGCTGAAGCCGCGAGCGAGGCCGGGAGCCACCGGCGCGCCTGGAGCCGCCAGTTAGGCCGGTGCCGCTGGCGGGGCCGGGAATGCCCCTGTCGCGGTAGGTCGCAGTCACCGGCAGGGCTGGAGCCGTCAGCGAGGCCGGAGCCACCAGCAGGGCTTGAGCCGCCGGCGCGGCTGGGAGTGCCCCCGTCGCGGTGGTTGCAGCGACCAGCAGGGTCTTGAGCCGTCAGCGAGGCTGGGGCCTCTGGCAGGGCTGGAGCCGCCGACGGGGCCGGAGTTGCCCAGCAGGTCGGAGTGTCTGCGCCGACGGGCTGAAGTGCCGCGCAGCGGCACTTCAGCCCGCCTGGGGGCACCTCCCACGGCCGCCAGGCCGTAGGGGGAGATTGAGGACACCGCGCGGAGCGCGGTACGGGGTCCGGGGGTTGCCCCGCCCGCGGCGGAGCCGCACATCGGTACAGCGGGAAGGGGCGGGGTGGGGAGCAGGCCCGCCGCGGGCGTCACGCACCCGCGGGCGTCACGCACCCGCAGCCCACGCGCCCCCTCAGTCCGTGCGGGCCGGCAGTGGCAGCGGCAGGGCCGGGAGGCCGTCCAGGCTCACGCCGACCTTCTTCTCGCAGTACGCCGCGAACTCCTCCTCCGACTTCCGCCCGAAGTACTCGGCGTGCTGCGTCCGTTCCTCCCGGTACTCCATGAACGGCACGGCGAAGCCGCAGACCTGGCTGATGCGGCGGGCGTGGACGACGATGATCGCGCGGGCACCCGGGCCGTCGGCGTCCTTGAAGCGGCCGATCAGTCCGGCCCAGCGCGGATCGTCGCGGAAGACCGCCTCGCCCTGGCCGTGCACCCGCACCACCTGCGGCGGCCCGGAGAACGCGCACCACATGAGGGTGATCCGCCCGTTCCCCTTCTCCCGCACGTGCGCGATCGTCTCGGCGCCGCTGCCGCCGAAGTCGAGGTACGCGAGCGTCAACTCGTCGATGACGACGAGCGTGCCGCTGCGCCCCTTGGGCGACAGGTTGACGTGCCCGTCACCGGCCAGCGGGGCGGTCGCCGTGAAGAAGACCGGCTGCTGTTCGATGAAGTCCCGGAGACGGCCCTCGATGCGTTCAAATGTTTTCCCCATGAAGGGATTATCGACGCCGTGCTCCCCCGGCCCCCGGCCGGGCTCCGCGCCGGAGTCATCACGCACGCGCGAGGCCGATCCGCGTGCGCGTCACCGCCATGACGTGGTCGCTGAACAGGTGCACGCACTGCCGGAGCAGCCGGTCCACCTCGGCGTCACCCGGCGGGACCTCGCGCATCCATGTCAGCTGCTGCACCGAAGACTCCGCAGCGCCCCGCAACTTGGGGTCGGCATCCGCCAACAGGGCCACGGAAGCCCGGAGTCGGACGAGACCGCCCTGCTCCCGCAGCAGCCGGAAAGCGGCCCGGCGCGTCGGGGTGGGCCACCCTGGCGACAGCCGCTCGGTGAGCCGGTCCGCGCAGAGCCTGCGGGCGTACGGGAGCAGCGCCCGTGCCGCCTCGCGGGCGACGGCCGCCGCCGGGTCGTCCACCAGGGGGAGCACGGTCTCGACGGAGGCCGATTCGAGCAGCCGCAGTCCGGCCACGGCCTGCGCGCGCACGCCGTCGGAGGGATGCGTCAGCAGCGGTCGGAGCAGTGCGGCGTCCTCCCGCCGGCCGCACTCGGCGAGTCCGGTCACGGCGTAGGGCGCCACGGTGTCGAGGTGCTCGCACAGCTCGAGATGACGGGCGTGCGGATCACCGCCGTCCTGGCTGATGACCCAGCGGGCGCAGGCGCGTACCAGTCCCGACCGGTCGGCGAGGTGGTGCACCGCCTCCTTCGCCCGCCCCGCCCGCCGCAGCGCCGTGACCCCGGCCGACCGTACGAACGGCAGGCGCCCGCCGAGCAGGATGTCGACGGCGCGGTCGTCGGATCCGTCGGCCGCCATCCCTGCGAGTGCCGCGTCCGACCACAGCCGGGCCAGGGCCGGATCCCGGTCGTCCGCGGCGTGGCGTGCCAGTGCCCGTACATCCAGCAGGCCGCGGTCCAGCATGATCCGCGCGGCGAGACGCCGCGTCGCGCTGTCCCGCGTGTCCCGCAGGAGGCTCGGCGCGAGCTGCGGAACGGCGCGCAGCGCCGCCTCGAAGAGGTCGCGCGCCCAGGCGCCCTCCTCGCGGCGGCCCAGACGCAGCACCAGCGGCGTGAGTGCGCGCAGGGTCTGCTCCTGTCCGCTGCGCAGCCGCTCCGTGAGCAGTGCGCGGGCGCGCAGCCGTACCGGCTCCGCCCAGTCGGTGCAGCGGACGACGACGAGGTGCCAGAAGGCGGGCGTCCGGGGGCCGGTGGCGAGCGCGTCCTCGCGGACCCGTCCGTCCGGGTGGCACAGGGCGGTCTCCGGCCGCTGCCGCAGCCGGTGGGACGCCCCTGGGTCGTACTCCTCCCACCCGTACCGTCCGAAGGCCCGGGCTGCCTCGTCCAGTGCCGTCCGGCAGGCCGGGTCGTCGAAGTCCAGCGCCTCGCTCGCCGTGCGCCCCTCCAGCAGGAGCCTCACGGCCTCCCTGGCCGCCGCGTCGTTCCACCGCTTGCCCATGCGCCGCACCCCTCCCGAGCTGATGGACGCGGCCCACCCCAGGAGCGGGAGAGCGGCGCCGACCAGCGGGTTTTCCCGTCGATTGACAAACCATACGGAGGACTGCATAGTTATACCCATCAGCGTATGCACCGTAAGGAGAAACCCGTGACCGAGCGCGTCGTACTCGCCTACTCGGGCGGCCTGGACACCTCCGTCGCCATCGGCTGGATCGCCGAGGAGACGGGCGCCGAGGTCATCGCCGTTGCCGTGGACGTCGGCCAGGGCGGCGAGGACCTGGACGTCATCCGCAAGCGCGCGCTCGCCTGCGGTGCGGTGGAGGCCGAGGTGGCCGACGCCAAGGACGAGTTCGCCGAGGAGTACTGCCTCCCCGCGATCAAGGCCAACGCCCTCTACATGGACCGCTACCCGCTGGTCTCCGCCCTCTCCCGGCCGACGATCGTCAAGCACCTCGTCGCCGCCGCCAAGAAGCACGGCGCGACCACCGTCGCCCACGGCTGCACCGGCAAGGGCAACGACCAGGTGCGGTTCGAGGCCGGCATCGTCGCCCTCGCGCCCGAGCTGAAGTGCATTGCCCCGGTCCGTGACTACGCGATGACCCGGGACAAGGCGATCGCCTTCTGCGAGGAGAAGCAGCTCCCGATCGCCACCACCAAGAAGTCGCCGTACTCCATCGACCAGAACGTCTTCGGGCGGGCCGTCGAGACCGGCTTCCTGGAGGACATCTGGAACGCGCCGATCGAGGACATCTACGAGTACACCTCGAACCCGGCCGAGCAGCGCGAGGCCGACGAGGTCGTCATCTCCTTCAAGGCCGGCGTCCCGGTCGCCATCGACGGCAAGCCCGTCACCGTCCTCCAGGCCATCCAGCAGCTCAACGAGCGGGCCGGCGCCCAGGGCATCGGCCGGATCGACATGGTCGAGGACCGGCTCGTCGGCATCAAGTCCCGCGAGGTCTACGAGGCCCCCGGCGCCATCGCGCTGATCACCGCGCACCAGGAGCTGGAGAACGTCACCGTCGAGCGCGAGCTCGCCCGGTACAAGCGGCAGGTCGAGCAGCGCTGGGGCGAGCTGGTCTACGACGGCCTGTGGTTCTCCCCGCTCAAGCGCGCCCTGGACGGCTTCATCAACGAGGCCAACCAGCACGTCACCGGCGACATCCGGATGACCCTGCACGGCGGCCGGGCCGTCGTCACCGGCCGGAAGTCCGACGAGTCGCTGTACGACTTCAACCTCGCCACCTACGACTCGGGCGACACGTTCGACCAGTCCAAGGCGCAGGGCTTCATCGAGATCTTCGGCCTGTCGCAGAAGATCGCCGCCAAGCGGGACCTGGCGTAACCCGCCTGCGTTGAACAGTGCGCCTCCTCGTCGCGGCGGGGAGGCGCCTTCACACCCTCATCCAAGGAGCTCGAGCTGTGAGCAGCAACAACGGTGACGTCCGGCTCTGGGGCGGCCGCTTCGCCGACGGTCCGGCAGAGGCGCTGGCGAAGCTGTCCGCGTCCGTGCACTTCGACTGGCGGCTCGCGCCGTACGACATCGCCGGCTCCCGTGCCCACGCCCGCGTCCTGCGGAAGGCGGGTCTGCTCACCGACGACGAGCTGACGCGGATGCTCGACGGGCTCGACCGGCTCGAGGCCGACGTGGCGTCCGGCGACTTCACCGGCACCATCGCCGACGAGGACGTCCACACCGCCCTCGAGCGGGGCCTGCTCGAGCGTCTCGGCCCCGACCTCGGCGGCAAACTCCGCGCCGGCCGGTCCCGCAACGACCAGGTCGCCACGCTCTTCCGGATGTACCTGCGCGACCACGCCCGGATCATCGGCGGCCTGATCGCCGACCTCCAGGACGCCCTCGTCGGCCTGGCGGAGGCCCACCCGGACGTGGCCATGCCCGGCCGTACGCACCTCCAGCACGCGCAGCCGGTCCTCTTCGCCCACTACGTCCTGGCGCATGTCCAGTCGCTGTCGCGGGACGCCGAGCGGCTGCGCCAGTGGGACACCCGCACGGCCGTCTCCCCGTACGGCTCCGGGGCTCTGGCCGGTTCCTCCCTCGGGCTCGACCCGGAGGCGGTCGCCGCCGACCTCGGCTTCGAGCGCGGTTCGGCAGGCAATTCCATCGACGGCACCGCGTCGCGGGACTTCGTCGCGGAGTTCGCCTTCATCACCGCGATGATCGGCGTGAACCTCTCGCGGATCGCCGAGGAGATCATCATCTGGAACACGAAGGAGTTCTCCTTCGTGACCCTGCACGACGCCTTCTCCACCGGTTCGTCGATCATGCCGCAGAAGAAGAACCCGGACATCGCGGAGCTGGCGCGCGGAAAGTCCGGCCGGCTCATCGGCAACCTGACCGGGCTGCTCGCCACGCTCAAGGCCCTCCCGCTCGCGTACAACCGCGACCTCCAGGAGGACAAGGAACCGGTCTTCGACTCCTGCGACACGCTCGAAGTCCTGCTCCCCGCCTTCACGGGCATGATGGCCACGCTGACCGTCAACCGCGAGCGGATGGAGGAGCTCGCCCCGGCCGGCTTCTCGCTCGCCACGGACATCGCCGAGTGGCTGGTCAAGCAGGGCGTGCCGTTCCGCGTCGCGCACGAGGTCGCGGGCGAGTGCGTCAAGGAGTGCGAGCAGCTGGGCATCGAACTGGACCAGCTGACGGACGAGCAGTTCGCCAAGATCTCCGAGCACCTCACGCCCGAAGTCCGCACCGTCCTGAACGTGCCCGGCGCGCTGGCCTCCCGCAACGGCCGCGGCGGCACCGCCCCTTCGGCGGTCGCCACCCAGCTCAACGAGGTGAAGGCCGACCTGGTGATACAGCACGCCTGGGCCACGGCCAAGCAGTAACGCGGGGGGCGCCACGGCGCCGCCGCGCTTGCCGGCGCATCGGCGCCGGACCGGTCGACCGGTCCGGCGCCGATGCGCCGCTTCCGTCCCGCCGATGTCAGGAGCTCGTGAGGACGACGAGCTGCCGGGTCGCCCGGGTCATCGCCACGTAGCGGTCGACCGCTCCTTCGACGCCCTCGCCGAACTCTTCCGGGTCCACAAGGACGACCAGGTCGAACTCGAGCCCCTTCGACAGCTCCGGGGTCAGCCACCGGACGCGGGACGTCGATCGGGACGTGCCCTCTTCGACGTCTCCGGTGCCGATGACACAGGCGGTCCCGTCGGCATGCACGGCGAGCCAGCCGTCGAGGATCCCGTCCAGCTCCGAAGCGGATCCGTGGACGACGGGGACGCCGCTGCTGCGGATGGACGTCGGCACGTTGGCGTCGGGGAGCGCCGCCCGGATCACCGGCTCGGCCTCGGCCATGATCTCTTCCGGCGTCCGGTAGTTGACGTTCAGGGACGCCAGGCTGATCCGGTCGAGCCCGACCCGCTCGAGCCGCTCCTGCCACGACTCCGTGAACCCGTGCCTGGCCTGGGCGCGGTCCCCGACGATGGTGAAGCTCCGGGACGGGCACCGCAGCAGCAGCATCTGCCACTCGGCGTCGGTGAGTTCCTGGGCCTCGTCCACGACGACGTGCGCGAACGGTCCGGCGAGCAGGTCCGGTTCGACGGTGGGCAGTTCGGACTCGTCGACCAGACTGACCTTGGCGTCCTCGCCGCGCAGCATCGTCACCAGGCCTTCGCCGTCGTCGCCGTCGGCGCCCGAATCGGCCGCGGCCTGGATCAGGTTGTCGACGACCTGCGCCGTGCGCTCGCGCTGGGCGGCGAGGACGGCCTCGTGCCGACGCCTGCGCCGTGACGCCTCCGGGTCGCCGAGCCGCTGCCGCGCGGCGTCCAGGAGCGGCAGGTCGGACACCGTCCAGGCCTGTGGTTCCGCGCGCTGGAGCTTGTGGACCTCGTCGCGGCCGAGCCAGGGCGCGCACATCCGCAGGTAGGCGGGTACCGACCACAGGTCTCCGACGAGGTCGGCCGCTTCGAGCAGCGGCCATGCGCGGTCGAAGGCCGTGATCAGCTCCCTGTTCCCCCGCAGGGACTTGCGGAGCAGGTCGGGCGGGACGTCGTCCGCGTCGTCCTCGTCGTGCTTGTCCACCAGGATCGTGAGCAGTTCCTCCAGCACCTGGTCGCGCGCCTCGTTGTGCGGCGTACCGGGCTCCGCCGCTTCGAACGCCGCGGCCCAGTCGTGGGCGCTCAGCCGGATGTCGGACCAGTGGGTCGTGACCGTCATGCCCTTGGCGGGCGGTTCCTCGTAAAAGGCGACGGCCTTCTCGATCGCGTGCACCAGGTCCGCGGACGACTTCAGGCGGGCCACCTCCGGGTCGGCCTCGACCTCTGCCACGGCGCCTTCGGCGACGAGGTCACGCAGGGTGCAGGTCTGCACGCCCTCCTCTCCGAGGCTGGGGAGGACGTCGGAGACGTAGCTCAGGTAGGGCCGGCTCGGACCGACGAACAGCACACCGCCGCGGCGGTGACCGAGGCGAGGATCGGAGTAGAGGAGGTAGGCCGAGCGGTGCAGAGCGACGACGGTCTTGCC
This sequence comes from Streptomyces sp. OZ13, assembly GCF_052068155.1. Classification (NCBI taxonomy): domain Bacteria; kingdom Bacillati; phylum Actinomycetota; class Actinomycetes; order Kitasatosporales; family Streptomycetaceae; genus Streptomyces; species Streptomyces sp. OZ13. The sequence continues at coordinate 193,925 of NZ_JBQHCZ010000010.1, read as the reverse complement.
CGTACCCGGGCCGCCGTCGACGACGAGAGCGCCGCGGGACCCCGCGCGGATGACGGCGTCCTGGTCCGCCTGGATGGTGCCGAGCACGTCCCGCATCCGCGGCGACCGGTTGCTGCCCAGGCTGGCGATGAAGGCGGACTGGTCGTCGAGCGCGGCATGCCCGGCGAACCCGTCCGCCGTGAACACCTCGTCCCAGTAGTCGCTGATCCGGCCGCGGGTCCAGCGGTATCTGCGGCGGCTCGCCAGACCCATCGGGTCGGCGTGGGTGGCTCCGAAGAACGGCTCGGCCGCGGGGGAGCGCCAGTCGAGCAGCAGCCGACGGCCCGTGCTGTCCTTGAGGCCGAGCCGTCCGACGTACACGGGCTCGGGGTCGTCCGCGCCGACCATGTGCCCGAGGCACAGGTCCAGACCGAAGCGTCGCAGTGCGCGCAGGCGAGCGGTCAGCCGGTGGATCTCCATGTCACGGTCCATCGCCTGCCGGCCGGTGCCGCCGGGTGCCCGGCGCTCGGCGTCGAGGCGGTCGGTCAGCTCGGCGATCGACTCCTCGAGGCACTGCGCGACGGCAGCGAAGTGCCGCTCGTCGCCGGCGATCAGTGTCGGGTCGGCCTTGGGGGAGAGGCGGTCGGGAAGGTCGAAGGCGCTGGTGGTCAGGGGGTTCACGTCATTGCTCCGATGTGAGGCCGCTTGCAGTCGTTGCGCGCAGCAAGGCGTCTGGACCGGCGTGACGAATCCGGTGGCCCGGCGGGCGACAGCCATGAGGGCCACGTTCGCGTGCACTTGTATTTCCGGTTCGTGGCTCGGCGGTCGCGTGATGTCACACGGACACGGGCAGCCTTTCCCGGCCTGCCCTATCGAGCAGCAGCTTCGCGGCCACCGTCGCACCGTCGGTGCGGACCTTGCCGGCCACGGCCCGCGCCCGGTCGCGGGTCCCGGGCGTCAGGGCCGTCGCGAGCGCCGCCGACAAGGACTCGAAGGTCGGGGTCGGACCGTCGTGCGCCGCGCCGATGCCCAACTCGGCCACCCGGCCCGCCCAGTACGGCTGGTCCACCGACTGGGGCACCACCACCTGCGGTGCGCCGGAACGGGTGGCCGTCGTTGTGGTGCCCGCGCCGCCGTGGTGCACGACGGCGGCCACCCGGCCGAACAGTGCTTGGTGGTTGGCCTCGCCCACGGCGAAGCAGTCGTCCTGGTCGTCGATCAGTGCCAGATCGGCCCAGCCGCCGGAGACGAGTACGCGGCGGCCCTGCGCGCGGACGGCCTCGACGGCCACGCGGGCGGCGTCCGGCGTGCCGTGCAGGGGCATGCTGCCGAAGCCGACGTACACCGGTGGTTCGCCCGCGGCGAGGAACGCCTCCAACGCGTCCGGGAGCGGGCGTTCGTCCGGCAGGAACCACGCGCCGGTCTGCACCACGTCCAAGTCCGCGGGCTCCAGCCACGGGTCGAGGACCGGGTCCGTCGCCAGCCACGGGCGGTCGCCGATCACGTAGTCGCGGACGTGGTCCACCGGGGGCAGACCGATCGACGCCCTGTGGGTGTTGAGCGCCTCGCCGAACAGCGCGTCGATGCTCTGCTTGTCCAGGTCCCACAGCACCCGGTTGTCGGTCACGTCCGGCGGGAACGGCCTGCCCGCGTACGCCAGCGGCGCGTGGTACGGCGAGGGCAGGGTGAGCTGCTGGAAGGTCACGGACACGGAGCGGATGCCCAGTTTCTCGGCCACCGACAGCGCGCCGGCCGCGGCCGGCATCGGGCCCGTCGCCATCAGCACGTCACATCCCTCGGCGGCCGCGGGGAGCGCATCGAACTGACCGGCGATCAACGCCGCCGCGCGCTCGGGCAGGGACGATGGCGCCGGCGCGGCCGTCGTCAGCGCGCGCGCCGACGGGCCGACCGGCACCATCGGGACGTCCACGCCCGCCAGCCGCTGAGCGAAGTCCTCGTCCGGCGGCGCGCACACCCGCACCTCGGCGCCGAGTTCCCGCAGCCGCACCGCGAGTCCCACCAGCGGTTCGACGTCACCGCGCGACCCGTACGTCGACAACAACACTCGCATTTCGTGACTCTCGCTTCCGCAGATTCCGGCTCAGGCCGGAGATTCTGCGTCACGACAGGGGCCTTGCCGCAAGCCCCCCAGTGCGCTATACCTTGAGAGTGGCAAGGAGTGGGCACAGCCCCCTTGCCCTTTTTCGTACCTCCCGACGGAGCGTTCCGGAGCCCCGACGGGCAGCTTCGTCTCCCCGCGACCTGACAGCCCGTCGGGCGCCGGGATGTCAGGTCGCGGGGATCCGGTCAGTCGATCTGCTCGCAGATGTCCGTCGTCGATCCATGGGCCATGGTGACCTTCTTGTAGCCGGACGGGCTGATGTCCAAGGTGTAGACGCCGTCCACGACGTACAGGCCCCGGTCGAGATTGCCGGCGCCCTCGCCGACCCCGACCAGTACCGGGCCGAGCACCGACCAGAACTGGGAGCCGTCCGTGCGGTAGTCGACGACGGCCGTGCCGCTGACGTCAGCGTCGTAGGAGTCGCCCGTCTCCTCGTTGGTGACCCGCACGATCAGGTCTCCCTTGTAGGCGACCAGTTTCGGCCTCCCGTCGGGGTGGGTGTCCAGCACGCGCCGGACCACCTCGTCCACGACGGGTTCGCCGTGGACGGGGAAGTCGCATCGCAGGCCCGCCGCGACGTCCCACGGCGCGGACGGCGCCGGCTCCCAGCCGGCGTCGATGCCGGCGGCGAGTCCGGCGTCGACACCGGCGGACCGCTCGGCGGGCGCGGCGGCGGACGCGGGCGCGGCGCCCATGAGTGTGGTCGCGGCAACTGCCGCCAGGGCAACGGCGATTCGTCGCATGGAGACTCCTTGAAGAAGTGGTCCGACCGAGACGTGACCGGGCCGGGAAGGACCGGACCGGGCAGTGGTCCCGCTGTCCGCCCCAGCCTGTCCCCGCCGTCTGACCACGCGCTCACCACCGCTGTGCACCGTCGCACCCGCCGGTTAGGCTCGCGGCTGCCATGGAGTTCCAGCTGCTGGGTCCGTTCGAGGCCCGTCACGAAGGAGAGCGGGTCCCGGTGGGCAGCCGCCGCCAGGAGCGCTGTCTGCTGTCGATCCTCCTGCTGGAGGCGGGCCGGGTCGTGACCACCGGCCGTCTCATCGAGCTGCTGTGGGACGGCGACGGGCCCGCGTCCGCGCGGGGCACCGTCCACACCTACATCGGCCGGCTCCGCGCCCGGCTGGGCGCGTACGGGGTCCGCGTCGAGACACGCCACGACGGTTACGTCCTCGACCCCGGCGTCCACGCGGTCGACGCCCACCAGTTCATGGACCTCGCCCGCCGCGCCGGGGGCGTCGCCGACGCGGCCCAGCGGGTGCGCCTGTTCGACCGGGCCCTCGGGCTGTGGCGGGGGCCGCTGCTCGAAGACGTCGCGGACGACGGACTGCGGGAACGGCTCGGCGAGTCGCTCGCCGAACTCCGGCTGTCCGCGCTGGAACAGCGGGCGGAGGCCCAGTTGGAGCTCGGTATGCACGACAGGGTCGTCACCGACCTGACGCCGCTCGCCCGCGCGCATCCCGGCAGGGAACGGCTCGTCGCCGCGCAGATGACCGCCCTGTACCGGAGCGGCCGGCAGGCGGACGCTCTCGAGCTGTACCGCGTCACCCGCAGGGCGCTGGTGACCGGCCTGGGCATCGAGCCCGGCGCCGCGCTGAACACCCTCCACGACCGGATGCTGCACGGCGATCCCCGGCTGAACCGCCCGCCCGCGCCCCTCTACGCGGTACGGGTCGACGAGGAGTGGCTGCCCTGGACCACCAGCGGCCATCCGGCGCTCGAGTTCTGCAACACCTACGCCGGCTGGGGCGGGCCGGGCCTGCCCGGATCGGAATGGCTGCGCGGCTACCGGACGCTCGCCGTCTGGGCGGGGCATCTGGATCTCGCGGAGGACTGGCTGGTGACCGGGCTGCTGAAGCGGGCGCGGCAGCGGCCGGAAGAGGCCGCGGCCGTTCTGGAGGAGGCGCGGGAGTTCCGTGCGCAGCTGTACGCCGCTCTGACCGGTCCCGACGACGTGAGGGCGTTCAAGGCGGTGGCGGATGTCGCGGAGGACGCCGCGAAGGAGTCGGTGTTCGTCCGGGGCGAGGACGGCCTCGGCCACTGGCGGATGTCCCCGTCCGCCGGTCTGCGGCTGCCCGTGCTCGCCGTGGCCCGCAGCGCCGCCGAGCTGCTGGCGGACCCGGGCAGATTCACCGTCCGTGCCTGTCCCGGTGCCGACTGCGGCTGGCTGTTCCAGGACAAGAGCGGCCGGCGCAGATGGTGCAGCCTCCGGACCTGCGGTAAAGAGACATCTGCGTACTGAATGAGACGTTGACGTCTCATATGGTTTATGCTTGTCCCATGGCCATGGATCGAGACCACGTGCTGCGCGCCGCCGCCGCCCTCCTCGCCCGGAAATCGACCGCCACCATGGACGAGGTCGCCCGGGCCGCGGGCATCGGCCGCGCCACCCTGCACCGGCACTTCGCCGGCCGGGACGCGCTCGTCAGGGCGCTGGAGCAGCTCGGCATCCAGGAGTTCGAGGCGGCGATCGACCGGGCCCGCCTCGACGCGGACGGCGCCGGCGAGGCTTTGCGCCGGCTGATCGGCGAGATGCAGCCGGCCGCGGACCTGCTGGCCTTCCTCTACACCGAGAACCAGCTCTTCGAGGGCGACGAGATCAACGAGGGCTGGTCCCGCCTCGACGCCCGCGTCTCCGACCTGTTCCGGCGCGGCCAGAACGAGGGCGAGTTCCGCATCGATCTGACACCGGCCTGGCTGACCGAGGCGCTCTACGCCCTCGTCGGCTCCTGCGCCTGGGCCGTCATGGACGGCCGTGTCGCCAAGAAGGACTTCCAGCACATGACCGCCGAGCTGCTGCTCGGCGGAGCACTACGGAGAGTGGATCAATGAGCACCACCGTCCTGCCCACGAACGGGACGGACGAGACCGTGTACCGCCCCGGCCGCTGGCTGGCCCTCGCGGTCCTGGTCCTCGCCGTCCTCCTCGTGGCCGTCGACGCCACCGTGCTCGGCCTCGCCACCCCGTTCCTCAGCGAGGACCTGGCACCGACCGGTACCCAGCTGCTGTGGATCGGCGACGTCTACTCGTTCGTCATCGCCGGCCTGCTCGTCTCCATGGGCAGCCTCGGCGACCGCATCGGCCGTAAGAAGCTGCTGCTGAGCGGAGCCGTCGCCTTCGGAGCCGTGTCGGTTCTCAACGCGTACGCCACCACCCCGGAGATGATGATCCTCGCGCGGGCGCTGCTCGGCGTCGCCGGTGCGACCCTGATGCCCTCCACGCTGGCGCTGATCCGCAACATCTTCCACGACCCCAGGGAACGCAGCTTCGCCATCGGCATCTGGGGCGCCACCGCGTCCGCGGGCGCGGCAGTGGGCCCCGTCGTCGGCGGCCTTCTGCTGGAGCACTTCTGGTGGGGCTCCGTCTTCCTGATCAACCTGCCCGTGATGGCGGTCCTCGTCGTCGTCGGCGTCAAGCTCCTGCCGGAGTCGAAGAACCCGGTCACCGGCCCGTGGGACGTGCTCAGCGTGGCACTGTCCCTCGTCGGCATGGTCGCCGTCGTCTACGCCGTCAAGGAGGCCGCCACGCACGGGGTGAGCTGGGAAGCGGGCGTGGCGGCACTCGCCGGTGCCGCCGGCCTGTACGGCTTCGTCCGCCGGCAGCTCACCCTGAGCGCCCCCCTGCTGGACATGCGGCTGTTCCGGCACCGCGGATTCTCGGGCGCGGTGCTCGCCGACCTGCTGACCATCCTCGGCCTGTCGGGTCTCGTGTTCTTCCTGTCCCAGTTCCTGCAACTGGTCCAGGGCCGTGCACCGTTCGAGGCGGGACTCGCGGAACTGCCCGCCGCGATCGGCGCGGTGGCGACGGGGCTGGTCGCGGGCAGGGCCGCCCGCCGGTTCTCCGTACGGTCCGTCGTCGCCGGCGGCCTGGCCGCCGTCGGGCTGTCCCTCGCCGTGCTGACGCTGCTCACCGGGTCGACCGGCTACCCGCTGCTCGGCGCGTCGCTGCTGATCGTCGGCGCGGGCGCGGGATTCTCGTTCACGGTCACCGCGGACGTGATCCTCTCCAGCGTTCCCAAGGAGCAGGCCGGAGCCGCGTCCGCGGTGTCGGAGACGGCGTACGAGCTGGGCGCGGCGCTCGGCATCGCGCTGCTCGGTTCGATCGTCACCGGCGTCTACCGTGGCTTCACCGCGCCGGACGGTACGCCCTCGGACGTGGCCGCGGCCGCCCACGAGTCGCTCGGCGGCGCGGTGGAGGCCTCGGCCGCCCTCCCGCCGGCCCGCGCGGAAGCCCTGGTCACGGCGGCGCAGGAGGCGTTCACCGAGGGCCTGCGGATGGCGGCCGGGGTGGGGGCGGTCGTGCTCCTCACTACGGCGACGGTGGCGTGGTTCCTGCTGCGGGGTCAGAAGCTGGCGGAGGACGTCGAGCACTGACGGGGTCGGCGGGGCGGGGTGCCTTTCCCCTCCCCGCCCCTTCCCGAACCGGGGCAAGCCCCGGACCCCGCCCCGCGCTGCGGCGCCGTCTCGGGGGGCTCAGCCCCCGGACCCGCGCGCCTCAATCGCGCGGGGCTTGGATGGCGTCCTGGCAGCGCGGGGAGCCCTCGCGGGGATTGAAATGCCTTCCCCCGGCGGGGTCGGGCCCCTGGCAAGGTGGGAGCCCTGGGCAGGGTAGGAGCCCTCCGGCTGCCCCTGGCAGGGCGTTGCGTCCTGGCATGGCCGGAGTGCTCGGCGGGGCGTGAACTGCCGACATGGCCGGAGCCCTCCGGCTGGTCGGAGCCCCTGGCGTGGCGTGAATGGCCTTCCCCCGGTAGGGCGGGAGCCCCCGGCGGGGCTTGAATGCCTCAGCCGGCAGGGGTGCGTGTCGCCCGGCACGGTCGGAGCCCTTCGCAGGGCAGGGAGTCCCCGGCAGCGGGCCCCCGCAGGGCGGGAGCCCTCGACAGGGCGAATGCCCTCCGGCTGGGTCGGAGCCCTTCGGCATGGTCGGAAGCCCCCGGGTGTCCAGAGCCTCCGCCGGGGCTTGAGCCCCCGGCGCGCGTGAATTGCCTTCGCCCCGGCAGGGCACGGAGTCCCCGGCAGCGGGCGCCCGGCAGGGCGCGAGCCCTCGACAGGGCGGGAGCGGCCCTGGCAGTGCGGGAGCGCCTGGCAGGCCGGAGTCCCCGGCGGGGCGTGAACTGCCGGCACGGCGGAAGCCCTCCGGCTGGGCCGGAGCCCTTCGGCACGGCGGGAGTCCTCGGCACGGGGCCGCTGGCGGGGCGTGGAAGGCCTTCCCCGGTAGGGCGTGAGCGAGCCCGGCGGGTTCTGACTGCCTCCGCCGACAGGGGTGCGTGCCGCCCGGGACGATCGGAGCCTCTCGGCAGGGCGGGAGTCCTCGACAGGGCAGGAGCCCTTCAGCAGGGCCGCCCCCGGCGGGGCGTGAAATGTCTGCCGCCGGCGAGCTCGTCTCGCGGAGCGCGAGCCGGCCCGTCCGGCGTTCGAGGGCAGCGCGGGAGGCGGTACGGGGTCCGGGGCCTGCCCCGGTTCGGGAAGGGGCGGGGTGGGGAAACGGCCTCGCGCAGCGGCTTACGCCGCCTTCGCCTTGGTCGCGTACATGTCCACGTACTCCTGCCCCGACAGCCGCATGACCTCCGACATCACCGAGTCCGTCACCGCGCGCAGCACATAGCGGTCACGGTCCATCCCCTCGTAGCGCGAGAACTCCATCGGCTCACCGAAGCGCAGCGTGACCCGGCCGGGCCGGGGCAGGCCCGCGCCGCCGGGCTGGAGCTTGTCGGTGCCGATGACGGCGAAGGGGACCACCGGCGCGCCGGTCATCAGGGTGAGGCGCGCGATGCCGGTACGGCCCCGGTACAGACGGCCGTCGGGGGAGCGGGTGCCCTCGGGGTAGATGCCGAAGATCTTGCCCTCCTCGAGCACCCGGCGGCCCGTCATCAGCGCGGCCACGCCGCCGTTGGCGCCGTCCCGGTCGACCGGGATCATGCCGCAGCCGGTGAAGAACCAGGCCATCGCGCGGCCCTTGATGCCCTTGCCCGTGACGTACTCGTCCTTGCCGATGAAGTACACCGGGCGGTCGCAGACCAGCGGCAGGATCATGGAGTCGATGAAGGTGAGATGGTTCCCGGCGAGAATCACGGCCCCCGTCCCGGGGATGTTCTCCGCCCCTTCCACACGCGGGCGGAACATCAGGCGCAGGATCGGCCCGAGCACTGCCTTGATGAGCGTCAAGCGGGACAACGGGTCCTCCGGTGTCATGGGACGGGCGGTTATGACCGGTGAAGTCTGTGCAGGTGAGGACGATACTCGCGGGTCGCCCTCGCTCGCACATCGGGTTCACCGAGGTGATACGCAGTGTTGACGTGTGTTTCCGACGCGTTCGCGCAGGGTCTGCCGCAGGTAAGAGGTAACTGCCTACCATCAGGCGTCCCTTGGCAGGTGCGGGACATCACACGCGGTACATCACATGGAGGAACGTTTCATGACACACGGTGCGAGCAGCAGTCCGGCGCGTCGGAGCGTGCTGGGAGCCGCGGTCCTCACCACCGCGGCCCTCGGGGCCGGTGCGGGCGCGGCGCGGGCGGGTGAGCGCACCGGCGCTGTCCGCCCGTCCGGCGAGGACCGGGGCGGCCTGCCCGTTCCCACCGTGATCGCCCACCGCGGTGCCAGCGGATACCGGCCCGAGCACACCATCGGCGCGTACCAGTTCGCCCTCGACATGGGCGCGCACGTCATCGAGCAGGACCTGGTGCCCACGAAGGACGGGCACCTCGTATGCCGTCATGAGAACGACATCACGGGCACGACCGATGTCGCCGCGCACCCCGAGTTCGCCTCTCGCCGGACCACCAAGTCGGTCGACGGCGTCAGCCTCACCGGCTGGTTCACCGAGGACTTCACGCTGGCCGAGCTGAAGACGCTGCGTACCAAGGAGCGGATCCCCGGCACCCGCCAGGAGAACACCCTCTACGACGGCCGCTGGACGGTGCCCACCTTCGAGGAGGTGCTGCAGTGGGCCGAGAAGGAGGGCCGCCGCCGCGGCCGCCCCGTGTGGCTCTACGTCGAGACCAAGCACCCCACCTACTTCCGGAACATCGGTCTCGGCCTGGAGGAGCGCCTGGCGAAGCTGCTGCGCCGGTACGGACGGCACCGCGCGAGCTCCCCGACGTTCCTCCAGTCCTTCGAGCCGACGAGCATGGAGCGCATGGCCCGTCTCGTGGGCACTCCGCGTGTCGTCCTGCTCTGGACCCCGGACGACCGCCCGTGGGACTTCCGCGAGTCGGGCGACCCGCGCACGGTGGCCGATCTGGTCGAGCCGGACGGCCTGGACTGGATCGCGGGCTTCGCCCAGGGGATCGGCCCGCTGCTGGACCTCGTCATCCCCAAGGACGCGAACGGCCGGCTCACCGAGCCCACGACGCTGGTGCGGGACGCCCACGCGCGGGGCCTGGTCCTGCACCCGTACACGATGCGCAACGAGAACACCTTCCTGCCCGCCGACTTCCGGCGCGGCACCGATCCGAACGCGTACGGCGACGTCTTCGGTGCGTACAAGGCGTACTTCGCGACGGGCATCGACGGCATCTTCACCGACAACCCGGACACCGGCCTGCTGGCCGCGTCCGACTTCACCGCCTGACACCGGCTGCCCGGCGGCGTCGACCTCTCGCGGCCGGTGCGTTCCCGGGAGGTTGACGCCGCGTCACGGGCGCGGCACGGGAAAGGGGCGCGGACGGCACCCCGTACGGGTGATCGTGTCCCGGCCGGGCAACCACGGCCGGGCCCCGGGCCGTCCCGCCCGGCATGACCGTTCTCGAAGAGATCCCCACCTCCGGACAGGTCGTCGGCGCCCTCAAGGCGCTGGTGAGCGCGGAGGCGACGGCGGAAGCGCCCGGCGCCGCCATGGAAGCCGGCGACCTCGAACAGGCCGTGTGGGTACGGCTCCTGGAACGCCTCGGCGACGGCGGCCCGCCGCCCGACGCCGCCCGCTGGGTCAAGGCCGCCGTACGGGCGGAGGCCCGCCGCGCCCGCCGGACGGCCGCACGCGAACTCCCGTACCGCCACGAGCCCTCCGCCGACCCCGCGCGCGGCCCCGAGCGCGCCGCGCTGCTGGGGGAGCGGCGCCGGGTGCTGCGGGCGGCCGTCGCCCGCACCCCCGGGAACTGCCCCCGTCTGCTGACTGCGATGTTGGCGCCGCACGACCCCACCTACCGGGAAATCGCAGGGACGTTGGGTATCTCACAAGGAAGTCTGGGGCCGATGCGTTCCCGTTGCCTGGGATGTCTGCGCAGAATGCTGGCGGCAGAGGTTGCAGCTCCTGAACATCGGGGAAAGGAGCGGTAGACAACCGGCGGTGACAGGTGAGCGGGAGGCGTGCGCACATGGGCATGAGCGTGACCATCTCGGCGGCGGCGGAGACCGACGCGGAGCACATCCTCAAGCTGCAGTATCTGTGCTATCAGACCGAGGCCGAACTCTACGGCGACTACGGCATCGAGCCCTTGACCCAGTCGCTCGCCGACCTCCGCGCCGAGATCACCCAGGGTCCGGCGCTCGTGGCCAGGCTCGGTGACGAGGTCGTCGCCTCCGTGCGCGCGAGCATCGACGCCACGGGGACGGCCCGTATCACCAAGCTCATCGTCCATCCGCGGATGCAGCGCCACGGTCTTGGCGGCAGGCTGCTCGACGCGATCGAGGCGCGCTTCACTGGGGACCCGGCCGCCAAGCGGTTCCAACTGTTCACCGGCCACCGCAGCGAGAGCAATCTGCGGCTGTACCGCAGCAGGGGATACGTCCCGGTCTCCCGCGAGGAGGTCGGCCCGCGGCTGACGCTGGTCACCCTGGAGAAGGAGACCTCCGCCGGCGCGTACGTCGCCAGCGCCTGACGGCCTCCGTACCGCCCCGCACCTCTGTGCGTCAGCCGCGGGCGCGGCGCAGCCAGAGCATCCCGGTGACCGGAAGCAGCACCGGGATGAAGATGTAGCCCATCCCGTACTCGGACCACACCGTCGAGTCGGGGAACGCCGACGGATCGAGGACCGTCCACGTCCCGACGATCAGGACGCCCGCCAGCTCGGCGGCGCAGCACACCAGCGCCGCCTTGCGGGCCGTCTCGCCGCCCCGCACCAGCGTGTACGTGATGAAGGCGTACACGACGGCGGCGACGGCCGACAGCACATGAGCGAGCGGTGCGCTGCCGAAGTCGGTGAGGATCTGGTAGACGGAGCGGGACACGGCGCCGACGGACATCACGCCGTAGAGCCAGACCAGCAGCAGTCCCGGGCCGGCGACCAGCTTCGCCGGCCGCTTCGCGTCCGTGGTGGGCTCGGCCATCGTCAGCCTCCCCAGATGTCGTGGAGCCGGACCTCGAGCACCGCGAGCACCACCGCGCCGGCCGCCACCGTCGCGGAGCCCCAGCGGGTCCGCTCCGCCAGCGAGAGGAAACCGGCCGCCGGCACCGCGAGGGCCGAACCGATCAGGTACGACACGAAGATCGCGGTGCCCTCCGACGCCTCGTCGCCCTGCGCCAGCCGCACGATTCCCACGACCAGTTGTGCGAACGCCAGCACCGTCACCACGGCCATTCCGATGAAGTGCCAGTCCTTGGTGGGCTGGTCCTTGTAGGCGGCGAAACCGCACCAGGCGGCGAGGGCGAGCGCGGTCACACCGACCGCGACCGTCAGGGCGTCAAGCATGGGCTCGAGGGTATTACGGGCCGCAGGCCGCGATGCGCCCGGCCCCGGGCGCACGGCCGGCAGCGCACCGTCGCTCGTGGCCCGCTCGCGGGCGTGCGGCCGGCAGGGGCCTCCCGGCGGTAGTCCCGCGCAGGGGCGTGCGGGCGGTGCCCCGACCGTGGTCTTGACCACAGCCGTCGACCGCTACGGCCCGCCGGGCGCCGCACGGGCCCCCGATGCAGGCAGCGTGTCCACGCAGGTCACGACGGGTAAAGCCGGTCCCGGCGGGACCGCCCGCGGAGATCACGGGTGCGGACCGATCTGTCCACATGGCGCAACCGCACTGTCCGCTATACGGACAAGCCCGGTCCGGTCGCCCGCTCGTCTGTTTTACTTGCAGCCATGACCACGACGAGCAGCCGCACCCTTGCGACCGAGGCGGACACGACGCCCGGTGCTCGCCGCATGTGTCGAATGTGCGCCATCTGAGGGCCCCTGCCTGAGCCTCGCGCCCCGAAGCGAGACCGACAGCCGCGCCGCGTCCGAACGTCCCCGGAGATCAGGAACGCCTCGGACCGAGCCTGCCCCGCGCACGCGTTGCCCCGGCCACCAGCCGAACCAGCCGTGCCGCGTCGGAACCGAAATGCCCCGTGCCCGGCGGACACCTCGCCGTGCACTCGACAGTGACGGATACCCCTGTGATCACCACTACGGGCCTTACCAAGGTCTACCAGTCGCGCGGCGGCCGCGAGGTCACCGCTCTGGACGGCGTCGACCTGCACGTCCGTGAAGGCGAGGTCTTCGGCGTCATCGGCCAGAGCGGCGCCGGCAAGTCCTCGCTGATCCGCTGCGTCAATCTCCTCGAGCGCCCCACCTCCGGCACCGTGACGGTCGCCGGAACGGACCTCACCGCCCTCGCCGGCCGCGGCCGCCGCGCCCCCAAGGAGCTGCGCGAGGCCCGCAGCCGCATCGGCATGGTCTTCCAGCACTTCAACCTGCTGTCCTCGCGCACCGTCAAGGACAACGTCGAACTGCCCCTGGAGATCCTCGGCGTCCCCGGCGCCCAGCGCTCCCGCAAGGCCCTGGAACTGCTCGACCTGGTGGGTCTCGCCGACAAGGCAAAGGCCTACCCGGGCCAGCTCTCCGGCGGTCAGAAGCAGCGCGTCGGCATCGCCCGCGCCCTCGCCGGCGACCCCAAGGTGCTGCTCTCCGACGAGGCGACCAGCGCCCTCGACCCCGAGACCACCCGCTCGATCCTCCAACTGCTGCGCGACCTCAACCGACAGCTCGGCCTCACCGTGCTGCTGATCACGCACGAGATGGACGTCGTCAAGACGATCTGCGACTCGGCCGCCCTGATGAAGAAGGGGAAGATCATCGAATCCGGAACAGTGAGCGAACTGCTCGCCACCCCGGGCTCGGAGCTCGCCCGGGAGCTCTTCCCCGTGGGCGGCGACGCCTCCGGCCCCGGCCGCACCGTCATCGACGTCACGTTCCACGGCGAGGCCGCCACCCAGCCGGTCATCTCGCAGCTCTCGCGCACGTACAACATCGACATCTCGATCCTCGGCGCCGCGATGGACACCGTCGGCGGCAGGCAGATCGGCCGCATGCGCATCGAGCTCCCCGGCCGTTACGAGGAGAACGTCGTCCCCGTCGGCTTCCTGCGCGAGCAGGGACTCCAGGTCGAGGTCGTCGGCCCCGGCCCCGCGCGCGTCCCGGCGCAGAACGCCCCCGAGCCGGTCAAGGAGGTCGCGAAGTGACCTGGTCCGAGATGCAGCCCCTGCTCAGCCAGGGCACCTTCGACACCCTTTACATGGTGCTCTGGTCCACCCTCGTCACCGTCGCCGGCGGACTGCCGCTCGGTGTGCTCCTCGTCCTCACGGACAAGGGCGGACTGCTGCAGAACACTCCGGTGAACAAGGTCGTCGGCGTGATCGTGAACATCGGCCGCTCGCTGCCGTTCATCATCCTGCTGATCGCGCTGATCCCCTTCACCACTCTCGTCGTCGGCACCTTCATCGGCCCCACCGCGATGATCGTGCCGCTCGCCGTCGGCGCCATCCCCTTCTTCGCGCGCCTCGTCGAGACGGCGATCCGCGAGGTCGACCACGGGCTCGTCGAGGCCGTCCAGTCCATGGGCGGCTCCATCCCCACCATCGTGCGCAAGGTGCTGCTCCCGCAGGCCCTGCCCTCGCTCGTCTCCGCCGTCACCACCACCGTGATCGTCCTCGTCGGATACTCCGCGATGGCCGGCGCGGTCGGCGGCGAAGGCCTCGGATCCAAGGCCGTCACCTACGGATTCCAGCGCTTCGAGACGCAGTTCATGCTCATCACGGTCGTGATCCTCATCGCCATCGTCACCGTCGTCCAGCTCATCGGCGACGGAGCCGTACGGCTGCTGGCCCGCCGGGGCCGCGCCGCGAGCTGAACCCCCGAACCTTCTCCCCACACAGCCCGCACTCCTTGTCCGGGCGTTGTTCCACCACCAGAAAGAGGCACTCTTCGTGCGTAAGAACATCAAGCTCACCGCGGCCGCCGCCGCCACCGCCGCGCTCGCCCTCGGTCTCACCGCCTGCGGCACGGCCTCCGACCCGGGAGCCGGCGCGGACGGCGGCGGCAAGGCCGACGCGTCCAAGGCGCTCGTCGTCGCCGCGTCCCCGACGCCGCACGCCGATATCCTGAACTACGTCAAGGACAACCTGGCGAAGAAGGAAGGCCTCACCCTCGAGGTCAAGGAGTTCACGGACTACGTCCTGCCCAACACCGCCACCCAGCAGGGCCAGGTCGACGCCAACTTCTTCCAGCACAAGCCGTACCTGGACGACTTCAACAAGAAGAACAAGACGACCATCGTCCCGGTCGTCGACGTCCACCTCGAGCCCCTCGGCCTCTACTCCAAGAACGCCAAGGATCTCAAGGACATCAAGGCCGGCCAGACGATCGCCGTCCCCAACGACACCACCAACGAAGGCCGCGCGCTGGCGCTGCTCGCCGACAACGGCCTGATCACCCTCAAGGACGGCGCCGGCACCGACGCCAAGCTCTCCGACATCGCCGACGCCAAGGGCCTGAAGTTCAAGGAGCTCGAGGCGGCGACGCTGCCCCGCGCCCTGAACGACGTCGACGCCGCCGTCATCAACGGCAACTACGCCATCGAGGCCGACCTCAAGCCCGCCCAGGACTCCCTGGCCCTCGAGAAGGCCGAAGGCAACCCGTACGCCAACTTCCTCGCCGTCAAGGAGGGCAACGAGGACGACGCCCGCGTGCAGAAGCTCGCGAAGCTCCTCAACTCGCCCGAGGTGAAGAAGTACATCGAGGACAAGTACGACGGCTCCGTCGTCGCCGCCTTCGGCGCTGCGGGCTGAGACCCCGCGCACCTGTCAAGTGGCGCTCCAGAGCAGCCACTTGACTCCGGCCCCGTGCACCTACCAAGGTGCGCGGGGCCGCCTCGTACCGGCACCCGGCCATGCACGGCCCGCACCCGATGTTGCATGCTGTGCCTTTACGGCCAATACGCCGTCAGGTTCGACCCGTAAACGACAGTCTTCGGCATGGAGCTGCGCATGACTACCACCTTCCCGGACGTGTCCATCAGCACGGAGCGGTTGGTGCTGCGCCCCTACGAGGAAGCCGACATCGCGGCCCACACCGAGATGATGAACGACGAGATGGTCACCGCCTGGACCTCCGTGCCCCACCCCTACACGGCGGCCGACTCCGAGGACTGGGTGCGCAGGATCGCTCCTGCGGAGCGCACGGAAGGCCGCGGCATCGTGCTCGCCGTCACCGAGTTCCTCACGCAGCGGCTCGTCGGCGTCGTGCACCTGCAGAACACCAACTGGCGCACCCTCTCCACCGAGGTCTCCTACGTCACCGCCCCCTGGGCGCGCGGCGAGGGCTACGCGACCGAGTCAGTGCTCGCCGTGGCCCGATGGCTGTTCCGCAACCAGAAATTCGAGCGTATGGAACTGCGCACCGCCGCCGACAACACCGCCTCCCAGCAGGTGGCACAGAAGATCGGCTGCATCAGCGAAGGCGTCCTGCGCAACGCGTGGATAGCGCGCACCCGGCCCGACGACGGCACCGGAGCCTGGGTGGACATCCGCACCGACCTCATCGTCTGGAGCCTCCTCCCGGAGGACCTCGAGGCCGACCGCCTCGCGGAGGCGGGCTACGCCTCCTACACCGACTGGAACTGACTTTCCCGGGCGGAACGACGCCCCTCCAGAGGGCCGCCCGACCGGTCCGCCAGGTACCCTCACGTGCGACGCGTACCCGCGGAACTGCTCCGACCTGCGACAACCCCAGGAGACTGACGACGATGGCCGACCGGGTCACGGTGATCGGCTGGGACGGTTCGCCACTCACCCGAGCGGCCAGGTCCGCCCTCTCCGCGGCCACCCTGGTCGCCGGCGCCGCCCATCATCTGGCGCTGCCCGAAGTGCCGCCCGGCGCCGAGCGCATCCGCCTCGGCAGCGTCGGCCTCGCCGCCCGGCGGATCGCCGGACACCGCGGCAGCGCCGTCGTCCTCGCCGACGGCGACCCCGGACTCTTCGGCGTCGTCCGCACCCTGCGCGCACCCGAGTACGGCCTCGAGGTGGAGGTCGTCCCCGCCGTCTCCTCCGTCGCCGCCGCATTCGCCAGGGCGGGCATGCCGTGGGACGACGCCCAGATCGTCGTCGCACACCGCCGTACGCTGCGCCGGGCCGTCAATGTGTGCCGCGCGCACACGAAGGTCGCCGTCCTCACCTCCCCGGGCGCCGGACCCGCCGAACTCGCGCTGCTGCTCGACGGCATCCATCGCACCTTCGTCATCTGCGAGGAACTGGGCACCGACCGCGAACAGGTCACCGTCCTCACCTCCGACAAGGTCGCCGACCACATGTGGCGCGACCCCAATGTCGTCATCGTCATCGGCGGCACCGCCGGCCCCGCCCCTCTCACCGGGACCGGCGGCTGGATCGCCGGACGGGACCCCGGCTACCCACCGGCCGTACGCGGCTGGGCCCTGCCGCCCGCCGAGGCGCCCACGCGCGGCGAGGGCGAGTTCGCCGGCCTGCGGGCCGCCCAGCTGGCCCGGCTCGGACCCCGCACCGGCGACCTCGTGTGGGACATCGGCTCCGGCAGCGGCGCACTCGCCGCGGAGGCGGGCGGGTTCGGCGCGGCGGTGATCGCCGTCGACAACGACCCCGAGGCCTGCCGCCGCACCGAGGCGGCGGCCCGCCGCCTCGGCGTCCAGCTCCAGGTGGTCCACGGGCGGGCTCCGCACGTTCTCGAGCGGCTGCCCGAGCCTGATGTCGTACGGATCGGCGGCGGGGGAGTGCCGGTCGTCACCGCCGTCGCCGACCGCAGGCCGCAGCGCATCGTCACCCACGCGTCCACACGGGACGAGGCGGAGGCCATCGGCGCCGCGCTCGCCGCCGGCGGATACAGCGTCGAATGCGCCCTCCTCCAGTCCGTCGAGCTGGACACGTCCGACTGGTCGGAGCGGGAACGCTCCGTGGTCTTCCTGCTCTGCGGAAGGCAGCCCGACCCTCGCCCCCGGCCCCCCTCGACGGGTGGTCCGGGGTAGGCTGGCCGATTGTTGTACCGCAGCCGGACGTTCGTCGCTTCGTTCGTCAATGTCCGGAAAAGGGAGCCACTTTGGTTCCCGTATGTGGTACGTCGATACCGGGGGGTCGCGCGACGTGGCGCAGCCCACAGCGAACCGCGGCGGATCTTGCTGCCGCAGTGGCGAACGACCGCGACAATGCTTTGGTCCGTGGGTCGATCGTGCCGCGCGGCGCACACGCTCGTTCTTGTTCAAGGGCGTCAGGTGTGCCGCTGTCGGACGCCCCGGGCGAAGGGCGAAGGAGCAACCGATGGGCGAGGGGTACGCGCATGACTGACACCGGCCAGATCCCGGGTGAGGGGCTGCCGGAGGACGCAGGCATGGTGGAGCAGCCGGGCGTCCCCGCTTCCGGCACGTACACCTTCCTCGAACCCTCCGAGAACAGCCCGGAAGAGGACGACCTCCTGCTGATGCCCGGCGCACAGGGTGCGTGGAGCGACTCCCACCAGCACGTGCCCGCCGCCCAGCCGGCGCCCGCCGCCGACCAGTACGCGGCCGCGCCCGCACCGGCGACGGCGCACCAGGACGGGGCGACGCAGCACCACAGCGGCCAATACCAGGTGGACTACGCCGCCGCCGGTTACCCGGCACAGGACTACGCGGCCGCCCCGGCCGTGCACGGAGCCGAGCAGGCCGCGCCCGCCCCGGCCGGCACGGCGTACGCGGAGCAGCCGGCGGTGCAGAACGCCGCGGCGCCCGCCCCGGCCTTCGTCGAAGTGACCCCGGCTGCCCAGGCGGCCGACGCCACCCCGCCGCAGGAGCCGCAGTTCCACGAGGTCCGGTCCCCGGAACCGCAGGAACAGGCCTTCCAGCCGCACGACCCCCAGCAGGCCCGGGCCCAGGCGCAGGAAGCTGCCGCCCAGGAGCCGTTGGCGCAGGTGCAGGGCACCATGTCCGTCGTCCCCGGCGTGGCGCCGGCAGGCCCGGAGGCCGTCGCGGGCGAGGCGGGCTCCGACGCCGGCCACGCGGTCCCGGTCCCGCAGGAGGCGCCGGCCGCACAGCGGGAACAGGCCCCCGCGCCGCAGGAGAGCGGTGCCCACGAGGCCGGCGGCCGTGATTCCGGAGCCGTCGACCTCGGTGCCGTACGGACGCCGGCCGCCGCCACCTCCGCCATGCCGACGCCCGCGCGCCGGCCGCTCCACATGGGTCCGCCCGTGCCCGACACCTCGAGCGGCGTGGTCCGTTCGCTCGCCGACCGCGGCCCGGCCGGTACGCCGCCGCATCCGATGGTCGTCCGCTCGGCCGCGGCGCAGTCCGCCACCACCGGCGTGGAGTACCTCGACGTGCCGCGTGAGGAGCCCGCCGCCGAACTGCCCGGACCGCAGCTCGGTGAGATCCCGCCGCAGGCCGGTGCCCCGTGGGATCCCCAGCCGCCGCAGAACCAGGTGCCCGTCGCAGGGTCGGGGGCGCCCGCAGAAACGGTCGTCCCGTCGGACGCGGCGGCCGAACCGGCGAACGCGGAAGCCACCGTGCCCGCGCCCAGGACCGGCGACGTCGAGCAGCCCGCTGCCGAGGCGGAGCCGGCCGTGGCGCCCGCGCCGGACGAGCCGCAGCCGCACGCCGAGGCCGAGCCCGAGAACCAGGCCGTCGTGCACCAGCCCGCTCCCGAGTCCGTCGAACCCGCCGCGCCCGAGACCACTGTGCGGGAAGCCGTGACCGAGCCGGTCGCCGAGCAGCCTGCCGTCGAGCCCGTGGCATCCGCGCAGGCACAGGCC
This sequence comes from Streptomyces sp. OZ13, assembly GCF_052068155.1. NCBI lineage: Bacteria > Bacillati > Actinomycetota > Actinomycetes > Kitasatosporales > Streptomycetaceae > Streptomyces > Streptomyces sp. OZ13. The sequence goes on along the minus strand of NZ_JBQHCZ010000010.1, from coordinate 174,891 downwards.
GTGGCGCCGGAGGCCCCGGCTCCCGCGGTCGTGCAGGAGCCGGTGGCCGTCGCGCCCGAGGCCGTCGAGGCCGCCGTGCAGGCAGCGCCCGCGGAGCCGGGCGAGCCCTCGGCGGACGTCGCTGCGGCGCCCGTGGAGGCGCCGGAGCCCGCTGACGTGTCCGCCCCGGCCGTCCCGTCGGAGGAAGCCGCCCCCGCACCGGCCGCCGAAGCACCTCGGACCGAAGTCCTTCAGACCGAAGCCCCTCCGACCGAAGTCCCGCAGGAGCAAGCTCCGCAGGCCCGGGCCCCTGAGGCCGAGGCTCCGCAGGAGGAAGCCCCGCAGGACGACGTGAACGAGGTCCCCGCCCCGGCGGACGCCGACCCGTCGGCGCGGTCCGTCGCGGACGACGCCGCCCCGGCCGCCGTAGAGGCTCCCGAGGAGGGCGAGTCGCCCGAGCCGCAGCCCGCCGCCGCGACGCCCCCCGCACCCGGCTACGACGACGCCGAACGCGAGGCCGTCCTGCGCGTGATGCGCGAACGCCGCGACATCCGCAACGGTTTCCGCAGCGACCCCATCCCGCACGAGGTCCTGCTGAGGGTCCTCGAAGCGGCGCACACCGCGCCCAGCGTCGGGCACTCCCAGCCCTGGGACTTCGTCGTCATCCGCTCCGCGGAGACCCGGCGCACCATGCACGAACTGGCGCAGCGCCAGCGCGAGGCGTACGCCAAGTCGCTGCCCAAGGGCCGGGCCAAGCAGTTCAAGGAACTGAAGATCGAGGCCATCCTCGACACCCCGGTGAACATCGTCGTCACCGCCGACCCCACCCGCGGCGGCCGCCACACCCTCGGCCGGCACACCCAGCCGCAGATGGCGCCCTACTCGTCCGCCCTGGCCGTTGAGAACCTGTGGCTCGCGGCCCGCGCCGAGGGCCTCGGCGTCGGCTGGGTCTCCTTCTTCGACGAGCGCGAGATGGTGCGCACGCTCGGCCTGCCCGAGCACCTCGAGGTCGTCGCCTACCTCTGCGTGGGGTACGTCGACGAGTTCCCGGAGGAGCCCGAGCTGATGCAGGCGGGCTGGTCCAAGCGCCGCCCCCTGTCCTGGGTCGTGCACGAGGAGACCTACGGACGCCGTGCGCTGCCCGGCGAGGAGCCGCACGACCTGCTGCAGGAGACCGTCACCAACATCCGCCCGCTCGACGCCAAGGCGCTCGGCGAGGCGTGGGAACGCCAGAAGCGGATGACCAAGCCCTCCGGCGCCCTCGGCATGCTGGAGATCATCTCCGCCCAGCTCTCCGGCCTCTCCCGGATGTGCCCGCCGCCGATCCCCGAGCCCGCGGCCGTCGCGATCTTCGCCGGTGACCACGGGGTTCACGCCCAGGGTGTCACCGCCTGGCCGCAGGAGGTCACGGGCCAGATGGTGGCCAACTTCCTCGGCGGCGGGGCGGTCTGCAACGCTTTCGCGAACCAGGTCGGCGCCGAGGTCTGCGTCATCGATGTCGGCGTGGCCTCCGACCTGCCGGCCACTCCCGGTCTGCTGCCGCGCAAGGTGCGGCCCGGCACCGCCGACTTCACCACCGGTCCCGCCCTGACCCGCGAGGAGGTCCTCTCCGCGATCGAGGTCGGCATCGAGACCGCCCGCGACCTGGTGGCCGCCGGCAACAAGGCGCTGCTGACCGGTGAGATGGGCATCGCCAACACCACCGCGTCCGCGGCGCTCATCTCCGTCTACACGGGTGCCGACCCGTCGGAGATCACCGGGCGCGGCACCGGCATCAACGACGAGATGCATGCCCGCAAGGTCGACGTCGTCCGCCGTGCGCTCGAGCTCCACCAGCCCGACCCGGCTGACCCGATCGGCGTCCTGGCGGCCGTCGGCGGCCTCGAGCACTGCGCGCTCGTCGGACTGATCCTCGGCGGCGCCTCCCTGCGGACCCCGGTCATCCTCGACGGCGTCAGCACGGGTGCGGCGGCCCTGGTCGCCCGCGCCGTGGCACCGGAGGCGCTGGCCGCCTGCATCGCGGGCCACCGCAGCGCGGAGCCCGGCCATGTGGCGGCCCTCAACAAGCTGGGTCTGCGCCCCCTTGTCGACCTGGACCTCCGCCTCGGCGAGGGCACGGGCGCCCTGCTGGCACTCCCGGTGGTCCAGAGCGCCGCCCGGGCGATGCACGAGGTGGCGACCTTCGACTCGGCAGGCGTCACGGAGAAGTAGTCCGGGGTCCGGCCCGCGCATCCGGTCCGCAGTGGACCGGGTGCGCGGCGGCGCAGGCTCCGGAGGCAACCGTTCCGCAACGGTCCGGCCCGCCCCCCGCACCGGGGCCGTATCGTGTTCGCCAGGACCCTCACCCGTTCCCACCAGCCGCTTCACCGTCGCAGCGGCCTCACTCCCGCATCGCACCGCCCGAGGAGCCGCACCGCCATGGCTGAGCACGTCCCGCACGCCGAGCACCCCGCCTACCCCGTCGGCCTCCGACTCGCCGGGCGCCGCGTCGTCGTCATCGGCGGTGGGCAGGTCGCCCAGCGAAGGCTCCCCGCCCTGGTCGCGGCCGGTGCCGATGTCACTCTGATCTCCCCTTCCGCGACGCCGTCCGTCGAGGCCATGGCCGAGTCCGGCGAGATCACCTGGACCCGCCGCCGCTACGAGGACGGCGACATCGCCGACGCCTGGTACGCCCTGGTGGCCACCAGCGACGCCGACGCCAACGCCCGCGCCTCCGCGGAGGCCGAGCGCACCAAGACGTGGTGCGTCCGCAGCGACGACGCCGACGCCGCCACCGCCTGGACCCCGGCGACGGGCCGCAGCGACGGCGTGACCGTCGCCGTCCTCACCGGCCGCGACCCGCGACGCTCTGCCGCGGTGCGCGACGCCATCGTCGAGGGCCTGCGCGACGGCACCCTTGCCGCGCCCCACCACCGCAGCCGCGCCCCGTTCGTCGCCCTCGTCGGCGGCGGCCCCGGCGACCCGGACCTGATCACCGTCCGCGGCCGCCGGCTGCTCGCGGAGGCGGACGTCGTCATCGCCGACCGGCTCGGTCCGCGCGACCTCCTCGACGAACTCCCGCCGCACGTGGAGGTCATCGACGCCGCCAAGATCCCGTACGGGCGGTTCATGGCGCAGGAGGCCATCAACAACGCGCTCATCGAGCACGCGAAGGCCGGCAAGGCCGTCGTCCGCCTCAAGGGCGGCGACCCGTACGTCTTCGGCCGCGGCATGGAGGAGGCGCAGGCGCTCGCGGAGGCGGGCATCCCGTACACGGTCGTGCCCGGCATCTCCAGCTCCATCTCCGTCCCCTCCGCCGCCGGAATCCCCGTGACCCACAGGGGCGTCGCCCACGAGTTCACCGTCGTCAGCGGCCATGTCGCGCCCGACGACCCGCGATCGCTCGTCGACTGGAAGTCCCTCGCCCGCCTGCGCGGCACGCTCGTGATCCTCATGGGCGTCGACAAGATCGGCGCCATCGCCGAGGCCCTCATCGCGCACGGCAAGGCACCCGAGACGCCGCTCGCGCTCGTCCAGGAGGGCACGACCGCCGCCCAGCGCCGGGTGGACGCCACCCTCGCCACCGTCGCGGAGACCGTCAGGGCCGAGGACGTGCGGCCCCCGGCCGTCATCGTCATCGGGGACGTCGTCGCCGTCGGCCCGCGCAAGTAACCACCGGTAACCCGACCTTGCGGGAACCGTTGGCACCGCACATCCAAGAAGGCAGTATCACCCTGTGGCCGATCTCATCACCATCGACGACCCCGACGACCCCCGTCTGCGGGACTACACGGGCCTGACCGACGTCGAACTGCGCCGCCGCCGCGAACCCGAAGAGGGCCTGTTCATCGCCGAGGGCGAGAAGGTCATCCGCCGTGCCGGACAGGCCGGCTACGAGATGCGCTCCATGCTGCTCTCCGCCAAGTGGATCGAGGTGATGCGCGACGTCATCGACGAGGTCCCCGCACCCGTCTACGCGGTCGATCCGGCCCTCGCCGAACGCGTCACCGGCTACCACGTCCACCGCGGCGCGCTCGCCTCCATGCAGCGCAAGCCGCTGCCGGACGCGGCCGAACTGCTCGGCACGGCCCGTCGCGTGGTCGTCATGGAGTCCGTCAACGACCACACCAACATCGGCGCCATCTTCCGCAGCGCCGCCGCCCTCGGCATGGACGCCGTGCTGCTCTCACCGGACTGCGCCGACCCGCTCTACCGCCGTTCCGTGAAGGTTTCCATGGGAGCGGTCTTCTCCGTTCCGTACGCCCGCCTCGACGCCTGGCCGAAGGGCCTGGAAGCGGTCCGCGAAGCGGGCTTCCGGCTGCTCGCCCTCACCCCCGACGAGAAGGCCACCTCCATCGACGAGGCGGCCCCCCACCGCCTGGAGCGGGTGGCGCTGATGCTGGGCGCCGAAGGGGACGGGCTGTCCACCAAGGCCCTCATGGCCGCCGACGAGTGGGTGCGTATCCCCATGTCACACGGCGTCGACTCGCTCAACGTGGGCGCGGCGGCCGCGGTCGCCTTCTACGCGGTCGCCACCGGCCGCCCCGGAGCCTGACCCGTCACAGCTTCTGGGCGGCCGCGATGCCCAGCGCCACGATCAGCGTCACCACGAAGAAGACGGTGATCCGCTGACGCAGCAGCCGCGGATTGGCCGGCCGCCGGCCCGTCGAGGTGGTCCGCACCCCGGGTCTGGTGCCCGGCCGGCCGTTGGTACGGCCGGTGCCCCGAGGCTGCTGGGGCCGGGACCCGCCACCGGTGCGGGACGACGTCTGCGGCCTGGGCAGCGACCCGCCCGTACGCCGCTCCATGCGCTCGGTGCGATCCACACGCTCCGGATACCGCGCCGTCGGCCGGTTGAGCTCGACCCGCTCCCGCTGCACGGGCGGCCGGGCGTCATGCAGTCCCTGGGCCTCCCTGGCGGCGATCTCCTTGAGCCGCATGGACAGTTGCAGCGTGCTCGGCCGCTCCTCCGGATCCTTCGCGAGGCACGCGGAGACCAGCGGCGCCAGCGCGTCGTGCACCCCGTGCAGCTGCGGCTCCTCGTGCACCACCCGGTACAGCATCACCTCGGAACTGCCGTGCCCGAAGGGCGAGTCGCCCATCGCCGCGTACGCCAGGGTCGCCCCCAGCGCGAACACGTCGGTCGCGGGCGTCACCGCCGCACCGCGCACCTGCTCGGGCGCGAGGAAACCGGGCGACCCCACGGCCGTGCCCACATGCGTCAGGGTGCTCGCGCCGGTGGCCCAGGCGATACCGAAGTCGATGATCCGCGGCCCCTTGGGCGACAGCAGGATGTTGGACGGCTTCAGGTCACGGTGCACCACACCGGCCTCGTGGACCGCCACCAGCCCCTCGGAGAGCGCGGCACCCACGGCGGCCACATCCGCGGCCCGCAGCGGACCCTCCTCGACCACCTTGTCGTGCAGCGACGGCCCCGGCACGTACTGCGTGGCGAACCACGGCCGGTCCGCCTCCAGGTCCGCCGCGACCAGCCGGGCCGTGCAGCCCCCGCGGATACGCCGCGCCGCCGACACCTCGCGCGCGAAGCGCGAACGGAACTCCTGATCCTCCGCCAGGTCCGGCCGGATCACCTTCAGCGCGACCCGCTGCCCCCGCCGGTCCGAGCCCAGATACACGACACCCATGCCGCCCGCGCCCAGCCGCCGGTGCAGCCTGAACGAGCCGACGACACGCGGGTCCTCGCGCCGGAGCCGCATCATCGCCATGTCCGTCCCCTACCTACGGTGGGGAGGCCCCACCCCGCTGCCCGGTCGTCCGCTTTTGACGTGGCACAGCTTACGTACCCCCGCGCCGGTGCGCTCATAGGCCGCGCCCTCCCGACCGGATCGTTTGTCAGTGCCGGGTGGGAGAATTGAGCAGTGGTCAGGGGAGGGCGGATCCATCTCCCCTGACCCGTGCGTGATCTCAACGGTCAGTCGCAGAAGGGGGATTGGATCGATGAAGGGTGACCGCGTGGAGATAGTCGTGGACGCGGGAGACACGACCCGTACGTATGAAGTGGTGGCAAGCCGGGCGGGCCGCAGGGTCGAGACGGCGGTGCGCAGAGGGGTGGTCGAAGTGAGCGAAGTCACCCGTTCCGGGTCTGTCGTCCGGACGGCCCGATTCATGGCCACTCGGGTGCTTGCCCTGGTGGAGCAGCCAGTCCCGCGGGCCGACACCGCGGAGTGACGCACGACCCCTCCGGGAAGACCCCAACTCCCCGCCCGCCGTCTCCACCCAGGGGAGTACGCCGGGGGGTGACGGCTCATCCTCCGGGAGGCCCGGCAATCGGTACGAGGGCATGACGTCCGGGGCCCTCGGTTTCCCTAATGTTGATGTCAAGCGGCGGGTGCAGCACTCGTCCCCCGAGGTCAGACACCCGCCGCTGCCAACCACGACAGGAGAAGGACCATGGCGGACACGGCAACGCGGACACTGATCCGCACGCAGGGACGCAAGGCATCCGCCGCGTTCGGCGGCCGCCAGTCCGGCACGCGCCACCCTCTGGTGGCGACGGCCATGGTCCTTCCCCTCGCGGCACTGCTGGTGGTCGTCTTCGGCGGCTGGGACGCAGTGGTCACACAGGCGTCGTCCGTAGGCGTGATGCTGGGGCGCTGAACGGCGCCCCGGGCCCGGAAGAGCGGTCCGGGCCGGGGACATCCGGCCAACAACCCCGTGGGGACGGGGGTGCGGCGGACGGCAGTGATGGCCGGTCAGCTGGGGAGCTGACCGGCCATCACGCATGCCCTGACGCCCACCGGCACTCACCCGGTGCCCCGCGGGCCCCGTCACGCACTCGACCAGGCAACGCCGGACCGCTCCGGCACCGCCGGGACCGGGCCCCGCCCGACCGGGGCCCGCCCCCGATACGCTCCCCCCGTGACCGCCTCAGTCGTCCGCGCCCTCGCCACCGTCGCTCGCGACGCCGCCCACCTGGTCACCCCCCGCGGCTCCTGCCGCGCCTGCGGCGCCCACGACGCCGAGACCCAGACGCTCGCCGACCGCCCTGACGGCATTGTCGTGCGCCATGGCGCGGCCGTCGCGAAGGCCCACGCTCCCGACACCGACCGGGCGGCGCACGAGATACGTGTCGCCCTGGCGGCCCACCCCGCGCTGGCGGGAATCCTGCTGCCGCCGCTCCCGGCCGGCCCCCTGACGGGAGCAGGTCCACTCTCGAGCGAACCACGCCCCGTCACGACCTGGCCCTACGGCGTCCCTGTCGACCCCGCGGACCCGGCCGCCGCGCCCTGGGAGGAAGCCGCGGTCCTGCTGGCGCGCCTGCACCGCGTCGCGCCGTCCCGGCTGTCGTGCGCAGCCCCGGGCAACGCCACCGCCGTCGACCCAACAGCCACCACCCCCGGCCCCGCAGCGCCCCCCGGCCCCAACCCCGCCATCCGCCCGGCCCCCCTCCCACCCATGCGCGGTCCCGCCAAGGCCGCCGCCGCCGTGGCCCGCATGGAGGCGGCCGCGCCGGACCACCCGGCCGCGCCCGACGTGCGACGCGCCTGGGAGCGCCTGCCGGCCTGGGCGCGGGGGGAGGCGCCGTCCCCGCGCCGGGACGCGGTGTGCCACGGTGACCTGCACCTCGGCCAGCTCGTGCGCCATCCCGCCCCGGACGGCCCGTGGTTGCTGATCGACGTGGACGACATGGGGCTGGGCGACCCGGCCTGGGACCTGGCCCGTCCCGCTGCGTGGTTCGCGACGGGCCTGCTGGCGCCGGAGATCTGGCAGCGGTTCCTCGGCGCGTACACCGCCGCGGACGGCGGTGCTGTTCCTTCCGTCGGCGACCCGTGGCCCCAACTGGATGTGCCCGCGCGGGCGCTGACCGTTCAGACCGCGGCGCTCGCTCTGGCGAAGTCGGCTGCGGAGGGGCGTCAACCGGACGAGGTCGAGCGGGCGGTGCTGGACGCCTGTACCCGAATCGGGACACTGTGACCCGAGTTGGAGTTCGACGCTCCGTCGTAGGGTGAAGTCATCGTCGCCGGGCATGCATCCGGGCGACGTCGACCGAACGGCGAGGAGCTGACCAGACGATGCAGTGTCCCAAGTGCCATGCAGCGATGCACACGTACAACCGCAATGGTGTTCAGATCGAGCAGTGCAGCGGCTGCCGGGGCATATTTCTCGACTACGGCGAGCTGGAGTCGCTGACGCGGCTGGAGTCGCAGTGGACCCAGCAGGCCCCGCCCGTGCCGCCGGCCCCGCAGGCCTACCCGGCCGCGCCCCCGGCTCCGGCGTGGGGCGCCCCGCACCATGGTGGTCACCACGGGCACAACCGTCAGCGTAGCTTCGGCCGGATGCTGTTCTCTTCCTGAGTGCCTCCGGGTGCGCCGGCCGGGCCACTGGCCCGGCCGGCCCTCCCGGCCCCCGCCGGGTCCCCGCGGGCACCGGCCCTACCCGCCCCGCGGCGGCCTGCCACGTACGACGGAGCCCCCGGCCGTCGAGACGGCCGGGGGCTCCGGGTGGTGCGCGATACTGGGATTGAACCAGTGACCTCTTCCGTGTCAGGGAAGCGCTCTCCCGCTGAGCTAATCGCGCGGGGTGACCTGCGTTACAGCGTTGCGTACTGCCGATCGGCATCCCTCGCCGAGGGCTGTGTGATCACTGCGTACTGTTTCCTGCGTGCGCGATACTGGGATTGAACCAGTGACCTCTTCCGTGTCAGGGAAGCGCTCTCCCGCTGAGCTAATCGCGCTCGGACCCTCGCGGGTCCAGTGGACGATACTGGGATTGAACCAGTGACCTCTTCCGTGTCAGGGAAGCGCTCTCCCGCTGAGCTAATCGTCCTTGGAGGTGGAGACGGGATTTGAACCCGTGTAGACGGCTTTGCAGGCCGTTGCCTCGCCTCTCGGCCACTCCACCCGGAGTGCAGGGGGTTCGGGAAGATCCCCCACTTTCTCGAGCGGACGACGAGATTCGAACTCGCGACCCTCACCTTGGCAAGGTGATGCTCTACCAACTGAGCCACGTCCGCTTGTCGGTTCCGTTCCGCTTGCGCGTCCCGGCGACGTGTTGAACTCTAGCGGATTCCTGGGCCAGTACAAAAACGCGTTTGTGCAGCTTGCCGCCATGTGTTCACGTCGCAGCAGCTCACCGGCGGCTCACCGGTGACTCTTCGGCGGCTCAGTGGCGGCTGATCGGCAGCTCGCCGCCGGCTCGTCCGCCCCTCGTCGTCGGCCGAGCAGCGGCTGTTCGGCAGCTCGTGCGGGGCCCGGCGGGCCGGGCCGTCCGCACCCCGTCCTCGCCGGTCATACACTCACAGACGTGCACGACCTCGCTCCTCTGGCCCGCTTCGGCCCCCTCGTCGCCACCGGCCTCCGGGACGTCACAAGCGACCCCGCAGCCCTTGACTCCCGCGGCTTCTGGGCCGTCGCCGCCGACTTCGAGGGCCGTCTGACCTGCGCCCGCTTCGGCGATGTCCGCAGTGAACCGGTTCCCGAGCCCGTCCCGGGCCGCTGGCGGGGGCCGGCCGCCGAGGAGTGGACGTCGTCCCTGGACCGGGCCGCCTACACCGCCGGCGTGCGCCGCATCCGCGAGCACATCGCGGCCGGCGAGGTCTACCAGGCCAATCTGTGCCGGGTGCTGTCGGCCCCGCTGCCCGACCCGGCCGCGGCCGATGTCGACGAGCTGACGGCGCTGCTGGCGCGGGGCAACCCGGCACCGTACGCAGGAACGATCCGCCTGCCCGCGCACGGCGTGGAGATCGCGACCGCGTCCCCCGAGCTGTACCTGAGCCGCGACGGGCGCACCGTCGAGTCCGGCCCCATCAAGGGCACGGGCAGGACGGCGGACGATCTCCTCGAGAAGGACCACGCGGAGAACGTCATGATCGTCGATCTGGTCCGCAACGACCTGGGCCGGGTCTGCACCACCGGCAGCGTCACCGTGCCCGCTCTCTGCGCGGTCGAGCCCCACCCCGGCCTCGTGCATCTTGTCTCCACCGTCCGCGGTGAGCTCGCCCCCGGAGCGGGCTGGGGCGAGCTGCTCGCGGCGACCTTCCCGCCGGGCTCGGTCACCGGCGCCCCCAAGTCCAGCGCGCTGAAGATCATCGACGCGCTGGAGACCGCCCCGCGCGGCCCGTACTGCGGCGGTGTCGGCTGGGTCGACGCCGACCGGCGCACCGCGCAGCTCGCCGTCGGCATACGGACGTTCTGGATCGACCGCGCGGCGAACGTCCTGCGGTTCGGCACCGGCGCCGGCATCACCTGGGGGTCCGACCCGGAACGGGAATGGGCGGAGACGGAACTGAAGGCATCGCGACTGCTGGCGGTAGCGTCGGGCGCGTACGCGGCAATCGGAAGGACAGCTCGATGAAGGTTTGGGTCAACGGCGCGCTCTCGGAGCTCGAGGACGCCCGGGTGTCCGTGCTCGACCATGGGATGACCGTCGGCGACGGCGTCTTCGAGACCGTCAAGGCGGTCCACGGTCAGCCCTTCGCCCTCACCCGCCACCTGGAACGGCTGGCCCGCTCCGCCGACGGCCTCGGCCTGCCGGAACCCGATCTCGACGAGGTCCGGCACGCGTGCGCCGCCGTGCTGGCAGCGAACCCGATGCCGCTCGGACGGCTGCGCATCACCTACACCGGCGGACTGTCCCCGCTCGGCTCCGACCGGGGGACCGACGGTCCGACGCTGGTCGTCGCGCTCGGCGCGACCACGCGCCGCCCGGACGCCACATCGGTGATCACCGTCCCCTGGACCCGCAACGAACGCGGCGCGCTGACCGGGCTGAAGACCACCTCGTACGCCGAGAACGTCATCGCTCTCGCCAGGGCGCACCAGCACGGCGCCTCCGAGGCCCTGTTCGCGAACACCGTCGGGCGGCTCTGCGAGGGCACCGGCTCGAACGTCTTCGTCGTACTCGACGGTGAACTGCACACTCCGCCCGTTTCCTCCGGGTGCCTCGCAGGCATCACCCGCGCCCTGACCGTCGAGTGGACGGGCGCCAAGGAGACGGACCTGCCCATGGACGTCCTCGACAGCGCGGAGGAGATCTTCCTGACCTCCACGCTCCGCGACGTCCAGTCGGTCGTACGCGTCGACGGCCGCGACGTCAGCGCCGTCCCGGGGCCCGTGACGACGAAGGCCATGCGCGTCTTCGAGGAGCGCGCGGCGGCCGACCCCGACCCGAAGTCCGTGTAGCGGGCCAGGGAGCCGTTGGAAAACCTGGTGTCGGAGGGTCGCGGGGCAGGTAGAAACTCCTCGATGACCACAACCCTGCGGCCCACGGGGCCGATCCAGTACGACGCCGACGGCGCCGCCTCCCGCGGCTACGACGTCTGCGTGAACGGCCGGCCGGTCGGGACGGTCGAACTCGCCACGGACACCGGCGGCGGCCGTCCGGTCGGCTCCATAAGGTCGCTGCACATCGACGAGGCCGACCGCAGACGGGGCCGCGGCACCGTCGCGGCCCTCGCCGCCGAGGAGGTGCTGCGCGGCTGGGACTGCACCGAGATCCGCGCGGCCGTCCCGGCCGACGCCGGCCCCGCCCTGCGTCTGGTCACCGCGCTCGGCTACACCGAACGCGGCCGCAACATGATCAAGGAGACGTCCCGGCCGCTGCCGACGCTGCCGGAAGGCGTCGAGGGCCGCCCGATGGACGAGGAAGAGTTCGGCCGCTGGCTGTCGCACGCCGTACGTCACTTCGCCCGGGACTGGGTCTCGCGCGGCGTGCCGGAGGAAGAGGCACTCGCCCGCTCCGAGGCCGTCCACGCCCGCCTGCTCCCGGAAGGCCGCGCGACCCCCGGCGCCCACGTCCACTCGCTGCTCGCCGAGGGCACCGTCGTGGGGCACGTCTGGGTGTCGGAGTGCGAGGTACGCCCCGGCGAGGACGGCGCGTACGTCTTCGACGTCGAGGTGGCGGAGGCCCACCGGGGCAGGGGCCACGGAAGGGCCCTGATGCTGCTCGCCGAGCGCATCGCCGGCGAGGCCGGCCGGCCGCTGATCGCCCTGCACGTCTTCGAGGGCAACCGTCCCGCGCTCGCGCTCTACGAGTCCCTCGGCTACCGCACCACGCACCGCAACTTCGTCAAGCGGCTCCTGTAGCCGGACCCGGCCGCATCACTGCCCGGCCAGGAGCCGGTCTGCGATCTCCTCGATACGCGCCCGCAGCCCCTCCTGGCTCTTGCCGCCGTCGAGCCGCTCGCCGCCGATGACGTACGTGGGCGTGCCGGTCACCCCGATCGCCTTGCCCTCGGCCTGGTCGGCGTCGACGATCAGGATGTGCCGCCCGTCGATCAGCGCGGTGTCGAACTCCTCCACGTCCAGGCCCAGTTCGCCGGCGACCTCCAGGAGGAACGGCTCACCCTTGGCGGCCAGCTCCTCGGCGCGCGCCAGCACGGCCTCCGCGTACGGCCAGGCCTTGCCCTGTGCCGCGGCCTCCTCGGCTGCCTGCGCGGCGGCGAACGCGTGCTTGTGCTTGTCGAGGGGGAAGTGCCGCAGCCGCAGCTCGAGCCGGTCGCCGTAGCGGTCGCGAAGGGCCCGCAGGTCCTCCAGCGCGGTGCGGCAGTCGGTGCACTGGAGCTCGCACCACACGTCGAGGACGGCGGGGGAGCCGGTCGGGGAGTCACTCATGCGGCCAGTCTCCCAGCCCGGCGTCCCGTGCCCCAACCGGGACCTGGGGAGGAGGGCGTCCCGGAGATCTCCCCCAGATATGCCCACCCCCGCCTCGCACCGTGGCCCGGAACGGCCGGGGCGGTGCAGGATGGAGGGGACGCAACCGCTCAAGCCGCCAACGCCTGGAGGACCGGATGCTTGCCGAGACCATTTGTTCCGCGGTGTCCGCGGCGGGCCTGGGCATCGCCGCGATCACGGCGTACCGCAGGCGTTTCCTGTCCGCGGCGCGTATCGCGGCCTACTCGCTGCTGCCGCTCGGCCTCGTCCTCACCGGGGCGGTCGAGTGGGCGGTCGGCACGGCGTTCAGCCTGACCGCCTGGGTCGGCTTCGGCCTCCTCGGCGCCGCCTGGCTGCTCTTCCTGACGACCAGGGCCGTGGAGCGCCGGACGGGCGGGACCCGCAAGGAACGCAAGGCCGCCGCCGCGGCCGCCCGCCGCGAGGCCGCCGAGCCGGCCGCGTCCCGGCCCTCGCTCGGCCGGTCCGCTCCGGCGACCGACCAGGCCGCGCCGGCGAAACCGAAGGCGTCCCGCGCGGACGACGACTTCAGCGACATCGAGGCGATCCTCAAGAAGCACGGCATCTGACCGACCGTCCTCGAGGCATATCCACAGGGCGGGCCACCCGCCCACGGCCTTCCACGGCCGACGCCACCGCGCCCACCGCCTTCCGCGGCCGTCGGACCGGGCCACGGGATGTGATGAACCACCTTTGCCGCAGGGCGTGTTGGTCGATCATCGCCGCCCTGGCTGCGCCATGATCACCCCGAGATGCTCGATACCTCGCGGGGCCAGGCCCCCGTACCGACCCAGGAGCCGCGCGGATGCCTTTTCGCGCTCTCCCAGCCGCCCCTGATGATCTTCCTCGGGGTGATCGGCGTCCTGCTGCTGATGGCCGCCGTGCATGACCTCTTCTGGCTGTGAGGGACGCGGTGGGACAGCACGGACACCGCGGACACTGCGGTCCGCTCAGCCCGCGGCCTCCTTGCGGCGCGCCCGGTAGGCCGCGACATGCAGTCGGTTGCCGCATGTGCGGCTGTCGCAGTAGCGGCGCGACCGGTTGCGCGACAGGTCCACGAACGCGCGCCCGCAGTCCGGCGCCTCACAGCGCCGCAGCCGCTCCTGCTCGCCCGCGACGACGATGAACGCCAGCGCCATCCCGCAGTCCGCCGCGAGATGGTCGGCGACCGACGCGCCCGGTGCGAAGTAGTGCACATGCCAGTCGTAGCCGTCGTGGTCGGTCAGCTGCGGGGTTGTGCCCGCGGCCGCGACCAGCCGGTTGATGACCTCCGCGGCCGTCTTGCTGTCCGGCGCGGCGAACACCTGCGCGAACAGCGTCCTGATCGCCTGCACCGCCTTGATGTCCCGCTGGGTCAGCTCCCCCACCCCGCTGACCTTGTGGCTGCGTACGAAGTCGTACAGCGCCGCCACGTCCGTCAGCCTGTCGTCCTGCCCGCTCTCCGGTGCGGTGTTCACCAGATCGACGACGGTGTCGAGGGCGATACGGGTGTCGTGGGGGATCAGCACGAATTCGCTCCCTGGCCGGATGCGGGCCGGTGCCCGCCGAATTGCGCTGACTCTAGCGGTTCGTGCCGAGAGCGCACCGGCGCCGTCGCCGCGGTGGATTCCGCGACGACGGCGCCGGTGGCATTCCGTATGAGGTTGTCCACGCGGCGCCGTCTCCCCGAGACGGACGGCGCCGTGCGGTTCTTCGCCGGCCGGACTGGGCTCAGCTCTCGGCCAGAATGTGCGACAGCTCCGTGTCGAGATCGAAGTGCCGGTGCTCGGTGCCTGGCGGCACCGCTGCGTCCGTCCGCTTGAGGAACGATTCCAGGGCCCGCGCCGGGGCCTCCAGCAGGGCTTCGCCCTCCGGGGAGCTCAGCGCGATGCAGACGACGCCCTGGCCATGGCTGCGTGAGGGCCAGACCCGTACGTCGCCCGTGCCGGTGGGCCGGTGCAGGCCCTCGGCGAGAAGGTCGCGGGCGAAGACCCACTCGACCGTCTCTTCGGCTCCGGTGTGGAAGGTGGCGTGCACGGCATAGGGATCGGCCGTGTCATACCGCAGGCCCGCGGGTACAGGCAGTGAGGACTCGCTCGATACAACGAGGCGCAGGTGCAGCTCGCAGCTGACCGTGGTGTTCATAAGCGCCAGGGCCTTTCGCTCAGTGTGCGCTCGGGGATTCGCACGTCGGCGAAATCGACATGCCACCTACGGTGCCGTTGTAAACCCCTCTGACCGTTTTGGGATCCTTCAGGTCGCTCGTACGGCGGTGCATTACTTTGCGTTATACGGCCATTCTGGTGACGGAGTTCGATCCGGTAGATTTGGATTCATGAACGCGCAGAGTGACGAGCGGGACGAGGCCGTCGCGGCGACGACGACCGACCCCGCCACGGGGGACGTGACGGACGGAGCGGCACAGCCGCTCCAGGAGGCGGCGAAGGAGGAACCCGCGCTCGGCTCGAGGGCGCCGCACTTCATCAAAAGGTCCAAGCCGCTGCATGTGAGCTGGCAGGTCGGCGTCTTCATCGTCGGCCTGGCCGTGGTCGGGGCCGGCGTCTCCATGCTGGTGCTGCCCGGACCGGGCTGGGTCGTGATCTTCGGCGGTATGGCGATCTGGGCGACCGAGTTCGTCTGGGCCCAGCTCGTGCTGCGCTGGACCAAGCGCAAGGTCACGGAGGCGGCCCAGCGGGCGCTCGACCCGAAGGTCCGGCGGCGCAACATCATCCTCACGACGATCGGTCTGGTCATCGTCGCGGCGCTCTGCGGCATCTATCTCTGGAAGTTCGGCCTCGCCCTGCCGTGGGACATCGACGAGTGACCGCCAAGTGGTCCGGGGCACCGGCTGACATGGGGTAATGTTTGCCGTGCGCCCGGGCGATTAGCTCAGTGGGAGAGCGCTTCGTTCACACCGAAGAGGTCACTGGTTCGAACCCAGTATCGCCCACCCGGAACGGATGCCCCGGAGACTTGACGGTCTCCGGGGCATCCGTCGTTCCCCCTGCCTCACCGCATGCGGCTCAGGCTCTCCCGCAGCCTGCGGGCGTCCCGGAGCCGCTGCTCGTAGGTCGCGCCCACACCGAGCAGCAGCAGGCCCACGAGCGCGGGCGGCAGCCAGCGGGGCAGCGCTCCGACGACCTGCGCCACGTACGGGGCGAGCTCGTGCAGCGCGTCCAGGGCCAGCACCGCGCCGCCGAGGACGAGCAGCGCCTGGAGCCTCAGCCGGGCGCCGGCCAGGGTCACCGCCAGGGCCGCGAGCCCCAGCAGCAGCGGACGCAGCCAGTGCTCGTCGCCCCAGGCGGCGACGAGGCTCGGGACCAGGGTCGCGGCCAGGCCCGGACCGTACGCCGTCCATGAGGATGCCTGCGGGTCCTTGCGGCGGCGCAGCACTCCGAGCGCCAGCGCCGCGGCGGTGACGGGCAGGGTGTACGCCTCCGGGGACGTCACGTCCCAGGCGGCCAGCCGGACCCAGGTGGCCGCCACGAAGCACACCGCGGCCAGGTGGCCGGCCACCGGGCGTCGCTCCTCCCGCACGGCCGTACCGGCGGCGACGACACCGCACAGCGCGAGGGCCAGCGCCAGCGTCGGCGCGTCGCCCGCCGCGAGCGGCAGCGCGACCAGGCCGACAGTGGCGCCGGTGATCTCCACCGGCAGGGCGGCGGTGTGACGGCGCAGTACGGCGCCGAGCACCGCGGTGAGCACCGGCACGGACAGCAGCACCAGCGCGGTCCGGTGCGCCGGGAGGTCGAACGCCGCGGCGCCCGCTCCGGCGAGGACGGCCGCGTAGAACGTCGCGGTGCAGGCGAGCAGTGCCTGTACCGGGCCCTTCGTCCGCAGGGCCGCGAGGGCGAGGGCCCCGACGAGCACGCCGAGGACGACGAAGGTCGCAGGACGCGTCGCGAGCGACAGCAGCGCCACGCTCACCGAACCGCCGAGCCCGCACACCAGCGCGGTGATCGAGACGTCCGGGAGCCGCACGGCGGTGGCGAGGGCGAGGACCGCGAGGGTGAGGACGAGCTGCCAGGCGACGGCCGCGGAGTGGCCGAAGCCGAACACGACCGGCACCGTGACCGCGGCGGCCCAGGCCACCGCGACGGCGCCGCACCGGGCGGTCGCCCGTATGCGGTCGCCGTGAGCGCGCCGGACCGCCGCGGGGGACCACGGCGCCCCGGGCGGCCGGGCCGGGGCGCCGGGCGGTGTGCCGGGCCCGGCAGCGGGCGGGACGGGGGTCGCCTGCCCGGCCTCGTCCCGGGCCCGGTCGGGGGCGTCGTCCCGGTAGCGGGCCACGGCGGCCAGGACCGCCGCGACGGTCAGGAGCGTCAGCGGGGCCGGGAGCAAGGTCGTCGTCGTGGCGTCCAGGTCCGGCAGGCCGGACCCGCCGGACCAGATGTCCGTCAGCGTCGTCGCCGGGCCCGCCAGCGCCAGCGCCGTCAGCGGAAGCACCGCGAGGAGCGCCGCCGCGTGCACGGCCGCCGCCGCACCGGCGAGGCCGCCGAGCAGCCGCCGCGGCAGCGGGGTCCGTACGGCGCCCAGCACAGCCACCGCGCACAGCACGTAGCCGAGCACCGCCCAGCCGCCGGGGACCACCGCGCGGATCACGCCGCCGACGCCCGCCACCACGGCCAGGCCCGCCACGGCGGAGACCCAGGCGGCGGAGGTGCGCCACGCGGCGAACAGGGCGACGGCCGCCGCCACGGTCAGCAGCACCGCCGGACCGGCGGCAGCCGCGGCGTCGTCCGCCGTCAGCGACCTGAGCACACCGGTCAGCAGCGCCCCGCCGCCCGTCGTCGCGGCACCCGTCCAGGCGACCACCTTCACGGCGGCCGGCCGGCCCCACAGCACGACGGCGACGTCCAGCGTGGCGGTCAGCAGCAGCGCCCACTCGATCGGCGGCGCGGCAGCGTCCGCGGTCAGCGCCCAGAGGGGCAGCGGGAGCTGCGCCGCCACGACGGCGGCCGGCAACGGGGTCCGCAGCCGGGGCAGCGCGACGCCGTACGACGACCACAGCGTGGCGAGCGCCGCCGACGCCAGGGCCGAGTATCCGAGCCCGTCGGTCTCCGGCAGCCCCACCCGGTGCAGGGCGTACGCGTCGAGGACCGTCAGAACCAGCCCGAGCACGGCCACGGACTCGGCCGTGGCGAACAGGCCCCTGCGGAGCAGGACCACCGGCGTGCCGAGAGCGGCGACCGTCACGGCGCCCAGCACCGCGGAACGGCCGCCGATGCCCATCTCCCCCCAGCTGACGAGGGTGAAAGCGATCGCGGCGATCGCCAGCAGCAGCCCGCCGAGCGTCAGCAGCAGGTTCTGCACGCCGGGCGGTGACGTCTCGGCCGCGGCGGGCGCGGCGAACGGCCCGCCGGAACCGGCGGGCGGCGGGGCGGCGGGCGCGGCGAAGGGGGCGGCGGGCCGCAGCGCGGCCAGCAGCCAGGCCCTGCGGGCCAGCAACTGCGCGCGCCGCGCCTCCAGTTGGCGCAGCTCACGGTCGAGTGTCGCCAGTTCCTCGGCCGGTGGTGGCACGTTCTCCATGGCCGAAGTGTGGCCCCGGCCACAGCCGGCGGCATGGGTGCGGATACTCAATTCCCGGTGAGTACCCACCGGCAGGTGACGCAGACTGGCCCCATGGACTGGTGCCGCTACAACTTCCGCAGCGTCTGGGACCTGCCCGCCGCACCCGGCGACGTCTACCAGGCGCTGTCACGGGTGGAGGACTACCCGCGGTGGTGGCCGCAGGTGCGGGAGGTGACGGAGGTCGAGGAAGGGGTCGGCACCGCGCGGTTCCGCTCGTTCCTTCCGTACGACCTGTGCGTCACGGGCAGCGCACAGCGCAGCGATCCGGTGGACGGTGTGCTGGAGGTGCGGATGGCGGGGGACCTCGACGGCTGGTCGCGATGGACCGTGCGGGCCGGCGGCCGGGGCACCCGCGCGTTGTACGAGCAGGAGGTCGTCGTGCGAAGGCCCCTGATGAGACGGCTCTCCGTCCCGTGCCGCCCGGTGTTCCGGGCCAATCACGCGTTCATGATGCGCGGCGGGAGGCGTGGTCTGGAGGCATACCTGGAAGGAGTTTGAACCGAGCCCGCGGTGCCCTGTATTGTTCAGTCCGTTCCCGGGCGATTAGCTCAGTGGGAGAGCGCTTCGTTCACACCGAAGAGGTCACTGGTTCGAACCCAGTATCGCCCACCGGGAGAGGCCGGTCCGTCATCGACGGACCGGCCTCACTTGTTCCACCGTCAGGCCGCGGCCGCCAGTCCCGGCCGCAGCGGCCACGCGGGATCGACCGTCTCCGGTGTACCGCTGCGGGCGAACCACGCCTGGAGCCCGCGAGCCTGAGCCGCGTGCCACACCGCCTGGAGCGTGTGCAGTTCCGCCGGCGACAGGCGCTCCAGCCGAGCGTTGAAACGTCGCCCGACCGCCCGTACGACCTCCAGCGCCGCCAGCGCGTCGGCCGCCGCGTCGTGCGCCCCGTCGAGCACCACCTCGTACTGCGCGCACAGGTCCGTGAGCGTCCGCCGGCCCTTGCGGTAGCGGTCCAGATGCTTGTCCAGCACCCGCGGATCCAGTACGCACAGCGGTGAACGGTCCAGGTAGCGGCTCAGTGACGACGCCCGATGCCGCCTCAACTCCCGGTCCAGCAGCGTCAGATCGAACGGCGCGTTCATCACCACCAGCGGCCGGCCCGCGGCGCACTGCTCGGCCAGCGACCTGGCTATCTCCTCCATCACCGGCGCGGGCCAACGGCCGTTGCGCTGAAGGTGGTCGTCGGTCAGCCCGTGCACCTCGATGGCGCCCGGCGGCACGGGCACCCCCGGATTCACCAGCCAGCGCGTGATCCTCGGCCGCCCGCCGGGCGAATCCTGGACCACGACGGCCGCGGACACGATGCGGTCCTCCTCGACGTCCACTCCGGTTGTCTCTGTGTCAAATGCGGCCAGGGGGCCGTCATACCAGTGCGTCATCCGCGAACTCCTCGCACGTACCCGGCAGATGGCGACAACCCCTGCCCGAATCGGTGATACCCGGGCTGTTTGCACCGTACGCAGGCCGGTGACAACACAGGTGACGGGGAAGGAAATTGCCATGGCGCTCGCCCAGCCCGAGCCGGGAGGGCTGTCCCCTGCAAGCGGGCGGCTGCCCCCGCCGCAGCGGACGCCCCCGCTGCGCGGAGCACTCGCCACCACCGCCTGCATGGAGACGCTCCAGGTGGGCTATCTGCACGCCGTCGCCGCCGCGGCGGGGTGCTCGCTCTCCCAGCCGTTCCCTGACAACGGAATCGACTGGCACCTCAGCCACAGCTCGGCCGGGCACACGGTCGACGACGAAGTGACCATCAAGGTGCAGCTCAAGTGCACCTACCAGATCCCACCGCACCCGCCGGGGCCCGCGTTCTCCTTCACCCTCGACAACGACCACCTGGTGAAGCTGGCCCGCAGCCCCGTCTCGGTGCACAAGATCCTGGTCGTGATGCTCGTCCCGAGGACCCAGGACGAATGGCTGCGGGCCAGCCACGACCGGCTCGACCTGAGGCACTGCTGCTACTGGACCAACCTGGCCGGCCACGCGGTGACCGGCAGGCACCGGACCACCGTGCGCATCCCGACCTCGCGGATCTTCGACGACCGGGCGCTCTGCGAGATCATGACGCGCGTCGGGGCGGGAGGGAGACCCTGATGCACCGGCCCTTCGACGACCATGTGCGTCCGCATCCGAGCGCCGCGGAGCCCTCCGGCCCCTGGCGCGGGGCGGCGGAACCCGATCCGGCGGAGGTCGATCCCGTCGTCCTCGGCGCGCTCCTGGACCGGCACGGCTGGCGCCGCCGCGGCGGCGCCGCGGGCCGCTACACCCGCTGGACCCCGCCGGGACACCTCACCGGCGGCACCAGCCTGCTCGTGCCGGAGAGCAAGGCCTTCCCCGACTGCGAGGACCTGCTCGGCGAGGCCATCACCGCGCTGGTCCGCAGCGCCGCGCCCTCCGCCAAGGACGTCCTCGTCGGGCTCACCGTCCCCAGCGACGAGATCCGCTGGTGGCGAGACACCCCCGCGGGCGGCCCCTCGGGCACCGCCTCATGGACCGTCCAGGAACAGCTCCGCTCCGCCGCCCGGCAGATGCTGCTCGCCGGCGCGCTCGCCGCACGGGAACGCGCCGGTTACTACGGCGGGCGCCACCGCAGGCAGGCGCAGGCACTGCTCGACGGCGTCCTCGTCGGACCGGCGCCCGGCGGGCGCTCCCTGACCGCCTTCGTGCCCGTCGACTCCGGCCGGGCACTGGCCGTACGGCTCTGCCACGCCGTGCAGGCCACCAGGGAGGCCATCGACTACCAGCGGGCGACGGGCGGCACCGAGGCGTTCGACGCGGCGGTCAGGGCCGGGGTGAGCCGCGAACTCACCGAAGCGGTCATCGCCCTCGTGCGCGGCTCCGAAGGGGCCCGCGTCTCCGTCGAATGGTCCCCGGCCGCCGGGGTTCCGCAGGGCTGCGCCGCCCGCATGGAACCGGTCGAGTTCTCGCCGGGCGACCTGCCCGTCCTGCGCGAGGCCGGTGCCCGTTACCTCCAGGACGAGCCCTCCGTGCCGGTACGGATCACCGGCACCGTGGTGCGGATGCGGCGCTCGGGACCGCGTGGCGCCGGAACCGTGCGGCTGCGGGTGCTGTCGGGCGCCGACGTGCCGCACGTGCGTGTGGCGCTCGACGAGGACGCCTACCGCACAGCCGGCCAGGCACACCTGGTGGGACTGCCGATCCGGGTGGCGGGACGGCTGGAGAGCCGGGGCGGTTTCCGCCGGCTGAGCGACGCGTCCGGGGTGGCGCCCGTACCGGTCGACGAGGCGGAGCGCGACCGGCTGATGAAGTCGCTCCAGGAGAATCCGGACTTCTTCGACGAGGCGGGCGAGCAGGAGGGCGAGGGGCCGCCGCCATAACCGTTTCGCGAGCGGCCCCTCCGGCTCGGTACGATTCCGTGTGCGTACGCACTACGAATCGGGTACGCGCCCGCCTTCAGTCAGGAGAGACCGGTGTCAGACGTCCGTGTGATCATCCAACGCGATTCCGAGCGGGAAGAGCGCGTGGTGACGACGGGCACTACGGCCGCCGACCTCTTCCCCGAGCGCACCGTCGTCGCCGCCCGCGTGGGCGGGGAGCTGAAGGACCTCGCGTACGAGCCGAAGGACGGCGAGGAGGTCGAGCCCGTCGAGATCTCCTCGGAGGACGGCCTCAACATCCTGCGCCACTCCACCGCGCACGTCATGGCCCAGGCCGTGCAGGAGCTCTTCCCCGAGGCGAAGCTCGGCATCGGCCCGCCGGTCAAGGACGGCTTCTACTACGACTTCGACGTCGAGAAGCCCTTCCACCCCGATGACCTCAAGGCCATCGAGAAGAAGATGCAGGAGATCCAGAAGCGCGGCCAGCGCTTCTCGCGCCGCGTCGTCACCGACGAGGCCGCGCGTGAGGAGCTCGCCGACGAGCCGTACAAGCTGGAGCTCATCGGCCTCAAGGGCTCGGCGTCCTCGGACGACGGCGCGGACGTGGAGGTCGGCGCGGGCGAGCTGACCATCTACGACAACCTGGACGCCAAGACCGGCGAGCTGTGCTGGAAGGACCTCTGCCGCGGTCCGCACCTGCCCACGACCCGGAACATCCCGGCGTTCAAGCTGATGCGCAACGCCGCCGCGTACTGGCGCGGCAGCGAGAAGAACCCGATGCTCCAGCGCATCTACGGCACCGCCTGGCCGTCGAAGGAAGAGCTCAAGGCGCACCTCGAGTTCCTCGCGGAGGCGGAGAAGCGCGACCACCGCAAGCTGGGCAGCGAGCTGGACCTCTTCTCGATCCCGGAGCAGATCGGTTCCGGCCTCGCGGTCTTCCACCCCAAGGGCGGCATCATCCGCCGGGTCATGGAGGACTACAGCCGCAAGCGGCACGAGGAGGAGGGCTACGAGTTCGTCTACACCCCCCACGCCACGAAGGGGAAGCTCTTCGAGACCTCGGGCCACCTGGACTGGTACGCCGACGGCATGTACCCGCCCATGCAGCTCGACGAGGGCGTGGACTACTACCTCAAGCCCATGAACTGCCCGATGCACAACCTGATCTTCGACGCGCGGGGTCGTTCCTACCGTGAGCTGCCCTTGCGGCTCTTCGAATTCGGAACGGTCTACCGCTACGAGAAGTCGGGTGTCGTGCACGGCCTGACCCGCGCCCGCGGTTTCACCCAGGACGACGCGCACATCTACTGCACCAAGGAGCAGATGGCGGACGAGCTGGACTCGACGCTCACCTTCGTGCTGAACCTGCTGCGCGACTACGGTCTGACCGACTTCTATCTGGAGCTGTCCACCAAGGACCCGGAGAAGTTCGTCGGCTCGGACGAGATCTGGGAGGAGGCCACGGAGACGCTGCGGCAGGTCGCCGAGAAGCAGGGCCTTCCGCTGGTCCCGGACCCGGGCGGCGCCGCGTTCTACGGGCCGAAGATCTCGGTGCAGGCGAAGGACGCCATCGGCCGGACCTGGCAGATGTCGACGGTGCAGCTCGACTTCAACCTGCCGGAGCGCTTCGACCTGGAGTACACCGGTCCCGACGGCACCAAGCAGCGTCCGGTGATGATCCACCGTGCGCTGTTCGGTTCGATCGAGCGGTTCTTCGCCGTGCTGCTGGAGCACTACGCGGGAGCGATGCCGCCGTGGCTGGCCCCGGTGCAGGCGGTCGGCATCCCGATCGGTGACGCGCACGTCGAGTACCTGCAGGACTTCGCGGCGGACGCCAAGAAGAAGGGCCTGCGGGTCGAGGTGGACGCCTCCTCGGACCGGATGCAGAAGAAGATCCGGAACCAGCAGAAGCTGAAGGTCCCGTTCATGATCATCGTCGGTGACGACGACATGAACGCCGGCACGGTCTCCTTCCGCTACCGCGACGGCTCGCAGGAGAACGGCATCCCGCGCGAGGACGCCCTGGCGAAGATCGCCGACGTGGTGGAGCGCCGCGTCCAGGTCTGAGCCCGCCGGCGAGGGGCGGTCCCTTCCCGGGGCCGCCCCTCGCCTGCCTCTCGTTTCGAAAGACCCTCGCCGCATGCCGCGAGCAGCGCCGAATATGCTGGCCCGCATGACGACAGAGCAGCCGGAGCAGCAGATCGGAGTCGGGACGCCTGACGCGTTCCAGCGACTGTGGACGCCCCATCGGATGGCGTACATCCAGGGCGAGAACAAGCCCACGGGTCCCGGTTCCGGAGACGGCTGCCCGTTCTGCTCGATCCCCTCCAAGAGCGACGAGGACGGCCTGGTCATCGCCCGTGGGGAACGCGTCTACGCCGTGCTCAACCTCTACCCCTACAACGGCGGGCACCTCATGATCGTCCCGTTCCGCCACGTCGCCGACTACACGGACCTGGACGACGCCGAGACCGCCGAGCTCGCCAAGCTCACCAAGCAGGCGATGACCGCGCTGCGCGCGGCGTCCGGCGCGCACGGGTTCAACATCGGCCTGAACCAGGGCTCCGCGGCGGGCGCCGGCATCGCCGCCCATCTGCATCAGCACATCGTGCCCCGCTGGGGCGGCGACACCAACTTCATGCCGGTCATCGGCAACACCAAGGTGCTGCCCCAACTGCTCGGCGACACCCGCAGGATGCTCGCCGAGCACTGGCCGAAGGGCTGACGCTCACGCGTCGTAGACGTCCGCCTTGCCGGGTGTCGGGTCCTGGATGAAGCCGCTGACGACGGTGGCGCGGTTGCCGAATTTCGATGTGTCGACGCCGTTGTCCTCGAGGACCTTCAGCGCGGCCGTGTGCGCCACGCGCAGCACCGGTGCGGCGGCGCGCATCGCGTCGTCGGCCATGAACCGGTGGCGCCACGGCTTCTCGGCCCAGGCGTGCCGCAGGCCGAAGGGCTCGGGCAGCACCAGTTTGCCGCCGAGGAAGTCGAGCAGCGGCGGGTACCAGGTGAAGGGGGCCCGCACGGCGAGGCGGACGACCTCCTTGGCGTCCACGAGGGGCAGGACCCGGTCCACGGTCTCCCAGAACCGGACGGTCTTGCTGACGGTGACCGTCTTGGGCTCCGGCTTCGTGGTGAACAGGGAGTGCACGGGGCCGAGCGCGTGGCCGGTGACCTCGACACGCAGCGTCTCGTGGAGCACGGTGACGGTGATCAGCATGGTGATGACCAGCTGGCCGTCCCAGAGAGTGAACTGCACGCCCAGGTAGTGGCGGTTGCCGCTGCCGAACTGCTGGTGGTTGCAGATGCGCTGTATCTCGTGGCCCTTGATCTGGAAGGTCTCGACCTCCTGGCCCTCCGGCCGGGCGACGGCGGAGGCGTTCTCGCCGACGGGGGAGACGATCCAGTGCTTGACCGAGGGGGGCGGGAAGCCGCCGGAGTTCAGCGGGCCGCGTTCCAGGAGCTTGAGCTTGTCGTGGATGGCCCGTACGACGTCCCAGCTGCGGAACTGATTGATCTCCTTGGCGGGGTCGTGGGAGACGAGCTCCTCCGCCATCTGCCAGCTGCCCCAGCGGGTCCCCATGCCGAGTATGCCCTTGGGGCCGGCGTAGAAGACGACATTGGACTGCTGCTCGGCGGTGAGCTTCTCCAGCCCCTGGCGGAGCTGTTCGCGGGCCGCGTCCCCGGGATTCCCCGGTACCGCCTCCGGCACCTTGGCGCCGATGCCGCCGCCGGAGAGGAGGGCGTCCCAGCGGGCGCGCATGTCCTTGGCGGACGACTCGCAGATGCGTTTGGCGAGGAACCAGCCGAGGACCGGTGCGACGAGCATCGCGCGGATGTAGTACGCCCAGAAGCCGCCGAACGGAAGCCGGACGAGGAAGATCACGGCGAGGATGCCGATCGCCGCCAGCAGCAGGCTGCCGAGGGCGCCGGCGCGCTTGTTCTGTGAGCCGGCGAGGGTACGGCGCAGCTGGAAGACGCCCAGCCACAGGAGGAGGCCGGGCAGGAAGAGCAGTCCGCACACGGCCATCACGGCGGTGAGTCTGCTGTCGCGTTCGCGGCGCAGCCGGTTGGCGGCCAGGCAGTGTTCGACGACGGACTGGGGTTCGGTGCCGAAGGACTGGATGAGGGCCTTGCGGGCGCCGCCGAGCATCCGGACCTGGACGGCCCGGGAGAAGGCTTCTCCGAGGTTGGGTTCGAAGAGCGAGATCTTTCCCGGTGTCACCTCGGACTTGTGCCACTCGCTGTTGGCTTTGAGGATCTCCTTGAGCTCTGTGTCCCGGTAGGCGGCCGATGCGAGGGCGTGCGTCGCCGCGGTCTGTCCGGCCGCCCCCATGAGCGGGACCTGCGCCCCGGGCGTGAAATCGAATACGTCGTTGGCCACTACCGCCCCCATCGCCGCGTGCTTCCGCACTGCGGCCTGTTCCCAACTACCGTGCCCCGCACACCTTCTGAGCTGGGCAGCCCAGTCGGTGCGGTCAGCCTATCGAGGCTGCGGCCCTCGGTTAAGGGCGCGTTCGGCCGTCCGCCCGCCCCGGCGGCCGAAGCCGGCCGTGGGCGGGCGGCGGGGTGAAGAGGCGGGCCGTCAGGCGCCGTTCGTCTGTTCGCGCACCTTGTCGGCGACCTGCTGGGGCATCGGCTCGTGCCGGGCGTAGCGGCGGCTGAACCGCCCGGTGCCGTGGGAGATGGAGCGGAGGTCCACGGCGTATCTGCCGATCTCCAGTTCCGGCACCTCCGCGCGAACGAGGGTGCGGGAGCCGGGCGTCTGCTCCGTGCCGATGACTCTGCCGCGGCGGCCGGACAGGTCGCTCATCACCGGTCCGACATATTCGTCGGAGACGAGGACATGTAGTTCGGCGACCGGTTCGAGCAGATTGATACGGGTGTCCGCGGCGGCCTCGCGCAGGGCGAGGGCTCCGGCCGTCTGGAAGGCGGCGTCGGAGGAGTCGACGGAGTGCGCCTTGCCGTCGCGCAGGGTGACCCGCACGTCGACCAGGGGGTAGCCGGCGGCGACGCCGCGGGCGGCCTGGGCGCGCACGCCCTTCTCCACGGAGGGGATGAACTGGCGCGGTACCGCGCCGCCGACGACCTTGTCGACGAACTCGATCCCGGAGCCCGGGGGCAGCGGATCGACGTCGATCTCGCAGATCGCGTACTGGCCGTGCCCGCCCGACTGCTTGACGTGGCGGCCCCGGCCGGCAGAGCTGTCGCTGAACGTCTCCCGGAGCGACACCTTGTACGGCACGGTGTCGACCTGCACGCCGTAGCGGTTGCGGAGCCGTTCCAGGGCGACATCGGCGTGCGCCTCGCCGAGGCACCACAGGACGACCTGGTGGGTGTCCTGGTTCTGCTCGAGCCGCATCGTCGGATCCTCCGCGACGAGGCGGGACAGACCCTGGGAGAGCTTGTCCTCGTCCGCCTTGCTGTGGGCCTGGATGGCCAGCGGGAGCAGCGGGTCGGGCATGGCCCACGGCTCCATCAGGAGCGGCCGGTCCTTGGCGGAGAGCGTGTCGCCGGTCTCCGCCCGGGACAGTTTCGCGACGCAGGCCATGTCCCCGGCGATGGCGTGGGGGAGGGGTCGCTGCTGTTTGCCGAAGGGGGCGGACAGGGCGCCGACCCGTTCGTCGACGTCGTGGTCCTCGTGGCCCCGGTCGGCGAGCCCGTGCCCCGACACGTGGACCGTGTCGTCGGGCCGCAGCGTGCCGGAGAAGACACGGACCAGCGATATCCGGCCCACGTAGGGGTCCGACGCGGTCTTGACGACCTCGGCGACGAGCGGGCCGTTCGGATCACAGGTGATCCGCGGGCCCGGTGCGCCGTCGGGGGTGGTGACCACCGGCGGTTCGGGTTCGAGAGGTGTGGGGAAGCCGGCGGTGATCAGATCGAGCAGTTCGACGGTGCCGAGGCCCTGCTTGGCGCCGTTCCCTGCGGGCGCGGCGGCGAGGACCGGATGGAACGTGCCGCGCGCGACGGCCTTCTCCAAGTCGTCGACGAGCGTCTTGAGGTCGATCTCCTCGCCGCCGAGATAGCGGTCCATGAGGGTCTCGTCCTCGCTCTCGGCGATGATCCCTTCGATCAGGCGGCCGCGGGCCTCCTCGATCAACGGCGTCTGTTCGGAGTCCGGCGGGTTCTCCTTCCGCTCGCCGGACGAGTAGTCGAAGATCTTCTGGGTGAGCAGGCCGACCAGGCCGGTGACGGGCGCGTGCCCGTCCGCGTGCTGCGGTCCGTACTGCGGCAGGTACAGCGGCAGCACGGCGTCCGGGTCGTCGCCGCCGAAGATGCCGGCGCAGACGGCGGTGAGCTCGTCGAAGCCGGTGCGCGCGGTCTCCAGGTGTGTCACGACGATCGCGCGTGGCATGCCGACCGCGGCGCACTCCTCCCAGACCATGCGGGTCGCGCCGGCCACGGCCTCCGCCTCCTGCGCGGCGGAGACGACGAACAGGGCCGCGTCCGCGGCCCGCAGACCGGCCCGCAGCTCGCCGACGAAGTCGGCGTATCCGGGGGTGTCCAGCAGGTTGATCTTGCACCCGCCCCATTCGAGGGGGACGAGTGAGAGCTGTACGGAGCGTTGCTGGCGGTGTTCGATCTCGTCGTGGTCGGAGACGGTCGTACCGTCCTCGACCCGGCCGGCCCGGTTGACCGCTCCCGCGGTCTGTGCCAGTGCCTCCACGAGGGTCGTCTTGCCTGATCCGCTGTGGCCGACCAGCACCACATTCCGTACGGATGCGGGGCGGTCGGCCGTTACTGCTCTGCCGGCGGCCCCGGGGTGGTGTGCATGCGCCTTGTCGCCCATGATCTTGCCTCCCGATCGATTCACGGCTCGATTGCACGGCGAGGGAAGGAAGCCGCGGGCGGCGGGGGAGCCATGAAGGCGTCCCGAAGGGCGTCCGGGGCAGCTCCGGCGTTGCCCGCGGTGGTCTTTCGAGCTTTCCACTCCCGTCACTGTGCGTCCATACGTCGGACGCCGCCTCCCGGGACGGGTGCGCGGCGCTGCGCCCGTACGGTCCTGGCTACGATGGGCCAGCCGGTGGCCGTAGGGGCCACGCGGCCCACCGAACCCTCGGGAAGGCCATGCTGAACAAGTACGCGCGTGCATTCTTCACGCGTGTCCTCACACCGTTCGCCGCGTTTCTGCTCCGCCGCGGGGTCAGCCCCGACGCGGTGACTCTCATCGGCACGGCCGGAGTGATGGCGGGAGCACTGGTCTTCTTCCCCCGCGGAGAATTCTTCTGGGGCACGATCGTCATCACGCTGTTCGTCTTCTCCGACCTGGTCGACGGCAACATGGCGCGCCAGGCGGGGATTTCGAGCAGGTGGGGCGCCTTCCTCGACTCGACGCTGGACCGGGTCGCCGACGGGGCGATCTTCGGCGGCTTCGCGCTCTGGTACGCCGGCAGCGGCGACGACAACGTGCTGTGCGCGGTGGCCATCTTCTGCCTCGCAAGCGGCCAGGTCGTCTCGTACACCAAGGCACGCGGAGAATCGATCGGCCTCCCGGTGGCCGTCAACGGGCTCGTGGAGCGGGCGGAGCGGCTCGTGATCTCGCTGGTCGCGGCGGGCCTCGCGGGCCTGCACGGCTTCGGCGTCCCCGGTATCGACATCCTGCTGCCGATCGCGCTGTGGATCGTCGCCGTGGGCAGCCTCGTGACGCTCGGTCAGCGGGTCGTGACCGTCCGGCGCGAGTCGGCGGAGGCCGACGCCGCGGCGGCGCAGGGAAGCGGGGCGGAGGCGTCATGATGCGGGACAAGCTGACGGACGCCCTCTACGGGCTCGGCTGGAGCGCCGTCAAGAAGATGCCGGAGCCGATGGCCGCCCGCCTCGGCCGCACCATCGCGGACACCGCCTGGAAGCGGCGCGGCAAGGGCGTGCTGCGGCTCGAGGCCAACCTCGCCAGGGTCGTGCCCGACGCCACCCCCGAACGGCTCATGGAGCTGTCCAGGGCCGGCATGCGCTCGTACATGCGCTACTGGATGGAATCGTTCCGTCTGCCGACCTGGAGCAAGGAACGCGTCGCACGCAGCGTCGAGATCCAGGACGTGCACCACCTGACCGACGGCCTCGCCTCCGGACGGGGCGTGATCCTCGCCCTGCCGCACCTGGCCAACTGGGACCTCGCCGGGGTATGGGTGACCAGGGCCCTCGGGGTGCCCTTCACCACCGTCGCCGAACGGCTGCGGCCCGAGTCGCTGTACGACCGGTTCGTCGCCTACCGCGAGAGCCTCGGCATGGAGGTCCTTCCCCACTCGGGCGGCGCGGCCTTCGGCACCCTCGCGCGCCGGCTGCGCGCCGGCGGCCTCGTCTGCCTCGTCGCCGACCGCGACCTGTCGGCATCCGGGGTCGAGGTCAGGTACTTCGGCGAGACGGCACGCATGCCGGCCGGACCGGCGCTGCTCGCGCAGCAGACCGGGGCCCTGCTGCTGCCCGCGACCCTCTGGTACGGCGAGGAGCCCTTCATGCACGGGCGGGTCCACGCTCCCGTCGACGTACCGGAGACAGGTACGCGCGCCGAGAAGACGTCCTCCATGACACAGGCGCTGGCCGATGCCTACGCCACCGGCATTGCCGAACACCCGGAGGACTGGCACATGTTGCAACGGCTGTGGCTCGCGGACCTCGAGGAGCGCCGGGCGTGAAGATCGGCATCGTCTGCCCGTACTCGTGGGACGTACCCGGCGGTGTGCAGTTCCACATCCGCGACCTCGCCGAGCATCTGATCCGGCTCGGCCACGACGTGTCCGTGCTCGCCCCCGCCGACGACGAGACCCCGCTGCCGCCGTACGTCGTCTCGGCCGGGCGGGCCGTGCCCGTCCCGTACAACGGCTCCGTGGCACGGCTGAACTTCGGCTTCCTCTCCGCGGCCCGGGTACGGCGCTGGCTGCACGACGGCACCTTCGACGTGATCCACATCCACGAGCCCGCGTCACCCTCGCTGGGGCTGCTCTCGTGCTGGGCGGCCCAAGGCCCCATCGTGGCCACGTTCCACACCTCGAACCCGCGCTCCCGCGCAATGATCGCCGCGTATCCGATCCTTCAGCCGGCGCTGGAGAAGATCAGCGCGCGCATCGCCGTCAGCGAGTACGCGCGGCGGACGCTCGTCGAGCACCTCGGCGGCGACGCCGTCGTCATCCCCAACGGCGTCGACGTCGGCTTCTTCGAGAAGGCCGAGCCGAAGAAGGAATGGCAGGGGAACACGATCGGCTTCATCGGCCGCATCGACGAGCCCCGCAAGGGACTGCCGGTGCTGATGAAGGCCCTCCCCACGATCCTGGAACAGTGCCCCGGCACACGGCTGTTGGTCGCCGGACGCGGCGACGAGGAAGAGGCCGTCGCGACCCTGCCGGCCGCCATGCGATCCCAGGTCGAGTTCCTCGGCATGGTCAGCGACGAGGACAAGGCGCGACTGCTGCGCAGCGTCGACGTGTACGTGGCGCCCAACACCGGCGGCGAGAGCTTCGGGATCATCCTCGTCGAGGCGATGTCGGCGGGCGCGCCGGTGCTCGCCGCCGACCTCGACGCGTTCGCCCAGGTACTCGACCAGGGCGCCGCCGGCCGGCTCTTCGCCAACGAGGACGCGGACGCGCTGGCCGCCGCGGCGGTCGCGCTGCTGCGCGACCCCGAGGGGCGGGCGGAACTCCGGGCGCGCGGCAGCGCGCACGTGCGGCGGTTCGACTGGTCGACCGTCGGCGCGGACATCCTCGCGGTGTACGAGACCGTGACGGACGGGGCGGCGTCGGTGGCGACGGACGAACGCACGGGGCTTCGGGCACGCTTCGGGCTGGCGGCCCGCGACTGATCGCCCCGCGCGGGCGTCGGGGTCCCGGGCGTGGCCCGGTCCCGGTTCGTGATTGCCCCTGCCGGCTTGGCTTCCGGCCGGGTGGGTGTTGTGGCCGTGCGGGGCGTTGCTTGGTGGCTGTGCGTTGCGCCCCTGCGGGGCGGATCCGGGCCGGGGTCGGTCGTGAGCGTGGCGGTCCCGGTGCGCGCGGTCCGTGCGGGTGTGTTGCGCCCTTGCGTGGCGTGGCCCCGGTGCGGTGTGTTGCCCTCTGCGGGGCGTGGCCCGGCGCCTGTTGCGTTGCCCCGTGCGGGGCGGGCCCGGTCCGGTTGCGCTGCGCCCCTGCGGGGTGTGGCCCCGGGTGCGTTGCGCCCCTTGCGGGCGTGAGCTGCCCGGGTGGGTGGTGCGGGGGGCGGGGCCTCCGGAGGGGGGTGCCCGGAATGGCTGTCCCCACCGCGGCGCGCGAGTTGCGACGCTTCACTTCCGGACACCCCCCTCCTACGACCCCGCCCCCCTCACGTCCGGTGCCGCCCCTTCCGGCCGGTCGTCGTCTGGTTCCGTGCGGGCGGAGTCTCGGCCCGGGGACGGTGGGTGGCCGAGTCTCTGGTGCCAGGCGCGCGGGTCGGGCGTCTGGCGGTGCGAAGCTGCCGTCCTGGGGGCGTGGGGGCGTCAACCCCCACCGAACCTTCCTCCCTTCCGGACGAGGCAAGGGGCGGCAGCCCCTTGGGGTCCGGGGCTTGCCCCGGTTTCGGGAAGGGGCGGGGTGGGGGAAACGCCCCGCGCAGCGGCAAGGGCCGGGTACACGACCGGGCCGGGCAAGGGGGCGCCAGCACCGACCAATCCCTCGCCGGGAGGCGGCAAGGGGCGGCAGCCACTTGGGGTCCGGGGCTTACCCCGGTTTCGGGAAGGGGCGGGGCTGGGGAAACGTTCCGCGCAGCGGTATCGGGGCGGATCGCCCAGGGGGAGTGCGGGGCGTTCGGGCCCCACAGTCCCTCCGCCGGCGGGGAGGGGGCACGGGGTCGGCCCCACGGGGCCCGGGGCGTGCCCCGGTTCGGGAAAAGGCGGGGGAGGGGGAAGCGTCGCGCGGGCGCCCGCCGAGGGCCCGGTAGCCTTGCCGCCCGTGAGCACCCTGATCTGGATCGTCGTGGCCCTCGTCGCCATCGGCATGTACCTCAGCTGGACCGCCGGGCGGCTCGACCGGCTGCACGCGCGGATCGACGCCGCCCGTGCCGCGCTCGACGCCCAACTCCTGCGGCGGGCCTCCGTCGCGCAGGAGCTCGCGACCTCCGGCGTGCTCGATCCCGCCGCGTCGATCGTGCTCTACGAGGCCGCCCACGAGGCCCGTCAGGCCGAGGAGGAGCACCGTGAGGTCGCCGAGAGCGAGTTGAGTGCCGCGCTGCGGGCCGTGTTCGGCGCGCAGGAGCAGGTGGAGGCGGTGCGTCAGGTGCCGGGCGGTGAGGAGGCCGCCGGGGAGCTCGCGCAGGCGGTGCGCCGGGTGCCGATGGCGCGGCGTTTCCACAACGACTCCGTGCGTGCGGCGCGCGCGCTGCGACGGCACCGGACGGTCCGCTGGTTCCGGCTGGCGGGCCACGCCCCGTTCCCGCTGGCCTTCGAAATGGATGACGAACCGCCCGCAGCGCTGGCGGACCGGCCCACCTGACCGGCGAAAACGATCCACTGCCTTTCCATTGGCCCTTGCAGTGGCCTGGTCGGTGGATGTTCCATCGATGACGCATCGCAACGTCGTCATCGAGTGAGGTCCCCGTGTCCACCAGCCCCCTCCCGCAGACCGCTGACTCTTCGGCGATCGGCACCTCTCGCGTCAAGCGCGGCATGGCCGAGCAGCTCAAGGGCGGCGTGATCATGGACGTGGTCAACGCCGAGCAGGCGAAGATCGCCGAGGACGCCGGCGCCGTCGCCGTCATGGCCCTCGAGCGTGTGCCCGCCGACATCCGCAAGGACGGCGGCGTGGCCCGGATGTCCGACCCGAACATGATCGAGGAGATCATCGACGCGGTCTCCATCCCGGTGATGGCCAAGTCCCGTATCGGCCACTTCGTCGAGGCCCAGGTCCTCCAGTCGCTCGGCGTCGACTACATCGACGAGTCCGAGGTGCTGACCCCGGCCGACGAGGTCAACCACAGCGACAAGTGGGCGTTCACCACGCCGTTCGTGTGCGGCGCCACCAACCTCGGTGAGGCCCTGCGCCGCATCGCGGAGGGCGCGGCCATGATCCGCTCCAAGGGCGAGGCCGGCACCGGCAATGTCGTCGAGGCCGTCCGCCACCTGCGCCAGATCAAGAACGAGATCGCCAAGCTGCGCGGCTTCGACAACAACGAGCTGTACGCCGCCGCCAAGGAGCTCCGCGCCCCGTACGAGCTGGTCAAGGAGGTCTCCGAGCTGGGCAAGCTGCCGGTCGTGCTGTTCTCCGCCGGCGGTGTGGCCACCCCCGCGGATGCCGCGCTGATGCGCCAGCTCGGCGCCGAGGGCGTCTTCGTCGGCTCGGGCATCTTCAAGTCGGGCGACCCGGCCAAGCGCGCCGCGGCCATCGTGAAGGCCACCACCTTCTACGACGACCCGAAGATCATCGCCGACGCGTCCCGCAACCTGGGCGAGGCCATGGTCGGCATCAACTGCGACACCCTGCCCGAGGCCGAGCGCTACGCCAACCGGGGCTGGTGATGACCACTCCCGTGATCGGTGTCCTGGCGCTCCAGGGCGACGTACGGGAGCACCTGATCGCCCTGGCCGCGGCCGACGCCGTGGCCAGGCCGGTCCGGCGCCCCGAGGAACTGGCGGAGATCGACGCCCTGGTGATCCCGGGCGGCGAGTCCACCACCATCTCCAAGCTGGCCGTGCTGTTCGGTCTGATGGAGCCGCTGCGCGAGCGGCTGCGTGCGGGCATGCCCGTGTACGGGACCTGCGCCGGTCTGATCATGCTCGCGGACAAGATCCTCGACCCGCGCTCGGGTCAGGAGACGTTCGGCGGCATCGACATGATCGTCCGCCGTAACGCCTTCGGGCGGCAGAACGAGTCCTTCGAGGCGGCTGTCGCGATCAAGGGAGTGGAGGGCGACCCGGTCGAGGGCGTCTTCATCCGCGCCCCCTGGGTCGAGTCGGTCGGCGCGGAGGTCGAGGTGCTGGCGGAGCACGACGGGCACATCGTCGCCGTACGCCAGGGCAACGCGCTGGCGACGTCCTTCCACCCCGAACTGACGGGCGACCACCGGGTGCACGTGCTTTTCGTGGACATGGTGCGCGATAGGGCCTGACGGGATCCCGGTAGGATCTCTGGGGTTCGTTCAGTAAAGGGTTACGCGAAGGAGACAGGCAGATGTCCGGCCACTCTAAATGGGCTACGACGAAGCACAAGAAGGCCGTGATCGATGCCAAGCGCGGCAAGCTCTTCGCGAAGCTGATCAAGAACATCGAGGTGGCGGCCCGTACCGGCGGCGCCGACATCGACGGCAACCCGACGCTCTTCGACGCCATCCAGAAGGCGAAGAAGAGCTCCGTGCCCAACAAGAACATCGACTCCGCGGTCAAGCGCGGCGGCGGTCTCGAGGCCGGCGGCGTCGACTACGAGACGATCATGTACGAGGGTTACGGCCCGAACGGTGTCGCGGTGCTCATCGAGTGCCTCACCGACAACCGCAACCGTGCCGCTTCCGACGTCCGTGTCGCCATGACCCGCAACGGCGGTTCCATGGCCGACCCCGGCTCGGTGTCGTACCTCTTCAACCGCAAGGGCGTCGTGATCGTCCCCAAGGGCGAGCTGACCGAGGACGACGTCCTCGGAGCGGTTCTCGACGCCGGCGCGGAAGAGGTCAACGACCTCGGTGAGTCGTTCGAGGTGCTCAGCGAGGCCACCGACCTGGTCGCGGTCCGCACCGCCCTCCAGGAGAACGGCATCGACTACGACTCGGCCGAGGCCAACTTCGTCCCGACCATGCAGGTCGAACTGGACGAAGAGGGCGCGCGCAAGATCTTCAAGCTCATCGACGCGCTCGAGGACAGCGACGACGTGCAGAACGTCTTCGCCAACTTCGACGTCTCCGACGAGGTCATGGAGAAGGTCGACGCCTGACGCACAGTCATACGGCACCCACGGACGGGCCGACGGGACACGATCCCGTCGGCCCGTCCGTGCTCTGTCGGTGGCAGCCGATAGCCTGCACAAACAGATGAACGATGGGAGGGGCGCGTGCGCGTACTGGGCGTGGACCCGGGGCTGACCCGGTGCGGCGTGGGCGTGGTGGAAGGCGTCGCGGGCCGTCCGCTGACGATGCGCGGAGTCGGAGTCGTGCGGACCCCGCCGGACGCCGAGCTGGGCGCCCGGCTCGTCGCCATCGAGCAGGGCATCGAGCAGTGGCTCGACGAGCACCGGCCCGAATTCGTGGCCGTGGAGCGGGTGTTCAGCCAGCACAATGTGCGCACGGTGATGGGCACCGCCCAGGCCAGCGCCGTCGCCATGCTGTGCGCGTCACGGCGCGGCATCCCGGTGGCCCTCCACACGCCCAGCGAGGTCAAGGCCGCCGTCACCGGCAGCGGCCGGGCCGACAAGGCGCAGGTCGGCGCGATGGTGACCCGGCTGCTGCGGCTCGACGCGCCGCCCAGGCCGGCCGACGCCGCGGACGCCCTCGCCCTCGCCATCTGCCACATCTGGCGCGCCCCCGCGCAGAACCGCCTCCAGCAAGCCGTCGCCGCGCACCGCACGACGTACGCATCGAAAGGACGTACCGCATGATCGCCTTCGTGAGCGGCCCCGTCGCCGCGCTCGCACCGACCACCGCGGTGATCGAGGTCGGCGGCATCGGCATGGCCGTCCAGTGCACCCCGAACACCCTCTCCGAGCTGCGGATCGGTCAGGACGCGAAGCTCGCCACCTCGCTCGTCGTCCGTGAGGACTCGCTCACGCTGTACGGCTTCGCCGACGACGACGAGCGTCAGGTGTTCGAGCTGCTGCAGACGGCGAGCGGCGTCGGACCGAGGCTGGCGCAGGCCATGCTCGCCGTGCACAGCCCCGACGCGCTGCGGATCGCCGTCGCCACCGGCGACGAGAAGGCGCTCACCGCGGTGCCGGGTATCGGCAAGAAGGGCGCGCAGAAGCTGCTGCTCGAGCTGAAGGACCGGCTGGGCGAGCCGCTCGGCTCCGGCCCCGCCGTCGGCGCCCCGGTCAGCCACTCGTGGCGCGACCAGCTGCACGCCGCGCTGATCGGCCTCGGCTATGCCACCCGGGAGGCGGACGAGGCGGTCGCCGCGGTGGCGCCGCAGGCGGAGGCGATGGGGGCGGCCCCGGAGGTGGGCCCGCTGCTGCGGGCGGCGCTCCAGTCGCTGAGCCGGACGCGGTGACCTGTCCGAGAGGGGCCGCCTCCCCTGACCGCCCCACCCACCACCGAGAAGGCAGACACACGTGAACTGGGAAGACGAGACCACCACCGCCGCGGACGCCCGGCTGGTCGCGCCCTCCGCCGACACCGAGGACAGTGCCGTCGAGGCGGCCCTTCGGCCGAAGACGCTCGACGAGTTCGTCGGCCAGGAACGCGTCCGCCAGCAGCTGGACCTCGTCCTGCGGGCCGCCCGGCAGCGCGGGGCCACAGCGGACCATGTCCTTCTCTCCGGCGCGCCGGGCCTCGGCAAGACCACCCTGTCGATGATCATCGCGTCCGAGATGAACGCGCCGATCCGCATCACCTCCGGCCCCGCCATCCAGCACGCGGGCGACCTGGCGGCCATCCTCTCCTCCCTCCAGGAGGGTGAGGTCCTCTTCCTCGACGAGATCCACCGGATGTCCCGGCCCGCCGAGGAGATGCTGTACATGGCGATGGAGGACTTCCGGGTCGACGTCATCGTCGGCAAGGGTCCCGGCGCCACCGCCATCCCGCTCGAGCTGCCGCCGTTCACCCTGGTCGGGGCCACCACCAGGGCCGGCCTGCTGCCGCCGCCGCTCCGGGACAGGTTCGGCTTCACCGGGCACATGGAGTTCTACGAGCCGGTCGAGCTCGAGCGCGTCATCCACCGGTCCGCGCAGCTCCTCGACGTCGAGATCGACCCCGACGGCGCCGCGGAGATCGCCGGCCGTTCCCGCGGCACGCCCCGTATCGCCAACCGCCTGCTGCGTCGTGTGCGCGACTACGCGCAGGTCGAGGCCGACGGCCGGGTCGACCGCGAGGTGGCCGCCGCGGCACTGCAGGTCTACGAGGTCGACACCCGCGGTCTGGACCGCCTCGACCGGGCCGTGCTCCAGGCTCTGCTCAAGCTGTTCGGCGGCGGGCCCGTCGGCCTGTCGACGCTGGCGGTGGCCGTGGGGGAGGAGCGGGAGACCGTCGAGGAGGTCGCAGAACCGTTCCTCGTGAGGGAGGGACTGCTGGCCCGTACTCCCCGTGGCCGGGTGGCCACGCCCGCGGCGTGGACACACCTCGGGCTGACCCCGCCCCAGCAGGCGCAGGGCGCAAGCGGACAACAGGGTCTGTTCGGGACGTGACGGCGAGGAGACTCGCACGCCCAGGAACCACGGTGGGATGCTGGGCGTTGTTCCATCGATGCGGACTCGCTTAGACTCCGCCGATGCCGCCCGTACAGGTCGGCGTGCCCACCCCCGTAGATCGGCCGCTCACACAGCGCGGTCATGCGAAGGAATTCCCCCGTGGATATCTTGACCCTCCTCCCTTTCATCGTGCTCATCGGGGCCATGTTCCTGATGACCCGCTCCGCCAAGAAGAAGCAGCAGGCGGCCGCCAACATGCGCGACCAGATGCAGCCCGGAACCGGCGTGCGGACCATCGGTGGCCTCTACGCCACCGTCAAGGAGGTCAATGACGACACGGTCCTCCTCGAAGCCGCTCCCGGCGTCCACCTGGTGTTCGCGAAGAACGCGATCGGTGCCGTGCTCTCCGACGAGGAGTACAACCGCATCGTCCACGGCGACGACCCTTCGGCCGACACCGACGTCGTTCCCGACGACGCCTCCTCGCTGACCGCCGACGACGCGGACCAGCCCGCGGACGACGCCAAGCTCGACCTCGGCAAGAAGACCGAGAAGACCGAGGACGGCGAGACGGCCGAGAAGGACGGCGCCGAGCCGAAGGACGGCAAGGCCGACGGCGAGGCCGACGCGAAGTAGCCACGATTCGGGGACCGCGGCGGCGCCGGCAGGCGCCAGTGCGGTCCCCCGGGCGTGCCGACTGATCGCGGGGGCAGGCCCCCACAACACTTCGTGGCCGCCCCGGGCGCACACCCTGCGCCGTGGGCGGTTGGACAGGGAGAAACGAGAAGGTGGCAGCACCGAACAGGGGCCGAAGGCCCGCGGGGGCTCAGGGCAAGCCGGGGCGTGCCCTGGCTCTGATCCTGATCGCCATGGTCGCGCTCACGGGCGGGATGTTCTGGGCCGGTCAGCTCACGCCGCGTCTGGGCATCGATCTGGCGGGCGGTACGACCATCACGCTCGAGGCCAAGAACCAGCCTGGCCAGGAGAACGCGGTCAACGAGACCAACATGAACACCGCGGTCGGCATCATCGAGCGCCGTGTCAACGGTCTCGGCGTCTCCGAGGCCGAGGTTCAGACCCAGGGCAACAGTCACATCATTGTGAACATCCCCAAGGGCACGAACTCCGAGCAGGCCCGTGAGCAGGTCGGTACGACCGCCCAGCTGTTCTTCCGGCCCGTTCTGACGGTCGCCGCCGGCGGCCCGGCCGCCCCGGAGCCCTCGCCGAGCGCCTCGGCCGGCGGTGCGGCCAAGGACGACAAGGACAAGGAGACGGCCACCCCGCCGTCCGGTTCCCCGTCCGGCACGCCGTCGCCCAGTGCCACCACCCAGGGCCGCGCGGTCACCGAGGGCCTCAAGGCCCCGGCCGCCACCCCCAGCCCGTCGGGGTCCGGATCGCCCAAGGCGTCCGAGAGCCCCAAGCCCGGTGAGAGCCCGGTGCCGACGCCGTCGGCCGACCCGGCCACCGCGGCGCTGGAGAAGCAGTTCACCACGTTGGACTGCACCGACGACAAGGCCCGCGGCACGCTCGGCGACAACGTCAAGCCGACCGAGCCGACCGTCGCCTGTGGCAAGAACAGCGCCGGCCAGTGGGAGAAGTACATCCTCGGTCCCGCCGAGGTGAACGGCAAGGACGTCGACGACGCCAAGGGCCAGCTCGACCAGCAGCGCGGCATGTGGATCGTCACGATGGACTTCACCGAGGCCGGTGCCAAGAAGTTCCAGACGATCACCAGCCGGCTCTCGCAGCAGCAGCCCCCGATGAACCAGTTCGCCATCGTCCTCGACGGTGAAGTGGTCTCGGCCCCGCAGGTCAACCAGACCCTGAGCGCCAGCGCCGAGATCACCGGCAACTTCGACCAGGACTCCGCCCAGAACCTGGGCAACATCCTGTCCTACGGCGCGCTGCCGCTGTCCTTCGAAGAGGACAGCGTCACCACCGTCACGGCCGCACTCGGCGGCGAGCAGCTCAAGGCCGGTCTGATCGCCGGTGCGATCGGTCTCGCCCTGGTCGTCATCTACCTGGTCGTCTACTACCGCGGCCTGTCGCTGATCGCTCTGCTCAGTCTCGGCGTCTCCGCGATCCTCACGTACACGATCATGACGCTGCTCGGCCCCGCCATCGGCTTCGCGCTGAACCTGCCGGCCGTCTGCGGCGCCATCGTCGCCATCGGTATCACCGCCGACTCGTTCATCGTCTACTTCGAACGCATCCGTGACGAGATCCGGGAAGGACGCACCCTGCGGCCCGCCGTCGAGCGCGCCTGGCCGCGCGCCCGTCGCACCGTCCTGGTCTCCGACTTCGTGTCGTTCCTCGCCGCCGCGGTGCTGTTCGTCGTCACCGTCGGAAAGGTCCAGGGCTTCGCGTTCACGCTGGGTCTGACCACCCTGCTCGACGTGGTCGTGGTCTTCTTCTTCACCAAGCCGGTGATGACGCTCATGGCCCGCCGGAAGTTCTTCGCCAGCGGCCACCCGTGGTCCGGACTCGACCCGAAGCGGCTCGGCGCCAAGCCGCCGCTGCGCCGTTCGCGCCGTACCACCGCCCCGACGACCGAACCGAAGGAGGCGTGAGATGTCGCGACTCGGCAATCTCGGCGCCAGGCTCTACCAGGGCGAGGTCGGTTACGACTTCGTCGGCAAGCGCAAGGTCTGGTACGGCGTCTCCATCCTGATCACGATCACCGCGATCGTCGCCCTCGCCGTCCAGGGCCTCAACATGGGCATCGAGTTCAAGGGCGGAGCCGTCTTCACGACCCCGAAGGCGGACGTGAGCGTCAGCCAGGCCACGGAAGTGGCCGAGGAGATCTCCGACCACATCCCGATCGTCCAGGAGCTGGGCACCGGCGGTCTGCGGATCCAGATCAGCGGCGTGGACACGGCCGAGGCCGACCGCGTCCAGGCGGAGCTCGCCAAGGCCCTGAACATCGAGGCCGCCAGCATCAACGCCGACCTCGTCGGCCCCAGCTGGGGTGAGCAGATCGCCAACAAGGCCTGGACCGGCCTCGGCGTCTTCATGCTCCTGGTCGTGATCTACCTGGCCATCGCCTTCGAGTGGCGGATGGCCGTGGCGGCCCTGGTCGCGCTGATCCACGACATCACCATCACGGTCGGCATCTACTCGCTCGTCGGGTTCGAGGTCACCGTCGGTACGGTCATCGGTCTGCTGACCATCCTCGGTTACTCGCTGTACGACACGGTGGTCGTCTTCGACAGCCTCAAGGAAGGCCAGAAGGACATCACCAAGCAGACCCGCTTCACCTACAGCGAGATCGCCAACCGCAGCATCAACAGCACCCTGGTGCGTTCCATCAACACCACGGTCGTCGCGCTGCTGCCGGTCGCCGGCCTGCTGTTCATCGGCGGCGGCTTCCTCGGCGCCGGCATGCTCAACGACATCTCGCTGTCGCTGTTCGTCGGCCTCGCGGCCGGTGCCTACTCCTCGATCTTCATCGCCACTCCGCTCGTCGCCGACCTCAAGGAACGCGACCCGCAGATGAAGGCCCTGAAGAAGCGGGTGCTCGCCAAGCGCGCGGCCGCGGAGGCCAGGGGCGAAACCGGCGAGGACCAGCAGGGCGAGGCGCCGGACGACGCGGTGCCGGACGGCGCGGCGCCCGCCGGCGCGGTCGTCGGACCCCGCGGCCGTGGCCGCGGCCGTCCCTCGGGCAGGCGCTGATGACGCTCAGCACCCAGGAGCTGCTGCTCAGCCGCATCCGTGACGTCGCCGACTATCCGAAGCCGGGCGTGATGTTCAAGGACATCACGCCGCTGCTCGCGGACCCGGTCGCCTTCACGGCGCTGACCGAGGCGTTCACCGAGTTCTGCGTCCGGCACGGCGCGACGAAGATCGTGGGCCTGGAGGCCCGCGGCTTCATCCTGGCCGCGCCGGTCGCCGTCCGCGCCGGCATGGGATTCATCCCGGTCCGCAAGGCGGGCAAGCTCCCCGGGGCGACGCTCTCCCAGGTTTACGAGCTGGAGTACGGCACCGCCGAGATCGAGGTGCACGCCGAGGACCTCAGCGCGGGTGACCGCGTCATGGTCATCGACGACGTCCTCGCCACCGGCGGCACCGCGGAGGCGTCCCTCGAGCTGATCCGCCGGGCCGGAGCCGAGGTCGCAGGCGTCGCGGTCCTGATGGAGCTGGGATTCCTCGGCGGCAGGGCCCGGCTCGAGCCGGCGCTCGCCGGCGCCCCGCTGGAGGCCCTGATCACCATCTGACGCGCCTTTGAGCTGCGGATTCACCGACAGCCAGGAGCGCTCACCCGCCGAGGCGGGCACCCGGGAACAACCGGGTGCCCGTCTCGCGTTGTGAGCAGCCTCCCCTCCCCGCGCGATCGGGGCGGCAGAGGTCGATACCATGGCCTTTCCGGGCCTGACCCGGGGGACCCGGACCCGCACGAGGAGCGCTCTTGCCAGACGAGGCCCAGCCCGCCGCCGCGCAGCCCGACCAGAAGGCCGACAAGGCTGCGGCATCCCCTGTCACGCCCGAGCCGAAGCGGGCGGAGAGGCCGGGGCCGGCCGCGCCCGAGCGAGTGAGCCAGGTCCCCGTCACGGCGCCCAAGCCGTTGCCCCCGAGCACGGCGCGCACCGGCGGCTCCTCGAACCGGGTACGCGCGCGTCTCGCGCGCCTGGGCGTGCAGCGCTCCTCCCCGTACAACCCGGTGCTCGAGCCGCTGCTGCGGATCGTGCGCAGCAACGACCCCAAGATCGAGACGTCGACGCTCCGCCAGATCGAGCGTGCCTACCAGGTCGCCGAGCGCTGGCACCGCGGGCAGAAGCGCAAGAGTGGCGACCCGTACATCACGCATCCGCTGGCCGTCACCACGATCCTCGCCGAGCTGGGCATGGACCCGGCGACGCTGATGGCCGGGCTTCTGCACGACACGGTCGAGGACACCGAGTACGGCCTCGACCAGCTCCGCCGGGACTTCGGCGACTCGGTCGCGCTGCTCGTCGACGGCGTCACCAAGCTCGACAAGGTCAAGTTCGGTGAGGCCGCCCAGGCCGAGACCGTGCGCAAGATGGTCGTCGCCATGGCCAAGGACCCGCGCGTCCTGGTCATCAAGCTCGCCGACCGGCTGCACAACATGCGCACCATGCGCTATCTCAAGCGGGAGAAGCAGGAGAAGAAGGCCCGCGAGACGCTCGAGATCTACGCGCCCCTGGCCCACCGCCTGGGCATGAACACCATCAAGTGGGAGCTCGAGGACCTCGCCTTCGCGATCCTCTACCCCAAGATGTACGACGAGATCGTCCGTCTCGTCGCCGAGCGGGCGCCAAAGCGTGACGAGTACCTCGCCATAGTGACCGACGAGGTCCAGTCCGATCTGCGCGCCGCCCGCATCAAGGCCACCGTGACCGGCAGGCCCAAGCACTACTACAGCGTCTACCAGAAGATGATCGTCCGCGGCCGGGACTTCGCGGAGATCTACGACCTGGTGGGCATCCGCGTCCTCGTCGACACGGTCCGCGACTGCTACGCGGCACTGGGCACCGTCCACGCCCGCTGGAACCCGGTTCCGGGGCGGTTCAAGGACTACATCGCGATGCCCAAGTTCAACATGTACCAGTCGCTGCACACGACGGTCATCGGGCCGAACGGCAAGCCGGTCGAGCTGCAGATCCGCACCTTCGACATGCACCGCCGCGCCGAGTACGGCATCGCCGCGCACTGGAAGTACAAGCAGGAGACCGTCGCCGGCGCCTCCAAGATCCGCACCGACGTCCCCAAGGCAGGCAAGGGCACGGCCGGCCAGGACACCGTCAACGACATGGCGTGGCTGCGGCAGCTGCTCGACTGGCAGAAGGAGACCGAGGACCCCGGCGAGTTCCTCGAGTCGCTGCGCTTCGACCTCTCCCGCAACGAGGTCTTCGTCTTCACGCCCAAGGGCGACGTCATAGCGCTGCCCGCGGGCGCCACCCCGGTCGACTTCGCCTACGCGGTGCACACCGAGGTCGGTCACCGCACCATAGGGGCGCGGGTCAACGGGCGTCTCGTGCCGCTCGAGTCGACCCTCGACAACGGCGACCTGGTGGAGGTCTTCACCTCCAAGGCCGAGGGCGCCGGCCCGTCCCGTGACTGGCTGGGCTTCGTCAAGTCGCCGAGGGCGCGCAA
This sequence comes from Streptomyces sp. OZ13, assembly GCF_052068155.1. Lineage (NCBI taxonomy): Bacteria > Bacillati > Actinomycetota > Actinomycetes > Kitasatosporales > Streptomycetaceae > Streptomyces > Streptomyces sp. OZ13. Next base: position 131,046 of record NZ_JBQHCZ010000010.1, on the reverse strand, counting down.
CAAGATCCGCGCCTGGTTCTCCAAGGAGCGCCGCGACGAGGCCATCGAGCAGGGCAAGGACGCCATCGCGCGCGCCATGCGCAAGCAGAACCTGCCGATCCAGCGGATCCTCACCGGCGACTCCCTGGTCACCCTCGCCCACGAGATGCGCTACCCCGACATCTCGTCGCTGTACGCGGCGATCGGTGAAGGCCATGTGGCCGCGCAGGGCGTCGTGCAGAAGCTGGTGCAGGCCCTCGGCGGCGAGGAGGCCGCCAGCGAGGACCTCGCCGAGTCCACCCCGCCGTCCCACGGCCGCAGCAAGCGCCGCAAGAGCGCGGACCCGGGCGTGGTGGTCAAGGGCGTCGAGGACGTGTGGGTGAAACTGGCGCGCTGTTGCACACCGGTGCCGGGCGACCCGATCATCGGGTTCGTCACCCGCGGCAGCGGCGTGTCCGTGCACCGCGCGGACTGCGTCAACGTCGACTCGCTCTCGCAACAGCCCGAACGGATCCTCGACGTCGAATGGGCCCCCACCCAGTCGTCGGTGTTCCTCGTCGCAATCCAGGTCGAGGCACTCGACCGGTCCCGTCTGCTGTCCGACGTGACCCGGGTCCTCTCCGACCAGCACGTCAACATCCTCTCCGCGGCCGTGCAGACCTCACGCGACCGGGTGGCCACCTCGCGCTTCACCTTCGAGATGGGCGACCCCAAGCACCTGGGTCACGTCCTGAAGGCGGTTCGTGGCGTGGAGGGCGTCTACGACGTCTACCGTGTGACCTCGGCGCGGCGGCCGTAGGTCGCGGACGACAAGGGCCGGTTCCGTCGGAACCGGCCCTTCGGCGTGCCTGGGCCGCACGTGCACGGACGGCTCGTCGGATCCGCGCCTGCCCGGGCGGACCACATGGGGGTGGTCCTCGACCTCATCTCCCTCACGGTGGCCGGAGGTCTTTCCGCCGCACAACTCGCCGTGGCGGTCAGCCAGTGGAGAGCCGCTCGGCGCGCCGCCCCGGCGGTCACGATCCGGCACGGTGACGTAGAGATCGACGTGCGGTCCGGCGACGCCGCGACGGCACTGGCGATCGCCGAGCTGCTGCGGGAACAGGCGCACGGAGGGCAGCAGGGTGACGACCGCGGGACTGCCTGACCCGTCGGCGTCGGCGGCGGTCCTCATCGGGACCTCCTCGTACCTGCACCTGCCGCAGCTCTCCGCCGTCACGACGAATCTCGAGGACCTCGCGTCCGCGCTCAAGGACTCGACGGTGTGGGGACTGCCCGGCGCCCACACCTTCACCGTGGCCGAGCCCGAGACACCGGCCGGACTGCTCGACCCCGTCTACGCGGCAGGGGAGCGGGCGCAGGACACCTTGCTGGTCTACTACTGCGGTCATGGGCTGCGTGATTCGGAGTCGGCCGACTTGTATCTCGCGCTTGTCGGCTCGAGGGAAGGCTCCGGCTACACAGCTGTCGAATATCGGCATTTGCGGACCGCGATCCTCGCGTCACCGGCCCGGCGCAAGGTGGTCGTCCTCGACTGCTGCTTCAGCGGCCGTGCGGCGCGCACGCTCAGCAGCCCCAACGCACTGGCGGCGCAGGCGGGGATCCAGGGAGCCTACGTACTGACCGCGTCGCCGAAGGACCATGTGGCGCTGGCCCCGGAGGGAGAGCGCCACACCGCCTTCACCGGTGAACTGCTGCATGTCCTGAACGAGGGCCTCCCCGACGCTCCCGAGATGCTCGATCTCGAAACGCTCTACCGGGCGGTCGACGCCCGCCTCGGTTCACGTAATCGGCCACGGCCGCAGCGCAGCCAGGAGAACGACGTCGGGCGCCTGCCCATGGTCCGCAACCGCGCCAAGGCGTCCCGCACCACTCCTGCGGGACCTGTCATCGACGCCGAGGTCCAAGGGGCGATGATTTCCTCCGGCCTGCAGCTGGCACGGCTGCTCACGTCGGTCGGGCGCAGCAGGGACGCCCTGCCGGTGCTGCGGATGATCCAGCAGACGAGCACGCCTGACGCCGACGGCGACGCCATCACCGTGCACCTCGAACCGGCGGAGCTGCTCACCGAGACCGGACAGGACAAGCAGGCCATCGAGGTGCTCGAGACGGCCTTTCACCGTACGCGCAAGCGTTTCGGGCCCGAGGCGCTTCTCGTGTGCCGGCGCCTGGCCGATCTGCTCCAGACCGCGGGCAACCACAGCCAGGCGTGCGAAGTGCTCCGGCATGCGCTCGACAGCCTCCACGACAGGCCGGCCTCGTCCGCCGCGGGCGGGGCGGCCGCACCGTAGACCGTCCGTCACACGCCCGGGCCGGGGACCGACCCGGCGGCGGGCGACCGAGCACGCAACAGCCGGCACGGCAGACGGAAGCGGCCCGGAACGCCGTCACGTTCCGGGCCGCTTTCACCAGGGCAGAGTGCCTCAGCCCCCGAACTCGTGCAGACCCTTCAGCGCCTGGTCCAGCAGCGCCTGACGGCCCTCGAGCTCCTTCGCGAGCTTGTCGGCCCGAGCGTTGTTGCCCGAGGCGCGGGCCGCGTCGATCTGGCCGCGCAGCTTGTCGACGGCCGCCTGGAGCTGGCCCGTCAGACCCTCGGCACGCGCACGCGCCTCCGGGTTCGTCCGGCGCCACTCGTTCTCCTCGGACTCCTGCAGGGCCCGCTCCACCGCGTGCATCCGGCCCTCGACCTTGGGACGGGCGTCCCGCGGCACATGACCGATGGCCTCCCAGCGCTCGTTGATCGAACGGAAGGCGGCACGGGCGGCCTTCAGGTCGGTCACCGGCACCAGCTTCTCCGCCTCGGCCGCGAGCTCCTCCTTGAGCTTGAGGTTCTCCGCCTGCTCGGCGTCCCGCTCGGCGAAGACGCCGCTGCGGGCAGCGAAGAACACGTCCTGGGCGCCGCGGAAGCGGTTCCAAAGATCGTCCTCGGCTTCGCGCTGGGCGCGGCCGGCGGCCTTCCACTGCGCCATCAGGTCCCGGTACCGGGCCGCGGTGACACCCCAGTCCGTGGAACCGGAGAGCGCCTCGGCCTCCGCGACCAGCTTCTCCTTCGTCCTGCGGGCCTCCTCGCGCTGCGCGTCCAGCGACGCGAAGTGCGCCTTGCGGCGCTTGGAGAACGCGGAGCGCGCGTGCGAGAACCGGTGCCACAGTTCGTCGTCGGACTTCCGGTCGAGCCGGGGCAGGCCCTTCCAGGTGTCCACCAGCGCACGCAGCCGCTCGCCCGCCGACCGCCACTGCTCGCTCTGGGCCAGCTCCTCCGCCTCGGCGACCAGGGCCTCCTTGGCCTTGCGCGCCTCGTCGGTCTGCTTCGCCCGCTGTGCCTTTCGCTCCTCACGGCGCTTCTCGACCGTCGCCACGAGTGCGTCGAGCCGCACCCGGAGTGCCTGGAGGTCGCCCACCGCGTGGTGCTCGTCCACCTGCTGACGCAGATGGTCGATGGCGGCCTGGGCGTCCTTGGCCGACAGGTCGGTGGTCTTCACGCGCCGCTCGAGGAGGCCGATCTCGACCACCAGGCCCTCGTACTTGCGCTCGAAGTAGGCCAGAGCCTCCTCTGGAGTCCCGGCCTGCCACGATCCGACGACCTGCTCGCCCTCGGCAGTACGCACGTACACGGTGCCCGTCTCGTCGACGCGGCCCCACGGGTCGCTGCTCACAGCGCCTCCTCAACCTGATGCCGACGAGGGGTTCCTCCCCCGGGCATCGTCCACAGTTTCCCGGACGGGCCTCGCCCGCCCTCCACGGCGCGCGTCCAGCACGCGCCGTACAACGCCCAATCTAGGCGACCGGCCGCCCGGCTGTCCGCACTCAGCGCGGCCGAAATTGCCCGGCTACGCCTTCGGGACGGTGGCCTTCTCGATGGTCACGGCCTTCTTCGGCGGACCGTCCGCGCCGCCGCCCTCGACTCCGGCCTTCGCCACGTCCTGGACGGCCTTCAGGCTCTTCCCGTCCATGGTGCCGAACGGCGTGTAGGTGGGCGGCAGTTTGGTGTCCTTGTAGACGAGGAAGAACTGGCTGCCGCCCGAGTCGGGCTGGCTGGTGTTCGCCATCGCGACCGTGCCCGCCGGGAACGTGACCGTGCCGTCGGCGCCTGCCTTGCCGAGCGCGTCGAGGTTCTCGTCGGGGATCGTGTAGCCAGGACCGCCGGTGCCGTCGCCCTTCGGGTCGCCGCACTGCAGCACGAAGATGTTCTCCGTGGTCAGACGGTGACACTTCGTACCGTCGAAGTAGCCCTTGTCCGCCAGCGACTTGAACGAGTTCACCGTGTGCGGCGTCTTCGCGGCATCCATCGCGATCGCGATGTCACCCTGGTCGGTCTTCAGCCGGAACGAGTACTTGGCCTTCTTGTCGATCGCCATCGCCGGTGCCGGCGTGCTGCTCTCGGAAGGGGAGGCGCTCGGCGGGGGATCGAGCGGCGCGGCGTCGTCCTTCTTGTCCTCCCCGGTGAGGCCCAGCGCATAGACGGCGCCGCCGCCCGCGAGCACCACGGCGAGTGCCGCCGCGATCACGGAGTTGCGGACCTTGGCCTTCTTCCGCGCCTGCTCCCTGCGCTGCTGCTGGCGCTCGAACTTCTCCCTGGCGAGCTGCCGCCGTCGCTGATCGCTGCTGACCACCGGGTCTTCTCCTTGTAACTCGTGGGTCGAAGGTCGTTCAAGGCGCGTACGTCGGATGAGGCCGACCGCCGGGCTTGCCCGTACCGTATACGGGTTGGCTGTGTGATGAGCAGCGCCGGTAGGCTCTGATCTGCTGCAATCCACTGCAAACCACGCAGCGGCCGACCGACGACGACCGAACTGAGGACGATCGTGCTTATTGCCGGGTTCCCCGCCGGGGCCTGGGGGACCAACTGCTATCTGGTCGCCCCCGCCGCAGGCGAGGAGTGCGTGATCATCGACCCGGGCCACCAGGCCACCGAAGGCGTCGAGGAAGCGCTGAAGAAGCATCGGCTCAAGCCCGTCGCCGTCGTCCTCACCCATGGGCACATCGACCATGTCGCCTCCGTCGTCCCCGTCTGCGGCGCCCATGACGTCCCGGCCTGGATCCACCCCGAGGACCGCTACATGATGAGCGACCCGGAGAAGGCGCTCGGCCGCTCCATCGGGATGCCACTCATGGGCGAACTCACCGTCGGGGAGCCCGACGACGTCAAGGAGCTCACCGACGGCGCCGCGCTCAGCCTGGCCGGCCTCGATTTCTCCGTCTCGCATGCGCCCGGCCATACCAAGGGGTCGGTGACCTTCAAGATGCCCGAGTCGGCGGACGTCCCGTCCGTCTTCTTCTCGGGCGACCTGCTGTTCGCCGGCTCCATCGGACGCACGGACCTGCCCGGCGGCGACATGGACGAGATGCTCGAGTCGCTGGCACGGGTGTGCCTGCCCCTCGACGACTCGACCGTGGTGCTGTCCGGCCACGGCCCCCAGACGACCATCGGCCGCGAGCGCGCCACCAACCCGTATCTGCGGGAAGTGGCCGCCGGCCTCGGGAGCGGTCGGCCCGCTCCCCGACGAGGAATGTGACGAGACTCCACAGGTGAATACCTTCCAGGCCCCCAAGGGCACGTACGACCTGATCCCGCCGCGGTCCGCGACGTACCTCGCGGTGCGCGACGCGATCTCCACTCCGCTGAAGAACTCGGGCTACGGCTACATCGAGACGCCCGGCTTCGAGAACGTCGAGCTGTTCGCGCGCGGCGTCGGCGAGTCCACCGACATCGTGACCAAGGAGATGTACGCCTTCGAGACCAAGGGCGGCGACAAGCTGGCCCTGCGGCCCGAGGGCACGGCGTCGGTGCTGCGCGCGGCGCTGGAGGCCAACCTGCACAAGGCGGGCAACCTGCCCGTCAAGCTCTGGTACTCGGGCTCGTACTACCGCTACGAGCGCCCGCAGGCCGGCCGTTACCGGCACTTCTCCCAGGTGGGCGCCGAGGCGATCGGCGCCGAGGACCCGGCGCTGGACGCCGAGCTGATCATTCTGGCCGACCAGGCGTACCGCTCGCTCGGTCTGCGCAACTTCCGGATCCTGCTCAACTCGCTCGGCGACAAGGAGTGCCGCCCGGTCTACCGCGAGGCGCTCCAGACCTTCCTGCGCGACCTCGACCTCGACGAGGACACCCGCCGCCGTATCGAGATCAACCCGCTTCGGGTCCTCGACGACAAGCGCGACGCGGTGCAGAAGCAGCTGGTCGGCGCGCCCATGCTGCGCGACTACCTGTGCGACGCGTGCAAGGCGTACCACGAGGAGGTCCGGGCGCTGATCACCGCGGCCGGTGTCGCCTTCGAGGACGACGAGAAGCTGGTGCGCGGTCTCGACTACTACACCCGCACCACCTTCGAGTTCGTCCACGACGGTCTCGGCTCGCAGTCCGCGGTGGGCGGCGGAGGCCGCTACGACGGGCTGTCCGAGATGATCGGCGGCCCCGCGCTGCCGTCCGTCGGCTGGGCCCTCGGCGTGGACCGCACCGTGCTGGCGCTGGAGGCGGAGGGCGTCGAGCTCGACATCCCGGCGGCCACCAGCGTGTACGCGGTGCCGTTGGGCGACGAGGCGAGGCGCGTCCTGTTCGGCGTGGTGACCGAGCTGCGCAGGGCGGGCGTCGCGGCCGACTTCTCGTACGGCGGGAAGGGCCTCAAGGGCGCGATGAAGAACGCCAACCGCAGCGGGGCCCGGTACGCGATCGTCGCCGGTGAGCGTGATCTCGCCGACGGCGTGGTCCAGCTCAAGGACATGGAGTCGGGCGAGCAGGAGCCGGTGCCGGTCGACGAGGTCCTCACCCGGCTGCGCGGCCGGCTCGGCTGAGACGCCGCGCGGTCCGGCCGGCAACGGCGGTCGCGGGGGCCCGGGGCGGACAACTGCCCCGGGCCCCCGCTCTGTTACGGGCCCGGCGGGCCGGCCGGAGCGGATCTTCCTTATCCGGATCGAACGGAGAAGATCCGTACCGGTGCGGCAGAATGGCCGTGCCCAACAGCCCCGGAGCGATGGAACGGCGAAATGACGAGTGCAGCGGCCAAAGACGTGTCCCCCGACGAGGAGGCACCCGGTGGGCGCAGGGTCGGCGCAGGCAGGGCCTTCGCCTGGCTGCTCGTCGTCACCGGCGCCGCCGGTGTGCTGGCCGCGTGGGTCATCACGATCGACAAGTTCAAGATCCTCGAGGCGAAGATCGCCGGCACCACCTTCACACCGGGGTGCAGCCTCAACCCGGTGGTCTCCTGCGGCAGCGTCATGGAGAGCGACCAGGCCGCGGCCTTCGGCTTCCCCAACCCGATGCTCGGACTGGTGACTTACGGCATCGTGGTCTGCGTCGGCATGAGCCTGCTCGCCGGCGCCCGGTTCCGCCGCTGGTACTGGCTGACCTTCAACGCGGGCACCCTCTTCGGCGTCGGCTTCTGCACCTGGCTGATGCAGCAGTCGCTGTACGAGATCAACGCGCTGTGCCTGTGGTGCGGCCTGGCCTGGGTCGCCACGATCTTCATGTTCTGGTACGTGACCTCGCACAACGTCCGCCACGGGCTGCTGCCCGCGCCGTCCTGGCTGCGCGGCTTCCTCGACGAGTTCACCTGGGTGCTGCCCGTCCTGCACACCGGCGTGATCGGCATGCTGATCCTGACCCGCTGGTGGGGCTTCTGGACCTCCTGACCGGATCCGGCGCTGTCAGTGGGCTGACATAGGCTTCACAGCGTGGAGCCCGACCTCTTTACCGCCGCAGCCGAAGAACGCCAGGAGAAGGACCCGACCAGCAGTCCACTGGCGGTCCGGATGCGCCCGCGCATCCTCGACGAGGTCGTCGGCCAGCGGCATCTGCTCAAGCCCGGTTCACCGCTGCGCCGCCTGGTCGGCGAAGGCGGCGGGGGAGGGCCGGCCGGCGTCTCGTCCGTGATCCTCTGGGGCCCGCCCGGCACGGGCAAGACCACGCTGGCCTATGTGGTCTCCAAGGCGACGAACAAGCGCTTCGTCGAGCTCTCCGCGATCACCGCGGGCGTCAAGGAGGTCCGGGCCGTCATCGAGGGCGCCAAGCGCGCCGCGGGCGGCTTCGGCAAGGAGACCGTCCTCTTCCTCGACGAGATCCACCGCTTCTCCAAGGCCCAGCAGGACTCGCTGCTGCCCGCGGTCGAGAACCGCTGGGTCACGCTGATCGCCGCCACCACCGAGAATCCGTACTTCTCGGTGATCTCCCCGCTGCTCTCCCGTTCGCTGCTGCTCACCCTGGAGCCGCTGACCGACGACGACGTCCGTGGCCTGTTGCGCCGGGCGCTCACCGAGGAGCGGGGGCTCGGCGGTGCCGTGTCGCTCCCCGAGGAGGCGGAGGCGCATCTGCTGCGCATCGCGGGCGGCGATGCCCGCCGGGCGCTGACGGCCCTGGAGGCCGCGGCCGGTGCGGCCCTCGACAAGGGGGAGGACGGGATCAGCCTGGTGACCGTGGAGGAGACGGTCGACCGGGCGGCGGTGAAGTACGACCGCGACGGCGACCAGCACTACGACGTCGCCAGCGCGCTCATCAAGTCGATCCGTGGTTCCGACGTGGACGCGGCACTGCACTATCTGGCGCGGATGATCGAGGCGGGGGAGGACCCGCGGTTCATCGCCCGGCGGCTGATGATCTCGGCCAGCGAGGACATCGGTCTGGCGGATCCGACCGCGCTGCCGACGGCGGTGGCGGCGGCCCAGGCCGTCGCCATGATCGGTTTCCCCGAGGCGGCGCTGACCCTCAGCCATGCCACGATCGCCCTCGCGCTCGCCCCCAAGTCGAACGCGGCGACGACGGCGATCTCCGCGGCCCAGCAGGACGTGCGCAACGGCCTGGCCGGCCCGGTCCCGCGTCATCTGCGTGACGGCCACTACAAGGGGGCCGCGAAACTGGGCCACGCCCAGGGCTATGTCTATCCGCACGACGTCCCCGGCGGTATCGCGGCCCAGCAGTACGCACCGGACGCCGTCCACGGCAAGCGTTACTACGAACCGACGCGGTACGGCGCGGAGGCGCGGTACGCGGACGTGGTGGAGAAGGTGCGTGCGCGCCTGCGCGGCGAGGAGGACTGAGCGGCGTCAGAGGGACGCCGCGTCGAACAGTGTGTGCATCGCGCGGCGCAGCTCGGTCACGTCCGCGACGGGTGCGGGGAAGTCGAAGCGGGCGTCGAAGCAGCGCTCGCCGGTGAACCGCACCCGCAGCCCGAACCGGTCCAGCGCCAGCGGTACCGCTCGCCGTCCTTCCTCGGCGGCCGTTCCTTCCCGCTCGCCGAGCAGTGAGCCCAGGGCCTGCACCTGGTCGCTGTGCGCGGAGTGCAGGTGCTGGAGCAGTTCGGTCTCGTGGGAGACGAGGGGGTCGACGGCCGCGTTCGCGAACTCCTCGGGTTCCACGCGGGCGGTACCCCACAGATCGTCGACGCTCGCCTCGCCGACCTCGAGACGCAGCATCATGTACCCGGGCTCGGCCGCCAGGCCCGGGACGCTGGTCAGCCAGCCGGAGACCCAGGCGCGGCCCCGGATACGGTCGCGCACGGCGACGGGCGCGACGTCGGTGAGCTCCAGTACCGCCGACAGCTCGTCGTCCTGTGCGTGGGTCGCGGCCCGCACGGCGGGCGAGTCGGCGGCGAACAGCAGGAAGACCTCGCCGTCGGTGCCGACCGCCCTGGCGTGGGGGCTCAGCTGCTCCGGCCGGGCGCCCTCCAGCCCCGGGACGAGCAGCACCGCTGAGCATGTACTCTGTACGAGAGTTCGTGTGCGCTCGGCTGCTGACGGCATCCGAGTGATTTCAAGCCCGCTGGGACGCGGCTGACCATGAGCTGATCGGACCTCCGTCACCTCGATGCCCGAAGAGGCATCGGCGTTGTTTGTGCTGTCCGTGATGCGCTTGGTGTTCCCAGGGCGAGACATGCGATCTCCTTGAGTAAGGTGAGCCTAACCTAACCTACAACGGAGGTCTGGAGAACGTGCCTAACCAGTCGCGTCCCAAGGTCAAGAAGTCGCGTGCGCTCGGTATTGCGCTGACGCCGAAGGCCGTCAAGTACTTCGAAGCCCGCCCCTACCCGCCGGGCGAGCACGGCCGTGGCCGCAAGCAGAACTCGGACTACAAGGTCCGTCTGCTCGAGAAGCAGCGCCTGCGTGCGCAGTACGACATCAGCGAGAAGCAGATGGCCCGCGCCTACGACCGCGCGCGCAAGGCCGAGGGCAAGACCGGCGAGGCGCTGGTCGTCGAGCTCGAGCGCCGCCTCGACGCCCTGGTCCTGCGTTCGGGCATCGCCCGCACCATCTACCAGGCCCGTCAGATGGTCGTCCACGGCCACATCGAGGTCAACGGCGGCAAGGTCGACAAGCCGTCCTTCCGCGTCCGTCCCGACGACGTCGTGATGGTCCGCGAGCGCTCCCGCGAGAAGACCCTCTTCCAGGTCGCCCGCGAGGGTGGCTTCGCCGCCGACGGTGAGACCCCGCGCTACCTGCAGGTCAACCTCAAGGCCCTGGCGTTCCGCCTGGACCGCGACCCGCAGCGCAAGGAAGTTCCGGTCATCTGCGACGAGCAGCTCGTCGTCGAGTACTACGCCCGCTGATCCTGGCGGTCCCTCCCGGCGTCAGCCGGGGGAGGCGGCCGCTCACAGCGCTTCAGCCCGCCGCTTCCCCACCGTTCCCGGTGGGGGAGTTGGCGGGCTCCCGCGTTTCCCGGGGCCGTACCCGCTGCGTACCGACCAGCCCCGGCCGCGGGCCGCCGGGCGCCGCGAGCGCACGCTGCACCGCCGCGTCGAGGGAGAGCCCCCGGCCGTCGCGTACGCACTCCTCGAACCGCTCGTCACCCAGCAGCCGTCTCGCCCGCTCCTCGGACAGGGCGCGCGGCGCACCGAAATAGCCGGAGCCGAACAGGGACGGGCCCACCGAGCCCCAGAGCGTGGCCGCCGCGCCCTGCAGGACCGCGGCCTCCGCCGGATCCCCCTCGCTGGCCGTCACCAGAGCCAGCAGCTCGAGGGCCAGAACCAGACCGACGAGGTCGTTGAACCGGTGGTCGATGGCGACGCACTCGTTGAGCAACTCCCGTGCCCTGTCGTACGTGTTCGACTCCCAGGCCGCGTAGGCGAGCACATAGAGCGCGTACGCGCGGGCCCACTGCTCGCCGTGGTCCTCGCAGACCTCCTTGACGGCCTCGCACAGCGTGACCGCCGCGTCCAGCCGGTCCTGGAAGACCAGCGTCATCGCCAGTTCGACCCGGCCCATCAGGACGTTGCTGTTGAGCTCGCCCAGTTCCTCGTACGAGGCCAGCGCCGAGCGCAGCAGACCCTCGGCGCGCGGCATCTCGTCGGCGAGCAGGGCCAGGCAGCCCTTGCGGTGCCTCGCATAGGCGGCGGCGAGCCGGTCCCGCGCCCGGTCCGCCCGCTCGGCGCACTCGTGCAGCGCGGCCGCCGCGGCCGCCGGGTCGCCCTGCAGGATCGCCACGTAGCCGAGCACCCACAGCGCTTTGAGCCGTGTCTCCTCGTGCCCCGATTCATGGGCGAGGCACCGGTCGAGCCAGTGCCGGCCCTCGGCGAGCCGGCCGCAGCCGACCCAGTAGAACCAAAGGGTCCCTGCCAGATGCCGGCCCAGATGGGCGTCCTCCGGCTGTTCCAGGCACAGTTCGAGCGCCGCCCGCAGATTGGGGAGCGCGCTGTCGGCGCAGGCCGCCACCTCCGCCTGACGCGGGCTGAACCACTCCAGTTCGCACCATGTGGCGAGCCCCATGTACCAGTCGCGGTGCCGTCTGCGCAGCCGCTCCGCGTCGCCGATCGCGCGAAGCCACTCCGCCCCGTACTCCCGGACCGTGTCCAGCAGGCGGTAACGCAGGCCGGCCGGCGTCTCCTCGCGGCAGACCACGGACTGGGCGACCAGCTCGCCGAGCACGTCGAGGACGCCGTCGGCGGGCAGGTCCGGGCCGGTGCAGATGTACTCGACCGCGTCCAGGTCGAACTGTCCCGCGAAGACCGACAGACGGGCCCACAGCAGCCGTTCCTCCGGTGAGCACAGCTCATGGCTCCAGCCGACGGCGGTACGCAGGGTGCGATGGCGCGGCAGGGCTCCCCGGCAGCCGCCGGTGAGCAGTCCGAAGCGGTCGTCGAGCCGGTGCAGCAGCTGGTCCAGGGAGAGCGCCGGCAGGCGTCCGGCGGCGAGTTCGAGCGCCAGCGGGATGTGTTCGAGGCGGCGGCACACCTCGAGGACCGCGGGCCGCTCGGCGTCGGTGGCGCGGTGGTTCGGCAGCACGGCGGCGGCCCGGGCCTCGAAGAGCGCCGCGGCGTCCTCCTCGGACATCGAGGCCAGCTCGAAGATCTGCTCCCCGTCGAGCCGCAGCGGTCTGCGGCCCACCGCGAGGACCTGCACCCCGGGAGCGCGGCGCAGCACGTCCCGTACGAGCTCGGCGCACTCGTCGACGATCTGCTCGAAGCCGTCCACGACGAGCAGCAGGCTGCTGCCCGCGAGTTCGTCGGTCACGACCTCGCGGGGCGGCCTGGAGGTGTGATCGGTGACGCCGAGGCTCTCCGCGAGGGCGTGGGCCAGCAGATCGGGGTCTCGTAACAGGGACAGCTCGCACAGCCGCACTCCGTCGGCGTACCGATTCTGCACGGCCGCCGCGGCGTGCACCGCCAGGCGGGACTTGCCGACGCCGCCCGGTCCGACGACGGTGATCAGACGGGAGCTGTCGAGGGCGCCGATGAGCGCGGACAACTCGTCGTTGCGACCCACGAAACGGTTCAGTTCCGCGGGAAGACTGCTGTGGCGACGTCGCATAGGACACGCAGAGTACTCATGCGTAAGCACTGCGTACAATCGGCCCGGAGAACCGGGCCGGAGCGCGCCGGTAATGCGGTACGGGCCGCCGTCGAGGGCGCGATAGGCTCGGAGGGCGATTTCCCGTACACCCGAAGACGATGCAGAGAGCGGTGCGCAGTGACCGGTGGAGAGGTTGCCGGGATTCTGGTGGCCGTCTTCTGGGCGATCTTGGTCTCCTTCCTCGCCGTGGTGCTCGTGAGGCTGGCCCAGACGCTCAGGGCGACCACCAAACTCGTGGCGGACGTGACCGAACAGGCGGTGCCCCTGCTGGCCGACGCCTCGGCGACCGTGCGCTCCGCGCAGACCCAGCTCGACCGGGTGGACGCCATCGCGACCGACGTCCAGGAGGTCACCTCCAACGCCTCCGCGCTCTCCACGACGGTCGCCTCCACGTTCGGCGGCCCGCTGGTGAAGGTGGCCGCCTTCGGCTACGGCGTCCGCCGTGCCATGAGCCGCAAGGGCGACGACAAGCCCGCCGCGCCGTCGCGCCGTTCGGTGATCGTCGGCCGCACCGTGCCGGCCGCCCGGCGCTGGAACCGGAAGGGCTGAAGCATCATGTTCCGCCGCACGTTCTGGTTCACCGCCGGCGCAGCAGCCGGCGTATGGGCCACCACCAAGGTCAACCGCAAGCTCAAGCAGCTCACCCCCGAGAGCCTCGCCGCCCAGGCCGCGAACAAGGCCGTCGACGCGGGCCACAAGCTCAAGGACTTCGCGCTCGACGTCCGCGCCGGGATGGTGCAGCGCGAGGGCGAACTCGCCGAGGTACTGGGGCTGCACGCGCCCGTCGACGGCGAGCTGCCGGCCCAGCGGGGGCCGGCGGCGGTCGGGCGGGGAAAGCCCGCGCAGATCACGTACCTGCACGGCGGGAAGCCGGGCGGGAAGTCGCACCGCAAGCATTCGAACACCGAGCAGCCGCGCGGCGAAGAGCCGCACGGCGAGCATTCGTACAACCGGAATGAGGACCACTGATGGAGTCGGCTGAAATCCGCCGCCGCTGGCTGAGCTTCTTCGAGGAGCGCGGGCACACCGTCGTGCCTTCGGCGTCGCTCATCGCGGACGACCCGACTCTGCTCCTCGTCCCCGCGGGCATGGTCCCCTTCAAGCCGTACTTCCTCGGTGAGGTCAAGCCGCCCGCCCCGCGCGTGACCAGCGTGCAGAAGTGCGTGCGCACGCCGGACATCGAAGAGGTCGGCAAGACCACCCGGCACGGCACGTTCTTCCAGATGTGCGGCAACTTCTCCTTCGGCGACTACTTCAAGGAAGGCGCCATCAAGTTCGCCTGGGAGCTGCTCACCAGCCCCCAGGACAAGGGTGGTTACGGCCTCGAGCCGGAGAAGCTCTGGATCACGGTCTACCAGGACGACGACGAGGCCGAGCAGATCTGGCGCGACGTGATCGGCGTACCCGCCGAGCGCATCCAGCGCCTCGGCATGGGCCCCAACTTCTGGTCGATGGGCGTCCCCGGCCCCTGCGGACCCTGCTCCGAGATCAACTACGACCGCGGTCCGGAGTTCGGCGAGGAGGGCGGCCCCGCCGTCAACGACGAGCGCTACGTGGAGATCTGGAACCTGGTCTTCATGCAGTACGAGCGCGGCGCCGGCGAGGGCAAGGAGGACTTCCCGATCCTCGGCGACCTGCCGAGCAAGAACATCGACACCGGTCTCGGCCTCGAGCGCCTCGCGATGATCCTGCAGGGCGTGCAGAACATGTACGAGACCGACACCCTGCGCGTCGTGATGGACAAGGCCACCGAGCTCACCGGCGTCCGCTACGGCGACAAGCACGACACCGACGTCTCTCTGCGGGTGGTCGCCGACCACATCCGCACCTCCACGATGCTCATCGGCGACGGCGTCACCCCCGGCAACGAGGGTCGCGGCTACGTGCTGCGCCGCATCATGCGCCGCGCCATCCGCAACATGCGCCTGATGGGCGCCACCGGCCCGGTCGTCAAGGAACTCGTCGACGTCGTGGTCGACACGATGGGGCAGCAGTACCCGGAGCTGATCACCGACCGCAAGCGGATCGAGACCGTCGCCCTCGCCGAGGAGGCCGCGTTCCTCAAGGCCCTCAAGGGCGGCACCAACATCCTCGACACCGCCGTCACGGAGACCAAGGCCAAGGGCGGCACGGTCCTGCCCGGCGACAAGGCCTTCCTGCTCCACGACACCTGGGGCTTCCCGATCGACCTCACCCTCGAGATGGCCGCCGAGCAGGGCCTGTCCGTGGACGAGGACGGCTTCCGCCGCCTGATGAAGGAGCAGCGGGACCGGGCCAAGGCCGACGCCAAGGCCAAGAAGACCGGTCACGCCAACCTCACCGCCTACCGCGAGATCGCCGACACCTCGGGCAACACCGAGTTCACCGGCTACACCTCCACCGAGGGCGAGTCCACCGTCGTCGGCCTGCTCGTCGACGGCGTCTCCTCCCCGGCGGCCTCCGAGGGCGACGAGGTCGAGGTCGTCCTGGACCGCACGCCGTTCTACGCCGAGGGCGGCGGCCAGCTCGCCGACCAGGGCCGGATCAAGCTGCACTCGGGTGCCGTCATCCAGGTCCGCGACGTGCAGCAGCCGGTCCCGGGCGTCAGCGTCCACAAGGGTGTCGTCCAGGTCGGTGAGGTCACCGTCGGCGCCTCCGCCTACGCCGTCATCGACGTACGCCGCCGCCGGGCCATCGCCCGCGCCCACAGCGCCACCCACCTGACCCACCAGGCCCTGCGCGACGCCCTCGGACCGACGGCAGCCCAGGCCGGCTCGGAGAACTCCCCGGGCCGCTTCCGCTTCGACTTCGGCTCGCCGAACGCCGTCCCCGGCACGGTCCTCACCGACGTCGAGCAGAAGATCAACGAAGTCCTCGCCCGTGAACTCGACGTGCACGCCGAGGTCATGAGCATCGACGAGGCCAAGAAGCAGGGCGCCATCGCCGAGTTCGGCGAGAAGTACGGCGAGCGGGTCCGCGTCGTGACCATCGGCGACTTCTCCAAGGAGCTGTGCGGCGGCACGCACGTCCACAACACCGCCCAGCTGGGTCTGGTGAAGCTGCTCGGCGAGTCCTCCATCGGCTCCGGCGTGCGCCGGGTCGAGGCCCTCGTCGGCGTCGACGCGTACAACTTCCTCGCCAAGGAGCACACGGTCGTCGCCCAGCTCCAGGAGCTGGTCAAGGGCCGCTCCGAGGAGCTGCCGGAGAAGATCGCCGCCATGCTCGGCAAGCTGAAGGACGCCGAGAAGGAGATCGAGAAGTTCCGCGCGGAGAAGGTGCTCGGCGCCGCCGCCGGGCTCGCCGAGGGCGCCAAGGACGTCCGCGGCGTCGCCCTCGTCACGGGCACCGTCCCGGACGGCACGTCCGCCGACGACCTGCGCAAGCTGGTCCTCGACGTGCGCGGCCGCATCCCGGGCGACCGTCCGGCCGTCGTGGCCGTCTTCACGACAGCAGGCGGCCGTCCGCTCACGGTCATCGCCACCAACGAAGCCGCCCGCGAGCGCGGCCTCAAGGCCGGCGACCTGGTCCGCGCCGCCGCCAAGACGCTGGGCGGCGGCGGAGGCGGCAAGCCGGACGTCGCCCAGGGCGGCGGCCAGAACCCGGACGCCATCGGTGACGCCGTGGCCGCCGTCGAGCGCCTCGTCGCCGAGACCGCGTGACCGAGGACAGGCCACAGATGCGCCGCGGACGTCGCCTCGCGATCGACGTCGGGGACGCCCGGATCGGGGTCGCCTCGTGCGACCCCGACGGGCTCCTCGCCACGCCGGTGGAGACCGTGCCGGGACGTGACGTCCCGGCCGCCCACCGGCGGCTGCGCCAGCTGGTGGAGGAGTACGAGCCGATCGAGGTCGTGGTCGGCCTGCCCCGCTCGCTCAGCGGACGGGAGGGGCCGGCGGCCAAGAAGATCCGGAGCTTCGCGCAGACACTCGCACAGGGCGTCAATCCGGTGCCCGTCCGGTTGGTCGACGAGAGGATGACCACAGTGACGGCCACTCAGGGACTGCGTGCTTCGGGCGTGAAGTCCAAAAAGGGCAGGTCCGTCATCGATCAGGCTGCCGCTGTGGTGATCCTTCAGAACGCTCTGGAGTCCGAACGGGCGTCAGGCAATGCCCCGGGAGAGGGCGTCGAACCGATTGTCTGATCGCGATACGGTAACGTTCCGCGCGATGCGGCGGTGTTCGAACAGCCGCCGCACAGAAAAGAGGCGGAACGTTCCGCGCCGTCTCGCGGCCCTAGGGGATCGATGACTGAGTATGGCCGGGGCCCCGGCTCCGAACCGTGGCACCCTGAGGACCCTTTGTACGGGGATCAGGGGTGGGGAGGACAGCAGCCCGCGGCCGGTCATGCTCCGCACGCCGGCGATCAGCAGCAGTACCCGCAGGCGCAGCAGGGCCAGTACGACACGGGGCAGGGCCAGTACACCCAGGGCCAGTACGACACCGGGCAGGGCCAGTACGCCCAGGGCCAGTACGACACGGGGCAGGGCCAGTACGACACCGGCCAGGGCCAGTACCACACGGGGCAGGGCCAGTACGCCCAGGGCCAGTACGACACCGGCCAGGGCCAGTACCACGACCCGTACCAGCAGGGCGGTCAGCAGCAGTACCAGGACCCGTACCAGCAGCCACAGCAGCACCACGACGGCGGCGGCTGGGACACCGGTCAGCACTCCGCGGCGCCGTACGGCTCCGACCCGTCGGCCACCTACGGCGGCGAGCCCGCCGGGTACGCCACCCGCCAGGAAGCCGACTACTACGGCACGCCCGACGCCTACCCGCCGCCGCAGCCGCCCGGCCGGCGCCGCGCGGAGCCCGAGCCGGCCACCGACTGGGACGCCGAAGCCGCACAGGAGGAGACCCACCCCTTCTTCACCGGCGACGACAGCCGCGACGAGGACGACGGCCACGACGAAGAGGCGCGGGGCGGCGAAGGCGGCGGGCGCGACCGCCGTGGCAAGGGGACCAAGAAGAAGGGCAGCCGCAACGGCCTGGCATGCCTGGTGGTCGCCGCGGTCCTCGTGGGCGGCCTCGGGACCGTCGGCTACTTCGGCTACCAGTTCCTTCAGGGCCAGTTCGGTGAGCCGGAGGACTTCGAGGGCACCGGTATCGCCGCGACCGTCGAGGTGACGATCCCCCAGGGCGCCACGGGCAGCGAGATCGGGAACATCCTCAAGGAACTCGGCGTGGTCAAGAGCGTCGATGCGTTCGTCTCCGCTCAGGCCAAGAATCCCAAGGGCGGCACCATCCAGGACGGCGTCTACGTCCTGAAGAAGGAGCAGTCGGCCAAGAGCGCGGTCGAGTCGATGCTCAACCCCGCCAGCCGCAACAACCTGACTATCCCCGAGGGCACCCGCAACGCCGCCGTCTACACGTCGATAGACAAGAAACTCAACCTCAAGCCGGGAACGACGGAGTCGGTCGCGGAGGCCAAGGCCGACAGTCTCGGGCTGCCCGACTGGGCGAAGAACCACAAGGACGTCAAGGACCCGCTCGAGGGCTTCCTCTTCCCTGCCGCCTACCCGGTCTCGAAGGGCGACAAGCCGGAGGCGATCCTCAAGAAGATGGTCGCCCGTGCCAACCAGGAGTACGAGAAGGCCGGCCTCGAGTCCAAGGCGAAGGGCCTCGGCCTCGAGAACCCGTGGGAGCTGCTCACGCTGGCCAGCCTGGTCCAGGTCGAGGGCAAGACGCACGACGACTTCCGCAAGATGTCCGAGGTCATCTACAACCGTCTCAAGCCCGAGAACACCGAGACGAACCAACTGCTCCAGTTCGACTCCGCCTTCAACTACCTCAAGGGTCAGAGCAAGATCGACATCTCTGAGGACGAGATCAACAGCAACCAGGACCCGTACAACACGTACACCCAGAGGGGTCTGACCCCGGGGCCCATCAGCAACCCGGGCAACGAGGCCCTGACGGCGGCCCTCAACCCGACGGACGACGGCTGGCTGTACTTCGTGGCCACGGACGGCATGAACAAGACCGAGTTCGCGAAGACGCTCGCCGAGCACCAGAAGCTGGTGGACAAGTTCAACGACTCGCGGGGCAACTGATGGCGCCGCCCCGCCGGGCGGCCGTCCTCGGCTCGCCCATCGCGCACTCGCTGTCCCCGGTGCTGCACCGCGCCGCGTACGCCGAACTCGGCCTCGACGACTGGTCCTACGACCGGTTCGAGGTCGACGAGGCCGCCCTGCCGGACTTCGTCGCGGAGCTCGACGCGTCATGGGCCGGCCTGTCGCTGACGATGCCGCTCAAGCGGGCGATCATCCCGCTGCTCGACGGGATCAGTGACACCGCTGCTTCCGTCGAGGCCGTCAACACCGTGGTGTTCACCGACGACGGCCGCCGGGTCGGCGACAACACCGACATCCCCGGCATGATCGCGGCGCTGCGCGAGCGAGGCGTCGAGACTGTGGACTCCGCCGCGATCCTCGGCGCCGGGGCCACCGCCTCCTCCGCGGTCGCCGCCCTGGCGCGTGTCTGCACCGGCCCGGTGACGGCGTACGTGCGCAGCGAGACGCGGGCCGCCGAGATGCGCGGCTGGGGCGAGCGACTGGGCGTGGACGTCCGCACCGCCGACTGGTCGGCGGCGGCCGAGGCACTGCACGCGCCCCTCGTGATCGCCACCACGCCTGCCGGCACGACCGACGCCCTCGCCGCCGAGGTCCCGAGCGCGCCCGGCACCCTCTTCGACGTGCTGTACGACCCGTGGCCGACGGCCCTGGCGGCTGCCTGGTCGGGCAACGGCGGCGGGGTGGTGGGTGGACTCGACCTCCTGGTGCACCAGGCGGTGTTCCAGGTCGAGCAGATGACGGGCCGTTCACCCGCGCCGCTACGGGCGATGCGTACCGCTGGTGAAGACGCGCTCCGAGCCCGCTAGGATCGGCGCGTTCGATCAGGGGCACGTCAACAGCACAGGGGGAGCCCGGCCATGGAAACCGGTCAGCCGCAGGCGTCGATCGCCAAGAACATCTTCGAGGGCATCGTCTCGTTCCTGCCCGACTGGCTGCAGATCCCGATCATCTGCCTGATCATCCTGCTGGTCCTCCTCGGCTGGGTGTCCTCGATCCGCAAGAAGATCGCCCGGCGCCGCGCCGCGCGCAACCCTCAGCCCGTGCCCGTGGCACCCGGCAACCAGGGCAGCGGTGCTGACTTCCTCGGCCCGTACGCCCCTGCCCAGCAGGCCCCGCAGCAGCCCAGCGGCGCCGCGTTTCTCGGCCCGTACGCCCCTGCCCAGCAGGCCCCGCAGCAGCCCAGCGGTGCCGACTACCTGGGGGCGTACGCGCCCCAGCAGCGCCGCGACGGCGTCTGACCGGCTCGGGACCGGCTGTCCACGGGCGTCCGCCAGGTGGACCGGTGGCCGGGAGCGGGGTGCGGACGTGGGAGGATCGAGGGAGGCGGGCCAGGGCCGCGCCTCCCCGGCCGCTGCCGGGAGGTTTCCCCAGGCCGCGCCGTCGCAGTTCCACGCGCGAGCATGAGGAGCACCGTTGAGCAGGTTGCGTTGGCTGACCGCGGGCGAGTCGCACGGACCCGCACTGGTGGCGACGCTGGAGGGTCTTCCCGCCGGTGTGCCGATCACCACCGACATGGTGGCGGACCACCTCGCGAGGCGGCGCCTCGGTTACGGTCGCGGTGCCCGGATGAAGTTCGAACGCGACGAAGTCACCTTCATCGGCGGCGTGCGCCACGGACTGACCATGGGCTCGCCGGTGGCGGTCATGGTCGGCAACACCGAGTGGCCGAAGTGGGAGAAGGTCATGGCGGCCGACCCCGTCGATCCCGACGAGCTCGCCCAGCTGGCCCGTAACGCACCCCTGACACGGCCCCGGCCCGGTCACGCCGACCTCGCCGGCATGCAGAAGTACGCGCTCGAAGAGGCCCGCCCGATCCTGGAGCGCGCGAGCGCCCGTGAGACCGCGGCGCGGGTCGCCCTGGGCGCGGTGGCCCGTTCGTACCTGAAGGAGACGACGGGCATCGAGATCGTCTCCCACGTGGTCGAGCTGGCCGCGGCCAAGGCCCCGTACGGTGTCGTTCCCGTCCCCGCCGACGAGGAGCGCCTCGACGCCGACCCGGTCCGCTGCCTGGACGCCGACGCGAGCAAGGCGATGGTCGCCGAGATCGACCAGGCCCACAAGGACGGCGACACCCTCGGCGGCGTGGTGGAGGTCCTCGCGTACAACGTGCCGGTCGGCCTCGGCTCGCACGTCCACTGGGACCGCAGGCTCGACGCGCGTCTCGCCGCGGCCCTCATGGGCATCCAGGCCATCAAGGGCGTCGAGGTCGGCGACGGCTTCGAGCTCGCCCGAGTACCCGGCTCCAAGGCGCACGACGAGATCGTGCCCACCGACGAGGGCATCCGCCGCACGTCCGGCCGGTCCGGCGGCACCGAGGGCGGCATGTCCACCGGTGAGCTGCTGCGCGTCCGCGCCGCGATGAAACCCATCGCGACCGTGCCGCGCGCCCTGCGGACCATCGACGTGGAGACCGGCGAGCCCGCGGCCGCCCACCACCAGCGTTCCGATGTCTGCGCGGTGCCCGCCGCGGGGATCGTCGCCGAGGCGATGGTGGCGCTGGTCCTCGCCGACGCCGTCGCCGAGAAGTTCGGTGGCGACAGCGTCACGGAGACCCGCCGCAACGTCCGCTCGTACCTCGACAACCTGCACATCCGATGAGCGCCCCGCTGATCGTCCTCGTCGGGCCGATGGGCTCGGGCAAGTCCACGGTCGGCGAGCTGCTCGCCGGCCGGCTCGGCGTGGCCTTCCGGGACACCGACGCGGACATCGTCGCCGCCGAGGGCCGCGAGATCTCCGACATCTTCGTCGAGGACGGCGAGGACCACTTCCGTGACCTCGAGCGCGCGGCCGTCCGGTCCGCCCTCGCGGAGCACCCGGGCGTGCTCGCCCTCGGGGGCGGCGCGATCCTCGACGAGGGGACCCGCGCGCTGCTCACCGGCCTGCCCGTCGCCTACCTGTCGATGGACGTGGAGGAGGCGGTGAAGCGCGTCGGGCTGAACACGGCCCGCCCGCTGCTCGCCGTCAACCCCCGCCGGCAGTGGCGCGAGCTGATGGACGCCCGCCGGCCTCTCTACAACGAAGTGGCCCGCGTCGTCGTGGCCACCGACGACCGCACGCCCGAAGAGGTCGCGCAGGCGGTCCTCGACGCACTGGAGCTGAAGGACGCATGACTGACCAGGCAGTGACCCGTATCCAGGTCGGCGGAACGGCCGGTACGGACCCGTACGAGGTGCTGGTCGGCCGGCAGCTGCTCGGCGAACTGCCGGGCCTGATCGGGACCAGGGCCCAGCGGGTGGCGGTGCTCCACCCCGAGGCGCTCGCGGAGACCGGTGAGGCGCTGCGCGCGGACCTCGCGGACCAGGGCTACGAGGCCGTCGCGATCCAGGTGCCGAACGCGGAGGAGGCCAAGACCGTCGAGGTCGCGGCGTACTGCTGGAAGGCGCTCGGCCAGACCGGTTTCACCCGCACCGACGTCATCGTCGGCGTCGGCGGCGGCGCCACGACCGACCTCGCCGGGTTCGTCGCGGCGAGCTGGCTGCGCGGCGTGCGCTGGATCGCCGTCCCGACGACCGTGCTCGGCATGGTGGACGCGGCCGTCGGCGGCAAGACCGGTATCAACACCGCGGAGGGCAAGAACCTCGTCGGCGCGTTCCACCCGCCGGCCGGTGTGCTGTGCGACCTGGCGGCGCTCGACTCGCTGCCGGTCAACGACTACGTCAGCGGCATGGCGGAGATCATCAAGGCCGGCTTCATCGCCGACCCGGTCATCCTCGACCTCGTCGAGGCCGACCCGCAGGGCGCCCGCACGCCCGCCGGTCCGCACACGGCCGAGCTGATCGTGCGCTCCATCCAGGTCAAGGCCGACGTCGTCTCCAGCGACCTCAAGGAGTCCGGACTCCGCGAGATCCTGAACTACGGGCACACCCTGGCGCACGCCATCGAGAAGAACGAGCGCTACAAGTGGCGGCACGGCGCGGCCGTCTCCGTCGGCATGGTCTTCGCCGCGGAACTCGGCCGTCTCGCCGGACGGCTGGACGACGCCACCGCCGACCGGCACCGCACGGTCCTCGAGTCCGTCGGGCTCCCACTGACCTACCGCGGCGACCAGTGGCCCAAGCTGCTGGAGACCATGAAGGTCGACAAGAAGTCCCGCGGCAACCTGCTGCGCTTCATCGTCCTCGACGGCCTGGCCAAGCCGACCGTGCTCGAAGGCCCCGACCCGGCCGTCCTGCTCGCCGCCTACGGCGAGGTCTCCGCGTGACCCGCCGGGTGCTCGTGCTCAACGGCCCCAACCTCGGCCGCCTCGGCTCCCGCGAGCCGGACGTCTACGGCGCGACCTCCTACGCCGGTCTGGTGGAAACCTGCCGGGCCCTCGGCAAGGAGCTCGGCTTCGACGTCGACGTACGCGAGACGAACGACGAGGGCGAGATGATCCGCTGGCTGCACGAGGCCGCGGACGGTTCAATTCCGGTCGTTCTGAACCCCGGTGCCTTCACGCACTACTCGTACGGGATGCGCGACGCCGCCGCCCAGCGCACGGCCCCGCTCATCGAGGTGCACATCTCCAACCCGTACACCCGCGAGGCCTTCCGCCACACCTCCGTGGTGGCCGCGGTCGCCAGCGGCACGGTGGCCGGCTTCGGCATCGGCTCCTACCGGCTCGCGCTGCGCGCGCTGGCGGAGGAACTCGACGGCTGACGCGCCGCCGCGTGGAGCAGGGCACTTCGAGCCGCCCTGGGCCGTTGTCGCTACGGCGGCCGGGCCCGGTCGCACATCCGAGCGGCACCGGGAGGGTACCGTTCGGTAGCACGACGGCCGTGTCGGCCGTCCGACAGAGCGTCAGTCGTACGAGACGGAGTGGCACCGGATGCAGCACGCAGTGGGGGCTCCGCTGCCGCCGCCCCACGGACCGGGGCAGGGACCGACCGGATGGATACACGGTGCGCAGCACCCGGGCCCCGGGCTTCCCGCGGGGCCGCCACCGCCGCCGCCCGCGGCGCCCGCCGGCCCTCCGCCGCCACCGCCGCAGGGCTCCCCGGCGGGGCCCTCGGCGCCTCCCGGCCGACCCGGCCCGGCACCGCACGGCGCCCCGCCGCAGCCCTCCCGCGAGACGACGGGCCACATCCAGCTCCCGCCCGGCGGGCCGGTCCCCATACCCGCCCCGCCCCCGGCGGACAGCGGCACGGGCACGGCCATGCTCGCCGTGCTGCTGATCGGCCCGGCCGGCGCCGGAAAGACCACGGTTGCCCGCCACTGGGCCAACCACCGCAGGGTGCCGACGGCGCACATCAGCCTCGACGACGTCCGGGAATGGGTGTGCTCCGGCTTCGCCGACCCCCAGTCCGGCTGGAACGACAACTCCGAGGCCCAGTACCGCCTCGCCCGCCGCACTTGCGGCTTCGCCGCCCGTAACTTCCTGGCCAACGGGATCTCCTGCATCCTCGACGACGCGGTCTTCCCCGACCGCCCCGCCGTCGGCCTCGGCGGCTGGAAACGCCATGTCGGCCCCGGCCTGCTGCCGGTGGTGCTCCTGCCCGGCCTCGAGATCGTCCTCGAACGCAACGCGGAGCGCAGCGGCAACCGACGCCTGTCGGACGAGGAGGTCGCCGGCATCCACGGGCGAATGGCCGGGTGGTACGGATCGGGCCTCCCGATCATCGACAACTCGAAGTACGACGTGGAGACGACGGCGCGCGTCCTCGACGACGTACTGGCACGGGCGATCGCGAGCCCTCCGAGCTGGTAGGCGGGTCGGGGTGCCGCCGCCTGCGGCGGGGCCGTCCCCTACCCTCCCTACGGCCCGGAGGCCATGGGGGCCCGCTCCTTGAAACCGGTGCAGGCCCCGGCGCCCCGTACCGCCCTGCGGGGGGCGTACCGCGCTTCGCGCGGTGCCCTCAATCTCCCCCTACGGCCTGGCGGTCGTGGGAGGTGCCCCCAGGCGGGCTGGAAGCGCCGCTGCGCGGCATCCGGCCCGACCGGCGGCTCAGGCCTCCGCCGGACGGAGGCAATTCCAGCCTCGCCGGCGTTTGAGGCGCGGGGGTGCGGGGGCAGAGCCCCCGAAACACCGCGCGGAGCGCGGTGACGCCTCCGGGCGGAGCCCGGTTCAGGGAAGTGGGGGTTCCCCGGAACGCACGGCAGCAGGGGAACGCGTTCCCGCCGCGCGGACCCGCTCGGCCGCGTCACCGGGCCCTCCGCGCCCCACGCTCGTACGCTCGAAGAATGTCTGAGGTGTATGGGGTCCGTCGTGGCCGACTGCGCGATCGATGCGCCGCGACCGGCAGCGCGGCGGCCCTGATCTCCCGGCCCGCGAACGTCCGCTATCTCGCCGGAGGGGCTCCGCCCGGTGCCGTGCTGCTCCTCGGGCCCGCCGACGACGTGCTCGTCTGTCCCCGCACGCCGACCGGCGATCCCGCCGACGGCCGGCCGGACGAGGGGCTGCGGCTGGTCGTGATGCAGACGTCCACCGGTGACGCGGCGGTCGCCGCCGCCGAGCTGGCGCGTACGGAGGGCGTCGAGTCGCTGGCGGTCGAGGAGCACCATCTGACGGTCGCCCGGCACCGTGCGCTCGGATCGGTCGCGCCCCGGGTGCGCTTCGCCGATCTCGGGCTCGCCGTCGAGCAGCAGCGGATCGTCAAGGACGAGGACGAGATCGCCTGTCTGCGTATCGCCGCGGAGATCACCGACCAGGCCCTCGGTGAGCTGCTCGAGTCCATCCTCGTCGGCCGCACCGAACGGCATCTCGCCCTCGAGCTGGAGCGCCGTCTGGTCGACCACGGCGCCGACGGCCCCGCGTTCCCGACCTCCGTCGCCACCGGCCCCCACTCGGGACGAACAGGACACCGCCCGGGCGACCGGCGTGTGGAGGAGGGTGATTTCCTCTCCGTCTGTCTCGGTGCGAACTACCGCGGCTACCGTTGCGAGATCGGCCGTACCTTCGTGATCGGCACGACCCCCGCCGACTGGCAGATCGAGCTCTACGAGCTCGTCTTCGCCGCTCAGCGGGCCGGCCGGGAGGCCCTGCTGCCCGGCACCGCGTACCGCGACGTCGACCACGCGGCACGGCAGATCCTGGATGTCGCGGGCCACGGGGAGGAGCTCCCGCCCCGCACCGGGCACGGTGTCGGGCTCGAAATCGACGAGGACCCGCAGCTCGCCCCTGCGGCCATGGGTAAACTGGACGCTTGTGTGCCGGTCACCGTCGAACCGGGGGTCCACCTCCCGGGCCGGGGCGGAGTCCGGATCGATGACACGCTCGTCGTGCGCCAGGAGGCGGACGGCGGACCCGAGCTACTCACCATCACGACCAAGGAGCTGCTCGCGCTGTAGCGAGCCGCGGTGCGAAAGACTTGGTCGTCCACCCAGCGTCAGTCCAGGAGATTCCGCAACCGTGGCTTCCACGAACGACCTCAAGAACGGCATGGTGCTCAAGCTCGACGGAGGCCAGCTCTGGTCCGTCGTCGAGTTCCAGCACGTCAAGCCCGGCAAGGGCCCGGCCTTCGTGCGCACCAAGCTCAAGAACGTGCTCTCCGGCAAGGTCGTCGACAAGACCTTCAACGCCGGCGTGAAGGTCGAGACGGCCACCGTCGACCGCCGCGACATGCAGTTCTCTTACATGGACGGCGAGTACTTCGTCTTCATGGACATGCAGACCTACGACCAGCTGATGGTCGACCGTAAGCAGGTCGGCGACGCCGCGAACTTCCTCATCGAGGGCTTCACCGCCAGCGTCGCGCAGCACGAGGGCGAGGTGCTCTACGTGGAGCTGCCGGCCGCCGTCGAGCTGACCGTCCAGCACACCGAGCCCGGCGTGCAGGGCGACCGTTCCACCGGTGGTTCCAAGCCCGCCACCCTGGAGACCGGCTACGAGATCCAGGTCCCGCTCTTCATCACCACTGGTGAGAAGATCAAGGTCGACACCCGCTCGGGCGACTACCTCGGCCGGGTGAACAGCTAACCGTGGCTGCCCGTAACAAGGCCCGCAA
Source organism: Streptomyces sp. OZ13 (assembly GCF_052068155.1). Taxonomy (NCBI): domain Bacteria; kingdom Bacillati; phylum Actinomycetota; class Actinomycetes; order Kitasatosporales; family Streptomycetaceae; genus Streptomyces; species Streptomyces sp. OZ13. Next base: position 104,322 of record NZ_JBQHCZ010000010.1, on the reverse strand, counting down.
GCGCGCCTTCCAGATCCTCTTCGAGGCCGACCAGCGCGGGGCGACCGTGCACACGGTCCTCGCGGACTGGGTCCGGCACGCCCGTACCGACGAGCGGCAGCCGCCGGTCGCCGAGTACACGATGGACCTCGTCGAGGGGTACGCGGAGCACGCGGACCGCATCGACGAGCTCATCGCCACCTACGCCGTCGGCTGGACCCTCGACCGTATGCCGGTCGTGGACCGGAACATCCTCCGGCTCGGCGCGTACGAGCTGGTCTGGAAGGACGAGACCCCCGACGCGGTGGTGATCGACGAGGCGGTGCAGCTCGCCAAGGAGTTCTCCACGGACGAGTCGCCGGCCTTCGTGAACGGCCTGCTGGGCCGTTTCAAGGACCTCAAGCCGAGCCTGCGCCGCGACTGATTCGCGTCCCGGCCGGTTTCACCAGGCCCGGGGCGGAAGACGAAGGTCTTCCGCCCCGGGCCTGGTGTTTTCCCACCGCCCCCGGCAGCCCCGGCCACGCCGGCGCGGGCCGGGTCGGGTGTCCCTGCGTGCCGGCGTGCCCGCCGGGTGCGGTAGCCGGGCGGCTCCGGTGGGGGAGCAGGTCAGGCGGCCCGGCCGGCCCGGCGGGCGGCGGGGCCGCCCCGGCACGGCCCCCGCCGGGGAGCCGCGGGGGAGCGGCCCGAGAATGCCGGGGCCGGGAACGGCGGAGGGCGGGGCCGGTGGAATCCGGCCCCGCCCTCCGGCGTGACGTTTTTTCAAAAGTGCAGGCAGAGCCGGGGATCAGCTCTCCTCGTGCGCCACCGCACGGCGCGCGTCCGCGTCCAGCACACCCCAGCTGATGAGCTGCTCGGTCAGCACCGACGGCGACTGGTCGTAGATCACGGCAAGCGTGCGAAGGTCGTCCTGGCGGATCGACAGCACCTTGCCGTTGTAGTCGCCGCGCTGCGACTGGATCGTCGCCGCGTACCGCTGGAGCGGGCCGGCCTTCTCCTGGGGGACGTGCGCCAGACGCTCCAGGTCCAGGACGAGCTTCGGCGGCGGCTCGGCGGCACCGCCGGGCGTGGTGCCGGGCAGCAGTTCCTGCACCGGGACGCCGTAGAAGTCCGCCAGCTCGGCGAGACGCTGCACCGTGACGGCACGGTCGCCGCGCTCGTAGGAACCCACGACCACGGCCTTCCAGCGGCCCTGGGACTTCTCTTCGACGCCGTGGAGGGACAGCCCCTGCTGGGTGCGGATGGCGCGGAGCTTGGCCCCGAGCTGTTTTGCGTATTCGCTGGACATATAGCTCCCCGGACGCAGTGACGACGTGCGGCTCCGCCGCGTGGCTGGTAACTCACTGTGAGGTTACGCAGCGTTACTTGGATGAGTCAAGCCGAATGGGTCCGGACCGGTTCCGGCCGGTGGCCGGTGGACCCGGATCAGTGCATCCATCAAGCCCTGGTAACGTTGAGCGCGCAATTCCGACGTCCTTTAAGGTCCGTCCCGTGAGGCGGAGAAGGAGGTCCGTTTCCTATGGACGCTTCCAGTAATTCCGATGCCGCCAGGCCCGTTCTCGAAGGCCCCGACATCGCGCGGGTACTGACCCGTATCGCCCATGAGATCGTCGAGCGCGCCAAGGGCGCCGACGACGTGGTACTCCTCGGCATCCCGACCCGCGGTGTGTATCTGGCCCGCCGGCTCGCGCAGAAGCTCGAAGGCATCACCGGCCGCAAGATCCCGGTCGGCTCCCTCGACATCACCATGTACCGCGACGACCTGCGGCTGAAGCCGGCCCGTGCGCTGGCCCGCACCGAGATCCCCGGTGACGGCATCGACGGGCGCCTCGTCGTCCTCGTCGACGACGTGCTCTTCTCCGGCCGCACCATCCGCGCCGCGCTCGACGCCCTCGGCGACCTCGGCCGGCCCCGGGCCGTGCAGCTCGCCGTCCTGGTCGACCGCGGCCACCGCGAGCTGCCCATCCGCGCCGACTACGTCGGCAAGAACCTCCCCACGTCGCTGCGCGAGACGGTCAAGGTCCAGCTCTCGGAGGAGGACGGCCGCGACACCGTCCTGCTCGGTGTGCGGGAGACCGCCCCCGCCGCGGAGCGCTAGCACCCCCGTACGGCCACCCCTTCGTACGGCGTGCCCTTCCGCGCCCCCGCATGCCTCGCAAACCTCCACAGACCTGGAGAAATCCTCCGATGATGCGTCACCTCATCTCGGCCGCCGACCTCACCCGCGACGAAGCCGTCCTCATCCTCGACACCGCGGAGGAGATGGCCCGGGTCGCCGACCGGCCGATCAAGAAGCTTCCCGCCCTGCGCGGCCGTACCGTCTGCAACCTCTTCTTCGAGGACTCCACCCGAACCCGGATCTCGTTCGAGGCCGCCGAGAAGCGCCTCTCCGCCGACGTCATCAACTTCGCGGCCAAGGGCTCGTCCGTCTCCAAGGGCGAGTCGCTGAAGGACACCGCACAGACCCTGGAGGCGATGGGCGTCGACGCCGTCGTCATCCGGCACGGCGCCTCCGGCGCCCCCTACCGCCTCGCCAACTCCGGCTGGATCGACGCCCCCGTCATCAACGCCGGCGACGGCACCCACCAGCACCCGACCCAGGCCCTGCTCGACGCCTTCACCATGCGCCGCCGCCTCGTCGGCAAGGACGACGGGATCGGGCAGGACCTGGCCGGCAGGCGCATCACCATCGTGGGCGACGTACTGCACAGCCGGGTCGCCCGCTCCAACGTGGACCTGCTGCACACCCTCGGCGCCGAGGTCACCCTCGTCGCCCCGCCGACCCTGGTGCCGGTCGGCGTGGAGACCTGGCCCTGCGAGGTCTCCTACGACCTGGACTCGACCCTGACAAAGTCCGACGCGGTGATGATGCTGCGCGTCCAGCGCGAGCGGATGAACGCCGCGTTCTTCCCCACCGAGCGCGAGTACTCCCGGCGCTACGGCCTGGACGGCGAGCGGATGGCGCGGATGCCGGAGCACGCGATCGTGATGCACCCCGGGCCGATGGTCCGCGGCATGGAGATCACCGCCGAGGTCGCCGACTCGCCCCGCTGCACCGTCGTGGAGCAGGTCGCCAACGGCGTGTCGATCCGCATGGCGGTGCTGTACCTGCTGCTCGGCGGCAACGAGTCCGACGCCCCCACCACGAACACCCGTACCGAGGAGAAGTAAGACGATGAGTAAGACCCTGATCCGCGGTGCGAAGGTACTCGGCGGCGAGCCCCAGGACGTGCTGATCGACGGCGCTACCGTCGAGCGCGTCGGCACCGGTCTCGAGGCCGGGGACGCGACGGTGATCGAGGCCCAGGGGCAGATCCTGCTGCCGGGCCTGGTCGACCTGCACACCCATCTGCGCGAGCCGGGCCGTGAGGACTCCGAGACGGTCCTCACCGGCACCCGCGCGGCGGCGAGCGGCGGCTACACGGCCGTGTTCGCCATGGCCAACACCTTCCCCGTCGCCGACACCGCCGGTGTGGTGGAGCAGGTCTACCGGCTCGGCAAGGAGTCCGGTTACTGCGACGTCCAGCCCATCGGCGCGGTCACCGTCGGCCTCGAGGGCAAGAAGCTCGCCGAGCTCGGCGCGATGCACGAGTCCGCGGCCGGCGTCACCGTCTTCTCCGACGACGGCAAGTGCGTCGACGACGCCGTGATGATGCGGCGCGCGCTGGAGTACGTGAAGGCCTTCGGCGGCGTCATCGCCCAGCACGCCCAGGAGCCCCGCCTCACCGAGGGCGCCCAGATGAACGAGGGCATCGTCTCCGCCGAGCTCGGACTCGGCGGCTGGCCGGCCGTCGCGGAGGAGTCGATCATCGCCCGCGACGTCCTCCTCGCCGAGCACGTCGGCTCCCGCGTCCACATCTGCCACCTCTCCACCGCCGGCTCCGTCGAGATCGTGCGCTGGGCCAAGTCCCGCGGCATCGACGTCACCGCCGAGGTCACCCCGCACCACCTGCTGCTGACCGACGAGCTGGTCCGCTCGTACAACCCGGTCTACAAGGTCAACCCGCCGCTGCGCACCGAGCGCGACGTCATGGCGCTGCGCGAGGCGCTCGCCGACGGCACGATCGACATCGTCGCCACCGACCACGCCCCCCACCCGCACGAGGACAAGGACTGCGAGTGGGCCGCCGCAGCCATGGGCATGGTCGGCCTGGAGACCGCGCTGTCCGTCGTCCAGCAGACGATGGTCGAGACGGGACTGCTCGACTGGGCCGGCGTCGCCGACCGGATGTCCTTCAGGCCCGCGGTCATCGGCGGGGCCAAGGGCCACGGACGGCCCGTCTCGGCTGGTGAGCCCGCGAACCTCACGCTGGTCGATCCGGCATACCGTGGAGCGGTGGACCCCGCGGGCTTCGCCTCCCGCAGCCGCAACACCCCGTACGAGGGCCGTGAGCTGCCGGGACGCGTCACGCACACCTTCCTGCGGGGCCGGGCAACGGTTGTGGACGGGAAGCTGGCGTGACACCTGCACTGATGATTCTGGCCGGCGAGCAGAAGTCGGCGGAGGTGACGGACTGGGCCGCCCGCATCGGCTGGGTCGTCGGACTGCTGGCCTTCGTCGCCTTCGTCTACTGGCTGATGCGCCAGGGTTGGAAGTGGCGCGGCAGCCTCCAGTCGGACCTGCCGGAGCTGCCCGGCGTGCCCGCGGAGCCCGGTGACACGAAACTGGCCATGACGGGCCGCTACCACGGCTCCACCACCGCCGGGCAGTGGCTCGACCGGATCGTCGCCCACGGACTCGGCACCCGCAGCCGCGTCGAGCTCACGCTCACCGAGGCGGGACTGGCCGTGGTACGTCCCGGTGCGCAGGACTTCTTCGTACCGGTCCGGGCGCTGCGCGAGGCCCGCCTCGACAAGGGCATCGCCGGCAAGGTCCTCGCGGAGGGCGGTCTGCTGATCGTCACCTGGGCGCACGGCGACAAGCTGATCGACTCCGGTTTCCGCTCGGACCACGCGGCCGGGCAGAGCGAATGGGTCGACACCCTGACACACATGATCAAGACGACGGAAGGCACCGCACGATGACGACCTCCACCCGGGGAGCCGCCAAAGCTCCCGCCGTACTCGTCCTGGAGGACGGCCGCACCTTCCGCGGCCGTGCTTACGGGGCCGTGGGGGAGACCTTCGGCGAGGCGGTGTTCAACACCGGCATGACGGGCTACCAGGAGACGCTGACCGACCCGTCGTACCACCGCCAAGTCGTGGTCATGACCGCGCCGCACGTCGGCAACACCGGCGTCAACGACGAGGACGACGAGTCGAAGAAGATCTGGGTCGCCGGCTATGTCGTGCGCGACCCCGCCCGCATCCCCTCGAACTGGCGCTCCCGCCGCACCCTCGACGACGAACTGGAGGCCCAGGGCGTCGTCGGCATCAGCGGCATCGACACCCGCGCCCTCACCCGTCACCTGCGTGAGCGGGGCGCGATGCGCGTCGGTATCTTCTCCGGTGACGCCCTCGCGGACGACGCGACGCTGCTCGCCCGGGTCCTCGAAGCGCCCGAGATGAAGGGCGCCGACCTGTCCGCGGAGGTCGCCACCACCGAGGCGTACGTCGTCCCGGCGATCGGCGAGAAGAAGTTCACCGTCGCCGCGCTCGACCTGGGCATCAAGGGCATGACGCCGCACCGCATGGCGGAGCGCGGCATCGAGGTCCACGTCCTGCCCGCGACCGCCACCGCCGACGACGTGTACGCGGTGAACCCGGACGGCGTCTTCCTCTCCAACGGCCCCGGCGACCCCGCCACCGCCGACCTGACCGTCATCAAGGCGGTGCTGGAGCGCAGGACGCCGCTGTTCGGCATCTGCTTCGGCAACCAGCTGCTCGGCCGCGCGCTCGGCTTCGGCACCTACAAGCTGAAGTACGGCCACCGGGGCATCAACCAGCCCGTGCAGGACCGGACGACCGGCAAGGTCGAGGTCACCGCGCACAACCACGGCTTCGCCGTCGAGGCCCCCCTCGACAAGGTGTCCGACACCCCCTACGGCCGCGCCGAGGTCTCCCACGTCTGCCTCAACGACAACGTGGTGGAGGGCCTCCAGCTGCTCGACCAGCCGGCCTTCAGCGTCCAGTACCACCCGGAGGCGGCCGCGGGCCCGCACGACGCCGCGTACCTCTTCGACCGCTTCACATCTTTGATGAACACCGCCATGGAGGCCGAGCGTGCCTAAGCGCACCGATATCCAGTCCGTCCTGGTCATCGGCTCCGGCCCGATCGTCATCGGCCAGGCCGCCGAGTTCGACTACTCCGGCACCCAGGCCTGCCGCGTCCTCAAGGCAGAGGGCCTGCGCGTCATCCTGGTGAACTCCAACCCGGCGACGATCATGACCGACCCGGAGATCGCCGACGCCACCTACGTCGAGCCGATCACCCCCGAGTTCGTCGAGAAGATCATCGCCAAGGAGCGCCCCGACGCGCTGCTGCCCACCCTCGGCGGCCAGACCGCGCTCAACACCGCCATCTCCATGCACGAGCAGGGTGTGCTGGAGAAGTACGGCGTCGAGCTGATCGGCGCCAATGTCGAGGCGATCAACAAGGGCGAGGACCGCGACCTGTTCAAGGGCGTCGTCGAGGCCGTCAACGCCAAGATCGGCCACGGCGAGTCGGCCCGCTCGGTCATCTGCCACTCGATGGACGACGTGCTCGAGGGCGTCGACACCCTCGGCGGCTACCCCGTGGTGGTCCGCCCGTCCTTCACCATGGGCGGCGCCGGCTCCGGCTTCGCGCACGACGAGGAGGAGCTGCGCCGTATCGCCGGCCAGGGCCTCACCCTCTCGCCGACCACCGAGGTGCTCCTCGAGGAGTCCATCCTCGGCTGGAAGGAGTACGAGCTGGAGCTGATGCGCGACAAGCACGACAACGTCGTGGTCGTCTGCTCCATCGAGAACTTCGACCCGATGGGCGTGCACACCGGCGACTCGATCACCGTCGCCCCGGCGATGACGCTGACCGACCGCGAGTACCAGCGGCTGCGCGACATCGGCATCGCGATCATCCGCGAGGTCGGCGTCGACACCGGCGGCTGCAACATCCAGTTCGCGGTGAACCCGGACGACGGCCGGATCATCGTCATCGAGATGAACCCGCGTGTCTCCCGGTCCTCCGCCCTCGCGTCCAAGGCCACCGGCTTCCCGATCGCCAAGATCGCCGCGAAGCTCGCCGTCGGCTACACGCTGGACGAGATCCCGAACGACATCACCGAGAAGACCCCGGCCTCCTTCGAGCCGACCCTCGACTACGTCGTCGTCAAGGCGCCGCGATTCGCTTTCGAGAAGTTCCCCTCTGCCGACGCCACCCTCACCACGACCATGAAGTCCGTCGGCGAGGCCATGGCCATCGGCCGTAACTTCACCGAGGCGCTGCAGAAGGCCCTGCGCTCGCTGGAGAAGAAGGGCAGCCAGTTCGCCTTCACCGGTGAGACCGGCGACAAGGACGAGCTGCTGCGGGAGGCGGTCCGTCCCACCGACGGCCGGATCAACACCGTCATGCAGGCCATCCGCGCGGGAGCAACCCCCGAGGAGGTCTTCGACGCGACGAAGATCGACCCGTGGTTCGTCGACCAGCTGTTCCTGATCAAGGAGCACGCGGACGAGCTCGCCGCCGCGGAGAAGCTCGATCCCGAGCTGCTCGCCGACGCCAAGCGCCACGGCTTCTCCGACGCCCAGATCGCCGAGATCCGTGGCCTGCGCGAGGACGTCGTGCGCGAGGTCCGCCACGCGCTCGGCATCCGCCCGGTCTACAAGACGGTCGACACCTGCGCCGCCGAGTTCGCCGCCCGCACCCCGTACTTCTACTCGTCCTACGACGAGGAGTCCGAGGTCGCGCCCCGCTCCAAGCCCGCCGTGATCATCCTCGGCTCCGGTCCGAACCGCATCGGCCAGGGCATCGAGTTCGACTACTCCTGCGTCCACGCCTCCTTCGCGCTGCACGACGCCGGGTACGAGACCGTGATGGTCAACTGCAACCCGGAGACCGTCTCCACGGACTACGACACCTCCGACCGCCTGTACTTCGAGCCGCTGACGCTCGAGGACGTGCTGGAGATCGTGCACGCCGAGTCGCTGGCCGGCCCGATCGCCGGTGTCGTCGTCCAGCTCGGCGGCCAGACCCCGCTGGGCCTCGCCCAGGCGCTCAAGGACAACGGCGTCCCGGTCGTCGGCACCCCGCCGGAGGCCATCCACGCCGCCGAGGACCGCGGCGCCTTCGGCCAGGTGCTCGCCGAGGCCGGGCTGCCCGCGCCGAAGCACGGCACCGCCACCACCTTCGCGGGTGCCAAGGCCATCGCCGACGAGATCGGCTACCCGGTCCTGGTCCGCCCGTCGTACGTGCTCGGCGGCCGCGGCATGGAGATCGTGTACGACGAGGCGCGCCTCGAGGCGTACATCGCCGAGTCCACCGAGATCTCCCCGACCCGCCCGGTGCTGGTCGACCGCTTCCTCGACGACGCCATCGAGATCGACGTCGACGCCCTCTACGACGGCACCGAGCTCTACCTCGGCGGCGTGATGGAGCACATCGAGGAGGCCGGTATCCACTCCGGCGACTCGGCCTGCGCCCTGCCCCCGATCACGCTCGGCGGCTTCGACATCAAGCGGCTGCGCGCCTCCACCGAGGCCATCGCCAAGGGTGTCGGCGTGCGCGGACTGATCAACATCCAGTTCGCGATGGCCGGCGACATCCTCTACGTCCTCGAGGCCAACCCCCGTGCCTCCCGGACCGTGCCCTTCACCTCGAAGGCGACCGCTGTCCCGCTCGCCAAGGCCGCCGCGCGCATCTCGCTCGGCGCCACCGTGGCCGAACTGCGCGAGGAGGGCCTGCTGCCGAAGAACGGCGACGGCGGCACCCTGCCGCTCGACGCGCCGATCTCCGTCAAGGAGGCCGTCATGCCGTGGTCGCGCTTCCGCGACGTGCACGGCCGCGGCGTGGACACCGTCCTCGGCCCGGAGATGCGTTCCACCGGCGAGGTCATGGGCATCGACACGGTCTTCGGCACGGCGTACGCCAAGTCGCAGGCCGGCGCGTACGGCCCGCTGCCCACCAAGGGCCGCGCGTTCGTCTCCGTCGCCAACCGCGACAAGCGCTCGATGATCTTCCCGGCCCGCGAACTGGTCGCCCACGGCTTCGAGCTGCTGGCCACCTCGGGTACCGCGGAGGTCCTCAAGCGCAACGGCATCAACGCGACCGTCGTGCGCAAGCAGTCGGAGGGCGAGGGGCCGGACGGTGAGAAGACCATCGTCCAGCTGATCCACGACGGCGAGGTCGACCTCATCGTCAACACCCCCTACGGCACGGGCGGCCGCCTCGACGGCTACGAGATCCGCACCGCCGCCGTCGCCCGGGGCGTCCCGTGCCTGACGACGGTGCAGGCGCTCGCCGCCGCCGTCCAGGGCATCGACGCGCTCAACCGCGGTGACGTCGGCGTCCGTTCACTGCAGGAACACGCGGAACACCTGACCGCGGCCCGCGACTAGCAACGACGAGGGGGACACCGGAAACGGTGTCCCCCTCCTCATGAGGACACCACTTCCCATGTACAAGTTCTTCTTCGATCTGGTCTTCAAGCGGATGGACCCGGAGCAGGCCCACCATCTGGCCTTCCGCTGGATCCGGCTCGCGGTCCGCGTCCCCGTCCTGCGCACCTTCGCCGCCGCGGCCCTGGCGCCCCGCTACAAGGAACTGCGCACCGAGGCGCTCGGCCTGCGGATGCACGGCCCCTTCGGTCTCGCGGCCGGCTTCGACAAGAACGCCGTCGCCATCGACGGCATGTCGATGCTCGGCTTCGACCACGTCGAGATCGGCACGGTCACCGCGCAGGCCCAGCCCGGCAACCCCAAGAAGCGCCTCTTCCGGCTCGTCGCCGACCGCGCCCTGATCAACCGGATGGGCTTCAACAACGACGGCTCGGCCGCCGTCGCCGAGCGCCTCGCGGCCCGCCGCGAGATCTTCCGCACGGTCGTCGGCGTCAACATCGGCAAGACCAAGGTCGTCCCCGAGGAGGAGGCGGTCGCCGACTACGTGACCTCCACCGAGCGCCTGGCCGCACATGCCGACTACCTCGTCGTCAACGTCTCCTCGCCGAACACCCCCGGCTTGCGCAACCTCCAGGCCACCGAGTCGCTGCGCCCGCTGCTCACCGCCGTGCGCGAGGCCGCCGACCGGACGGTGACGGACCGCCGCGTCCCGCTGCTCGTCAAGATCGCCCCCGACCTCGCGGACGAGGACGTCGACGCCGTCGCCGACCTCGCCCTGGAGCTGGGCCTGGACGGCATCATCGCCACCAACACCACCATCGCGCGGGAGGGCCTCGGCCTGAGGTCCCCGGCCGAGCTGGTCAAGGAGACCGGCGGACTGTCCGGCAGGCCCGTCAAGGAGCGCTCCCTGGAGGTCCTGCGCCGCCTCTACGCCCGTGTGGGCGACCGCATCACCCTCGTCGGCGTCGGCGGCATCGAGAACGCCGAGGACGCCTGGCAGCGCATCCTCGCCGGCGCCACCCTCGTCCAGGGCTACAGCGCCTTCATCTACGAGGGCCCCTGCTACGCCCGCGCCATCCACAAGGGCCTCGCCGCGCGCCTCGCCGCGAGCCCGTACGCCACCCTCGCCGAGGCCGTCGGCGCCGAGACGCGAAAGGCCGCTTCATGACCCTCCCGGAAACCTTCGGCGCACGGCTGCGCCACGCCATGGACACCCGCGGCCCGCTGTGCGTCGGCATCGACCCGCACGCCTCGCTGCTCACCGCGTGGGGACTGAACGACGACGTCGACGGCCTCGAGCGGTTCACCCGCACCACGGTCGAGGCGCTGGCCGACCGGGTCGCCGTCCTCAAGCCGCAGTCCGCGTTCTTCGAGCGCTTCGGCTCGCGCGGCATCGCCGTGCTGGAGAAGGCCGTGGCGGAGGCGCGCGAGGCCGGTGCGCTGGTGCTGATGGACGCCAAGCGGGGCGACATCGGCTCCACCATGGGCGCGTACGCGGAGACCTACCTCCGTAAGGACTCCCCGCTGTTCTCCGACGCCGTCACCGTCTCCCCGTACCTGGGCTTCGGATCGCTGCGCCCGGCCCTGGACCAGGCCGTGCTGAGCGGCTGCGGTGTCTTCGTCCTGGCGCTCACCTCCAACCCGGAGGGCGCGGAGGTACAGCGCTCGACCGCGGCCGGCGGGAAGTCGCTGGCCCAGGTGATGCTCGACCACATGGCCGCGGAGAACGCCGGTGCGCAGCCGCTCGGACCGGTCGGCGCGGTCGTGGGCGCGACGCTCGGCGACGCGGGCGTGGACCTCGACATCAACGGGCCGCTGCTGGCCCCCGGCATCGGCGCCCAGGGCGCGACACCGGCGGACCTTCCCGGTGTCTTCGGCGCGGCCGTCCGCAATGTGGTGCCGAGCGTGAGCCGCGGTGTCCTTCGGCACGGACCGGACGTGCCGGGGCTGCGTGACGCGGCCGCGCGATTCGCCGATGAGATCCGCGCGGCGGTCGCCTCGGTGTGACGGCCGCCGGCGCGCCCGTCGCGGAAGCTCTCCGTGCATACGGCGTCGGCTCTGTGTAACGCCGTCACCAGCGGCGGACGCGCGGAAGGGGTCCTTCAGGGCCGTCGGTCACCCCTCGCGGGGCGGTCGAGGAGCGGCGGCAGGGAGCGTCGGGAAGATTCTTTGACAGTTTCTTCACGCAAATCCCGGTTGTTTTGCCTGAATTGTCCTGGTCGGTCGATGCTGACCAGGACTTTTCGTCTGTTCTCGCTGACTGGAGCGGCCATGGCCGCTAGTCTCCGTCGAAGAGAACGTGCAGGGCAGAAGCGCTGCGTTGCTCGTTGCTCCCCCTGGTGTGGGGCGACTAGGTTCCTCACCGGTCCGTATCCGACAGTTCGACATCCGAGGTGACGTAGGCGTGGCTCTTCCGCCCCTTACCCCTGAACAGCGCGCAGCCGCGCTCGAAAAGGCCGCCGCGGCTCGCCGGGAGCGGGCCGAGGTCAAGAATCGACTCAAGCACTCCGGCGCCTCCCTCCACGAGGTCATCAAGCAGGGCCAGGAGAACGACGTCATCGGCAAGATGAAGGTCTCCGCCCTCCTCGAGTCCCTGCCGGGCGTGGGCAAGGTCCGCGCCAAGCAGATCATGGAGAGGCTCGGCATCTCCGAGAGCCGCCGGGTCCGTGGTCTCGGCTCCAACCAGATCGCCTCCCTCGAGCGCGAGTTCGGCGGCGGCGCCGCCTGACGTCCCGGGCACTCCCGGGAGGCTGGAATAATCGCTGCATGGCAGCAGAGGTACGTCCGCGGCTGACCGTGCTCTCCGGCCCCTCCGGGGTCGGCAAGAGCACGGTCGTCGCTCATATGCGCAAGGTCCACCCCGAGGTCTGGCTCTCGGTGTCGGCAACCACGAGGAAGCCGCGTCCCGGCGAGAAGCACGGCGTCCAGTACTTCTTCGTCAGTGACGAGGAGTTCGACAAGCTGGTCGCCAACGGCGAGCTGCTGGAGTGGGCCGAGTTCGCGGGCAACCGCTACGGCACGCCCCGTCGCGCGGTCCTCGACCGCCTGGAGGCGGGCGAGCCGGTGCTGCTGGAGATCGATCTCCAGGGCGCCCGGCAGGTGAAGGAGTCCATGCCGGACTCCCGGCTGGTCTTCCTCGCGCCGCCGAGCTGGGAGGAGTTGGTCCGCCGCCTCACCGGGCGCGGCACCGAGTCCCCCGAAGTCATCGAGCGCCGGCTCACGGTCGCCAAGGTGGAGCTGGCGGCCGAGTCGGAGTTCGACACCACCCTAGTCAACACCTCCGTCGAGGACGTGGCCCGTGAGCTGCTAGCCTTGATGGCAGTTGTTTGATCTTTTGTCCGATCTTTCTGCAAGTTCTTCGGAAGGCATAGCGTGTCCTCTTCCATCACCGCGCCCGAGGGCATCATCAACCCTCCGATCGACGAGCTGCTCGAGGCGACCGACTCGAAGTACAGCCTCGTGATCTACGCCGCCAAGCGCGCGCGTCAGATCAACGCGTACTACTCGCAGCTCGGTGAGGGCCTGCTCGAGTACGTCGGGCCGCTCGTGGACACCCACGTCCACGAGAAGCCGCTCTCGATCGCCCTGCGTGAGATCAACGCGGGTCTGCTGACCTCCGAGGCCATCGAGGGCCCGGCCCAGTAAGCGCGGCACATCTCTTCCCACAGGCCCGGCGGACTGTCCGCCGGGCCTGTGGTGTGCATCGAGGGCGATGCGAGACGCTCGTGCGTGAGTGATGCAGCATGAGGACGTAACGATCCGGGCCCAACGACCGGTGGGCACCAGTGGAGGGCGGGAGACGCGGTGGTGGACTCAGTGGACGGCTCGGTGGACGCGGCGGTCAGGCCGAAGGTGGTTCTCGGCGTGAGCGGTGGCATCGCCGCCTACAAGGCGTGCGAGCTGCTGCGCAGGCTCACGGAATCCGGCCACGAGGTCCGGGTCGTGCCGACGGCGTCGGCACTGCAGTTCGTCGGTGCGCCGACCTGGTCCGCACTCTCCGGGCAGCCCGTCCACACCGACGTCTGGTCGGACGTCCACGAGGTCCCGCACGTACGCATCGGCCAGCACGCCGACCTCGTCGTCGTCGCGCCCGCCACCGCGGACATGCTCGCCAAGGCCGCCCACGGCCTCGCCGACGACCTCCTCACCAACACCCTGCTCACCGCCCGCTGTCCGGTCGTCTTCGCCCCGGCGATGCACACCGAGATGTGGGAGCACCCCGCCACCCAGGAGAACGTCGCCACCCTGCGCCGCCGCGGCGCCGTCGTGATCGAGCCCGCCGTGGGCCGGCTCACCGGCGTCGACACCGGCAAGGGCCGGCTGCCCGACCCCGGCGAGATCTTCGAGATCTGCCGCCGCGTCCTCGCCCGCGGGGTCGAGAGGCCCGACCTGGCCGGCCGCCACGTCGTCGTCAGCGCGGGCGGCACCCGTGAACCCCTCGACCCGGTCCGCTACCTCGGCAACCGCTCCTCCGGCAAGCAGGGCTACGCGCTCGCCCGCACCGCGGCAGCCCGCGGTGCCCGCGTCACCCTCGTCGAGGCGAACACCGGGATGCCGGACCCGGCAGGCGTCGACGTCGTCCGTGTCGGCACGGCGGTGCAGCTGCGTGAGGCCGTGCTCAAGGCGGCCGCGGACGCCGATGCCGTCGTCATGGCGGCAGCCGTCGCGGACTTCCGCCCCGCCGCCTACGCCGAGGGGAAGATCAAGAAGAAGGACGGCGTGGAGGCCCCGGTCGTCACGCTGGTGCGCAACCCCGACATCCTCGCCGAGATCTCCGCGGACCGGGCCCGCCCCGGTCAGGTGATCGTCGGCTTCGCGGCGGAGACGGACGACGTACTGGCCAACGGCCGCGACAAGCTGCGCCGCAAGGGGTGCGACCTGCTCGTCGTCAACGAGGTAGGGGAGCACAGGACCTTCGGCGCGGAGGTCAACGAGGCCGTCGTGCTGTCCGCCGACGGCGGCGAGACGCCGGTGCCGCACGGCCCCAAGGAAGCCCTCGCCGACACGGTCTGGGACCTCGTCGTGCCACGGCTCGCCTGACGTCCTTCCCGCACCGTCAGGCAGGCGTCGCGAAGCCCCCGTGAACACCGGGCGACACGGGGGCGACGGGCCGACCACGGAAACCTGCGAAATGTGGCGAATCGCTCACCACCAGGCGCTATCGTCGTACCGTCTCGGTCGTGATCCCAGGTCAGCGGACTCCCAGCCTGCGAGACGGGTTGTCCGGTCCCGGAGCGCGACCGATAAACTGGTCGCGGAACGTCGCGGGGCGCAGCCCCCTGCCGGTCCGTCAATGATCAGCCAGCAGCCGCTGCAACCCCAGGGAGCGATGTGTCCCGCCGTCTCTTCACCTCGGAGTCCGTGACCGAGGGTCACCCCGACAAGATCGCCGACCAGATCAGCGACACGATTCTCGACGCCCTCCTTCGGGAGGACCCCACTTCCCGGGTAGCCGTGGAGACCTTGATCACCACCGGCCTGGTGCACGTCGCCGGCGAAGTGACCACCAAGGCGTACGCCGACATCCCCACGCTCGTGCGCAGCAAGATCCTCGAGATCGGCTACGACTCCTCGAAGAAGGGCTTCGACGGGGCCTCCTGTGGCGTCTCCGTCTCCATCGGCGCACAGTCCCCCGACATCGCGCAGGGCGTCGACACCGCGTACGAGAAGCGCGTCGAGGGCGACGAGGACGAGCTCGACAAGCAGGGCGCCGGCGACCAGGGCCTGATGTTCGGTTACGCCTGCGACGAGACGCCCGAGCTGATGCCGCTGCCGATCCACCTGGCGCACCGGCTCTCCCGCCGCCTCTCCGAGGTCCGCAAGAACGGCACCATCCCCTACCTGCGCCCGGACGGGAAGACCCAGGTCACCATCGAGTACGACGGCGACAAGGCCGTCCGCCTCGACACCGTGGTCGTCTCCTCGCAGCACGCCTCGGACATCGACCTGGACTCGCTGCTCGCCCCGGACATCCGTGAGTTCGTCGTCGAGCACGTCCTGAAGCAGCTCGTCGAGGACGGCATCAAGCTCGACACCGACGGCTACCGCCTGCTGGTGAACCCGACCGGCCGCTTCGAGATCGGCGGCCCGATGGGCGACGCCGGTCTGACCGGCCGCAAGATCATCATCGACACGTACGGCGGCATGGCCCGTCACGGCGGCGGCGCCTTCTCGGGCAAGGACCCGTCCAAGGTCGACCGCTCCGCCGCCTACGCCATGCGCTGGGTCGCCAAGAACGTCGTGGCCGCCGGTCTCGCCGCGCGCTGCGAGGTCCAGGTCGCCTACGCCATCGGCAAGGCCGAGCCCGTCGGTCTGTTCGTCGAGACGTTCGGCACCGCGACCGTCGACGTCGAGAAGATCGAGCAGGCCATCGCCCAGGTCTTCGACCTGCGCCCCGCCGCGATCATCCGCGACCTCGACCTGCTGCGCCCGATCTACGCCCAGACCGCGGCGTACGGGCACTTCGGGCGCGAGCTGCCCGACTTCACGTGGGAGCGGACGGACCGCGTGGACGCGCTGCGCACGGCGGCGGGCCTGTAAAGCGGCCCGTACACGGCTCGACGAAGGGCCCCGGACCGTTCTCGGTCCGGGGCTCCTCTCGTGCCATGTGTCTCCTGCCCCGGGGCTCGTGCCGTGTGTGCGCCGCATGACTCCCGCCGCGTGGACAGGTGCGGTGCCGGGCCCGCGGCGCTGTCAGTGGTCTCTGGCAGGATTTGGCTGTGAGCAGCGAGGACAAGCAGCCTTCCGAGCCCGTCGGTGACGGGCCGGAGCAGCTTGCGCTCATCCGCGAGAGCGTCCGCAAGGCCAAGGTTCCCAAGGCGAAACCACGCACCTGGCGCGGAGCCGCGCTCGCCAAGGACCTCCCCGTCGCCCGCGTCATGGTCAACAAGGGCGCCCTCCACCTCGACCAGTTCTTCGACTACGCCGTCCCCGAGGAGCTCGACGCCGAGGCCAGGCCCGGAGTGCGGGTGCGGGTGCGCTTCGGTGCCGGAGCACACCGCGTCCGCGGCGGACGCCGCGAAGGCGGCGGCCTGATCGACGGCTTCCTCATCGAGCGGCGCGCCGAATCCGACTACCAGGGAGCGCTCGCCGCACTCGCCTACGTCGTCTCTCCCGAGCCGGTCCTCAGCCCCGAGATCCTCGCCCTCGCCCGCGCCGTCGCCGACCGGTACGCGGGCAGCCTCGCCGACGTGCTCCAGCTCGCCGTGCCCCCGAGGAACGGCCGGGCCGAGGCCGCCCCCTCCCCGGAGCCGCTGCCGCCGCCCCCCGCGCCCGCCCCCGCCACCTGGCAGCGGTACGCGCGGGGCCCGGCGTTCATCGAGTCCCTCGCGGCCGGCGGATCGCCACGCGCCGTGTGGACCGCACTGCCCGGACCGCACTGGCCCGACGAACTCGCCCGCGCCGTCGCCGCGACCCTCGCGTCCGGGCGCGGCGCCCTCGTCGTCGTCCCCGACGGCCGGCGCGCCGCCCGCGTGGACACCGCGCTCACCGCCCTGCTCGGCGAAGGGCGCCACGCACTCCTGACCGCCGAATCCGGCCCCGAGAAGCGGTACCGGCAATGGCTCGCCGTCCGCCGCGGCTCCGTCCGCGCGGCCGTCGGCACCCGGGCCGCCATGTTCGCCCCCGTGCAGGACCTCGGGCTCGTCGTGGTCTGGGACGACGGCGACTCCAGCCACAGCGACGACCGCGCCCCCTTCCCCCACGTCCGCGAAGTCCTCGAACTGCGGGCCGGCCACGACCGGTGCGGATTCCTGCTCGGCAGCACCAGCTGCACCGTCGAAGCCGCCCAGCTCGTCGAGAGCGGCTGGGCGGCGCCGCTCGTCGCCGACCGGGCCCAGGTCCGGGCCGTCGCCCCCGCCGTACGGACGGTCGGCGACCACGACCTGGCCCGGGACGAGGCCGCCCGCGCGGCACGCCTGCCGAGCATCGCCTGGCAGGCGGTCAGGGACGGGCTCGCCGACGGGCCCGTCCTCGTCCAGGTCCCGCGGCGCGGCTACGTCCCGAGGCTCGCCTGCGAGCGCTGCCGCACGCCCGCCCGCTGCCGCCACTGCGCCGGACCCCTCGAAGCGCCCGACGAACGCGACCTGCGGTGCGGCTGGTGCGGACGCACGGAGTCCCAATGGCACTGCGGCGCCTGCGGGGCCACCCGGCTGCGGGCGCAGATCGTCGGCGCCCGGCGCACCGCCGAAGAACTCGGCCGCGCGTTTCCGGCCGTGCCGGTCCGGACCTCCGGACGCGACCACATCCTCGACAGCGTCCCCGCGCGTCCTGCGCTCGTCGTCTCCACGCCCGGCGCGGAGCCCGTCGCCGACGGCGGATACGCGGCAGCGGCGCTCCTGGACGGCTGGGCCATGCTCGGCCGGCCCGACCTGCGCGCCGGTGAGGAAGCGCTGCGCCGCTGGATCGCCGCGGCCGCGCTCGTACGGCCCCGGACGGACGGCGGAGTGGTCGTCGTCGTCGCAGAACCGACGCTGCGGCCCGTGCAGGCACTCGTCCGCTGGGACCCGGCGGGGCACGCGCTGCGAGAACTCGCGGAACGGGCCGAGCTCGGCTTTCCGCCGGTGTCGCGGATGGCGGAGGTCGTCGGCGCGACGCCGGCCGTGACGGCGTTCCTCGCGGACGTGGACCTGCCCCCGGACGCGGAGATCCTCGGGCCCGTCCCGCTGCCGGTCCCGGAGCGCCCCGGTGCGCGCCGGCCCGACACTCCTGCGGGGACCGCCCGGGCGCTGCTCCGGGTGCCGCCGGGCAGCGGGGCGGCGCTGGCGGCCGCGCTCAAGTCGGCGCAGGCGGCGCGCCTGGCACGGGGCGGCCAGGACCAGGTCCGCATCCGCATCGACCCGCCGGACATCGGCTGACGCCGGCAGGGGCCGCGTCTCGGGCGTGGCCCGGTGCGGGTACGTGTCGCCCCTGGCGGAGCTTCGGCCCGGTGTCGCTGCGTGTCGCCCTGCGTGGTGCGGGGCCGACTCGGGGCGCCCCTTGCGGGGCGGGGCTGCGCCGGTGGTGGGTGCCGGGTGTCGGGGCCTCCGGAAGGGGTGTCCGGGATGGCTGTCCTCACCGCGCTTCGCGCGAGTTGCGACGCTTTACTTCCGGACACCCCCTCCTCCGACCCCGCCCTCTCGCGTCCGGTGGGGCCGCTTCAGGCCGATGGGCGCTTGCATGCGGGGCGACGGTCCGGCCTCTGGGCGGGAGCCCGTGGACTGCTCGCGGCGCGAAGCTGGCGTCCTTGGGGTGCGGGGGCGTCAGCCCCCACCAAACCATCCCCCTACCCGGAGGGGGGCTGGGGGCAGCTGCCCCCAATGGGGTCCGGGGCTTGTCCCGGTTCGGGAAGGGGCGGGTGGGGAAGGGTCCCGCGCAGCGGCATGGCGCCGGGCCGCGCAGGGGGCTGATGCGAACCCCACGGGGGGCGGGGCTTGGCCCGCGAGGGGAGGGCCCGGGGCCAGGGGCGCGTGGCCCCGGGCCCCGGGGTGTCAGCCGTTGCGGGGACCCGGGAAGGCGCTCGGGCGGGCGTCGCTCGGCTGCGGCGGCATCGAGCGGGCCGCCGGCACCGCCGGGACGGCGGACAGGCCCGGCGGCGGCAGCGTGCCCGTCGCGGCGCCCTCCGCCTGTGCCGCGGCAGCCTGCCGCCGCGAGCCGTAACGGCGGTGCACCGCCTGCTTGGTGACGCCGAGCGCCGAGCCGACCGCGTCCCAGGAGAAGCCGAGGGAGCGGTCGAAGTCCACGGCCGCGGTCACGAGGGTTTCGACGCTGTCCCGCAGTTCCTGCGCGAGGCGGACGGTCGGGGCGGGGGCCCTGCCGTAGACGACGAAGCCCGTGGAAGGGCCGGAGCGGCGGGGGCGGTAGACGTTCCCCAGCTGGGCGGTGAGCGTGCGCAAGGCGTCCACCTGCCGGCGGACCCGCTCGATGTCCCGCACCAACAGATGCAGGCTGGCCCGGGCTTGGGCGTCGTGGGTTGCGTGGTCGGCCATTGACAAGCCTCTCGAACCGGCGGTTAAAAGGGGTCGGGTCGCGTCCGGGGCGGCCCGCTTCGGTCAATCTCTCTTGACCAACGCGCCGGTGGGGGGTCTGGTCACGCTTCGGGGCGTATGTGCCTGTGCGTGGGGCGCACGGGCTCCCGTACGCCCCCTGCCGCCACGGCTCATAGACTGGTGTGCTGCTCGTCACCGCACGCCCAGTCTGAGAGGCAGTCAGCCACCGATGAAGCTCGTCTTCGCAGGTACTCCCGAGGTCGCCGTCCCCGCCCTGGACGCCCTGATCGCCTCCGACCGGCACGAGGTCGCCGCCGTCGTCACCCGGCCCGACGCGCCCGCGGGCCGCGGGCGGCGGCTGGTCGCCAGCCCAGTCGCGCAGCGCGCCGCCGAGGCGGGGATCGAGGTGCTCAAGCCGGCGAGGCCGCGCGACGAGGAGTTCCTCGCGCGGCTGCGGGAGATCGCCCCCGACTGCTGTCCCGTCGTGGCCTACGGTGCCCTGCTGCCCAAGGCGGCCCTCGACGTGCCCGTGCACGGCTGGGTGAACCTGCACTTCTCGCTGCTGCCTGCCTGGCGCGGCGCCGCCCCGGTGCAGCACGCGATCCTCGCCGGTGACGAGATGACCGGCGCGGCGACGTTCCGGATCGAGGAAGGGCTCGACACCGGGCCCGTCTACGGAGTGATCACCGAGCCGGTGCGTCCCACGGACACCAGCGGTGATCTGCTGACGCGGCTGGCCTTCGCCGGTGCGGGGCTGCTCGTGGCGACGATGGACGGCATCGAGGACGGCACCCTGCGGCCCGTGCCGCAGCCCGCGGACGGCGTCACGCTGGCCCCGAAGATCACCGTCGAGGACGCTCACGTCGACTGGACCGCTCCCGCACTGCGCGTCGACCGGGTCGTGCGGGGCTGCACTCCCGCGCCGGGGGCGTGGACGGCCTTCCGCGGCGAGCGCCTCAAGCTCGTCCAGGTTGCGTTGCTGCCGGACCGCAAGGACCTCGCACCGGGCGAGCTCGACGCGGGCAAGAACCATGTGCACGTGGGCACCGGGTCCCATGCCGTGGAGCTCCTGTGGGTCCAGCCGCAGGGCAAGAAGCCGATGCGTGCGGCGGACTGGGCGCGGGGTGTGCGGATCGCTCCTGGCGAGAGGGTCGGCGCACCGGTCGTAGGCTGAGAGGGATCACGTTTCATCGAACGCGGAGCACCTTTTGAGTGAGCAGTCCCGTCACCGTCCCGCCAAGCCGTACCGCCGCCCCAAGAAGGACCCCGTGCGGATCCTCGCCTTCGAGGCGCTGCGGGCCGTCGACGAGAGGGACGCGTACGCCAACCTCGTCCTGCCGCCGCTGCTGAAGAAGGCGCGCGAGAAGGACGACTTCGACGGGCGGGACGCGGCGCTCGCGACGGAGCTCGTCTACGGGACGCTGCGCCGCCAGGGCACCTACGACGCGATTATCGCGGCCTGTATCGACCGGCCGCTGCGCGAGGTCGACCCGCCGGTGCTGGACGTCCTCGCGCTCGGCGCGCACCAGCTGCTGGGAACGCGCATCCCCACGCACGCGGCCGTCTCCGCGAGCGTGGAACTGGCGAGGGTGGTCCTCGGCGACGGGCGGGCGAAGTTCGTGAACGCCGTGCTCCGCAAGATCTCGCAGCACGACATGGACGCCTGGCTCGAGCGGGTCGCCCCGCCCTACGACGAGGACGCGGAGGACCATCTGGCGGTCGTCCACTCGCACCCCCGGTGGATCGTCTCCGCCCTGTGGGACTCGCTCGGCGGCGGCCGCGCCGGCATCGAGGACCTGCTGGAGGCCGACAACGAGCGGCCCGAGGTGACGCTCGTGGCGCGGCCGGGGCGTTCGACCACCGGCGAGCTGACGGACGTGCTGGGCGCGGACTCCGTCCTGCCCGGCCGCTGGTCCCCGTACGCCGTCCGGCTGGCCGAGGGCGGCGAGCCCGGCGCCATCGAAGCCGTGCGGGACGGCCGCGCGGGCGTCCAGGACGAAGGCAGCCAGCTGGTGGCGATCGCCCTCGCCGACGCGCCGCTGGAAGGCAGCGACGAGCGCTGGCTCGACGGGTGCGCGGGGCCCGGCGGCAAGGCGGCGCTCCTCGGTGCGCTCGCCGCCGGCCGTGGCGCGTCCCTGCTGGCCGCCGAGAAGCAGCCGCACCGCGCCCGGCTGGTGGAGCGGGCACTCGCCGGCAATCCGGGGCCGTACCAGGTGGTCGCGGCCGACGGCACGCGCCCGCCGTGGCGTGAGGGCGTGTTCGACCGGGTGCTGGTCGACGTCCCGTGCTCGGGGCTCGGCGCGCTGCGCCGCCGTCCCGAAGCCCGCTGGCGCCGCCGCCCGTCGGACCTCGAGGGCTTCGCCCCGCTCCAACGGGAGCTGCTGCGTGAGGCACTGAAGGCCGTACGGGTCGGCGGAGTGGTGGGGTACGCGACCTGTTCGCCGCATCTCGCCGAGACACGTGTCGTCGTGGACGACGTCCTGCGCGGCCGCGGCGGCCCGGCCGTCGAGGCGGAGTGGGTGGACGCCCGCCCGCTGATGCCCGGAGTCCCGGCTCTCGGCGACGGCCCCGACGTCCAGCTGTGGCCGCATCTGCACGGCACGGACGCGATGTACCTGGCGCTGCTGCGGCGCACCGCCTAGCCTTCCCCGGCCGCGGCCCGGCTCACGACCGCGGGGCCGCGTGTCGGGCGTCCTCGCGGGACAGCCCGTGGGGCCACCACACCTTCGGGCCCACGTCCAGGAAAAGCGACGTGACCAGGACGGAGCGGACGACGAAGGTGTCCAGCAGGACGCCCAGGGCCACCGCGAAGCCGATCTCGGCGAACGCGACCATGGGCAGCGTCCCGAGGGCGGCGAACGTACCCGCGAGGACCAGACCGGCCGAGGTGATCACCGCGCCGGTCGCGGCGAGGCCGGTGACCACGCCGGGCGCGGTGCCCTGCCGCCGGGCCTCCTCACGGATACGGGTCGTGAGGAAGATGTTGTAGTCGATGCCCAGTGCCACCAGGAACACGAAGACGAACAGCGGGAAGTCCGTCGACTCGCCCGTAAAGTCGAAGAGGTACCGGAAGGCGAGTGCGCTCAGCCCGAGCGCGGCGGCGAACGACAGAACCACGGTGCCGATCAGCAGCAGCGGCGCGACCAGGGCTCTCAGCAGCACCATCAGGATCAGCAGCACCACCAGCAGCACCAGCGGGATGATCAGGATGTTGTCGTGGGTCGTCGCGGCGTCCATGTCGAGCAGCGCCGCCGTGCCACCGCCCACCTGCGCGTCCGCGGCGGGGACGGCGTGCACGGCGTCCCTGACCTGCTCGACGGTGTCCTTGGCGGCCTGGCTGTCGGCGGGATCCTCCAGCGTGGCCTCGAACAGCACCCGGCCCTCGTGCACGGGAGCGGTGCCGGGCGGCAGCCCGAGCGACGTGGGCACCACACCGGGCGTCGCGGCCACCGCCTCGCCCACCTGACGGGCCTGCCCCGCGTTGCTGATGACCACCAGGGGGTCGCCGCTGCCCGCCGGGAAGTACCTGGCCTGAACCTCCTGGCCGGTGATCGAGTCGGGCTTGCCGGTGAAGGAATCGGCGTTGCTGATGCCCTCCGCCCGCAGCTGCGTGAGACCCAGGGCGCACACCGCGAGAGCGACCGCCGTGGCGCCCCACACCGCCCGCGGCCGACGGGAGATCGACCGTCCCGTCCGGGCCCAGAAGCCGCGCTCGGTGGGCTCGGGGGAGCCCAGGTGCGGGACCACCGGCCAGAAGATCCAGCGGCCGAAGATCACCAGGAGTGCGGGGAACAGCGTCAGCATGGCGACGAGGGCGACGGC
Source organism: Streptomyces sp. OZ13 (assembly GCF_052068155.1). Lineage (NCBI taxonomy): Bacteria > Bacillati > Actinomycetota > Actinomycetes > Kitasatosporales > Streptomycetaceae > Streptomyces > Streptomyces sp. OZ13. Next base: position 81,088 of record NZ_JBQHCZ010000010.1, on the reverse strand, counting down.
GACGCCGATCGCGGCGACGGGACCGAGACCGCGCGTGGAGTTCATCTCCGCCACCACCAGTACGAGCATGCCGAGGATCACCGTCGCACCGCTGGCGAGCACCGCCGGCCCCGCCCGGTGCAGGGCCAGCGCCATCGCCTCGTGCCGGTCCTCGTGGCGGCGCAGCTCCTCCCGGTAGCGGGCCACCAGCAACAGGGCGTAGTCGGTGCCCGCTCCGAACACGAGGACGGTCAGGATGCCCGCGCTCTGGCCGTTGACCGTCAGATCGGCATGCTCGGCCATCAGGTAGATCACGGCCTGAGCGGCGCCGAGGGCCGCGATCACCGAGAAGAGCGGGACCAGCAGAAGCGTCGGACTGCGGTAGGTGATCAGCAGCATCACGATCACGACGGCCATCGCCGAGAACAGCAGCGTCGAATCGATGCCCTCGAAAACCTCGGAGAAGTCGGCCGCGGTGCCGCCGGGCCCGGTGACGTGCACCGACAGGCCGTCGCCGCCGGTGCCCGTCTCCGCGCGGATCGAGTCGACGGCCGGGGCGATCCGCTCCCAGCCCTCCTCGTCCATGGTGATCGGTACGAAGACCTGGGCGGCCCGCGGATCCGCCGGCCGGTCGAAGACCGGGCCGCGGGTCTCGGCGCCGCGCACCCCGTGGTCGCGCAACTCCTTGACGGCCGCGATGTCCGCGCTGATCCGCTCGCGGTCGGCGGCGGTGAGACCGTCCTCGCGCGCGTAGACGACGATCGCGGGGATCACCTCGGGCCGGAAGTCCTCCGCCTCGGTCAGGACCTGGGTGGACTCGGCGCGACCCGGCAGCCAGGAGGAAGCGTCGTTGTCCTGTGCGTCCGAGAGCTTCTGCGCCAGGGGGAAGGCCAGCACGATGACCGCGAGCCACAGGACCAGCACGATCCACTTGCTGCGCCGTCCGCAGACGAGGTGCGCGAATCCCTTTCCGGCCGCCCCCGGGGATGCCGTGTCGTGTTGCGCGTCCGCCATGACGCTCCCGTATCTGCCGCTGCGGGGGACCGAATCGCCGGGATTGCGGGGGGCTGGGCCGGTCCGGTGTGTCGTTGGTCCATACCGAGTGCCGTCCCGGGGAGGGGAACTGCCCGGGGACATGGCAGTCTTGGCGCATGGCCGTTCAGATCAACCCCAGTATCCTCTCCGCGGACTTCTCGCGCCTGGCGGAAGAGGCCAAGGCCGTCGAGGGTGCCGACTGGCTCCACGTCGACGTGATGGACAACCACTTCGTGCCCAACCTCACCCTGGGCGTGCCGGTCGTCGAGTCGCTCGCCAGGGCGACGGACACCCCGCTGGACTGCCACCTGATGATCGAGGATCCCGACCGATGGGCTCCCCAGTACATCGAGGCGGGGGCCGGGTCCGTCACCTTCCACGTCGAGGCCGCCGCCGCGCCCGTGCGCCTGGCCCGCGAGATCCGGGCGAAGGGCGCGCGGGCCTCGATGGCCCTCCGGCCCGCCACCCCGATCGAGCCGTACGAGGATCTGCTCCCCGAACTCGACATGCTCCTGATCATGACCGTGGAGCCGGGCTTCGGCGGTCAGGCGTTCCTCGACATCATGCTGCCGAAGATCCGCCGCACCCGGGAGCTCATCTCCAAGCACGGCCTCCAGCTGTGGCTGCAGGTCGACGGAGGGGTGTCGGCGTCGACCATCGAGCAGTGCGCGGAGGCGGGCGCCGACGTGTTCGTGGCGGGCTCCGCGGTCTACGGCGCGGACGATCCGGCGGCGGCGGTGCGGAAACTTCGTGACCAGGCGGCGGCGGTGACCGCTTCCGCCGCCTGGGCGTGCGGGCACTGAACCGTGCCCGCGCTTGTTCAACCGATGTTGGCCCGGCAGGGCTGATCAAGGGCGCACGGATCTGACAGGATGGCGGATCCGGAGTGTGTACAGCGGCAAGTTTGTACGGCATGAACAGCAGTGAGGAGATCGCGGTGTCTGCTAGGTCGGCGGGACGGTCTGCCCTGCGGATGGGGCCCGCTGAGCTTGTGCAGGCGGCGGCCATGGCCCGTCGCTTCTACCTCGAGGGCAAGTCCAAGATCCAGATCGCCGAGGAGTTCGGCGTCAGCCGCTTCAAGGTCGCCAGGGTCCTGGAGACCGCTCTCGAGCGTGATCTCGTGCGCATCGAGATTCGCGTGCCCGCCGAGCTGGACGCCGAGCGCTCCGACGCGCTGCGCGCCCACTTCGGGCTCCGGCACGCGGTCGTCGTGGAGTCGCCCGCGGAGGGCGCGGACGAGTCGCCCGACCCGGAGAACCTGGGCGAGGTCGCCGCCGATCTGCTCGGCGAGCTGGTGGCCGAGGGCGACGTGCTGGGCCTCGCGTGGGGCCGGTCCACCATTCACATGGCCGCGGCCCTCGACCGGCTGCCGCCGTGCACGGTCGTCCAGCTCACCGGTGTGTACGACGCGGGCACCGCGGAGCGCGGCTCCGTCGAGGCGGTACGAAGAGCGGCCCAGGTGTCCGGCGGCGAGGCGCACCCCATCTACGCCCCGATGCTGCTGCCCGACCCCGCGACGGCCGCGGCGCTGCGCCATCAGACGGGCATCGCGCGGGCCTTCGACTACTTCGACAAGGTCACCGTCGCCTGTGTCTCGATCGGCTCCTGGGAGCCCGGCATCTCCACCGTCCACGACATGCTCTCCGACGAGGAGCGCGCCCACTACGCCTCCCTCGGTGTGGCCGCCGAGATGTCCGCCCACCTCTTCGACACCCAGGGCCGCAGGGTCGGCCGCGACCTGGGAGAGCGCTGCATCACCGTCGAGGCCGACCGGCTGCGCCGCATTCCCGAGGTGGTGGCCATCGCGGGCGGCCCGCGCAAGGCGGAGGCGATCGGGGCCGTGCTCCGCTCAGGACTGGTCACCAGCCTTGTGACGGACACGGCGGCGGCCGACCTGCTGCTGACCGCGGCGCCCGGCCCGCGCCCGGCGCTGGAGCGCGCCGACCCGGACGACTGAGCGGCAGCGGGCCCGGGTCCGCTGCCGAACGCCTTGGTGCGATCACACCAAGGCACCCCTTCTGACCTGGACGATTGTCCTGAGCGGTTCCGGGGTGCCGGCATGGGAGAATGAAGTACGTGCGATTTCCTCCGGCTGCATCGCCGGGGGGCCGACTCCGATCGACTGGGATGTTAAGCACGTGCGTTTCCTCAACGACATCAAGCCGCCGTACGACCTGACGTACGACGATGTGTTCATGGTGCCGAGCCGCTCGGCCGTCGGTTCGCGGCAGGGCGTGGACCTCTCCTCCCCTGACGGGACCGGCACGACGGTGCCGCTGGTCGTGGCCAACATGACCGCCATCGCCGGCCGCCGGATGGCCGAGACCGTCGCCCGCCGCGGCGGACTCGTCGTCATCCCCCAGGACATCCCGATCGACGTCGTCACCGACGTCATCTCCTGGGTGAAGACCCGCCACCACGTGCTGGACACCCCGATCGTGCTGGTCCCGCACCAGACCGTCGCCGATGCCCTGTCGCTGCTGCCGAAGCGGGCACACGGCGCGGGCGTCGTCGTGGACGAGGAGCGCCGGCCCGTCGGCATCGTCACCGACCACGACCTGGCCGGGGTCGACCGGTTCACCCAGCTGTCCGAGGTCATGTCCAAGGACCTGCTGCTCCTCGACGCGGACATCGACCCCCGCGAGGCGTTCAACACCCTCGACGGCGCCAACCGGCGCTACGCGCCCGCCGTGGACGGCTCCGGCAGGCTCGCCGGTGTGCTTACCCGCAAGGGCGCACTGCGCGCGACGCTGTACACCCCCGCGGTCGACGCCGCCGGCCGGCTGCGGATCGCCGCGGCCGTCGGCATCAACGGTGATGTGGCGGGCAAGGCCAAGCAGCTGCTCGACGCGGGCGTCGACACGCTGGTCGTCGACACCGCGCACGGCCACCAGGAGTCGATGATCAGCGCCGTCAAGGCCGTTCGCGCCCTCGACCCGCAGGTGCCGATCGTCGCCGGCAACGTCGTCGCGGCGGAAGGCGTGCGCGACCTGATCGAGGCCGGCGCGGACATCGTCAAGGTCGGTGTGGGCCCCGGCGCCATGTGCACCACCCGCATGATGACCGGTGTGGGCCGGCCGCAGTTCTCGGCCGTCCTGGAATGCGCCGCGGAGGCGAAGAAGTTCGGCAAGCACGTCTGGGCGGACGGCGGCGTCCGCCACCCGCGCGACGTGGCGATGGCGCTGGCCGCGGGTGCGTCCAACGTCATGATCGGCTCATGGTTCGCCGGCACGTACGAGTCCCCGGGCGACCTTCAGCAGGCCCCCGACGGTCGGTTCTACAAGGAGTCCTTCGGCATGGCGTCGAAGCGCGCCGTGCGCAACCGCACCAGCGAGGAGTCTGCGTACGACCGTGCCCGTAAGGGCCTGTTCGAAGAGGGGATCTCGCACTCGCGGATGTTCCTCGACGCGAGCCGTCCCGGTGTCGAGGACCTGATCGACTCGATCATCGCGGGCGTCCGGTCCTCGTGCACGTACGCCGGCGCGGGCTCCCTGGAGGAGTTCGCGGAGAAGGCGATCGTCGGCATTCAGAGCGCGGCCGGTTACGCGGAGGGCAAGCCCCTGCACGCCAGCTGGAACTGACCCGCAGTCAAGTGGTCCGGCCCTCCCAGGACGTGGGGGGCCGGACCTTGTCGGTTTTCGGCCAACTCGACTTTGTACGCATGCGGCACGGCGTCGCGGGTAGGCGCGCTGTCGCACTGACATCGGAGCAGGGGAGGACGAAGTGTCCACGGCGAGCACGGTCCCGACCGAACTCACGCGGCCTGAAGCGCAGCGCCCGGAAATCGTGGAGCTGGGGCTTCCGGAAGTGGAGAACCCGGGGGAGGTTGCACCCAAGGACGCACGTGAGATCTCGAAGACCTTCTTCGTGCGGCTGGCCTCACTTGAGGAGGGCACCCACGAATACCAATACGTGCGCAACACCCTGATCGAGCTCAACCTGGCCCTCGTGAAGTACGCCGCGGGCCGGTTCCGCAACCGCGCGGAGCAGATGGAGGACATCATCCAGGTCGGCACGATCGGCCTGATCAAGGCGATCGACCGCTTCGAGCTGAGCCGGGAGGTGGAGTTCGCGACGTTCGCCGTCCCGTACATCATCGGTGAGATCAAGCGCTTCTTCCGTGACACCAGTTGGGCCGTGCACGTCCCGCGGCGGCTGCAGGAACTGAGGATCGACCTCGCCAAGGCCGTCGACGAGCTCTCGCAGAAGCTCGACCACACACCCACCACGGCCGAACTCGCGGAACACCTCGGGATGGACGAGGAAGAGATCATCGAGGGCGTGGTCGCGAGCAACGGTTACACGGCCGGCTCGATCGACATGCCGATGGACGACGCCTCCGACCACGGGGCCGTGCCGCTGTCCGACCGGCTGGGCGCACCGGACGCCGAGCTGGAGATCGCGGAGAACGTGCAGGCGCTCAAGCCGCTGATCGAGGAGCTCGACGAGCGCGACCGGCGCATCCTTCAGATGCGGTTCGGTGAGGAGATGACGCAGTCGGAGATCGGCGCGGAGCTCGGCGTCTCCCAGATGCATGTCTCCCGGCTGCTGTCGCGGATCACCGGACGGCTGCGTGAAGGACTCCTCGTCGTGGAGTGACCTCTGCGGTACACGGCGGGCGGCCACGGCCGCCCGCCGTGTACCGCGCCAGGGTCAGGGTCCCTCGAAGGCCCGGACCCTCAGGAGATCGGAGCCCCCCACGGGAGAAGCGGCGTCCTGTCCGCCAGGACGCCGCTTTCCGGCCCGTCGTGCGCATCGGGTCCGCCGTGGCGTCCGGCCCGTCGTGCGCATCCGGTCCGTCCTGTACGCGTCCGCTCCGTCGTGCGCGTCGGATCCGTGCTGTGCGAGGGCCTCAGGTCGCCGGTGGCGGGTGCGGGAGGGAAGAGGGAGCGGCGGTCAGCAGCCGGCCGTGGCGGGGCGCGCCCATGTCGCCCGGATGCTCTTGCCGTGGGGGACCTGACGGACCTCCACGCAGCCGGCGAGCCGCTGCACCATGTGCCATCCGAAGCCGCCGCCGCCAGCGAGGTCCGGCTGCCGGGGGACCGGTGGCAGCGGGCTGGAGTCGTCCATCTGGACGACCAGGGTGTCGTGTCCGACCGTCAGACGCAGCCGCCACCAGCCGGCGGTGTGGCGCACGGCGTTGGTGACCAGTTCGGAGACGACGAGCAGCACCGCGTCGGCGTCGGCCCACGCGCAGTGCTGCAGCAGGAACTCCGCGGTGGCCGTACGGGCGCCCGCGCTGTGCCTGCTCTCCTGATGGGGCGATTCCTCGATCACCACCTGCGGCTGTGCGTTCATCACCGCTCGCATACCCAGAAGTCGCGCGAGTATCAACCCCGCGCACCGGTATCTCACACAACGACGGGAGCGCCAGGGTTTCCGGCGGTTCGGGCGTGGCCGGGCCGAGGTCGGTCATGACACTCCTGTTTCACCGGAGCGCAATGTTTCCCCGCGGCTCCCGTCAGCGCGCAATGATCGTCCGCCGATGCGCAACAACGGTGCATTACGGCTGTGAGCAGCGGACTCGTAGGCTCGACCCCCGTACCAGGAGTGGCGGTGACCGTCTGCTCGGCGGTTCCCCCACCCATGCGCGGGCTTCTTCTGCCTGCCCGCGGGCCGCCGTCGGGCCGCCCCGCCGAGCCGCAGCGATGAAGGAGCCGACGACGTGCTGGACCAAGGCGCAGCGCCACCGACGACCGAGCCGTCGAACGGAAGGAGCCGGGGGACCGGCGCCCGGCTGATGAGAAGGAAGCCGGTCGAGCGGCTGGTCGCGGAGGGCGGGCAGGGCGAGGGCGGTGCGCTGCGCCGTTCGCTGTCCATGTGGCAGCTGACCATGATCAGCATTGGTGCCACGCTCGGCACCGGCATCTTCGTCGTGCTCGGCGAGGCGGTCCCCGAGGCGGGCCCCGCCGTCACCGTCTCGTTCGTGATCGCCGGTCTGACGGCGCTCTTCTCGGCCCTCTCGTACGCGGAGCTGGCCGGCACCATCCCGGTCTCCGGATCGTCCTACTCGTACGCCTACGCCACGATGGGCGAGCTCGTCGCCTGGGTCTGCGGCTGGTGTCTCATCCTCGAGTACGGGGTCTCCGTCGCCGCCGTGGCGGTCGGCTGGGGCGAGTACCTCAACGAACTCCTCGCAGGCACCATCGGCGTCACCATCCCGGAGGCCCTGTCGGCGCCGCCCGGCGACGGCGGGTTCTTCAACCTGCCCGCCCTCCTCGTCGTGCTGCTCGCCATGGTGTTCCTGCTCGGCGGGGCCCGCGAGAGCGCCCGCGCCAACACCGTCATGGTCGTGGTGAAGATCGCCGCACTCGTGCTGTTCTGCGCCGTCGGCGTCCAGGGCTTCCGCAGCGGGAACTACGAGAACTTCATGCCGCTGGGCATGGCGGGCGTCAGCGCCGCCGGAGCGTCGCTGTTCTTCTCGTACATCGGCTTCGACGCCGCCTCCACGGCCGGCGAGGAGGCCAAGAACCCTCAGCGTGACCTGCCGCGCGCCATCATGCTGTCCCTCCTGATCGTCACCGCGCTGTACGTGCTGGTCGCCGCCGTCGCCGTCGGCGCCCGCCCCTGGAAGGGCTTCGGCGAGTCCGAGGCCGCGCTCGCCGGGATCATGGAGGACGTCACCGGGCAGAGCTTCTGGGCCGTGCTGCTCGCCGCGGGCGCCGTCATCGCCATCGCCAGCGTCGTGCTGACGGTGCTGTACGGGCAGACCCGCATCCTGTTCGCCATGTCGCGCGACGGTCTGGTGCCCAAGGTGTTCTCCCGGGTGCACGCCAAGAGCGGTGCTCCCCGGGCCAACACGGTGATCGTCTCGCTGTTCTGCGGCGTGCTCGCCGCCGCCGTGCCGCTGGGCCGGCTGGCCGACGCCACGAGCATCGGCACCCTGTTCGCGTTCGCGCTCGTCAACGTGGCCGTCGTCGTGCTGCGCCGGACCCGCCCGGACATGAAGCGGACCTTCCGGGTGCCGCTGTCGCCGCTCTTCCCGGTGATCGGCTTCGGGTTCTGCGTGTGGATGATGTTCAGCCTCGACACCATCACCTGGATCGTGTTCGGCGTCTGGATGGCGGTGGGCCTGGCCGTCTACTTCGGCTACGGCATGCGCAGGTCCGCACTGCGGTGAGGCCGCGCCGGGGACCCGCGCCCGTATCCCTGATGGATACTGTCTTGACCAGGGAGCCGCTGCTCCCCGGCACGGACCGAGCATGGTGTGAAAGTTGCTGAACGACCTCGACGAGCGCATCGTCCATGCCCTGGCGGAGGACGCCCGCCGCTCCTACGCGGACATCGGCTCGATGGTGGGGCTCTCCGCCCCGGCGGTGAAACGACGGGTGGACCGGCTGCGCGCGGAAGGCGCCATCACCGGTTTCACCGTGCGGGTCGACCCGAAGGCGCTCGGCTGGGCGACCGAGGGGTTCATCGAGATCTTCTGCAGCCGCAACACCTCTCCCGAGGCGATCGAGCGCGGCCTCAAGCGCTACCCGGAGATCGCGTCCGCCTCCACCGTCACCGGTGAGGCGGACGCGATCGTCCAGGTCTTCGCCTCCGACATGCGCCACTTCGAGCGGGTGCTCGAACGCATCGCGGGCGAGCCCTTCGTGGAGCGCACCAAGTCGGTCCTGGTGCTCTCCCCGCTGCTGCGGCGGTTCTCCTCCGGCGCTCCCGCGTAACGCCCGCGGCTCCCCGGGGCGGCCCGGCTTCCCGGGGCCGCCCCGAGGAGCGATCCCGCTGGTGAGCGCGGTGCCGGGGACAGCCGGAGGTGACCGGAGCGCGACGCACGGTGGCCTGTCGGGGTGTCCCGCAGCACCGGCTGTCGGGCCGCGCAACGAATCGCCGGATCAGGCCGGAACGACGCAACACATCGACCGTCCGCGCGCAACGCTCGCGCCTTGTCCCGGCCGATCGCCGGACCGTACCTTCGTAGACGTCTCCCGTTCACCCGTCCCATGCCCGAGGTCACCCATGCCCCTGCGCACCGCCCTGCTCCAGAGTTCCGGCCGTCCGGGCTCGGTCGCGGAGAACCTGAAGGTGCTCGACGAGGCCGCGGGCCGGGCCGCGGAGGCCGGTGCGGGGCTGCTCGTCTGCCCCGAGATGTTCCTCACCGGATACGCGATCGGGGACGACGTGCCGATGCTGGCCGAGCGGGCTGACGGGCCCGGCGCGCTCGCCGTCGCCGACATCGCCGTACGCCACGGCATCGCGGTGCTCTACGGCTACCCCGAGCGGGCGGACGAGGGCAGCGGCACGGCCGGCGACACGGGCACGATCCACAACTCCGCCCAGCTGATCGACGCGTCCGGGCAGCGTCTCGCGAACTACCGCAAGACGCACCTCTTCGGCTGCTTCGAGCAGCGATGGTTCACACCGGGCGAGGAGACCGTCGTCCAGGCCGAACTCGACGGCATCCGCGTCGGCATGCTGATCTGCTACGACGTGGAGTTCCCCGAGAACGTCCGCGCCCACGCCCTGGCCGGCACCGACCTGCTGCTGGTCCCCACCGCGCAGATGCACCCCTTCCAGTTCGTCGCCGAATCCCTGGTCCCGGTCCGCGCCTTCGAGAGCCAGATGTACGTCGCGTACGTCAACAGGACCGGCCCGGAAGGCGAGTTCGAGTTCGTCGGCCTCAGCTGCCTCGCCGCCCCCGACGGGACGGTGCGCACCCGCGCCGGCCGCGGGGAGGAGCTCGTCATCGGCGAGGTCGACCCCGAGCTGCTCACCGCGTCGCGCGAGAACAACCCGTACCTGCGTGACCGGCGGCCCGGCCTGTACGGCTCGCTGACCTGACGCCCGCCGGCCCCCGCCCCACCGCCCCACCGCTTCGCCTTTCCCCGCAAGGAGTCCGTACCCCATGACGTCCACGGTGCCCACCACCGCCGTCCAGCACAGCGACGCGCAGCCGCCGATCACCATGTTCGGTCCGGACTTCCCCTACGCCTACGACGACTTCCTCGCGCACCCCGCGGGCCTGGGTCAGATACCGGCGACCGAGCACGGCGCCGAGGTCGCGGTCATCGGCGGCGGTCTCTCCGGCATCGTCGCCGCGTACGAGCTGATGAAGATGGGCCTGAGGCCCGTCGTCTACGAGGCCGACCAGATCGGCGGCCGGCTGCGCACCGTCGGCTTCGAGGGCACCGGCACGGACGAGCTGACCGCCGAGATGGGCGCGATGCGCTTCCCGCCCTCCTCCACGGCGCTTCAGCACTACATCGACCTCGTGGGCCTGACCACCCGGCCGTTCCCCAACCCGCTCGCCCCCTCCACCCCGTCGACCGTCGTCGACCTCAAGGGCGAGTCGCACTACGCGGAGACCATCGACGACCTGCCGCAGGTCTACCGCGACGTGATGAACGCCTGGAACGCCTGCCTGGAGGAGGGCGCCGACTTCTCCGACATGAACCAGGCCATGCGCGAGCGCGACGTCCCGCGCATCCGCGAGATCTGGGCCAAGCTCGTCGAGAAGCTCGACAACCAGACCTTCTACGGCTTCCTGTGCGACTCGGAGGCCTTCAAGTCCTTCCGGCACCGGGAGATCTTCGGCCAGGTCGGCTTCGGCACCGGCGGCTGGGACACCGATTTCCCCAACTCCATCCTGGAGATCCTGCGGGTCGTCTACTCGGAGGCCGACGACCACCACCGCGGCATCGTCGAGGGCAGCCAGCAGCTGCCGCTGCGCCTGTGGGAGCGCGAGCCGCAGAAGATCGTCCACTGGCCGCTCGGCACGTCGCTGTCGTCGCTGCACGACGGCGCCCCCCGCCCGGCGGTGACCCGGCTGTCCCGCACGGCGGGCAACCGCATCACGGTCACCGACGCGGCCGGCGACATCCGCACCTACCGGGCGGCGATCTTCACCGCCCAGTCCTGGATGCTGCTGTCCAAGATCGCCTGTGACGACGCGCTGTTCCCCATCGACCACTGGACGGCGATGGAGCGCACCCACTACATGGAGTCCTCCAAGCTGTTCGTGCCGGTGGACCGGCCGTTCTGGCTGGACAAGGACGAGATCACCGGACGCGACCGCATGTCGATGACGCTGACCGACCGGATGACCCGCGGCACGTACCTGCTGGACAACGGCCCGGACAAGCCGGCCGTCATCTGCTTGTCGTACACCTGGTGCGACGACAGCCTGAAGTGGCTGCCGCTGTCCGCGAACGAGCGGATGGAGGTCATGCTGAAGTCGCTGGGAGAGATCTACCCGAACGTCGACATCCGCAGCCACATCATCGGCAACCCGGTGACCGTGTCGTGGGAGAACGAGCCGTACTTCATGGGCGCGTTCAAGGCCAACCTGCCGGGCCACTACCGCTACCAGCGCCGGCTGTTCACCCACTTCATGCAGGACCGGCTGCCCGAGGACAAGCGCGGCATCTTCCTCGCCGGTGACGACATCTCGTGGACGGCCGGCTGGGCCGAGGGCGCCGTGCAGACTGCGCTCAACGCCGTGTGGGGCGTGATGGCCCACTTCGGCGGCGCGACCGACCCGTCCAACCCGGGCCCGGGCGACCTCTACGACGAGATCGCGCCGGTCGAACTGCCGGAGGACTGAGGCCCGGGCCTCAGCGCCAGGGCGTCAGCAGACAGCGCCCGACCAGGCCGACACCGGCGTCCAGACGCTCGGTGAACTCCTCGGCCAGGTCGGGCAGGTCCCGCAGTCCCCACAGCAGCCGTGCCGCCGACCAGGCGCTGTCGCGGGCCCGTTCGAGGCTCCACGCGCCGACCAGGTGGGTCAGCGGATCGGCGATCTCGAGCAGGTCGGGGCCGGGCATCAGATCCTCGCGAATGTGCTCCTCCAGGTGCACGAGGATGTCGCCGACACGGTCGAACCCGCTTTCCAGGTCGGCCGGTTCACGGCCGAGCGCACGACAGGTGTCCACGACGGCGAGGGCCAGGTCGTGCCCGATGTGGGCGTTGATCCCGGCGAGCGCGAACTGCAGCGGCCGTACACCGGGATGGCGGCGGTACTGGAACAACGGCCGCCAGCACGCGGGCGGCCGCCGGCCCTCTGCCGAGTCCTCCACGGCCGCCAGATAGCGGCGGGCGAAGAGCACGGCGAGCGCGTCGGCGGCCGCCCGGTCGGTGAAGTGCCCGGCCTCGGCGTGCCGGCCGAACTCCTCCGTGACCGCGAGATAGACCCGGTTGAACACCGCGATCCCGTCGCCCGGGGGCAGGGTGGAACGCAGCGAGCGCATCCGCTCCACCACGGACCCGACCGGGGAAGGACCGTGGGCCGCCCGCACCGCGAACTGTTCCGTCTGCGCCATGGGGGCCAGGGTCCCAGCCCCGGGCGCGTCCGCGCGGTGACGGGCCGGGGCTTCCCCGGAAAGAGGGACGTTTCCGCAGTGACTACCGGCCGGTCGTCGGACCGTCCGGCGTCCCCGCGGCCTCGGGGGCCCCGGAACCGGCGTCGTACGAGGAAGTGCCGGAGTCCAGCAGCGGCTCCTCGTCCTTCATCCGCTCCTTCATGTGGGCGGGGGCGAAGGCGCGCAGCACGTGGTAGCCGGTGATGACGACGATCGTGCCGAGCGCGATGCCGCCGAGCTCGAACGTGTCGGTGATCTTCAGGCTGACGCCGCCGACGCCGATGATGATGCCCGCCGCGGCCGGCACCAGGTTCAGCGGATTGCGCAGATCCACCTTCGCGTTGATCCAGATCTGCGCGCCGAGCAGGCCGATCATGCCGTAGAGGATCACGGTGATCCCGCCGAGGACTCCCCCGGGGATCGCCGCGACCACCGCGCCGAACTTGGGGCACAGGCCGAAGAGCAGGGCGAAGCCCGCGGCGGCCCAGTAGGCGGCCGTGGAGTAGACGCGGGTCGCGGCCATGACGCCGATGTTCTCGGAGTACGTGGTGTTCGGGGGCCCGCCGACGGCGGTGGACAGCATGGAGGCGGCGCCGTCGGCGGCGATCGCGGTGCCCAGCTTGTCGTCGAGGGGCTCGCCGGTCATCTCGCCGACGGCCTTGACGTGTCCCGCGTTCTCCGCGATGAGCGCGATCACCACGGGCAGGGCGACCAGGATCGCCGACCACTCGAAGCTCGGCGCGTGGAACGACGGCAGGCCGATCCAGTCGGCCTTGGCGACGCCGGACAGGTCGAGCCGCCAGTGGTCCACGGCCTCCGCGCCGCCGGCGGGGGAGTGGATCTTCCCGAAGACCCGGTCCAGCGCCCAGGACAGGACGTAACCGAAGATCAGGCCGAGGAAGATCGCGATGCGGGAGAAGAACCCGCGCAGGCACACCACGGCGAGGCCGGTGAAGAGCATGACCAGCAGCGCGGTCCACTGGTCCTGCGGCCAGTACGTCGACGCGGTCACCGGTGCGAGGTTGAACCCGATCAGCATGACGACCGCGCCGGTGACGATCGGAGGCATCGCGGCGTGGATGATCCGCGCCCCGAAGCGCTGCACCGCCAGGCCGGCGAGGAAGAGAGCGGCGCCGACGACCAGCACCGCGCCGGTCACGGTGGCGCTGTCGCCGCCGGAGGCCCGGATGGTGGCGGCCACACCGACGAAGGAGAGGGAGCAGCCGAGGTAGCTGGGCACCTTGCCGCGGGTCGCGAGCAGGAAGATCACGGTCGCGACGCCGGACATCATGATCGCGAGATTGGGGTCAAGGCCCATCAGCACCGGAGCGACGAAGCTCGCCCCGAACATGGCCACCACATGCTGGGCGCCGAGGCCCGCCGTACGCGGCCAGGACAGCCGCTCGTCGGGACGTACGACGGCACCGGGAGCGGGTGTCCGCCCGTCGCCGTGCAGGGTCCAGCGCACGCCGAGGTTCACGGGCCGCTCCACTTCGTGTAGACGTCAACGATCGGCGTAATGGTAGTGCCCCTTCCGGGCGGTCCTGACAGCCATGAGCGGGCGCTTAGGATGAGATGTTTTCGGCCAGCACTGCACAGGAGCCCCGACCGTGACCACGCAAGCCCCTCCGACCCCCGCCGCCCCGCTCGCCTCCGGCGTCGAGCACGGCGTGCTCGTCCCGGCGATCGTGCACTTCGACGACCTCGACGCGCTCGGGCTGCTCCACAACGCCCGGTACCCGCTGATGGTGGAGCGCGCCTGGGTGACGTACTGGCAGGAGCGCGGCTTCGCCTTCGAGGGCGACTGGGCAGCGGCCGGGGACGCCTGCAACGCCGTCAAGGAGCTGCGCATCGGCTACGAGCGCCCCGTGAACCGGACCGGCGACTACGCCGTTCACCTGTGGCTGGAAAGGCTCGGCCGTACCGGCCTCACCTACGGCTTCCGTTTCTGTTCCGCGGACGGCGCCGTGACCTACGCACAGGGTTTCCGGGTCCTCGTCAGGCTGGACCCGGAAACCATGCGGCCCGCGCCGTGGAGCGAGCGGTTCAGGGCCGCGGGTCGTGCACTGCTGGCGCCGGCGGAGTGACCTTCACGCTCTCCCGCCCGGCCGAGCGCAGCACACCGGCGCCCAGGACCAGACCGAGCGCGAGCGCCGTCACCAGGCCGAATGACACGACCAGGCTCGTCGCGTCGGCGACCGCGCCGATCGCCGACGGGGCGATCAGCCCCGAGGTGTAGGTGATGGTGGCGACACCGGCGATCGCCTGGCTCGGGTTCGGCCCGCTGCGTCCGGCCGCGGCGAAGGCCAGCGGCACGACCACGGCGACGCCGAAGCCGATCAGCGCGAAGCCGCACATCGCGACGGCCGGATGCGGTGCCAGGACCACGAGCAGTCCGCCGATCGTCGCGAGCACCCCGCCGACCCGCACGGTCCGCACAGGTCCGAAACGGTCGACGATCCGGTCGCCCGCCAGCCGTGCCACCGCCATCGTCAGCGCGAACGCCGTGGTCGACGCGGCCGCGAGACCCGGCGAGGTGTCCAGCACGTCACGCAGATAGACGGCCGACCAGTCCAGGCTTGCTCCCTCCGCGAACACCGCGCAGAACCCGATCGCGCCGATGATCAGCGCCGACTTCGGCGGCAGGGCGAACCGCGGCGGCGGCTCCTCGTCGGCGGAACTGCGCAGGTCCAGCACGCCCTGACAGGCGATCAGCCCGAGCACGGTCAGCGTCAGGGCCGCCAGGGTGTGGTGCAGGCGTGCGTCACTGCCCAGGTGGGCGGCGAGGGTGCCGCCTGCCGAGCCGATCAGCGCACCGGCGCTCCACATGCCGTGCAGCCCCGACATGATCGACCGGTCGAGACGGTTCTCCACTTCCACGCCCAGGGCGTTCATCGCCACGTCGGACATGCCGGCGGTGGCGCCGTAGACGAACAGTGCCGCGCACAGGGTGAGCAGGTTCGGGGCGAACGCCGGCAGGACCAGGCTCAGGGTCCACAGTGCCAGCAGTCCGCGTAGCGCCGTGCGCGCGCCGAAGCGGTGGGTGACGGCTCCGGCCAGCGGCATGGCCACGGACGCCCCGAGTGCCGGGAACGCCAGGGCGAGGCCCAGCTGACCGGCACTGACCCCGGCGTGGTCCTGAATCCAGGGGATCCGGGTCGCGAAGCTGCCGGTCACCGCGCCGTGCACACAGAAGACGGCGGCCACCGCGAAGCGGGCCCGCCGCAACTGGGGCAGCCCGACGGCCGTTCGGCTCGATGCGCTGGACATGCGTGTACCCCTCCCCGAGAACGTGAGCGGTAAACTATCAGGAACCCTGCCTGATAAATAGGCGTTATGCGTCTGGAAGGATTCCGGCATGCGCGCTTCACCGAGCACCGCCCGGGCCATCAACGATCGGCTCGCCCTGGAACTTCTCCAGCAAGAGGGCCCGTTGACGGCAGGACAGCTGAAGACGATGACCGGCCTCTCCCGGCCCACCGTCGCCGACCTCGTGGAGCGGTTGCAGGGCTCGGGGCTCATCCGGGTGGTCGGCGAGGCGGGCGCCGAACGGCGCGGACCGAACGCCCGCCTGTACGGGATCGTCGCCGACCGCGCACACCTCGCGGCGCTCGACGTGCGCACCGAGAGCGTGTCGGTCGTCGTCGCGGACCTGCTCGGGACGCGTCTCGCCGAAGCGTCCCTTCCGATCGGCGGCGACAGCGAACCCGGTCCCGTCGTGCAGCGTGCCGCGGCGCTGGTGGAGCGCACGTCCCGGAACGCCGGAGCCGCCGCGCTGCACAGCGTCTGCGTCGGCGCGCCCGGTCTCATCGACCCGGCGACCGGTGAACTCCGCGACACGACCGGCCTGCCGGCCTGGCACCGCATGCTGGTGGCGGCGCTCCAGCAGCGGCTGCCCGCCCGGGTGATCGTCGAGAACGAGACCAACCTCGCGGCCGTGGCCGAACAGCGCCTCGGCGCCGCGGGCGACCGCGACTCCTTCGCGTTCCTCTGGCTGGGGCAAGGGGTCGGCGCGGGGATCTTCCTCGACGGCCGGCTGAGGAGAGGGGCGTCCGGCGGGGCGGGCGAGATCGGCTTCCTGCCGGTGCCGGGCACGGCGGGCATACCCTCCGCCGTCGACTGCGCCGGCGGCTTCCACTCGCTGGCCGGGGCGGCGGCGATCCGTGAACTGGGGGAGCGCTACGGGCTCGTGGGGCCTACGGCGGCACGCATGGTGGCGGCGGCCGTCGCCGAGGACCGCGGCGACTTCCTCGACGCCCTCGCCGACCGCCTCGCCCTCGGCGCGGCGGCGGTCGCCGCGGTCCTGGACCCCGGATGCGTGGTCCTCGGCGGCGAGACCGGCCACGCGGGCGGCGAGGCGCTGGCATCGCGCGTCGAGTCGAGGGTGGCCACCCTGTCCCCGCTGCCCACTCAGGTCCGTGCCGGCGTCCTCGGCGACGACGCGGTCCTGAGCGGCGCGCTGCTGACGGCGGGGGATTCGGCGCGGGGGGAACTGTTCGGCTGACCGCCACCATGACCCGCACGGCCCTCGAGGCCGTTGCCGGTGGTGGTGGTGGTGGCGTCCCGGACCCCCCCGGGTCCGACGGCGGCAGCCGCAGCTCCCACCGCTGCATCCGGCCGGCCCCGAACTCGACCTCATGTCTCAGCCGGCCGGATCCGAAAGGAAGCAGCCAGGCGGCGGCAAGGGCCCGGCGGCGGCAAGGGCCGGTGACCGCCGCCGGGCTGCTCTGCGAGGGGTGATCAGCAGGTGCCGAGGTCCTGCCAGACACCCCACTCCCCGGTCGTACCGGGCTCCTCGCCCTTCGTCCACCACTTCGACTTCCACTGGTGCGACTTGTGGGAGACGGTCACCCCGCCCCCGTACTCGGACGTCGCGTTCCACGCCGGCGCGGTGCACGCCCCGGGCGTGCCCGGCTCCGAGGGGGACGGGGACGGCGAGGGGGAGGAGCCGGAACCGGGCTCGACCAGCTTCGTGCCGCGGCCCAGGTCACCGGCGAGGGCGTACGCCGTGCCGGCGATGTTCACGGTCCAGTTCGACGGGGTCGAGACCGGCAGGTAGTAGTTGAAGGACAGCTCGACCGAGCCGCCGGGGGCCAGCGACTGCCAGGCCGGGAGCTTCAGCGACACCCGGTGGAAGTCGCCCTTCAGGCCGCCGATGTTGCCGCCGGTGTGATCGCTCTTGATCACCTTGGTGCCGAAGCCGGACTGGTCGGAGGCATTGGCCGGGGCGGCGGTCGCGTAGTCGAACTGGAACTCCGTGCCGCCGGGCAGCGTGGCCGAGGTGTTGTTGGTGATCTTCAGCTTGGGCGTGATCGGGTAGTTGGAGTCGCCCAGCTTGAACTCGGTGAAGTCCACCGCGATGTCGACCGCGTCGGTGGGCAGCGGTGTGTTGGACTTCTTCGCCCCGTACGGAGCGGCCGACTTGAACTTCTCGTACATCGACGTGGTCAGCGTGTCGCCGATCTCGTACTGGCCCTTCGCCGCGTTCCAGTCGTAGTCGCCCGCGAGTTCCCAGACCATCGTGCCGCCGATGCCCCGGTCGACCACGTAGTCCGCCTTCGCGGCCACCGACTGCTCGTCCTCGGTGGAGAGGAAGACCTTCTTCTCGGCGTTCCACAGCCAGGGCGCGACCAGCGTGGAGTCGTACTTGCGAACGTAGGCGCCGGTCAGCCGGGTGTCCGCGGGGAAGCCGTACTGCGTGACGTAGTCGCCGACGATCCCCTTCTCCAGGTTCTTGGCGTGCCACATCGGGTTGGAACCCGCCGGGGACTCCTTGCCGTTGTCGTCCTTGTCGTGCCACAGGTTGTCGATGCCGACGGCGCCGTCACCACACTTGGTGAGGCCGGAGCCGGCCGGGCAGGAGACCGCGGCGGCCTTGCCCCACAGGCCGTCCGTGCCGCCCTGCACGTTCTTGTGGCCGCGGGTGTAGTACGGCAGGCCGATGTTGATGCGGCCGGCCGGCATGGAGCCCCGGAAGTAGTGGTAGGCCCAGTCGGTGTTGAGGTAGCCGATGCCGCCGTACTGCGCGCTGCCGTAGACGTTCGCCGAGGCCAGTTCGGCGTCCTTGCCGTCGTCGAAGAGCGAGGCGTTCGGGCCGACGTACTCGTTCCACGCGCCGTGCAGGTCGTACGACATGATGTTGACGTAGTCCAGGTACTTCTGGACCTGGAAGGTCTCCATGCCGCGCAGCAGGTAGCCGGACGAGGGCGCCGCGACGGTGAGCATGTAGTGCTTGCCGTCCGCCGCGCCGGCCCGGTCGAGCTTCTCGCGCAGGGTCTTCATCAGCGCCGCGTAGCCCTTGTTGAGCCCGCCCCGGCGGGCGTTGGAGACGGGGAAGTCGGCAGGGTGGCCGGCGTCCTTCATCGAGGTCGGGTACTCGTAGTCGATGTCGACGCCGTTGAAGCCGTACTTCTTGATGAAGGCGACGGCGGAGTCGGCGAAGGTGTTGATCCCCGCCTGGTTGACCGAGCCGTCGGCGTTGGTGGCCATCGAGTAGAAGCCGCCCGAGTTCACCCGCACGCCGTTGTCGTCGAAGTAGCCGCCGGTCTCCGCCCAGCCGCCGACGGAGATCAGCGTCTTCACGTCCGGGTGCTGCTTCTTGAACTTGTTGAGCAGGTTGAAGTGGCCCTTGTACGGCAGAGCCGGGTCCATCTCCGCCCCGGCCACTCCCGGCCAGGTCATCCCCGTTGCGGCGTTCTTCTCCCCGTCCGTGCCGACCGAGAGCTTGTTGGACGCGTCGATGTGGCCGAAGGCGTAGTTGATGTGGGTGACCTTGTCCCACGGGATGTCGGACGCGAGGTAGGCAGGCTGACCGTTCTTGCCGGTGCGCCAGCCTGTGAAGTAGCCGATGACCCGGCGCTGGTGGTCCGCGCCCATCTTCTCGCGGCCCTCGGTGTCGTAGACCGAGCAGTACGGGACGTCGACGCCGGGGGTGGCTTGGAGCCCGTCGGGCCGGCAGTTCTCCTGCGACGCGGCGTGGGAGACGCCGGGGGAGAGCGTGCCGGCCAGCAGCGCGGCTGCGGCGGCGCCGGCTGCGAGCAGGGACGCCCCGGCTCTGGTACGGGTGGGGGACTGCACGATCAGTTCCTCCTGGTGGGGATCCCCCTGCATGGCCCGCCAGGAGCGCAGGGGGGTTCGGCCTCGCACAACTGACAGATGGGGCAAAGGGGTTGGCCCTGGTGTGCGCACACCGGTGGGCCTGGTCCGCGGAGGTGTCGCAGACATTAAGAGGACTAGACCAGTGCGTCAATAGGTCTGGACCATTAAGGTTCGGGCATGACGGCGGGTGACGCCGTGTGCCCGTATGTGAGCGAGTCCACAGGCATCACCCGCATGGCTCACCGCCGGCCGTGGCACACTGGCCCTGTATCAGCAGCAGCGCACTCCGGGGTCGGTGCAATTCCGAACCGGCGGTTACAGTCCGCGACCCGTCCGCAGCCAGCGGCCGGTTGACCAGGTGAGATTCCTGGACCGACGGTTAAAGTCCGGATGGGAGGCAGTGCGCGGCGGATGGCACCGTCAGGTGCGTCGGCCGTCTGTCGATCGCCGTGCACGACGCGGCGATCGCCGTTCAGGCATCGGCGTCCCCCTGTGGTGTTCCTCCGCTCTCTGTCGTCATCGACAGGCCCCGGAGTCCGTGCCCGAAGAGGCAGGAGGACCCGGTGGCCACCGCAGCCGAAGCAGACGCCATGCGTCGGGCGATCACGCTCGCCGCCCGCGGACTCGGCTCCACCAGCCCCAACCCGGTCGTCGGGTGCGTCATCACCGACGCCTCCGGACACGTGGTCGGCGAAGGCTTCCACCAGCGCGCCGGCGGACCGCACGCCGAGATCCACGCCCTGCGCGCCGCCGGGGTCCTCGCCCGCGGCGGCACCGCGTACGTCACCCTCGAGCCCTGCAACCACACCGGTCGCACCGGCCCCTGTGCGCAGGCGCTCGCCGAGGCCGGCGTCGCCCGCGTCGTCTACGCGGTCGCCGATCCGAACCCGGAGGCCACCGGAGGCGCCGAGACCCTGAGTGCGGCCGGCATCGAGGTCGAACAGGGACTCCTCGCCGACGAGGCGGCCGCGGGCAACGCCGGCTGGCTCACCTCCGTACGCCTCGGCCGCCCCCACGTCACCTGGAAGTACGCGGCCACACTCGACGGCCGCGTCGCCGCCGCCGACGGCACCAGCCGCTGGATCAGCTCCCCCGAGTCCCGCGCCGACGTCCACCGGCTGCGCGCCGAGGCCGACGCCGTCCTCGTCGGCTCAGGCACCGCCCGCGCCGACGACCCCCACCTCGCCGTCCGCGGCATCGCGGGCGCCACCCAGCCGCTGCGTGTCGTGATCGACACCGAGGCGGTCGCCGTGAAGCCCGGGGCACGGGTCCTCGACGACGCCGCGCCCACCGCCGTCGCGGTGGCCGAGGACGTCCTGCCCGACGCGACCGCGCATCTCGGCGAGGTCTGGCGGCTGCCCCGCGCGTCCGGCAGCGGCCTGGACATCGCCGCACTGCTGGCCACGCTCCACGCGCGCGGCGTGCGGTCCGTGCTCCTCGAAGGCGGCCCGACGCTCGCCGGCGCCTTCGTCGCCGCCGGAGCCGTCGACCGTGTCATCGGCTATCTCGCCCCCGTCCTCCTCGGTGCGGGCCCCGCGGCCCTCGCCGGCGCAGGAATCACCACCATCACCGACGCGTTGCGGCTCGATGTCACAGAGACCGTCCGTATCGGAACCGACCTGCGCGTCACCGCCACCGTCCCCAAGGGAGCTTGAGTGTTCACCGGAATCGTCGAAGAGCTGGGCGAGGTCACCGCCGTCGAGGACCTCGGCGACGCGTCCCGCTTCCGTCTGCGCGGCCCGATCGTCACCGAGGACGCGAAGCACGGCGACTCCATCGCCGTCAACGGCGTCTGCCTGACCGTCGTCGAGACCGGCGACGGGGAGTTCACCGCCGACGTGATGGCCGAGACGCTGAAGCGCTCCAGCCTCGGTGTGCTCCGGGCCGGTTCCCGCGTCAACCTCGAGCGGCCCACCGCGGTCGGCGCCCGGCTCGGCGGCCACATCGTCCAGGGCCACGTCGACGGCACCGGCACCGTCATCGGGCGCACACCGTCCGAGAACTGGGAGATCGTCAAGATCTCGCTGCCCTCCGGTCTCGCTCGATACGTTGTCGAGAAGGGCTCGATCACGGTTGACGGTGTGAGCCTTACCGTGGTCGACGCGGGCACCGACCACTTCACGATCAGCCTCATCCCCACCACCCTCGCCCTGACCACGCTCGGGATCAAGCAGCCCGGCGACCCGGTCAACCTCGAGGTGGACGTCATCGCCAAGTACGTCGAGCGGCTGCTCGGCACACAGGCCGAGGAGAGTGCCGAGTGAGCGCCATTGACTGGCTGAACGGCGAGGCCTTCACGGCCTTCGGACAGCACATCAAGTGGTCGGACATGATCGGCAACACGATCGGGCTGATCGCCCTCGCCCTCGGCTGGCGGCGCTCGATATGGACCTGGCCCGCCCAGTTCCTCTCCGGTGTCATCCTCTTCGCCGCCTTCGCCACGTCCCACCTCACCGGCAGCGCCGGCAAGCAGATCGTGGTCATGGCCGTGGCCGCATGGGGCTACTGGCAGTGGACCCGCGGCCGGCAGCAGGCGCAGGACGGGTCGATCGCCGTCCGGTTCGCGACCTGGCGCGAGCGGGCCTACCTGTTCGGCGGCGCGGTGCTCGGCACCGCCGCCGTCGGCGGACTGTTCACCCTGTACCCGTCCCTGTCGTGGGACCCGTGGCCCGACGCGTACATCTTCGTCGGGACCCTCGTGGCGATGATCGCCCAGGCCCGCGGCATGGTCGAGTTCTGGTTCGCCTGGCTCCTCGTCGACCTGGTCGGCGTCCCGCTCAACTTCGCCAACGGCTTCGCCTTCTCCGGCTTCGTCTACGTCCTCTACGGCGCGCTCGTCCTGTGGGGCCTGCGTGACTGGTGGCTGCGCTCGCGGACGAGCGGCCGGCCCGCACTGGAAGGAGCGGCAGCATGACCGCGCGCCCGTCACCCACCACCACCCTGCCCGAGGCCCTTCGGGCCGCCCCCACGACTCGAACCTGGTTCGCCGCCGACAGCATCGAGGACCTCTCCCTCGACCCGGTCGAGCAGGCCGTCCGCGACATCGCCGCGGGCCGCCCCGTCGTGGTCGTCGACGACGAGGACCGCGAGAACGAGGGCGACCTCGTCATCGCCGCGGAGAAGGCCACGCCCGAGGTCGTCGCCTTCATGATGAGCGAGTGCCGCGGCCTGATCTGCGCCCCCATGGAGGGCGACGAGCTGGAGCGGCTCGACCTGCCCCAGATGGTCGGCGACAACACCGAGTCGATGCAGACCGCCTTCACCGTCTCCGTCGACGCGGGCCCCGCCTACGGGGTGACCACCGGTATCTCCGCCGCCGACCGCGCCATGACCCTCCAGCTGCTGGCCGGCGGCGAGGCCGGACCCGCCGACTTCGTACGCCCGGGGCACGTCTTCCCGCTGCGCGCCAAGCCCGGCGGCGTCCTCACCCGCCCGGGCCACACGGAGGCCGCCGTGGACCTCGCCCGGCTCGCGGGCCTGCGCCCCGCCGGCGCGATCGTCGAGATCGCCGGCGAGGACGGCGTGATGCTGCGGCTGCCCGAGCTCGTGCCGTTCGCCCGCAAGCACGGCCTGACGATCATCTCCATCGAGGACCTGATCGCCTACCGCCGCAGCGAGGAGCCCACCGTCAAGCGCGAGGCGGAGGTCCATCTGCCCACCGCTGCCGGTGAGTTCACCGCGTACGGCTACCGCTCCACCGTCGACGGCGTCGAGCACGTCGCCTTGGTGCACGGCGACATCGGCGACGGCGAGGACGTCCTCGTGCGCGTCCACTCCGAATGCCTCACCGGCGACATCTTCCACTCGCTGCGCTGCGACTGCGGTCCCCAGCTCAACGCCTCCATGGAGAGCATCACGCGGGCCGGGCGGGGTGTCGTCGTCTATCTGCGCGGGCACGAGGGCCGTGGCATCGGGCTGCTGTCCAAGCTGCGCGCGTACGAACTCCAGGAGCGGGGGAGGGACACCCTCGACGCCAACCTCGAGCTCGGCCTGCCCGCCGACGCCCGCGACTACGCGGCGGGCGCCCAGATCCTCGCCGACCTCGGCGTGCGCAGCGTGCGGCTGATGACCAACAACCCGGACAAGTCGACCGCGCTCGTCAGGTACGGGATCACCGTCCTCGGACGCGAACCGATGCCCGTCCAGGCGGGCGAGCACAACCTGACGTACCTGCGCACCAAGCGCGACCGGATGGGCCACGACCTGCCATGGCTGGACGCGGCCCCGGCGACGACGTGCGGCAACCAGTAGAACCCGTCATCAGCACAACCGCGTACAGCAGAACCGCGTGAGGCGAGACACCGCGCGCGGCCGGTAGAACTTCGCAACAAGTGAGAATCGCGCCACCAGCAGGACTGTCCGACCGGCAGGACTGCGCAACGGCGGTGAAGAACGGCTAGGGAGAAACATGAGCGGCAAGGGTGCGCCCGAACTGTCCGTCCGCAACTGCGGAGACCTGCGCGTCGCGGTGATCGCGGCCCAGTGGCACGAGAAGGTCATGGACGGTCTCGTCGACGGCGCGCTGCGCGCACTGCACGAGCTCGGCATCGACGAGCCGACGCTGCTGCGCGTCCCGGGCAGCTTCGAGCTGCCCGTGGTGGCGAAGGTGCTCGCGGGCCGCGGCTACGACGCGATCGTCGCCCTCGGCGTCGTCATCCGCGGCGGCACGCCGCACTTCGAGTACGTGTGCCAGGGCGTCACCCAGGGCCTGACCCAGGTCTCCATCGACACCGGCGTCCCCGTCGGCTTCGGCGTGCTGACCTGTGACACCGAGGAGCAGGCCCTCGACCGGGCAGGTCTCGAGGGCTCGAACGAGGACAAGGGGCACGAGGCGGTCACGGCGGCGGTCGCCACCGCGACCATCCTGCGTTCAGTATCCGAACCCTGGCGCTGAGCAGCGGCCGCTTCCGCGTAGTCTGGGACCACCATGTCCAATAAGACGTTCGAGGAGCTCTTCGCCGAGCTCCAGCAGAAGGCCGCCGAGGGCGACCCCGCCACCTCCCGCACCGCCGAGCTGGTCGGCAAGGGCGTCCATGCCATCGGCAAGAAGGTCGTCGAGGAGGCCGCCGAGGTGTGGATGGCCGCCGAGTACGAGGGCAAGGAAGCCGCCGCGGAGGAGATCTCGCAACTGCTGTACCACGTCCAGGTGATGATGGTCGCGCGCGGAATCTCCCTCGACGACGTCTACGCCCACCTCTGAGCCAGCCCACCCCTCCGCACGTACACATCACGCGAACAAAGGAAGCCCGTCTCATGCTGCGCATCGCCGTCCCCAACAAGGGTTCACTGTCCGGACCTGCGTCGGCGATGCTCCATGAGGCCGGCTACCAGCAGCGCAAGGAGTCCAAGGAGCTCGTCCTCGTCGACCCCGACAACGAGGTCGAGTTCTTCTACCTGCGTCCGCGTGACATCGCGATCTACGTCAGCTCCGGCAAGCTCGACATCGGCATCACCGGCCGTGACCTGCTGCTCGACTCCGGCGCCGACGCCGAGGAGATCCTCCAGCTCGGCTTCGCCCGGTCCACCTTCCGCTACGCCACCAAGCCGGGCACCGCGGGCGGTGTCGAGGACTTCGGCGGCATGACGATCGCCACCTCCTACGAGGGCATCGTCGCCGCGCACCTCGCGGAAAGCGGCATCGACGCCTCGGTGGTCCACCTCGACGGCGCCGTCGAGACCGCCATCGAGCTCGGTGTCGCCCAGGTCATCGCCGATGTCGTCGAGACCGGCACGAGCCTGCGCAACGCGGGGCTCGAGGTCATCGGCAAGCCGATCATGACCTCGGAGGCCGTCGTCATCCGCCGCACCGGCGCGGACGGCGAGGACCCGAAGGTGCAGCAGTTCCTGCGCCGCCTCCAGGGCGTCCTGGTCGCCCGCAGCTACGTGATGATGGACTACGACTGCCGGGTCGAGCACCTGGAGCAGGCCGTCGCCCTCACCCCCGGCCTCGAGTCCCCGACGATCTCCCCGCTGCACCACGAGGGCTGGGTCGCCGTCCGCTCCATGGTCGCGGCCAAGGAGGCCCAGCGGATCATGGACGACCTGTACGCGCTCGGCGCGCGGGCCATCCTCACCACGGCCATCCACGCCTGCCGCCTCTGAGAGACCGACGACACACCATGTCCGCACCTGCTCCGGCGCCTCGGCCGCCCGCGCTCCCGGTCACCTTCCGGCCGACCCGTACCCGGATCGTCCTGCTGACCGTGGGCGTGGCCATGTTCGCCGCCGTCACCACCGTCACCCTGCTCCTCGACAAGCTCAGCCCGCCCGAGCAGGTCAGCTTCATCTTCACGGCCCTGCTCTTCCTCGGGGTCCTCGCCCTGCTGAGCCGGCCGAAGGTCGTCGCCGACGACGACGGTGTCACCGTCGTCAACCTCACCCGTACGCGACGGCTGGCGTGGGCGGAGATCCTGCGGGTGAATCTGCGCGCCGGCGACCCGTGGGTCTTCCTCGACCTCAGCGACGGCACCAGCCTGCCGGTGCTGGGCATCCAGCCCGGTATCGCCAGGGCCCGCGCCGTCGAGGACGCCCGCGCCCTGCGTGCCCTCGCCGAGACCCGCGGGACCCGGCCGGAGCAACCCGGCGACACCCGGCCGGACCAACACTGAGCGCTGGGACCGACATTTGGGGCAGCGACCCTGCCCTCCACAGCCCCGGCTTGACTACTCTGGTGGCGGTGGCGCCGAGTGCGCCCCGCCCCGCATCGCACGGCCCGTGGGCCGGCGGGGCCACCCTGCGACCCGAGGAGTGACTCCCTCCAGCAATGGACGGATCGTCCGGTAGTACCTGCGCCGCCCCCTCTCCGGAGGCGGCGGCATGATCGTCCCGCTTCTGCTGCTCGCCGCAGCATTCCTTCTCATCCTGGCCAACGGCTTCTTCGTGGCCGCCGAGTTCGGACTCGTCACCGTGGAACGCCCGGACGCCGAACGCGCGGCGGCCGAGGGCGACCGCCGGGCCCGCCGCGTCGTCGGCGCGCTGCGCGAGCTGTCCTTCCAGCTCTCCGGCACCCAGCTCGGCATCACCATCACCTCCCTCGTCGTCGGTATGCTCGCCCAGCCCGCGCTCGCCGCGCTGCTCGGCGGCCCCCTGACCGCGACCGGGCTGCCCGAAGGCGCAGTGCCGGGCGTGGCGGTGGTCGTCGGCATGCTGCTGGCGTCCGCCGTCCAGATGGTGATCGGCGAACTGGTCCCCAAGAACTGGGCGGTGTCCAGGCCGCTCCAGGTGGCCAGGTTCGTGGCAGGCCCGCAGACCGCCTTCTCGTCGGCCTTCCGCCCCGTCATCACCCTGCTGAACGCCGCCGCCAACCGCCTGGTACGGCTGGCGGGCGTGGAGCCGGCCGAGGAACTGGCCTCCGCGCGCACCCCGGTCGAGCTCATGTCGCTGGCCCGCCATTCGGCGCGGGCCGGCACGCTGGAGCAGGACACCGCGGACCTGTTCGTACGCACCCTGTCGCTCGGCCACCTCACGGCGCAGCATGTGATGACCCCGCGGGTGAAGGTGAGCGCTCTCCAGTCCGACGCCACCGCGGCGGACGTCCTCAACCTCACCCGGGCCACGGGCCTTTCACGCTTCCCCGTCTACCGGGAGCGCATCGACGAGATCGTGGGCATGGTGCACCTCAAGGACGCCCTCGCCGTGCGCGCGGAGGAACGCCGGCGGGTCGGCGTCGAGCGGATCGCCGTCGTCCCGCTGATGGTGCCGGAGACCCTCCCGGTGCAGCAGCTGCTCGAACAGCTGCGCAGCGGGCAGCCCATAGCCGTCGTCGTCGACGAATACGGCGGCACGGCCGGTGTCGTCACCCTCGAGGACATCATCGAGGAACTGGTCGGCGAGGTCAGGGACGAGCACGATTCCGACTCGGACGCCCGTCCGGAGCTGGCGCCAGTGGCCCCGGAGGACGGACGGCCCGCGTGGGAGGCCGACGGCAGCTGCCGAGTGCTGACGCTCCGGCGGATAGGCCTCGAGGTGCCCGACGGTCCGTACGAGACCCTCGCCGGCCTCGTCGCCGACCTGCTGGGCCGCATCCCCGCCCCCGGCGACCGCGCGGAACTCCCCGGCTGGCGGCTGTCCGTGCGCCAGGTCGACCGGTACCGTGCGGAGCGGGTCCGTCTGGTCCGCACCGCCGACGCGGTCACGCAGGCGGAAGCCATGACGGGGGCCACCCGGTGAGCGCTCTCCAACTGCTGTTCGCCCTGCTCCTCGTCGTGGCCAACGGGTTCTTCGTCGGCGCCGAGTTCGCCCTGGTGTCCGTACGCCGCAGCCAGATCGAGCCGCTCGCCGCCGCCGGCTCCTCTCGGGCCCGGAGGGTCCTGCACGGGCTGGAGAACCTGCCGCAGATGATGGCCGCCGCCCAGTTCGGCATCACCGTCTGCTCCCTCACCCTCGGCGCCGTCGCGGAACCGACCGTCGCCCGCCTGCTGGAGCCCGTCTTCCATGCGGCACATGTCCCCGAGGGGATCATCCATCCGCTCGGCTACGCGATCGCCCTGGCCGTCGTGGTGTTCCTGCACCTCGTCGTCGGCGAGATGCTGCCGAAGAACCTCGCCATGGCGGCGCCCGAGCGCACCGCCCTGTGGCTCAGCCCCGGCCTGGTCGGCTTCGCCCGTCTCTGCCGCCCCGTCACCACCGCGCTGGGAGCCTGCTCCCGGCTGGTGCTGCGGGCCTTCCGGGTCGAGCCCAGGGACGAGGTCGAGGCCGTCTTCACCAGCGTGCAGCTGGGCCGGCTCGTCGAGGACGCGGGCCAGGCCGGACTGCTGGCCCCCGCGGAGCAGGAACGCCTCGAGGACGCCCTCGAGCTCGGCAGCCGCCCGGTCACCGACGTGTTGATCCCGCGCGCGGCGCTGGTCACGGTCGCGCCCTCGGTCACCCCCCGGCGACTGGAAGAGCTGACCGTCCGCACCGGATACTCGCGCTTTCCCGTCTGCGCGGACGGCGAGAGCCCGTTCATGGGGTATCTGCACGTCAAGGACGTCCTCGACCTCGAGGACGGGGAGCGTGCCGTACCCCAGCACGTCTGGCGGCCGATGGCGACCCTGCGCGCCGAACTGCCGCTCGACGACGCGCTCACCGTCATGCGCCGTGCGGCCACCCATCTCGCGCAGGTCGCCGACGCGTCCGGACGGGTCCTGGGACTGGTCGCGATGGAGGACGTACTGGAAATGCTCGTCGGCGAGGTACGCGACCCTTCCCACCGGGTCGCGCCCGGCACTCCCCGGCCGGCCTCCGCCCCCGCGGTGACGACCGCGCCCGCGCCCGCCGTCACCGACGCGCGGGACAGCGACGCCGGAGCGCTCGTGAAGGGCTGAGCGGCGTACGCATCACCCGAAGGGAGGCTCCTGCGGGCCGCGGCCGGCCGGACCGCGGCCCGACAGGACCTCCCCGTACGCCTGCATCAGATCGGGCAGCCGCAGCGTCGACAGGTCCTCGCGGGTCGGCGGACCGGGACAGCCGGACAGCCGCAGATCGCGGTACGCACAGCTCTTCTCGTACAGCGTGCGCAGGAAGCGGCCGTTGCCCAGCTCGTCGATCCAGCCCTGGTCGACCACATGGCCGCTGATCGAGCGGAGCTCGTCGCGCGCCTCCTCGTCCCACACGTCGCCGTTGTCGGCGGCCAGCACCCCGCCGATCGCGGTCAGTTCCAGCGGCCGGTACGACGGGAAGTCGACGCGGGTGGTGAAACGGGACGACAGCCCGGGGTTGGCGGCGAGGAGCCGGTCCATGCCCTCCGGATAGCCGGCCAGTATGACGACGAGGTGATCGCGGTTGTCCTCGGCGCGCTTGAGCAGCACCTGAAGGGCCTCGTCGCCGTAGGCGTCGCCCTTGCTGTAGCCGGAGTTGGACAGGCTGTACGCCTCGTCTACGAAGAGCACGCCACCCAGCGCCGAGTCGATCAGCTCGTTGGCCTTCACCGCCGTCTGGCCGAGGAACTCCCCGACCAGATCGGACCGTTGGGCCTCCACCAGATGGTCGCCGCCCAGCAGGCCGAGGGCGTAGAAGACCCGGCCGAGGATCCTGGCGACCGTCGTCTTGCCCGTCCCCGACGGGCCGGAGAATACGAAGTGCCGCTTCGGCGGCTGTACGGGCAGCCCCTGCACGGCCCGCAGCCTGGCCATCTCCAGCTGCGCCGACAGCGCCTTCACCTGCCGCTTCACCGGTTCCAGCCCCACCATGCGCTCCAGCTCCGCCAGCGCCTGCGCGAGCAGAGCCGGGTCGGTGGGCCCGGCAGGGAACCGCGGGGGAGAGGACGGCGACGACGTGGCCGACCTGCGGCGCGGGCCGTCGGCCGGCACGACCGGAGCGGGTCCCGGCACGGTGACACCGGTGTCGCCGCCGAAGCGAGGCTCGGGGCCCTGGGCCGTCTCGCCCTCGGCCTGGACGTCCGCCGTGTCACCGCCGTATCCGGCCAGGGAGACGGCGGCCAGACCGACCGAGTCGTCGTACACGTCGATCCCGTCGTACTCGGCGATGGCCGCCAGGCGGGCCGCGGTGTCCATGAAGGCCGGATCGATGCGGTGCACGGCGCGGTACAGGGGCAGTGCCGCCGCGCTGCGGCCGGTGCCCTCGTGCGCCCGCGCCAGCCAGTACCGAAGCTCCTTGCGCTGCGGCTGCTCGCTGCGGCAGCGCATCAGGGCCGCGGACAGCAGCGGCTCCGCCTGCCCGTACATTTCCAGCCGCACTCGGGCCATGCCGCCGAACAGCCCGGCCTCGATGCCCAGCAGCGGGTCGTCGACCAGCGGCTCCGTATGGCGTACGAGCTGCTCCCAGTCCTTGACGAGATAGGCCCGGCAGGCGTGCAGAAACCGCACCTGAGGGTCGGTGTCCACCGGCGGCAGCGCGGCGAGCGCCCGGTCGAGCTCGGGCACATGGCGGCCGTCGAGCCAGTGGGAGGCGTGCGCGAGCAGCAGATCACGTCCGCTCTCCAGCACCGGCTGCACCCACCAGCCCAGCCAGTACCAGGAGTTGAGGGTGCGGCGGTGGCGTGCCCGCTGCTCGCCGAAGCGGTCGCGGCTGCGGTACATGTGGAGCAGCGCCGTCGAGGTGTCCACCCGCAGGGCGTGCAGCCCCAGCCAGGCGTCGGCCATCCCCGGGTCCAGCCGGACGGCCGTGCGGAACTCCTCCTCGGCCTGCGGGTACGCGCCCATGGTGCAGGCGTCCACGCCACGCACCCAGGCCAGGTCCGCCGGCGGCCGTGACCCTTGCGTGCCGATGTCCATAGGGTCCCCCCACTCCCCCCTACAAACCGTGCACCAGTGTTGTCGCGCCGGGCGGAGGCCCACGACCGCTGCCGGAACAGCCATGCCACGAGGGGGAGTTGGGCGCCCGCTGTGGCGTGGCAGCCGTCAAAGGCTTCCAGTCGTGCATCGTACCCGCGCACGGGGCGGCGATTAAGAGCGCCACAACGACCCGGTGACGGCGCGGAGATGGTGACCCAGGGTGAGCGACAGTGGCTCGCAAGGGGGAAAGGAGAAGGAAAACGGGCAGAACGAAGCCCCCGATCACGGGGGAACAACCGGGGGCTTCGCGTCTGCGACGGCTTCGAAAAGCCGCACATTGAGAACGTAAGACCTGTACGCCCCGTCGGTCAAGCAGAGTTGAGGCACTCTTGAGACGTAATCCCGACACCTCAGAATGCCGGGGGAAGGCCATTACTGGGAGTGATCGATTGGTGCGAACCTGCATTCCCGGCGGGCACCTGGAGCCACTCGTAACCCTTCGGGCACTCGCGTATCAGGGCATCGGCGAACGGTGCCGAAGGATCGGACAAGAAATGGCGCATCTCCGCCGCTGTCCATCCGTCCCAGAAGCCCGAGAGCGCCGCACCGTCACGCGCTCTGCCGCGTGCCCAGGACTCCTCGGCGCCCCGGTCCATCCACAGCAGCGCCGCGAGATACGGCCGCAGCGCCCGCCGCCCCGCCCCGACGCCCTCCACCAGGACCACGGGCGCCGCGGGCAGCACGCGCGGCGCGAGGAAGCGCCGGAGGTTCCAGTCGTACGGGTGATAGGCCGCGTCCAGGCCGTGCGCCAGGGGCTCGATCACCTGGCTCAGCATCCGTCCCGTCCAGTCGAACAGCTCCTCGTGGGTGGCCAGATCGTCGAGGTGCAGTACGGGCACGTCCGCGCCGAGCGCGTCGGCCAGCCGGCCGGCGAACGTGCTCTTGCCCGAGCCCGCGTGACCGTCCACCGCGACCAGGCGCACGGGGCCGCAGGAGGGCGGCAAGGCGCGCAGCCCGGCGGCCCGGCGTTCGAGGTCGTTCATGGGGCCACCCTAAGAGGCGCTCGTCCGGCGCGGCAGTCCGGTACGGTGCGGCGCCCCAGGTCACCCCGCTGACCCCGACGGCGGAACCGCCGGTGGACCAGACCAATATTGCTTCCGCGACGCGAGGCGAATCCCTGGCAGAAGCGAGGCGCGAACCGCGATAGTGGCCCCACTGTCGTGCTCCTGACTTGGGGGTCCCATGGCCAGACCTACTTCGCGCAGAGACGTTCTGGGTGCCGCCATCGCGGTAGCCGCCACCGCAGGAACGCTGTCCGTCGCGGCCGGCCGGGCAGTCGCCGCGAGCGGTGCGGCCGCCGTCGCCGCGGCACCTGCCAGGCGCACGCAGCCGCTCGTCGACAACCGCTTCTGGTCCTCCTACACGGACTGGCGCTGCGGCGACCGCGCCGGCACCAAGGCCGTCGCCGGCCGCCGCCCGGGCGTGGTGATCGCCCAGCCCGCCGGCACCACCGACTACACCGACCCGCACACCGGCACGACCGCCACCTGGGAGTACGCGACCTGGACCTCGCCGGTGCACCGCTCACGCGTGCCCGCCACGGAAGCCATCGCCTCCTGGAACGCGGACACCCCCGCCGGGACATGGCTCCAGGTGGAGCTGAGCGGCGAGTACTCGGACGGCGCCGCGACGCCCTGGTTCGTGATGGGCCGCTGGGCGGCCGGCGACCAGGACATCCGCCGGACCTCGGTGGACGACCAGGGCGACGGCAGGGCGAGCATCTGGACGGACACCTTCTCCGTCGACGACGCCGCGAGCGGGCTGCGCCTCGACTCGTACCGGCTTCGGCTCACGCTCTACCGCCGGCCGGGGACCTCCCTCACGCCCACCGTGTGGCGGCTGGGCGCGATGACCTCCGACATCCCGGACCGCTTCGGCGTGCCGGCCTCGGAGCCGGGCCTCGCCCGCGAGCTGATCGTGCCGAGGTACTCCCAGAACACGCATGTGGGCCAGTACCCGGAGTACGACAACGGCGGCGAGGCATGGTGCAGCCCCACGTCGTCGCAGATGATCATCGAGTACTGGGGACGCAGGCC
Source organism: Streptomyces sp. OZ13 (assembly GCF_052068155.1). Lineage (NCBI taxonomy): Bacteria > Bacillati > Actinomycetota > Actinomycetes > Kitasatosporales > Streptomycetaceae > Streptomyces > Streptomyces sp. OZ13. The sequence continues at coordinate 48,370 of NZ_JBQHCZ010000010.1, read as the reverse complement.
CACCGCCGACGATCTGGCGTGGGTCGACCCCGCGTTCGCCGATCCGCAGGTCTGCCACGCGGCCCGCTTCACCTTCGACCACCAGTATGAAGGCTGCGGCAACTGGCCCTTCAACGCCGCCTATGCCGCGACCTACCGCGACATGAGCGCCGTCGTCACCCGGCTGAACTCGCTGACCGATCTGGAGACGCTGATCGCCGCCGGCATCCCGGCCATAACGTCCCAGTCGTTCCTGAAGGAGGAGCTGACGGGGGCCGGCTACGGCACCGCGGGGCACCTCATGACGGTGATCGGCTTCACCGCCGACGGTGACGTGATCGCCAACGACCCGGCGTCGCCGAGCAACGAGGCGGTGCGCCGTGTCTACCGCCGTGCCGAGTGGGAGAAGATCTGGCTCCGTACGAAGCGCTACAACGCGAGCGGGAAAGTGGTCTCCGGCACAGGAGGCGTCTGTTACCTGTACTGGCCCGCGCACCCCACGGCCGCCCAGCAAGCGGCTCTGGCGGCCGTCGGCGTCCACTGACGCACCGCGAGCCCCCGGCGGCAGTGACGAACGTCTCTACCCCGGGGGCCGCTGCCGCTGGCACTGTTGTGTGGCCAGGATCTTCCGCCCGATCCGGACGAAAGATCCCCAGGGGGAGCCACCCGCCGGACGACCGAACGAGACGCACCATGACCTCGAACGCAGCAACCGCCGACCGCACTCTGCCGACGACCCGCACCGGCGGCCCGGACGACGGACCCGACTTCCTCGAGCACGTCCTCGGCTGGACGCTCGTCGTGGTCCTGGCCATGCTCATCACCCAGGTCGGCCTGCTCTAGTCCCCGGTCTCCCGCCCGCGACGCCCCACCTCCCGGGAAGCGCCCCGCGGGCTGCGGCTTTCTCCCCGGCAGACTCGTGACGCCCGCGTTCCGATCGGGCATACTCAGGCGCGCCACAAGCCGCCATGCAGCCTCTTTCGTGATCCGGAAGGGCACCATCGGCCTGGCAGAACAACCGGCGGCGCGCCCACACCCTTTGCGCGTGACCGCCGCAGCGCCCGACAGGGAGGAGAGCGCCGCCATGCCCGACCGCGCCCCGCAGCCGGTGGACCGTCAGCTGCCCACCGAAGAGGCCAGGGATCTGATCACCCTGGTCCGCGACATCGTCCAGCGGGAGATCGCCCCCCGCGCGGCCGAGGAGGAGGACGCCGGGCACTTCCCGCGCGAGGTCTTCTCGCTGCTGTCCGAATCAGGACTGCTCGGCCTTCCCTACGACTCCGAGTTCGGCGGCGGGGACCAGCCGTACGAGGTCTATCTCCAGGTCCTCGAGGAGCTCGCGGCGGCCCGCCTCACCGTCGGCCTCGGCGTGAGCGTCCATTCCCTGTCCTGTCACGCGCTGGCGGGATACGGCACCAAGGAGCAGCAGGGCGAGCACCTGCCCGCGATGCTCGGCGGCGGTCTGCTCGGCGCCTACTGCCTCTCCGAGCCCGCATCCGGTTCCGATGCCGCGTCGCTGCGGACCAAGGCCGTCCGGGACGGTGACGACTGGGTCATCACCGGGACGAAGGCCTGGATCACCCACGGCGGCGTCGCCGACTTCTACACGGTCCTCGCCCGCACCGGGGTGGAAGGCCCGCGGGGCATCACCGCGTTCCTGGTGCCGGGCGACGCGCCGGGGCTGAACCCCGCGGTGCCGGAGAAGAAGATGGGCATGAAGGGATCACCCACCGCCCAGCTCCACTTCGACGGCGTCCGGATCCCCGACTCGCGCCGTATCGGTGAGGAGGGCCAGGGCTTCGCCATCGCGCTGTCCGCCCTCGACTCGGGCCGGCTCGGCATCGCCGCCTGTGCCATCGGCGTCGCGCAGGCCGCGCTGGACGAGGCGCTCGACTACGCCACCGGACGCAAGCAGTTCGGACGTCCCATCGCCGACTTCCAGGGCCTGCGCTTCATGCTCGCGGACATGGCCACCCGGATCGAGGCGGGGCGCGCGCTCTACCTCGCCGCTGCCCGGCTCAGGGACGCGGGACAGCCTTTCTCCCGGCAGGCCGCCATGGCGAAGCTGTTCTGCACGGACGCGGCGATGAGCGTCACCACCGACGCCGTCCAGGTCCTCGGCGGCTACGGCTACACGCAGGACTTCCCGGTGGAGCGCTTCATGCGCGAGGCCAAGGTGCTGCAGATCGTCGAGGGGACCAACCAGATCCAGCGGATGGTCATCGCCCGCCATCTGGCCGGCCCTGAGACGCGCTGACCCGCGCGCTCTGCACCGGCGGCGCCGCGAGTCTCGCCCACTCGGGGTCGCGGCGCCCCGGCAGCGTTCTGCCCCGGCTAGCCCACAGTTGGAGAAGCTCACGGTAGATGGGCGGATCGGCCGGGTGCGGAACCGATTCTTCACGAACGGGCACGACGAGGCGCCGACGGCCTTGCGTGGTCGGGGGATGCAGGCTCATGCCCGGCCAACGCGCCACGCGCGGAAGCGGTTACCGGCGGGACTATTCGAGCGCCAGTGCAGGGGCTACACGGTCGCCGACCGCGGCGCGAGGCGCTGCGCGGTCACGTTCCCGCGGCACCGGAAGCACCCGACGCCCGGGGACACGTCTTCGGTCGTGATCGTCGGCGCGCCGGGAGCGCGTGCGGCGCCCCGGCACACGTCTGCGGTCGTGTTCGTCGGCGGGAGCGCGTGCGGCCTCGGTACACGTCTGCGGTCGTGTCCACCGACGCCGGGAGCGCGTGCGGCGCCCCCTTGGCACGTCTGCGGGTCGCACTCGCGGTCCGGGGAGCGCGTCGGGCTCCCCGGGGCACGTCCTTCAGGCGGCCCGCCGCATCGGCGGCACCTTCAGCGGCCGCGAGCCCGGGCCGCCGACGTGCGAGAACGGCTGGGTGCGCCAGTCCAGGCCCTGCGGCAGCGTCAGCAGGAGCGCGGTGTCCTGCTCCTGGACCTCCAGCGACTCGTCGGCGGGACGGGCGAGGGAGGCGTCCCGGCCGGTGCCCGAGCAGACCGTCAGACCGAACGGGTTCCACGGGGTGGGGCACAGCGCGTGCTCGGGCAGGACGTCCTCGTCCGCCAGCAGCGCGATCGGCTGAGCGCAGTCCGGGCAGATCACCCGGTACATCTCGAAGGTGTCGTACGCGTCCAGGACGTCCGTCTCCGCCGGCTCGGCCGGATCAACAGGCTCCGGTTCGGTACGTCCGGACTTGGAAGACACAGTCTTGACACTCTGCATGGAGAATCTCCCCCTTGGATGGGCCGACCAGGCATGTGCGGCCTCGACCACAGCAAGCAATGCCCACCGTGCAGGTCGGGTAACCGTGGGGTCACGGCGCATCGGCCGGGCAAACCTGTGGCGTTGGTCACATGGAGGCCTCTGGCGCCCGTCCGGACGCTTCGGGACTGTGCCGGAAGCGATCCAGGGCCATAGGTTGATCCGCATGGAGGAGCTGGATCGTCAGATCGTGGACCTGCTCGTCAAGGACGGGCGGATGAGCTACACCGACCTGGGCAAGGCCACCGGCCTGTCCACATCGGCGGTGCACCAGCGCGTCCGCCGTCTCGAGCAGCGGGGCGTCATCCGCGGCTACGCGGCGGTCGTCGACCCGGAGGCCGTCGGCCTGCCGCTCACCGCGTTCATCTCGGTGAAGCCGTTCGACCCCAGCGCTCCCGACGACATCGCGGACCGGCTCGCCGGTGTGCCGGAGATCGAGGCCTGCCACAGCGTCGCCGGCGAGGAGAACTACATCCTCAAGGTGCGCGTCGCGACCCCCCTCGAGCTGGAGCACCTGCTCACCCGGATCCGCTCGCTCTCCGGCGTCTCCACCCGTACCACGGTCGTCCTCTCCACCCCGTACGAGGCCCGCCCGCCGCGGATCTGACCACAGTGGTCCACGGGCCGCGGCCACGGACCACCGGCCCGGCACGGGGCGCGCCCACCGGCTCTCTAGGCTTGCCCCATGACCGAGAGCACCGCCCCCCAGAGCGAACACCGCACCGTGCTGCTGCGCGGTGGAGAAGTCCACAGCCCCGCCGACCCCTTCGCCACCGCGATGGTCGTCGAGAAGGGACACGTCGCCTGGGTGGGCTCGGAAGGCGCCGCCGACGCCTTCGCCACCGGCGTCGACGAAGTGATCGACCTCGAAGGGGCCCTGGTCACCCCCGCGTTCACCGACGCCCACGTCCACACCACCTCGACCGGCCTCGCCCTCACCGGCCTCGACCTGTCGGGTGCGACCTCCCTCTCCGAGGCCCTCCGCCTCGTACGCGAATACGGTGCCGCCCACCCCGCCGCCGGCCAGGTCCTCCTCGGGCACGGCTGGGACGCGACACGCTGGCCCGAGCAGCGGCCCCCGAGCCGCGCGGAACTCGACGAGGCGGCCGGCGGACGGCCGTTGTACCTGCCGCGGGTCGACGTCCATTCGGCGGTCGTCACCACCGCGCTGCTGGATCTCGTTCCCGGCGTCACCGGTCTGGCCGGCTTCCACCCCGACGCCCCGCTGACCGCGGCGGCCCACCACGCCGTCCGCGCCGCCGCCCATGCGGCCGTCACGCCCGCCCAACGGCGGGCCGCGCAGCGGGCAGCGCTCTCCCGCGCCGCGTCCCTCGGCATCGGCAGCATCCACGAGTGCGCGGGCCCCGAGATCTCCGACGAGGCCGACTTCACCTCCCTGCTCGCGCTCTCCCGTTCGGAACCCGGCCCACGGGTCGTGGGCTACTGGGCCGAACAGGTCGCCGACGAGAAGGACGCCCGGCGCATCCGCGAGCTCGGCGCCTCCGGCGCGGCAGGGGACCTGTTCGTCGACGGCTCCCTCGGCTCGCACACCGCCTGCCTGCACGCCCCGTACGCCGACGCTCCCGCCACCACCGGAAGCGCCCATCTCGACGCCGCGGCCGTCGCCGCCCATGTGGCCGCCTGCACCCGGGCGGGGCTGCAGGCCGGGTTCCACGCCATCGGCGACGCCGCCCTCAGCGCGGTCGTCGACGGTGTCCGGGCGGCGGCCGACGTGCTCGGGCTCGAGCGGATCCGCGCCGCGAGGCACCGGATCGAGCACGCCGAGATGCTGACCCCTGAAACCATCGCCGCCTTCGCCGAGTTCGGCCTCACCGCATCCGTCCAGCCCGCCTTCGACGCGGCCTGGGGCGGCGAGGGCGGCATGTACGCCCAGCGTCTGGGCGCCGAGCGGGCCCGCACCCTCAACCCGTACGCGGCGCTGCTGCGCGCCGGGGTGCCCCTCGCCTTCGGCTCCGACAGCCCGGTGACCCCGCTCGACCCGTGGGGCACGGTACGGGCCGCCGCCTTCCACCGGACGCCCGAGCACCGCATCTCCGTACGGGCCGCCTTCACGGCCCATACCCGTGGCGGCTGGCGTGCCGTCGGCCAGGACGACGCCGGCGTCCTCGTGCCGGGCGCCCCCGCCGACTACGCGGTCTGGCGCACCGGGGCGCTGATCGTCCAGGCGCCCGACGACCGGGTGGCCCGCTGGTCCACCGACCCGCGCTCCGGTACGCCCGGTCTGCCCGACCTCGGACCCGGTGCCGAACTGCCCGTATGCGTCCGGACAGTGGTGGGAGGGCAAACCGTCTTCGAGGGACCGAACGGGTGACGTAAGGACATTTCGCGCCGTCGGGCCGCATTCCCACCGTTCCGCCTCGACCTGCGGATCTTCGCCCCTGACCTGGTGGTTCCCGTAATTCTCGCTGATCAGGCGACTGTTGACAGCGAGCGCCCACCGGCCGGTAGGTTCGGGACAGTCCACCGAAGAACTCCGACCGGCAACCTCCACGCAAGTCGTCGAACGCCGCTGGGTCATGGGGTGGTGTGCCGCACCGGCGCACCACCACTGGGAGCCAGGTTCAGCGCCCGCGCCTCGGGGGCAGAGGGAAGGTTTCCGCCGGTCGGCAGGTGCGACCCGGGTGGGGCCCGGCGTTCAGTAGACAACGGCTCTCGGTCGACCCGCAGCCAGCGGGCCCCAGGTCGGCCCGAAGGACGCCGGGCCCGATCCGCTGCGTCCTGCCGGGCCGGCCGTCGTTCCGTCCCCATGCGGTGTCCTCGTCGTTCCGCCGCAGCTCCGTAGATCCGTGTCGCCGGAAACGCCATGCCGGGGCTCGCTATGGTTGGGCTCTGCGACGGACTTTAAGGGGCAGCAGTGAACGACGGTGGTGCGGTTCCCCATGGTGGACCCCAGGGGAGGCGGTACGGCCCGCTCGGCCGGGTGTTGGTGATCATTCCCACCTACAACGAAGCCGAGAACATCCGGTCGATCGTCTCCCGGGTGCGCGCCGCCGTGCCCGACGCGGACGTGCTCGTCGCCGACGACAACAGCCCCGACGGCACGGGCAAGTTCGCCGACGAGCTCGCCGTGCAGGACGAGCAGGTGCACGTTCTGCACCGCAAGGGCAAGGAAGGGCTCGGCGCGGCCTACCTGGCCGGCTTCCGCTGGGGCATCGAGCACGAATACGGCGTCCTGGTCGAGATGGACGCCGACGGCTCCCACCAGCCCGAGGAACTGCCCAGGCTGCTGACCGCCCTCAAGGGCGCCGATCTCGTCCTCGGGTCCCGCTGGGTGCCCGGCGGGCGTGTCGTCAACTGGCCCAAGCACCGCGAGATCCTCTCCCGCGGCGGCAGCACCTACTCGCGTCTGCTGCTCGGTGTGCCGCTGCGCGACGTCACGGGCGGCTTCCGGGCCTTCCGCGCCGAGACCCTGGAAGGCCTCGGGCTCGCCGACGTCGCGTCCCAGGGCTACTGCTTCCAGGTCGACCTGGCCCGGCGGGCCGTGGCCGCCGGATTCCATGTCGTCGAGGTCCCGATCACCTTCATCGAGCGTGAGCTCGGCGACTCGAAGATGAACAGGGACATCGTCGTCGAGGCCCTCTGGCGCGTCACCGCGTGGGGAGTGGAGGAGCGGGCCGGCCGCCTCCTCGGCCGCAAGGCGTCACCGCCGCGGCGTCCGCGATCTTCCTGACAACCCCCTTACGCCGCTCCGGCAGGCGCCCAGGCACACTGGGAGCATGACGACCGGCGCACCGCCCCCGACCGCCCCGAGGCGCTCCCGCGCCCGCACTTTCGTCCCCCTGGCGATCGCCGCCTGGCTGGTCCTGGAGATCTGGCTGCTGACCGTCGTGGCGGACACGGCGGGCGGCTTCGCCGTCCTCGGGCTGCTCGTCGGCGCCGCGGTGCTCGGTGCCGTGGTGGTCAAGAGGGCGGGGCGGCGGGCCTTCGCCAACCTCACCGCGACGCTTCAGCAGCAGACGGGCAGCCAGGAGGCCGCGCCGTCCGTGCGGGCCGAGGGCAACGGGCTGCTGATGCTCGGCGGTCTGCTGCTGATGCTGCCGGGTCTCGTCTCCGACGTTGCCGGGCTGCTGCTTCTGGTGCCGCCGGTCCGGGCCCGGCTCGGCCGCGCCGCCGAACGCTCGCTGGAGCGGCGGATGAACGCCGCGAGGGCCGGCGGCCTCGGCGACGCTTTCCAGCAGGCCCGCATGCACCGCCCGGACGGCAAGGTCGTCCAGGGCGAGGTGATCCGCGAGGACGGCGCGCGGCCCCGCGACGAGGAGCCCGGCCGGCGGCCGCCGCTGACCCCCTGATCCCCGCCGGGTGCGGCTCCTTCCATGACGGCCGGCGCCGTACGGGGCCGCGACCGGCTCCCCGGATGCGGACATGACGAGAGCCGCGGCCGGCCCACACGGTGTGTGGGCCGGCCGCGGCTCTCGTGCTGCTCGCTTCGCGCGCCTGAACGCGCTACGCGGACTTGCGGCTGTCGCGCGGGTGCACCGCGATGTTCATGGCGCCGGAACGAAGGACCGCCAGCCGTTCGGCCAGCACCTCTTCCAGCTCCTCGCGGGTGCGCCGCTCCATCAGCATGTCCCAGTGCGTGCGCGCCGGCTTGCCCTTCTTCTCTTCGGGGCCGTCCCCGTCGACCAGGAGTGCCTGGGCGCCACACGCCTTGCACTCCCACTCCGGCGGAATCTCCGCCTCGACCGAGAACGGCATCTCAAAACGATGTCCGTTCTGGCATGCGTACTCCACCGCCTGGCGCGGGGCCAGGTCGATGCCGCGGTCCGTCTCGTAGCTGGTAACCACAAGTCGCGTGCCGCGGAGAGCTCGCTCACTCATGAATCGTGCCTCCCGGGCTTGTCGCCCACAGGACAGGTGTCGCTGTCGTCGTCATCCGGTCAACGTCCGGTCGGCGGTAAAGATTCCCGTTCCGGGTCATGCGTCGCCCGTCGTGCCGCTGCTTTGCCATTGGTTGGGGTACCCACCAGTGCCCGGTTTGTCACATCTGACAGAAAGTGTCACCCACTGATTTCACTATTCCAGCACGCAGTAACGGTCCGCCTGGCAAGCCAAAGGCGTACACTACCGGCCTTTTACTCAGGCGTCTAAATCCGCTCCGGTACCGGGTTCCCCGCAGCGGCCACCGCACGCCTCACGGGAACCCTCGCGAGCAGCACGAATCCCACTCCGAAGAAGATCACCAAAGAGATGATCGCGTCACGGTAGCTGCCCGACATCTGATACGCCAGACCGAATACGAGCGGTCCGAGCCAGCTGAGCCCTCGATCGCTCATCTCGTAGGCCGAAAAGTACTCCGCCTCCTTGCCCCGCGGCACGAGATGCGAGAACAGCGACCGCGACAGCGCCTGGCTCCCGCCCAGGACCAGTCCGATGGCGGCCGCGAGGCAGTAGAACCACAGCGGCTCGCCCGGGGGCAGGAAGTACGCCGCCGCCAGGATCAGGGTCCACACCGCGAGCGAGGCGAGGATCGTGCGCTTCGCGCCGTACGAACGGGCCAGCCGGCCCATGCCCAGCGCCCCCGCGACCGCCAGCACCTGCACCAGCAGCACCGCGGTGATCAGGGTGGTCTGGTCCAGGCCCAATTCCTCCGAGCCGTATACGGAGGCCTGGGAGATGACCGTCTGTACGCCGTCGTTGTAGACGAGGTACGCGAGCAGGAACGAGAGGGTGAGGGGGTGCCGGCGCATGTCGCGGAGCGTCGCGACGAGCTGCCGCCACCCCGATCCGACCGCGCCCTCGCCGGACGGTGCGATCCTGCGGTCGCGCAGCCGGCGCAGCGGGATCAGCGTGAAGGCGCCCCACCAGAGACCGGCCGAGGCCAGGCAGATGCGGACCGCGTCGCCCTCGGAGAGGCCGAACGACTCGTGGCCCGAGTAGACGATCAGGTTCAGCACCAGCACGAGGGCGCCGGACGTGTAGCCGAAGGCCCAGCCGCGCGACGACACCGCGTCCCGCTCCTCCGGCCCGGCGATCTGCGGCAGATACGCGTTGTAGAGGACCATCGACACGGCCAGCGCGGCGTTCGCCACGATCAGCAGGAGAGCGCCCAGCAGATAGCGGTCGCCGTCCAGGAAGAACATTCCGGTCGTCGCCGCCGCCCCGACGTACGCGGCGACGGCGAGCAGCGGCTTCTTGCGGCCCGTACGGTCCGCGGCCGCCCCGGCGAACGGCATGATCAGCACCGCGAGAACCACCGAGACCGACACCGCGTACGGGAAGACGGAACCCGCCCGCACCGGGATGCCCAGGGGATGGACGAAGCCCTCGGCGTCGGCCGCGGCCTTCGCCACCGACGTCAGATAGGGCCCGAGGAAGACCGTGAGCACGCTCGTCGAATAGACGGAGCACGCGAAGTCGTAGAAGTACCAGCCTCGTTGCTCGCGTCTGCGGGCACCGTCGTCCTCGCCGGTGCCCTCGGTGCTGTCCGCCGTGTCCGCACTCACTCGGCGCCCCCTCGCTCATGCCGTCGCAGACGCCGGTGCCCCCGCGGCCGCGCGGGCGCGATCAGACCCACACTCCCCGGTCGGTCAGCACCGTGCGCAACGTCTCAAGATGATCGGTCATGATGCCATCCACGCCAAGGTCCAGGAGCCGGGCCATCCGGTCGGCGTCGTTCACCGTCCACACGTGGACCTGCAGGCCCCGCCGGTGGGCCGCGCGTACGAAACGCCGGTCCACCACGCGGATCCCGCCCTGCGTCTCCGGCACCTGTGCGCACACCGCACCGCTGCGCACCGCCGCCGGTATCCCGTACGAGCCGAGCCGCAGGCCGAGCACGCCCCGCACCCCGTACGAGGTCGCCAGGCGCGGACCCGCGAGCCGCATCGCCCGGGCCACCCGGGCCTCCGAGAACGAGCCGACGCACACCCGGTCCCAGGCCGCGGTCCGCCGGATCAGCTCCATCAGCGGCGCCAGCGCGGACTCCGCCTTCAGGTCCACGTTCCACCGGGCCTCGGGGAACTCCTCCAGCAGCTCCTCGAACAGCGCCAGCGGCTCGCGGCCGGCCACCCTCGCCCTGCGTACCTCGCTCCACGGCAGGGCGGCGATCCGCCCTCTGGCGTCGGTCACCCGGTCCAGGGTGGTGTCGTGGAAGGCGACGAGACGTCCGTCCGACGTCGTGTGCACATCGGTCTCGAAGTAGCGGTATCCGGCCGCGGCGGCCCGGCGGAAGGCCTCCGCGGTGTTCTCGATGCCGTCGGCCGCCCCGCCGCGGTGGGCGAAGGCGAGGGTCGCGGGGTGGTCCAGATAGGGGTGGCGTATGCGGGTCACCGCGGCAGTATGGCCTGCGAGGGTGACCCGGTGGCGACCACGGTGCTGCGTCCGTCCCTCTCCCGGACGGCGAACAGGCGCAGGAACAGCTGCGCCAGCGGCCCGATCGCCAGCGCGTACGCCACCGTCCCGATGCCGACGGAACCGCCGAGCGCGAACCCGGTCGCGACGACGGCGACCTCGATCGCGGTGCGCACCAGCCGGATCGAGCGTCCGGTCAGCCGGTGCAGCCCGGTCATCAGGCCGTCCCGCGGGCCCGGTCCGAAACGGGCCGCGATGTAGAGGCCCGTCGCCGCGCCGTTGAGCACGATGCCCGCGACCATCAGCGGAATCTGCCCGACGAGCGTCGTCACCTGCGGTACGAGGGACAGGGTGGCGTCCATGGCGACGCCGATGACGAACACATTGGACACGGTCCCGAGGCCGGGCCGCTGGCGGATCGGTATCCACAGCAGCAGCACCACGGCGCCCACGATGATCGACACCACGCCGATCGTCAGCCCGGTCAGCTCGGCCAGCCCCTGATGCAGCACCCCCCACGGCTCGAGACCGAGCCCGGCGCGCACCAGCAAGGCGGAACTCGCTCCGTACAGCGCGAGGCCGACGTACAGCTGAAGCAGTCGGCGGATGAGATGCGCGGACACGATGGCGCCCCCTGTCTGGTGTTCGTGGACTGACGCATGACACTCTGTGGCTATGGAACGACCGGCAACCATGGCCAATTCGAGGAAGGTGGACCGACTTCCATGACGCAGTGGACTTCTGCCGTGGGCGCGGCCCAGCTCGCCCGACAGCTCACGTCCCAGCAGGCGCGCCCCGCGGGACCCGGCGCCCGCAAGCCGCCGGCGTACCGCGCGCTCGCCGACGGCATCCGCCTGCTCGTCCTCGAGGGCCGCGTGCCGGTCGCGGCACGGCTGCCCGCGGAACGCGAACTGGCGCTGTCCCTCTCGGTCAGCCGCACCACCGTCGCCGCCGCGTACGAGGCACTGCGCGGCGAGGGCTTCCTCGAGTCCCGCAGGGGCGCCGGCAGCTGGACCGCCGTACCCGCCGGGAACCCGCTGCCCGCCCGCGGCCTCGAGCCCCTGCCGCCGGAGTCGCTCGGCTCCATGATCGACCTGGGCTGTGCCGCCCTGCCCGCGCCGGAGCCGTGGCTGACCCGGTCCGTCCAGGGCGCCCTCGAGGAGCTGCCGCCCTACGCCCACACCCACGGCGACTACCCGGCCGGTCTGCCCGCCCTGCGCCGGATGCTCGCCGACCGCTACACGGAACGCGGCATCCCGACCATGCCGGAACAGATCATGGTCACCACCGGCGCCATGGGCGCCATCGACGCGATCTGCCACCTGTTCGCCGGCCGGGGCGAACGCATCGCCGTCGAATCGCCCTCCTACGCCAACATCCTCCAGCTGATGCGCGAGGCCGGCGCGCGGCTCGTGCCCGTCGCCATGGCCGAAGGACTCACCGGCTGGGACCTGAACCGCTGGCGCCAGGTGCTGCGCGACGCCGCGCCCCGGCTCGCGTACGTCGTCGCCGACTTCCACAACCCCACCGGCGCGCTCGCCGACGAGCACCAGCGCCGGGCCCTGGTCGAGGCCGCCCGCTCGGCCGGGACGGTGCTCGTCGTCGACGAGACCATGTCGGAACTGCACCTCGACCGGGACATCGAGATGCCCCCGCCCGTCTGCTCGTTCGATCCCGCGGGCTCCACGGTCCTCACCGTCGGCTCCGCCAGCAAGGCCTTCTGGGCCGGCATGCGGATCGGCTGGGTCCGCGCCGCTCCCGACGTGATCCGCTCCCTCGTCGCCGCCCGCGCGTACGCCGACCTCGGCACGCCGGTCCTGGAGCAGCTCGCCATCAACTGGCTGATGCGCACCGGTGGTTGGACCGACGCCGTGTCCATCCGCCGAGAGCAGGCCCGTGACAACCGGGACGCGCTCGTCGCCGCGGTGCGCAAGGAACTGCCGGCCTGGGAGTTCGACGTCCCCCGCGGCGGCCTCACCCTCTGGGTCCGCACCGGCGGCCTCTCCGGCTCCCGCCTCGCCGAGGTCGGCGAACGCGTCGGCGTCCGGGTGCCGTCGGGGCCGCGCTTCGGGGTCGACGGCGCCTTCGAGGGCTACGTGCGACTGCCTTTCACCGTGGGCGGCCCGGTGGCGGAGGAGGCGGCGGCCCGCCTCGCCGCGGCGGCGCGCCTCGTCTCCAAGGGAGCGACGACGGGCACGGAGGCCCCCCGCACGTTCGTGGCGTAGCCGCCCCGGTGCCATTCCACAACGCCGTCGGGCCGGGCGATCGCCCGGCCCGAAGATCCGCCCGCCCAGGACCTAGGGTTCCGCCGGGACCGTGGGCGGGCAGAGCGGCTTCGCCGGGATCACCGGCGGCGCCGGGGGAGTTTCCGGAGTGCCCGGGCCGGCGGGCAGGAGGGCCAGGACCGCCTGCCGCTGGGCCTCCGTCGTCGCGTCGTCGAACGGGTCGGGCGTCGCCGGGACCTGGAGCCGCAGGACCGGGCCGTTGCCCAGCCGTGCGTAGCCCCGGCCGGCCGGGACGTCGGGGACGGGCGTGGAGCGCGGGGTCTCCCCGAGCACGGACCTGATGTCGTCCGCACCGGCCGCGCCCAGCACCACCCGGGCACGGGTGTGCGTGCGTACCGCCTCGGTCAGCGCGCCGACGCTGTCGAACTGCTCGGCCACGACCACCGTCACCTGCGCGGCCCGCCCGTGGCGCAGCGGCACGGACAGCAGCTCCTGGGGGTCCATGTGCCCGTCGGCCGCGGCCAGGTGTCCGAAGACGCCGGGCCGGTCCACCAGGATCCACAGCGGCCGCCTGGTGTCCTCGGGGGCCGGCTGCCCGGCCTGCCGGGCCCGGTTGGCGGCGATGAGCCGCCGCTCCGTCTCGTGTGCGGCCCACTCCAGGCTCGACAGCGCGCCGGCGAGACCGCATTCGACGGCCAGGACCCCCGCACGGCCGGTGAGACAGGCGTATTCGCCGGTTCCACTGCCCTCCACGATCAGTACGTCCCCGTGCTGCAACGCCTGCAGGGCGATGGAGCGGAGAAGGGTCGTGGTGCCGCTGCCCGGTTCGCCGACGGCCAGCAGGTGGGGCTCTGTGGAGCGGGGGCCGGTGCGCCAGACGACCGGAGGCGCCTGGACGGTCCCGTCGCCCGTCGTGACCGGCACCGTGCGTTGGACCGCGTCGGCGTCGGTGAAGCCGAGGACGGTCTCGCCGGGGACGGTGACGAAGCGCTGGGCGGCGATGCCGGTGGACAGGGCGGGCAGCACGCTCATCACGAGCTCGTTGCCCTCCTCGTCCCAGGTGAAGAGGTATTCGCGCCCGCGCCCGGACTTCGCGTGCAGCAACTGCTCGATCCGGGCCCGGGCAGCATCCTCGCCGTCGGTGAAGTACGCGGGGTAGGTGACGCGCAGCCGGGTGAGGCGGCCGTTGCCGTCGAACTCGTACTCACTGAAGGCCTTGCCCCACTCCCCGCCGTGGGCGAACAGCGGAGCCGGGTCCTCGGGGACGGAGAAGTACGGGACGAGTGCCTCGTACAGCGCCCGCAGCCGGGCGGTCTCCGCCTCGTCGGGTCCGGTCCTGGCCGGGGTCCTGACACGGCCCTGCCAGGCGGCCGCGCCCATCACCGAGATCAGGGCGACCAGGGGCCCGTAAGGGATGAGCGCGACCACCAGGACGCAGGCGGCGACAAGGAACAGGGTCGGACCACGCCGCTCCTTGGGGGTGCCGGCCCACTTCTGCCGGCCCTTCACGGCGAGCTTCCGCAGACCGCGGGAGACCGTGATCAGCGGATGGAGGACGTCCGTGGCGCTGTCGGCGGCCGTGCGCGCGATCTCTCGGCTGCGGGTGATCTGCGCGCTGCCGCTGCTCAGAATGCGGGGGAGTGGACGCCGGGCCACATCGTCTCCTGTGGGTGCCGAAGGGACAGGCGGTCAGAACTTGATCCCGCCCAGCAGACCGGCCAGGCTCGTCGTGCCTGCCTGGATGCTGGGGGCGATCGCGGTGCCGGCGAGGAAGAAGCCGAACAGCGCGGAGACGAGCGCGTGCGAGGCCTTGAGGCCGTCCTTCCTGAAGAAAAGGAAGACGATGATGCCGAGCAGCACGACGCCTGACATGGACAGAATCATGAGGTTCTCCTGGGTGAGGGGACAGTCACCATGAGTTCTTCCAGACTTACCGAAAGTATCTATGCGACAAAAGGTGCAAAAGAGTGAAATTCTGAGCATTTCACTGCACTGGTGGACAGGCGGTCGTTGCCCGGCGGGCAGAGGGCCGGACCGCGCGGCACAGTGCCTCCGCGGCGGGATCCATTGCCACCGCCGCGCCGCGTCATGTCGGCCGCCGGGCAGTACCCTGTCGATTCACTCGTACGGCTGCTCCTGCCGTGCGGGCCAGGTCAAACGGTGAAAGGCGGTACGTCCGATGAGTGAGGTCCCGGACCCCGAGGTGATCGAACTCGCGACCAAGGTCTTCGACCTGGCGCGACAGGGGGAGACCGAGGCGCTCGCCGCGTACGTCGACGCCGGCGTCCCGGCCGACCTCACCAACGACAAGGGCGACACGCTCGTCATGCTCGCCGCGTACCACGGCCACGCGGCCGCCGTGGAGGCGCTCCTCGCTCGCGGCGCAGAACCGAACCGGGCCAACGACCGGGGGCAGACCCCTCTCGCCGGCGCCGTCTTCAAGGGGGAGGACGCCGTCATCCGCGCTCTGCTCGACGGAGGCGCCGACCCCCACGCGGGCACCCCGTCCGCGGCGGATACCGCGCGGATGTTCGGGAAGGCGGATCTTCTGGAGCTGTTCGAAGGCCGCTGAGCGGCTCGCGGACAGCCGCGAGGGCCACCGCGGGGGGCGCCGTAAATGTGGTCGCGGTGGCGAAATGGGTGGGTCATCATGACGTCAGCCCCATCCCGGACGACATCAACCGGGAGTTTCCCCTGGGGCCACCGAAGAGAGGCAGAGGAAGATGGTCTACACCGAGCGGAAGACGCGTACGACGACGGGCGGCCCTGCATGCTGCTGCGTGGCCTAGGCACAACAGTCCCCGGTTGCGTCGACAGCTTGATGTGAGGCATTTTCCATGTTCGATCCAGTCATAGCGCCGAGCGGCACCCTGCTCGGCCTGCTGCAGAGGGGCCGTGGCGACGGCACGCTGCACGCGCTCGCAGCCCCGCGGGCCGAAGCACTCGCCGCCCTCAACCACTGCGTGCTCAATGACCCCCGCCACGACTGGCAGGTCGAGAACCGCTCCCTCTACTACGCACGCCTCTACCTCGATCTCCACGGCAGCCTCGAGGAGATCGAGCGGCATCTGTGCGACGCCGACGACCACCTCGACACCGAGGAGTGCCGGACCGGTCTCGCCCTCGCGGTGCTCGGCCATCTCGCCTCCTACGGCAGGGGCGACGCACTCGCCCTGCTGCGGCAGTACGCGAGGAACGGCGCCAACTGGGCGTGGGCGCTCGACGAGCTCGCCCTCCGCGACGACGACGCCGGGCTGCGGGCACTTGCCGTTCCCGTCCTGTCCCGGTTCCCCGCGACACCCGAAGGCGACGCCGAACTGGCCGCCGCGGTGCGGGACTCCTTCGAACCGCGGCCCTGGCGGCTGTGGGCGGAGGACGCGCGGGAAGGCGTGGGCGCCAGGATCAAGGCAGCGCAGGAAGCGGGCTCCTTCGACCGCTGGCAACGCCAGATGCGGCCCTCCGGGCCCCGGCCCGGCTGGAGCGTCCAGGCGGTCCTGGACTGGGCGGACGAGGGATTGGAGCGAGGCAGCGCCTTGCACGTCCCGGCAGCCCGGTGCCTGAGCGCCGTCGCAGGGCCGGAGGACCGGCCCGTCATCGTCGAAGCTGCCCGCAGCGGCCCGGACGGCGCGCGCTGCACCGCCCTCCACTACCTCGCCGAGTCACGCGACGCCGTCGTCCTCGACCTGATCGAGACGGCGGTGGGCGCCGGTTCGAGGACCGTCGCCGAAGCCGCCGTCGCCGCCTTCGAGCGGATGTGCGGCGAGGAGGCCGTCGACCGCGCACGGGCCTGGGTGCACCGCCCCGACGCCCTGGGCGCCTCCGCGGCCGGCGTGCTCGCCTGCCGCGGCGTCCCCGGCGACGCGCAGCTCGTCCTCGGCGCCCTGCGCGAGACCGTGCGGGGTGACGGGCCCGACTCGCCCCGGCTGTGGACCCTGGTCGACGGCGCGGGACGGCTCGGCATCGCCTGCGCCGCCCCCGTGCTGCGCCATGTGTACCGGGAAACCGCCTCCTCGCACCTGCGGGGCCGCGCCGCCCGCGCCCTCGCCACGACCGACCCCTCCTTCGCCACCGGCTTCGCAGTCGAATGCCTGTGGGACTGCGAGGAGACCACCAGAGAAGTCGCCGCACTCCACGCGGAGACGGGTGACGTACGCGTCGCCGACCGGTTGCGCAGGCTCGCCGCCGACCCGGCGGAGGAGGCCGAGGTGCAGACCGCCGTACGGAGCCGGATCGGCCCGGACCGGCCGACGGTGTGACACACATCCCGTGACGGACCCCGGCGCCCCGGGGTCCTGGGACGGGCCCCCGGCCGACGCCCGCGGGGGAGGGCGATCGGCGGCTGACACCGGTCGGCAGCCGGCCCGGACACAAACGCTCATGGGACGTTCCACATACGGAAAGATCCACGTTGGCGCAGCCACTCCGGGGCCGACGACAACACGGGTATGCGTGTCGTCATCGTCACCGAATCCTTTCCGCCAGACGTCAACGGTGTGGCGCACTGCGCCCAGCAGACCGCCCGGCATCTCGCCGCCTGCGGTCATGAACCGCTCGTCGTCGCCCCGGCCGCGGCCGGGGCGACGAGCTGTGACGCGGCCGCCCCCTTCCCGGTGGTGCGCGTGCCCTCGCTGCCGCTGCCCGGCTATCCGCAGGTGCGCGTCGCCCTGCCGAGCCGCCGGGTCGCGGCGGCGATCACCGCGCACCGGGCCGACCTCGTCCACCTCGCCAGCCCGTTCGTGCTCGGGGTGCGCGGCATGGCCGCCGCGGCGCGCCTCGGCCTGCCGGCCGTCGCCGTCTACCAGACGGACCTGGCCGGCTACGCGCGCACCTATGTAGGAGCGGGCGAGGGCGCCGCGTGGCGGCGCATCAGGGCCGTGCACGGCGCCGCCGACCGTACCCTCGCGCCGTCCACCGCCGCCGTGCGCGACCTCGAGGAACACGGTGTCGAGCGGGTGCGGCTGTGGCCGCGCGGAGTGGAGACCACGCGCTTCCGGCCGCAGCTGCGGGACGAGGAGCTGCGCCGCACCCTGGCGCCGGACGGCGAGGTGATCGTCGGATACGTCGGCCGCCTCGCACCCGAGAAGCACGTCGAACTCCTCGCCGGGGTCTGCGCGCTGCCGGGCGTACGGCTCGTCGTCGTAGGCGACGGACCCAGCGGTACGGCTCTGCGCGCCGCCCTGCCCGGCGCCGTGTTCCTCGGCCGGCGGACCGGCGACGATCTCGCCCGGATCTTCGCCTCCTTGGACGTCTTCGCGCACACCGGCCCCTACGAGACCTTTTGCCAGACCGTGCAGGAGGCCATGGCCAGCGGGCTTCCCGTGATCGCGCCGGCCGCCGGGGGCCCGCTCGACCTAGTCGCGCACGGCCGGACCGGGCTGCTCGTGGAGCCGCACAGCGCCGACGCCGTACGTGCGGCGGTCGCCACGCTCGTCGGCGACCCCGCCCTGCGGGCGGCGTACGGGCTGGCCGGGCTCGCCGCCGTCGAGGGCAGGACCTGGGCGGTGGTCGGGGACCTGCTGCTCGACCACTACGCCGATGTGCTCGGCGCGCGTACGGCGGTGGCCGCATGAGCGGGGGACACGGCCTGCGCATCGTACGTCTGGCGAACTTCGTCACCCCCTCGTCCGGAGGGCTGCGCACCGCGCTCGCCGAACTCGGCCGCGGATACCTGGCCGCGGGCCACGAGCCGGTTCTCGTCGTCCCCGGTGAGGTGGAGAGCGACCGGCTGACCGAGCAGGGGCGCGTCATCACCCTGCCCGGGCCGGAGATCCCCGGCACCGGCGGGTACCGGGTGCTCGCCGGGCGGCGCCGGCTCCGCGGCCTGCTGGAGGAACTGGCGCCCGACCGGCTCGAGGTCTCCGACCGCACCACACTGCGCTGGACCGGAGAGTGGGCGCGGCGGCAGCGGATCCCCTCGGTGATGGTCTCGCACGAGACCGCCGACGGAGTGCTGCGCACCTGGGGCCTTGCCGAGTCCGTCGCCGCCGCCACCGCCGACCGGCTCAACCGCCGCAGCGCGTGGGCCTATTCATGGATCGTCTGCACGACGGAGTGGGCGGAGCGGGAGTTCGTACGGATCGGGGCGCGCAATGTCGTACGGGCACCTCTCGGTGTCGACCTGCGGCGCTGCCGGCCGGAACGCCGCAGCGCACTGCTGCGCGCCCGGCACGCGGCGGGAGCCGACGTAATGCTCCTGCTGTGTTCGCGGCTGTCCGTGGAGAAACGTCCCGCTACCGCCCTCGACGCGCTCGCCGCACTGCGCGAGAGGGGCCTGCGGGTGTCGATGGTCGTCGCGGGCGACGGGCCGCTGAAAGCCTCGCTCGTGCGCCGGGCACACGCGGACCGGCTGCCCGTCCACTTCCTCGGCCATGTCCCCGACCGGGAAGCGGTCGCCGACCTCCAGGCGGCGGCCGACGTGTGCCTGGCCCCGGGGCCGGCCGAGACCTTCGGGCTCTCCGCCCTCGAGGCGCTGGCCTGCGGTACCCCGGTCGTCGCCAGCGCCTCCTCGGCGCTGCCCGAGGTCGTGGGCGACGCGGGGATCGCAGCGGCCGACACGGGCGCGGACTTCGCGGCCGCTGTCCTGGAGTTGCTCGCCCGCCCGGAGGAGGCGCGCCGCCGGGCGGCACGGGCGCGGGCCGAACTCTTCGACTGGCAGCGTTCGGTGACGGCGTTCCTCGCCGCCCATCAGGCGCTGCCGGCCGGGGACCCGGCCTCCGGCCCGGGGAGCGGACGATGACGCCGGCCGGCACACCCGACTGCCTCCCGCCGCCCGCGACGGTGGCGGAAGCGGACGCCGGGCCCCGTACGGACGAGCAGGCCCACGGCCCCGGCGTCCCGGCCGCGCCGTCCCGCCGCACGGGTAAGGAGCGGGGCGGCCGTGCCGTACGGACCGTACGGTTCGCGGCGCTCGGCGACTCGTTGACCGCCGGCGTCGGGGATCCCGTCGAAGGCGGCCGGCGGGGATGGGCGGCGCTGCTCGCCGGCACGATCGGCGGCGACGGCACGTCCGTGCTCTTCCGCAACCTCGCCGTCAGCGGCGCCCTCAGTAAGGACGTCGCCGAGGCTCAGACGCCCGCCGCTCTCGCGTTCGCACCGGACATCGCGTCCGTCGTCGTCGGCGTGAACGACACCTTGCGCCGCACCTTCGACATAGCCGACGTCGCCCGGCGGCTGGACGACGCCACGTCCGCGCTCGCCGCCCGCGGGACCGTGCTGCTGACGGCGTGCCTGCCCGACCCCGGCGCCATGTTCGGCCTGCCCGTCCCGCTCGCCCGCCCCCTGGCCAGACGCCAGCGGGCGGTCAACGCCGTGGTGCACGCCCTCTCCGACCGCTACGACACCGTCCACCTGCACGCGGCCGACGCGGCATGGGTGGCCGACCGCGCCATGTGGAGCGCCGACCGGCTCCACCCGGGGGAGCGTGGCCACCGGATGCTCGCCCGGCGCTTCCACGAGCTGCTCGCCGCCCGCGGTCTCGCCGACGGCCGTCCACCGGACGCCGAGCCCGACCAGCCGCCACCGACGACGGCGGAGGCGCTGCTGTGGCTGGCGACGGCCGGCACCGCCTGGGTGGGCCGCCGCTGCACCGACCTCCTGCCGCAGCTGGTGCGCCTCGCGGGCGACGAGGTGCACCACTGGGCCCGTGGCACGAGCGCCCGCCTCGACCGCAGCGCCGAACTGGCCCTGTCCGCGGCGCTCGCGGCGATGTCTCCGGCCGTGCCGGGAGGGCACCTCGGGCCGGGGACGGGGGACTGAGGGGCGCGGCGGCGGGTGCCGGGTCCCCTGGCGAACGGGTCGTCGCGCGGCGGTCACAGGAGTTCGCGGTCGCGTGTCTCCGGCAGGCCGGTCAGGGCGAGCACGGCGAGCCCGTAGCCGGCGGCGCCGAGGACGAGGGCACCGCCCACGCCCCAGCTGTCGGACAGGAAACCGACGAGCGTCGGCAGGAACGCGCCCACCGCGCGGCCGCTGTTGTAGGTGAAGCCCTGCCCGGTGCCCCGGACCGCCGTCGGGTACAGCTCGCTCAGGAAGGAACCGAATCCGCTGAAGATGGCCGACATGCAGAACCCGAGCGGGAAACCGAGCACCAGCAGCAGGCTGTTGGAGCCCGGGGGGATGTTGGTGTAGGCGAGGATCCCCACCGAGGACAGCACGGCGAACAGCGCGATGTTCTTCTTCCGGCCGATCCGGTCGGTGAGGTAGCCGCCGGTCAGATAGCCGATGAAGGCGCCGGAGATGAGGAACGCGAGATACCCGCCGGTGCCGACGACCGTCAGCCCGCGTTCGGTCTTCAGATAGGTGGGGACCCAGGTGGCGAGGGTGTAGTAGCCGCCCTGGACGCCCGTGGACAGCAGTGTGGCGAAGAGCGTGGTGCGCAGCAGGTCCTTCTTGAAGATCGTGGTGAACGATCCGCGTGCGGTGCCGGCGCGGCGCAGCTCCGCCGCCTTCGGGGCGTCGCTCACATTGCGGCGCACGTAGATCACCAGCACTGCGGGCAGCGCGCCGGTCCAGAACAGCACGCGCCACGCGGTGTCGGCGTCGACGAACCGGAAGACGAGTGTGTAGACGATCACGGCGAGCGCCCAGCCGGCCGCCCAGGCGCTCTGGACCGCGCCGAGCGTGCGGCCGCGGTGCTTGGCGGTGGCGTACTCGGCGACGAGGATCGCGCCGACCGCCCACTCACCGCCGAAGCCGAGGCCTTGAAGGGCCCGGAAGACCAGCAGCGTCTCGTAGTTGGGTGCGAAGCCGCAGAGCACGGTGAACACGGCATACGTGATCACCGTCGCCATCAGTGCCTTCACCCGGCCGACGCGGTCCGCGAGGATGCCCGCGAGGGCGCCGCCGACGGCGGACACGACCAGGGTGACGGTGGTGAGAAGCCCGGTCCTGCCGTTGTCGAGGCTGAAGTACGCGGAGATCGCGACCATGCTCAGCGGCAGGGTGAAGTAGTCGTAAGAGTCGAGGGCGTAACCCCCGAACGCACCGCCGAAGGCGCGGCGGCCGCGTGGGCCGAGGGCGCGCAGCCAGGCGAACGTTCCGGTGTCCTCGGGGAGTTGGTCGTTCTTCTGCCGGACCTGTGGCGTGCTCATCTGCACCTCGCTGGGGGAGGGGAGCGGGACGGAGCATCTGGCGGTGTACAGTCACGCCAAGGTAGGGGATTGTTGAACGATACGGCAAGAGTCGTGTTGAGCGTTCCAGCCGTCACTGCGTCGTCCGGGCCTCGCGCCGGCGAGAACGGACGCGTACTCCCTCGCTTCGGGAGCCCAACCGGGTCCCCGCGCAGGCAGGTTGAGGCCGTTGGTGAAATGTCCATTGCGGCGCCTTCAGGCAGGCGGTGCCGGCGCCTTCGGGCGGGCGGTGCCGAGGCCTGCGCCCCAAGGCGGCCCGCGGGGCGCGGCCGTCCTTGGCGGGCGGCGCCGAAGGGTGCTCTGCGTCGTTTCGACCGTTGTCGGTGCGAGGACCTAATCTGTCCTGCGTGACTTCGCCTGCCTCGACGGACCTCGCTCCGCCCCAGCTCAGCGCGGGGCCGCGCCCCGCGCAGGGCCCGGCCGCCGACGAAGGGCTCGCGCGGCGGCTCCGCGCGCTCGCGTGCACCGCGCCCCTGCACGACCTGGACGTACGCAAGGCGAATCTCGCGGGCGAGTACTCGGTCTACGCCATGGCGGAGGTGGCCCTCGCGGCCATCGACCTCGTCACGCTCAACATGGACTTCGACACCGGCGCCGACCACGACCAGATAGTCGCGCGCCTCCTCCCGCGGGTCGCCGCCCAGGCCCCGGGGCGGCCTGCCGCCGAACACGAGCGCGTCGCCCGCTGGGTGCTGGAGAACCTGATCAACGTGGGCAGCGTGGACCGCGGCTTCCGCGCCGTGTACGGCACCTTCGGACCAGATGGCGTCTACACCCGCCGTGACTACGACTTCAAGCTCATCGAGGAAGTCCCCGGCCGTGACGGCACCGTCTATCTGCGCACCACCGACGAAGCGGTCAACGTGCTGGTCGGCGCACTCGACACCGATGTCACCAGCGCGCAGATCGCCGCCGAGGTGAAGCTCGAGGTGCTCATCAACCGCGGCCGCCTCGCCGACGCGCAACTCGCCGCCGAACAGGCCCGCTACCGGACCGTGCAGTACAGCGAGACACTGCGCCGCACCCTCGAGGCCACCCGGCGCAACGTCCGCGCCGTCGACTGGCTCCGCACCGTCCCCGACATGATCGCCGAGGCGCTCGACCACGTCGCCGACCGCTACCGCCACGAGAACGCGATCCTCACCAACATCCGCAAGGCCCGTGACGAGGCCGAGACCGGCGCCGACCCGAAGACGGCCGAGCACAAGCGGCGCGCCGCCGAGCTCGTGGACATAGTCAAGGACTGCATCCGGCGGCACACACAGCTCCAGTCCCGGCTGCTGGAGGCCGGACCCCTGTTCCGCGCCGAGCAGGACCGGCAGGCCTTCGCCCGGCCCGCCGCCCGCAGCGGCCTCGACCTGTACGGCCAGCTGCTGGCCCCGCTACTGCCGCTGCCCGTGGAGTCGGCCATCCGCGTCACCGACGCGTTCTTCGCGAGCGGCACCGGGCTGCGCACACCGTCCTCCGTACGGGTCGGCGATCTGGTGGACCTGCTGCTGACCCCGCCGGCGGAACGCGAACACCTCGGCGCGGAGATGCCGGAACCGGACCTGATCGCCACCCCCGACGACAGCCGCTTCAGCGAGGAGCAGCTCGCGATCGCCATGGACCTGCTCGACCTCGAGCACGACGCGCCGCGCCGCCTGTCCGGGCTGCTCGCCGAGGCCCGCCGCCGGGACCCCGAACTGCCGTACCTGGTCGCGCTGCTGGCCGTCCACGCGGCGAGCCCGCCGGTCGGCACCGCCTACCGCCAGGGCGAGCAGCGACTGCTGTTCGCCGTCGACGACGGCACCGAGCTCGACGACCCGGAGTTCGGCGGCGCCGACCTCATCGTCGGCACGGCGCTGCTCGACGCGGTGGGCATGGCGGCGGCACGCGCGGAGGCGACATGAGCCTCCACCCCGCCGGCCGTCCCGCCGCGCATGGGGGCGACATGACCTCCGCCCGCGCCGGCCGTCCCACTGCCGCACCGCCGTGCCCCGCCCCCACCTCCGACCCGACCACTCACCACCGAGGAGCCCCGTGAGCGACCACCACGCCGAGCCCCCCGCCGCGTGGAGCGACCAGGCCGCCCCGCAGGGACCCCCTTCCGGCCCGATGGCCACCACCACCGCGGCCGCCGCCGGCGGCGTCACGCCCGCCGACGCGGCGGACGCCGCGCGGCTCGTCTCCTTCGGCCTCCAGCCCAAACTGCTGCCGGCCCGCGACGCCGAATACGCCGACCTGCTGCGCCGCTACCGCGAGGACTCCGCCTTCGCCCGCCTCGCCGACGCGGTCGCGACCGGCCTCGGCCTGGTCGTGCTCGAGGTGTCGCCCCGGGCGGGCATGGCCGTCACCGCCGGCGAGGACTCGGTGTTCGCCGTACGGATGGGCGACTACGCCCGCCGGGCCTCCGCCGAGTCCGCCGACCGCTTCCTGCACGGCCTGGCCCATCTCGCCGTCGCCGCCATGGCCTTCCCGCGCCCCGAGGACCTCGCCGATGACGGATACATCGGCCGGATCACCGTCAACGGCGTCGACGCCTTCGTACGTCAGGCCTGCCGGCGTCTCGAGGAGCGCGCCGACGAGCAGGGCGACAACACCGACCCGGCCAGCGACGCCCCCGGCCTGGAGGCGGCCTGGCGGGTCTACGCGCGCCGCAGCGCCACCGGCGCCACCAAGGACGCCCGCCGCCTCGCGGGCTCGACCACCGGCATCGTCGGCAAGGCCGTCGCCTTCCTCACCGACTCCGGCTTCCTCCAGCGGACCGGCGACGACGCCGGAGGCGCGTACCGCACCACCGCCCGCTACCAGTTGCAGGTCCGCGACATGGCGGGCAGCGCCGCGATGGCCGAGCTGCTGGAGCTGGGCGTCGTCCCGGTCGGCGACGGCTCGGCCACGCTCGTGGCGCCGCCCGACGGCGACGACCTCGACCTGGCCGCCGACGCCGGCCTGCCCTTCCACGCGTAACCGCCCGCGCAACTGTTAGACGACTGAGAGTCCGCCGCCATGTACGAGTTGTCCCGGGTCCGCCTCTACTCCATCGGTCCCGCCGGTGCGCGCTACGCCGACACCGTGCTCGACCTGCGCGGAGTCGGCGAGCCCGTGCCCGATCCGGCCCCCACGCAGGCCGAGTTCTTCGAGGAGGAGCCGGTCGGCCCGCCGCGCCGGCCTGCGCCCGCGGGTGTGCTCTTCCTCGAGAACGGCGGGGGCAAGTCCGTCCTGCTGAAGCTGATCTTCTCCGTGATGCTGCCGGGCCACCGCAACACCCTGGGCGGCGCCAGCTCGGGCGTGCTGCGCAAGTTCCTGCTCGCGGACGACTGCGGACACGTCGCGCTCGAGTGGCAGCACACGCTCACCGGCGAACTGGTCGTCGTCGGCAAGGTCAGCGAATGGCGCGGCCGCCAGGTGTCCAACGACCCCCGCAAGTTCGCCGAGGCCTGGTACTCGTTCCGGCCGGGCCCCGGCCTCGGCCTCGACTCGCTCCCCGTGGCCGAGTCCACCGCCGTCCGTCCGCCCGTCGAGGGAGTCTCCGGCGCCCAGGGCCGCCGCCGCACCATGAAGGGCTTCCGGGACGCGATCACCGAGGCGGGCAAGGCGTATCCGCATCTCGACGTGCACTGGGAAGAGATCCACGACCGCTGGAACGAGCACCTCGGCGATCTCGGCCTCGACCCCGAACTGTTCCGGTACCAAAGGGAGATGAACGCCGACGAGGGCGAGGCGGCCGGCCTGTTCGCGGTGAAGAAGGACTCCGACTTCACCGACCTGCTGCTGCGCGCCGTCACCGACACCCGTGACACCGACGGTCTCGCCGACCTCGTCAGCTCGTTCGGCAACAAGCTCGGCCGCCGGGCGGAGCTCACCGCGGAGCGGGACTTCACCGCGGGCTCCGTCGACCTCCTCGGCAGGATCGTCGACGCGGCGGAGGCCAGGACCAGGGCCCGGGACGTCCACGCCGGCGCGGAGCGCCGCACCCGCACCCTGGCACGCCGTCTCTCCGCCCGCGCCGCGGACGAGCGCTCCCGCGCCGCGGACCTCGCCCAGCAGGTCACAGCGGCCGCGCACACGGTCACCGGCGCCGAGCAGGAACGCGACCGCCGCTCCCTTGCCGCCGCCGAACTGGCGTACCGACACGCCTCGCTGGCACTCGCCGCCGCGGAGAAGGGCGCCGCGGCACAGCGCCGTGAGCTGATCGACGCGCGCACGCTGCACTCCGCATGGCTGGCCGCGGAGGCGGTGCTGCGCCACCGGGCGGCCGCCGACCGGTCCGCCCGTGTCGCCGCGGCGATCCGCGAGGCCGAACGGGACGCCGCCCCCGCGCTCGCCGCCCGGGCCAAGGCCGCCGGCGACCTGGTGCGCGCCCTGCACACCGCCGCGGAGGACGGCGAACGCGTCGCCAACGAGGAGGAGGAGCGTTCCCGCGCACTCCAGGAGACCGGCGAGGCCGCCCACCGCGACGCCACCGTCGCCGCGACCGAGGCGCAGCGCGCCCGCAGCGAGATCGGCCACCTCCGCCAGCGGCTGAGCGAGGTCGAGCAGGAGACCGCAGAGGCGGTACGGGCCGGATGGCTCGACGACACCGCTCCCGACGCCGATCCGGCACGTGCCGCCCTGGCGGCGAGCGACGCGGAGAAGACCGCAGTCGCCGCATGGGACGAGGCCCGTGAGGCGGCCCGCTCGACGGCGGACCGGGCGAAGGAAGCAGCCGCCGCGGAGTCACGCGCGGAACTGACCGCGGCCCGCGCCGCGGACGCCGAGCGCGCCGCCGAGCACGCTTACGAGGCGGAGCGCCGCGCCGCGGAGTCCATCGCGGTGGACGAACGCCTCGCGGACCTGCTGAGCCTCGCCCCGGCGCTGCCCGTTCCGGTCCCCTCCCCGCGCACCGCGGCGGCCGACGGACAGAGCCCCACGACGGACGCACCGGACACGGCCCACCGCTCGGCAGCGGCCGACGGGGACACCCCCGCGAGCAGCCGTTCCGGCCGGCTCTCCGGCGGCCGCCGGGGCCCCCGCCGTACCGGCGAAGGACCCCTCACCGTCGAGGAGTTCGACGGATTCGCCGACGAGCTGCGCGAACTGCTCGACCAGTCCGTCTCCTCCGCGGAACGGCAGCTGTTCGACCTTCGTACCGCCGCTGCCGACGACGCACGCATCCTTGGCGCACTCGGCGACGGCGGCCTGCTGCCCCCCGGCCCCGACGT
This sequence comes from Streptomyces sp. OZ13, assembly GCF_052068155.1. Lineage (NCBI taxonomy): Bacteria > Bacillati > Actinomycetota > Actinomycetes > Kitasatosporales > Streptomycetaceae > Streptomyces > Streptomyces sp. OZ13. The sequence goes on along the minus strand of NZ_JBQHCZ010000010.1, from coordinate 21,278 downwards.
CCTCGCCACCGTCGAATACCTGGGCGAGCACGGCATCCCCGCCCTGCCCGGCTGGCGCTACCTCGCCCAGTCCGTCGACCCCGCCGACCACGTCGCCGTGCTGGCGGCGCGGCCGGAACTGGTCGACGGTGTCGTGATCACGGACCCGGCCTCGCACACCCGCGCACGCGAAGTCCTCGCCGGAGCAGCCCTGCTGCCGCGGTCCGCCGTGGCCGTCGGGACCGCCGCCGCACTGCTCGCCCCCGTACCGCAGGGGAACGCCGACGGGGACGAGGGCGTTTTCCTCGTGCCGCCGAACCCGGCGATGCACGACGAGCACGCCGCCGACGAGGAACGTCACGCACTGCGCGCCAGGGCGGCCGCGCGGGACGAGGAGATCCGCGTGCTCGCCGCACGCCTCGCCGCCGACCGGTCCCTCGCGGCCCGGATCGGCGCATGGCGGGCGGACTGCCCGCCCGGCATGCTCGCCGAGCTCGCCGAAGGCGCCCGTACGGCCCGCGAGGCCGCACATGAAGCACAGGAGACACTCGAAGAAGCCCGCACCGCCCGTGCCGAGGCGGACGAGGTGGCGGGCGACGCCGCCCGTGTACGCGACGAGCGGCAGGAAGCGGCCCAGCGGGCCCGCCGCGCCGCCGACGCCCTCGCCGGCCTCGCCTTCCGGCTCCGCGAACGGGCGGCCTGGCAGGTGAAGCTCCGCGAACTGGCCGACGAGGCCGCCGAGTCGGAGGCCCGCGCCGCGACCTGCCTCGAGCGGGCGAAGGCCGCCGACGAGGACCGCAGGGCCGCCCAGCGCGCGGCGGACGACGCACGCCGCACCGCCCGCGCGCTGCGGGCAGAACGTGCCGAGATCGCCGGAGCGCCCGAAAGCCTGCCGGAGCAGGACGACCGGACACCCCGCCCCTCGCTGCCCGCGCTGCGCGAGGCGTACCGTGCTGCCTCCCAGCTCTACGAGAAGGTCGGCGTCGGAGCGGACCTGCGCGCCGAACAGGCCCGCGCGGAGAGCGACGAGAGCGCCGCCCTCGCCGAACTCGACCGGCTCACCAACAAGGTCCGTACCCGCGCCGCCCAGCTCCTGGAGGGCACGGACGGCGCCGACGGGCCCTCACGCCAGGCGGCCGTCGTCCGCGCCGAGTCCCTGGTGCAGATGCTGGAGACGCGTGCCTCCGAGGCCAGCGAGAAGCTGGGCCGGCTGCGCGGCGAGGCCGAGCGGCTCGCCCCCGCCGACGGCGAGGCGCACACCGAGCTGCCCGAGGACCTCGTCCCCGCCGACGCCGAGCATGCCCAGACTCTCCTGCGCACGGCCACCGCGGGGCTGGCCGCCTGCAACGACACCCTGGAGACAGCCCGCTCCGCCCATGCCGGACTGCTCCACGCCCACCGGGCCGCGGAGGACGCGGCGGGCGGCTTCGACGAGACGGCCGCACTGCTCCGCGACCTGCTGCGCGACCACCACCAGGACGACGAACCGGCGCAGAGCCCGGAGCCGTACCCCGGCACCCTGGAAGAGGCCCGCCACTTTGCCGCCGAGGCGCGCCGCTCGCTGCGCGGATGCGCCACCGACCTGTCCACCGCGGAGGCGGCGGTACGGGAGGCGAGCGACGTGCTCGTACGGCACGCCAACTCCACCCGTTACGAGCAGGTTCGCACCCCGGCCCGGCAGCAGATCCGCGAACTGCCCGCCGCCGCGCTGCCCGAGCACGCGGCCAAGTGGGCCGAGGCGTTCGCGCCCAGGCTGCGCGTGCTCACCGACGAGCTGGAGCAGCTCGAGCGCAACCGCGACACCATCGTCGACCGGCTGCGCGGCCTGGTGGAGTCCGCGCTCGCGACGCTCCGCTCGGCCCAGCGGCTCTCCCGCCTGCCGGAAGGGCTCGGCGAGTGGTCGGGACAGGAGTTCCTGCGGATCCGATTCGACGAGCCGGACCAGGCGACCTTGGCGGAGCGGCTCGGTGAGGTCGTCGACGAGGCGACCCGCGCGGCGGTCAGGAAGAACTCCGACCTGCGCAGGGACGGGATGTCGCTGCTGCTGCGCGGAGTGCAGGCCGCCCTCGAACCGCGGGGCGTGGCCGTGGAGATCCTCAAGCCCGACGCGGTGCTGCGCGCCGAGCGGGTACCGGTCGGGCAGATGGGCGACGTCTTCTCCGGCGGCCAGCTGCTGACCGCGGCCATCGCCCTGTACTGCACCATGGCCGCGCTGCGCAGCAACGACCGGGGCAGGGATAAGCACCGGCATGCCGGGACGCTCTTCCTCGACAATCCCATCGGGCGGGCGAACGCGACGTATCTGCTGGAGCTCCAGCGCGCGGTCTCCGATGCGCTGGGTGTGCAACTCCTCTACACCACCGGGCTGTTCGACACGACGGCGCTGGCGGAGTTCCCGCTGGTGATCCGGCTGCGCAACGACGCGGACCTGAGGGCAGGTCTGAAGTACATCAGCGTCGAGGAACATCTGCGGCCCGGTCTGCCGCAGGTGGACCCGGCCGACGCGACCGTGCACGGGGAGATCACCGCGACCCGTATGTTCAAGCGGGCGCCGCTGCCCGGGCAGGCGACGGGGGAGCAGCCCGCGCCCCGCTCCCCGGACACGGCCGCGCACGGTCGTGCATAGCGGGCCGCGGAGCCACGCGATCCCCGGCCACCTGCCGGGCGGGCGCCGCTGCCCGGGCAGGCGACGGGGGAGCAGCCCGCGCCCCGCTCCCCGGACACGGCCGCGCACGGTCGTGCATAGCGGGCCGCGGAGCCACGCGATCCCCGGCCACCTGCCGGGCGGCCGCCGCTGAGCCGTGCGGCGGTACGGCGCCATGCCTCGTGCCGCACGGCGCACCGAGAGCGCTTGGTGCCGACGGCGCACCGAGGGCGTCCGGGTGGCGCACGAGGTACCCAGGGCCTCTGGTGCTGTACGACGTGCAGGCCGCCGTGTTCGCGTCGGCGGCGCAGTCCCCAAGGGCGTCTGGTGCCGCACAGCGCACCGGCGCTACGCCTGGGAGAGCCTTCCGCCGGACCGTTGCCGTATGCGCGACGCCCCCCTCGCGGCGGCGCGGGCGGCCCGGCGGGCCCGGCGGCGGTCGCGGCGCAACTGGCGCGCGGTGCTGCTGGGCACCGACACCACGCCGTTGCGCTGGTTCCACACCTGGCGGGTCACCCACACGTCGAGCACCGCCCACGTGGCGACCACCGTGCCGGCCACGGTGCTCAGCACGAACGGGAAGGCCAGCCACGCCCCGGAGAGTGTGAAGAGCAGGGCTGTCATCGCCTGAATCATCGTCAGCGACACGATGATCACCGCGCGGACAGCGGCTCTGCGGACAGGCTCGGCCATACGCCTTCTGGTCGCCGGCTCCTCCACCCAGAGCTGCCGCGGCACATACAGGTCGTCCGCCGTCGGCGTCGCCTCACGACGCTCGTCCGTGTCCATGGATCGTGTCACTCCCCACCTCAAGTCCGACTTAACGGTGGCTGCCCGGATTCTGCCGTCCTACTCCGGTTGCCGCACAACCGCAGCGCATCGCACTGCACTTCACGTGCCCCGGAATCCCGATCCCCCACCGACAACGGCCGGATCCTTGTGCGTGGCGAGTGCGAACCCCCGGCGCCCCCGCAGGGAATGACGTACGGCCGGGCGCGATGATTCCCGCAGAGCGAAGAGATCCAGCCATCTGCCCGGGTCCCGAAAACGACGTGCCGACGTCCTCGCCCCGTACTCGCGGTAATGCCATCTCTACGAATACCGGGACATCCCATGATCAGACGGCGTTACGAAGGCCGAAAACCGTCCGGACGTGTCTTCGAGATGCCTGTGCGTCAGTAGTAGGCTCACGCCGTTTGCTGACGGAACACCACCCGCACCGTGCGGGTCGAGCAGGGGGAGGCCATGCGCTTTCGCGGGAAGTCCATCCGCCGGAAGATCGTGGCGCTGCTGCTCGTCCCGCTGCTGTCGCTGACGGCCCTGTGGAGCTTCGCCACCGTACTGACCGGTCGGGAGGCGAGCCAGCTGCTGGCGGCGAGTTCCGTCGCGGAGCAGGTCGGCAAGCCCGTCGAGGACACCATCGACGTCATCCAGAAGGAACGCCGGCAGACGCTCGTGTACCTCGCTGACCGGCGTGCCTCGGGCGCGCAACAGGCCATGAACACAGGCCGCCAGGCCACGGACAGCGCCGTCGCCGCCGTGCGCCGCAACGCGGAGTCGTCCTCGGTCCGCGACGACCTGACCTCCGACTCGTCGCGCCGGCTCACCTCTCTGATCGAGGCGTTCGACGGGCTCGACGCCCTGCGCCGGTCCGTGGACACCAACACCGTGACCCGCGCACAGGCGCTGGAGTTCTACAACGGCCTCATCGACCCGTCGCACGGATTCCTGCTGACCCTGCACGCCCTCGACGACGTCGAACTCGAACGTCAGGGCCGCGCACTGGTCGGCCTCTCACGGGCCCGCGAGATGCTCTCCCGCGAGGACGCGCTGATCGCCTCCGCGCTGACGACCCGGAAGACGACCGCACGGGAGATCCGCGAACTCACCGACCACGCCGCGCACCGGCAGGTCTACTACGAGACCAACCTCGAGATGCTGCCCGCCCGCGACCGGGGGACGTTCCAGCAGTACTGGCGCAGCCCCGAGACGGCGCCCCTGCGCGACGCGGAGGAACGCATCATCGCCGCCGGGCCCTCCGACGGGCTCCCGCCGTCGGAGGCCGAGCGCTGGCAGCAGGCCGCCACCCCGGTCCTCGACAACCTCGACCGCGAGGCCTCCGACGCCCGCGACCGCTACCAGGACCGGGTCGAACCCGCCGCGTACGGCGTGCTCGTCAAGGCGGGCGTCGCGGGCGTGCTCGGCTTCCTCGCCCTTCTCGTCTCCGTCATCGTGTCCGTCCGCATCGGCCGCGACCTGGTCCGAGACCTGTCCCGGCTGCGCAAGGAGGCCCACGAGGTGTCCGGCGTGCGGCTGCCCAGCGTCATGCGCCGCCTCGCCGCCGGAGAACACGTCGACGTCGAGACCGAGGCACCTCGGCTCGAGTACGAGAAGGACGAGATCGGCCAGGCCGGTCAGGCCCTCAACACCCTCCAGCGGGCGGCCGTCGAGGCCGCGGTGCGCCAGGCGGACATGCGGCGCGGCGTCTCCGAGGTGTTCGTCAACCTCGCCCGCCGCAACCAGGTCCTGCTCCACCGCCAGCTGTCGCTCCTCGACACCATGGAGCGACGCACGGAGGACACCGAGGAACTGGCCGACCTCTTCCGGCTCGACCACCTCACCACCCGTATGCGGCGTCACGCGGAGGGCCTGGTGATCCTCTCGGGTGCGGCGCCCTCACGGCAGTGGCGCAAGCCCATCCAGCTGATGGACGTGGTGCGTGCCGCGGTCGCGGAGGTCGAGGACTACGAGCGCATCGAGGTGCGCAGACTGCCGCGCATCGGCGTCGGCGGCCCCGCCGTCGCCGACCTCACCCACCTCATAGCCGAACTGCTCGAGAACGCCACGGTGTTCTCGCCACCGCACACCGGTGTCCAGGTCCTCGGCGAGCGGGTCGCCAACGGCTTCACCCTCGAGATCCACGACCGTGGTCTCGGCATGGCCGCCGACGCCCTCCTCGAGGCGAACCTGCGGCTCGCGGAGACACCCGAGTTCGAGCTCTCCGACACCGACCGGCTCGGACTGTTCGTCGTCAGCCGCCTCGCCCAGCGCCAGAACGTCCGCGTGTCGCTCCAGCAGTCCCCGTACGGCGGCACGACGGCCGTGGTCTTCATACCCGCGGCCCTGCTCACAGAGGCGCCGGAGACCCAGGGCACCGGATTCCGGCTCGACCGCAAGAGCGAGAGCGCCGCCGGCCGGCGCGACGGCAGGCAGCCGGCCCTCTCGAAGCTGCCCAGCGGCCTCGGGACGGCCGCCGTCCTGGACGGCCCCGTCGAACTGGAGGCCCCGGTCGGCGCGCTGGGCCTCGACGAGCGGGACCGCTCGCTCCTCGGCGACGACCGGCCCGTGCCGGCGGACCCCGGCCGCCTCGCCGACATCGAGGACAGCGAGAGCGAGCGGGGCGGCATCTTCCGCCCGCGCCGCCGCGGCGACGTGGCGGGCGAGCACCACCAGCAGGCCCCGGAGCAGTCGGAGGAGCACCGTTCCGGCCCGGTGCCCCTCCCGAGGCGCAGGCCCCCGACGCTCGTCGCCGATCACGGCCGCAGGGTCGACGAGCGAGGCGTGGACGGTCGCGGCCATCCGGCCCCGGAGCCGGGGCGGGCCGTGGAGCCCACCCCGTTCGCGAGACCGCCGCTCTCGGCCGCCCCCACACCGCTCACGTCCGACCGCCGCGACCGCGACCGAGGCAGGTCCGGGCCGGCGCCCGTGCCGCCGTCCGGCGACGCGGCACGACCGTGGCCCGCGCGGCAGCCCGACGAAAGCCCCGCGCCCGCCGCTCCGCTGCTGGACGGTCTGCCCCGCCGCGTACGGCAGGCCAGCCTCGCACCCCAGCTCCGTGCCTCGGCCGCCGCTGCCGCGGAGCAGAGCGCCGCCTCCCCGGCGGCGGGCGGACCGGAGCGTGACGCGGACGAGGTCCGCAACCGCATGGCCTCCATGCAGCGCGGCTGGCAGCGCGGCCGCCGCCGCAACGCCGAGGAGGCCGCGGCAGAACAAGGCACCGACCCGGCCGTCGGCGACGGCCGGACCGCACCAGGATCGACATCGGAGGGGGACGGTCGATGACCGCACCGCACGCCGCAGCAACCGACGCCACAGGGGACCGGTTCGGGGCCCAGCGCCCGGGTGGTCTCAACTGGCTCCTCGATGAGCTGGTGGACCGCGTCGCCAGTATCCGCAAGGCCCTGGTGCTCTCCAGCGACGGCCTTGCCACCGGTACCTCCCGGGAACTCACCCGCGAGGACAGCGAACACCTCGCCGCCGTCGCGTCCGGCTTCCACAGCCTGGCCAAGGGGGTCGGCCGCCACTTCGACGCGGGCCAGGTCCGCCAGACCGTCGTCGAGCTCGACGAGGCGTTCCTCTTCGTCACCGCCGCGGGGGACGGCAGTTGCCTGGCCGTCCTCGCGGACGCCGACTCCGACGTGGGTCAGGTGGCGTACGAGATGACGCTGATGGTCAAGCGCGTCGGAGCGCACCTCGTCACCGCGCCACGGACCGGTCAGGCCGCCGGAGGGTGAGGCCATGAGTGAATCGCTGCGGCACGGCCGCAGGTCGCACCACTGGATCGACGCCGACGCCGGCCCGGTGGTGCGCCCGTACGCGATGACCCGCGGCCGCACCAGCCATGCCGGCCGCCACCGGCTCGACCTGATCGCCCTCGTCGTGCCGGAGGCAGCGGCCGACGACCCGGGCCGTGACCAGACGCTCTCGCCGGAACACGTCGAGATCGTCGAACGCTGTGGCAGTACCCCCCAGTCCATCGCCGAACTGGCCGCCGGTCTCGACCTGCCCGTCGGTGTGGTCCGTGTCCTCGTCGGCGACCTCGTCGACGACGCACTCGTACACGTAACCCGTCCCGTTCCGCCGGCCGAACTGCCGGACGTGAGCATTCTCCGCGAGGTGATCAATGGTCTTCGGGCGCTCTAGCCGCCGCAAGGCGCCGATCGAGCCGGTGACGCTGAAGATCCTGGTGGCAGGCGGCTTCGGCGTCGGCAAGACCACCCTGGTGGGCGCGGTCAGCGAGATCAAACCGCTGCGCACCGAGGAGACGCTCACCGAGGCCGGACGGCCGGTGGACGACATCGCCGGCGTCGAGGGCAAGACGACCACCACGGTCGCCATGGACTTCGGGCGGATCACGCTGCGCGAGGACCTGGTCCTTTATCTGTTCGGCACCCCCGGGCAGGACCGGTTCTGGTTCCTGTGGGACGAGTTGGCGCAGGGCGCGCTCGGGGCGGTCGTCCTCGCGGACACCCGCCGCCTCGAGGACTGCTTCGCGGGCGTCGACTACTTCGAACGCAGGGGCATCCCGTTCGCGGTCGCCGTCAACTGCTTCGAGGGGGCGAACCGTTTCCCGGAGGAGTCCGTGCGGGCGGCCCTCGACCTCGACCCAGAGGTGCCGCTGCTGATGGGCGACGCGCGTTCCCGCGAATCGGTCAAGGACATCCTCGTCGCCGTCGTCGAGCACGCACTGACCCGCGCCGACCAGGTCCGCGAACACGCCGCGACCGCCGGCACCTGAGGCCGGGCGCGTACCCCGCCCCGCCGGGCACGGACACGGCACGCACCCCCGCCGGTACCTGCCCCCTGGCCCGTACCCTCGTCGGCACCTGGGACGGACACGGCCCGTACCCCCACCGACCGGGGTACGGGCCGTGAGCTTTTCGCCCCGTGCCGCGACGGCCCACCTGGGACGTCGCGGCACGGGGCGAGCCGGATGCGCCCGGACGGAAGCACCTAGCTGCCGCCGGCCTCCTCCTCCCAGCCGAAGCTCTTCTCCACCGCCTTGCGCCAGTTGTGGTACTCGCGCTCGCGGACCTCCGCCTCCATCCGCGGCGACCATTCGACATCGCGCTGCCAGTGGGTCTTGAGTTCGTCCAGGTCCGCCCAGACACCGGTCGCGAGCCCGGCCGCGTAGGCCGCGCCCAGACAGGTCGTCTCCGACACCTTGGGCCGGATCACCGGCACGCCAAGCACGTCCGCCTGATGCTGCATCAGCAGATTGTTGGCGGTCATGCCCCCGTCGACCTTGAGCGTGGTGATCTGCACGCCGGAGTCCTGGTACATCGCGTCGACCACCTCCCGCGTCTGCCAGCTCGTCGCCTCCAGTACCGCCCGTGCCAGGTGGGCCTTTGTGACATACCTGGTCAGGCCGGTGACGACGCCGCGCGCGTCGGAGCGCCAGTAGGGCGCGTAGAGGCCGGAGAAGGCCGGCACGATGTACGCGCCGCCGTTGTCCTCCACGCTCGCGGCGAGTGTCTCGATCTCGCCCGCCGAGCGGATGATGCCGAGCTGGTCGCGGAACCACTGCACGAGGGCGCCGGTGATGGCGATGGAGCCCTCGAGGCAGTAGACGGGCGATTCGTCGCCGATCTTGTAGCCGAGCGTGGTGATGAGCCCGCTCTTCGAGGGGACGGGCCGGTTGCCGGTGTTGAGGAGCAGGAAACTGCCGGTGCCGTAGGTGTTCTTGGCCGTTCCGGTGTCGTAGCAGGCCTGGCCGAAGATCGCGGCCTGCTGGTCGCCGAGGGCGGAGGCCACGGGCACGCCGGCGAGCTGTCCGACGGCCGTCCCGTACACCTCGGAGGAGGACCGGATCTCGGGCAGCACCGCCTTGGGCACGTTCATGGCGGCGAGGATCTCTTCGTCCCACTGGAGGGTCCGCAGGTCCATCAGCATCGTCCGGGACGCGTTGGTGACGTCGGTGACGTGCACCCCGCCGTCCGTGCCGCCGGTGAGGTTCCAGATCAGCCAGGAGTCGATGGTGCCGAAGGCGATCTCGCCCCGCTCGGCCCGTGCGCGCAGCCCTGGCACATTGTCCAGCAGCCAGGCGGCCTTGGGCCCGGAGAAGTAGCTGGCGAGCGGCAGGCCGGTGGTGTCGCGGAAGCGGTCCTGCCCGTCGGCGCCGCCCAGTTCGTGACAGAGCGCGGCGGTACGGGTGTCCTGCCAGACGATGGCGTTGTGCACGGGTTTTCCGGTGGCCCGCTCCCACATGAGTGTCGTCTCGCGCTGATTGGTGATGCCGAGCGCGCTGAGCCGGTCGGCCCGCAGACCGGCCTTGGCGACGGCCCCGGCGACGACGGCCTGCACCTTCGACCAGATCTCGGTGGCGTCGTGCTCCACCCATCCCGGCCTGGGGAAGATCTGGCGGTGCTCGCGCTGGTCGACGGCGACGATGGCGCCGTCCTGGTTGAAGATGATGCAGCGGCTGGACGTGGTGCCCTGATCGATGGCGGCGACGAACCTGTCCGTCATGGCGTCCCCTTGTCGGATCGGCTTCGGAATCGGCCCCTGGCCCGTCGGCGGGAGAGCCGGAGGCGCAGGGGCCGGAGGCCCTAGAAGGCTGCGTTGAAGATGACCCCGGCCAGTAGCCCGCCGATGATGGGTCCCGCCACCGGCACCCAGGCGTAACCCCAGTCGGAGGTGCCCTTGTTGGGGATCGGCAGCACGGCGTGCACGATGCGCGGGCCCAGGTCGCGGGCCGGGTTGATGGCGTAGCCGGTCGGGCCGCCGAGCGAGAGGCCGATGCCGACGACCAGCAGTGACACCAGCAGGATGGAGATGCCCGAGCCGTAGATCCCCGCGTCCTCCCCGGGGATCTGCCCGATGCCGATGCCGTCGTTCCTCCCGAACGCGAGGAGCGGGAGTACGAGTCCGATCGTGGCGATGACCTCGGTGAGGATGTTCGCCCACGGCTTGCGGATCTCCGGCCCGGTCGCGAAGATCCCCAGCGTCGGCTGGGCGTCGGCGATGTTCGCGTTCGCCTGGAACTGCGCGAAGTACACGAGGTAGGCGAGTACGGCGCCGAGGACCGCTCCCACCATCTGCGCCAGGATGTAGAGCGGTACCTTGCCCCATTCCCCGGTGTCGACGGCGAGTCCCACGGTCACGGCCGGGTTGAGGTGGCCGCCAGACAGCGGGGCGGCGGTGTACGCGCCGGCCAGTACGCCGAAGCCCCAGCCGAAGGCGATGACGACCCAGCCGGCCGCCCTGGCCTTCGAGTGGTGCAGTGTGACGGCGGCGCAGACGCCCGCGCCGAAGAGGATGAGTATCGCGGTTCCGATGACCTCGCCGAGAAATATGTCCGAGTTGCTCATGGCGGCTCCTTGGCCCTCACCCGGGACACCGGCCCCGGCCCTCCGTGCAGGGTTCGCGCTCCATGTGCGTTCCCATGGATTCCATGGCTGCGGAGCCGAGGGCAGGGCAGGTCCCTGCCACGCCCGGCGTCCGTGACGAGCGTGGTGAGCGTGTGCGGCGGCCTGCGGGGCTGCCGACGAACAGGCAGTTTTCACCTGCCGTGATGGGCCGTCAAGGTCGCGGACAGCATGCGCAGTTCACGGCCGGTGCTGGACACCGCCGCCAGGAACGTCAAGGTTCCCCGGACGCTCGGCGGACGCCCACGACCGTGGAACCATGGCCGAAAGAGCCCGGTCCCGCGGTGACCGCGGCACACGCCCGGCACACCCCGTCACACGCCAGGGACCCGCCGGTCGCCGGCCGTGCCGCGCGCCTGCCGGGTCGGTTCACGGCGCGGCGAGCGTCCCGTCGCGTCAGGGGTGTGCCGCGGAGGAACGGGCCGTCAGCGGTTCTCCGCCAGCCACTTGGCCGCGATCTCGGCCAGTTCCCCGTCCTTGCCGGACAACATCATCCGAATCATCTGTACGTCGCCGCGGAGCGACCACGCGGGATGTCCGAACGTCGCCGGGTTGTTCTTCTCGATGAGGAAGTGGGCCGGCCACGCCGTCCCGTACCCGATGAGCGGCAGGGCGGCCAGATAACGCTTCCGCCCCCGCGCCAGCCCGTACACGCTGACCGCGAGCCCGGTCAGCGTGCCCGTCAGATGCACCCAGCGGGTCGCCGCCCGCGAGTGCATCGCGACGTAGTAGGGCCAGAACTCCTCGTACGACTCGAACGTCTGCTGCTGCGCCATTCCCGCACCGTAGCCGCCACGGCGCGCGGCGTCAGCCCACCCGGTGCCCTGCCACCGATCGCACGGCGACGGGGAAGTCGAAGTACGTGCCGGGGAACGGCTCCGGCTTGTACGTGAAGTGCCACCACTCCTCGGGCAGATTGACGAACCCGACCTCCGCCAGCGTGCCCCGCAGCAGGTCGCGGTTGGCGCGCTGTTCGCCGGTGACCCGCGGGTCGTCCGTGTGCGACAGCGTGTCGAAGCAGTCGTAGCCGGTCCCCATGTCGACGGAGTTGTCCGGGAAGCGGTCGTCCTGCGGTGCGTAGCACGGCACGAGCGCCTCACCCGGGACGTACGGACGTGTGGGCGCCGCCGGCAGCCTCACGATCGTCAGGTCCACCGTGCTGCCCCGGCTGTGGCCGGACTTCTCCGCGATGTAACCGTCCGCGAACAGACGTGACTTGTCGACCTGCGGATAGAACTCCTCCTTCATCGCCTCGTCCTCGAGATCCTTCGCCCACCGGACGAAGTGGTCGACGGCGCGTTGCGGGCGGTAGCAGTCGTACACCTTCAGCGAGTAGCCCTGCCGCAGCAGCTGTGACTGCGCCGTGCGCAGGGCCTCGGCCGCCGGGCGCGTGAGGATGCACACCGGCTGCCGGTAACCGTCCACCGGCTCTCCCACGAAGTTGTGCTCCGTCGTGTAGCGCATCTCCTGGATGATCGTCGGCGCCACGGTGCGCAGTGCCACGAACTCCCGTGGCGCCTTCGGCTCCGGAGCGGCCTGCGCGGTGGGCGCCACCGAGACGCAGAGCAGAGCCGCGGCCGCGGCCGCGGCGGTCAACATTCGGACGGCTGAACCAAGTCGAGTCATGCCCACCGTTTATCAGTAACCGCTCCTCGCGGAAAGGGTGATCGGATACAGTCCGCGCGTGTCCAAGGACTCCCACTGCGGCCATTGCGGAGCGCCGTACGGCGCGGACGCCGGCTGGCCGCGCACCTGCCCGGCCTGTGGCACGACCGCCTACCGCAATCCGCTGCCGGTCGCCGTCGCCCTTCAGCCCGTGCACGATCCCGCCCACGGCACCGGCCTCGTCGTCATCACGCGCACCATCGAACCCGCCCGCGGCGGCACCGCCCTGCCCGGCGGTTTCATCGATCACGGCGAGGACTGGCGGCACGCCGTGGTCCGCGAACTGTGGGAGGAGACCGGTATCGAGGCCCCGGCGCACGAGGTGCGGCTCGCCGACGTCCTCAGCTCCCCGGCCGGCCACCTCCTCGTGTTCGGGCTGCTGCCGGAACGCCCCGCGGCGGCTCTGCCGCCGTTCGTCCCCACCGAGGAGACCGGCGGCCGACGGCTCCTGCACACCCCGGAGCCCTTGGCCTTCCCGCTCCACACCATCGCCGCACGCAACTGGTTCGCCGGCGCCTACGACCGCTGACGTCGCGCCCGCCTCATTCGAGTCCCCGCACGAGCACCGGCCCCTCCACCGCCGACTGCCCGTCGTCCGTGGCCCGTTCCACCACCACACGCCCGCCGGCCAGCCGCGACGTGTACCGCTCAATCTCCGGCTCCGCCCACCCGTCGCCGGCGTCCCGCACCACCAGTCCGCCGCCCCTGCGCCCCGCGGCCGGCGCCCACACCTCCAACCCGACCCGGCCCGACCGCGTGCCGCCGGACCGATTGCCACCGCCCGGGCCCCTGCCGTCGTCGTCGAGCACCGGAAGCACCGCCCCCGCCCGCGCGAGCACCGGGATCCGCGACAGCGGCGCGTCCACCAGCACCTGCCCGGGGCCCTCGTACGGACGGCCCGAGCCCGTGTCGTACCACCGTCCGCGCGGCAGCCGCACTGCCCGCCGGTCGGCCCCGGGCTCCAGGACCGGCGCCACCAGCAGCGAGTCGCCCAGCAGGAACGCGTCCTCGCAGTCCCGCAGCGCCCGGTCACCGGCGGACCGCCACCACAGGGGACGCACATACGGCGCCCCCGTCAGCCGCGCAAGGTGCGCCAGGGTCATGAAGTACGGCCCCAGCCGCTCCCGCTCCACCAGCACGGCCCTCGCCCGCGCCGTCACCTCCGGCCCGTACAACCAGGGCGCCGCGGAATCCCGCACCCGCAACAGCGGCAGATACGCCGCCAGTTGGAGCCGGCGCAGATACAGCTCGTCCGACATCCCGTCGGCGCCCTCCACGTCCGGGCCCGCGTACGGGACGCCGCAGAGCCCGAGACCCAGCACCAACGACAGCGCGGCACGCAGCCCCGGCCAGCCCGCCGTCACGTCCCCCGCCCAGCTACCCCCGTACCTCTGCATGCCCGCCCAGCCGGAACGGGAGACAAGAAACGGCCGCTCCTCGGGAAGCAGCCCGCGCATCCCCTCGTACGCGGCCCGCGCCATGGCCAGCCCGTACACGTTGTGGGCCTCCCGGTGGTCTCCGCCGCGGCCCTCCAGCACGTGCCGTGACGAACGGGGGAGCGTCGCACCGGCGAACGCCGTACAGGACACCGGCTCGTTCCCGTCCAGCCACACACCGGCGAAGCCCTCCGCGGCCCCCTGCCCGGTCAGCTCTCCCCACCACTCGCGCACCCGCGGATCCGTGAAATCGGGGAACACGCAGTCATTCCGGCCGGCCGTTCCTCGCACCTCGGAACCGCAGGCGTCCCGGACGAAAAGCCCCGCCGCAGAGCCCTGCCCGTACAGCACGTCCCCGGGCCCGGCCCCCACCGTCGGACCTGCCCCGCGCGCCAACCGCACCCCGTCCTCACGAAGATCCTTCGCCAGGACGGAGAGCCGGGGAAAACCGTCGAGGTCCGCCGCGGGCCCGGCCGGCGCACCATGGAGGCCGCCGCCGACATGGACCGCGGACAGCGGCAGCCCGCGCTCCCGATGGGCGTCGACCGTGCGGCGCACGTCCTCCTCGCCCCCGGCCGGCACGACATGTTGCGGGCCCAGCGCCCAGGACGGAGGCAGCGCCGGCCCGCCGGTCAGCTGCGCCCAGCCGCCGAGGACGCGCGCCGGTGTGCCCACCAGCACCCAGCTGCGCAGCGGCCCGCCGTCCATCCGCACCTCGACCGTGCCGGGCCTGTCATGCCCGGAACCGGCACCCTCCTGGCCCTCGCGCACGATGACGCGGCCGTCCCACGTGTTGTCGTGGAACGCCAGGTGGCAGCCGGCGTCGGCCACCACGGTCTGCACCGGCATCGTGATGTGCAACGGGTCCTCGCCGGGGCCGAACCCCGCCCGCGGCGCCGTGTTCCACAGCCGGTACGACCCGTCACGCAGCCGGGGGCCCGACCCCCGGCCGCCCAGGCCGAACAGCCGGGCGTCGGCCGCGATCTCACTGCGCTGCACCCAGCGGGCCGGGCCCCCTTCCACCGGCTCCCACCAGCGCGGCGGCAGGTCCCTGCGCAGCACCACGCCGCCGGGTGTACGGATCTCCACCGCACCGTGCCGGGAGACGGCGACCGTCAGCCGCTCGGACACCACCTGCCAGCCGCCGTCCTTGTCCGGCTCCAGCCCCGCCCGCGGATCCGGCTCCGGGGGAGCACCGGCCAGCGCGTACGACGGCTCCGGGCGCGCGCCGTCCCAGCCGCGGAACACCGCCCCGCCCACCGTCACCATGATGTGCAGTTCGGAACGGGCGAACCGGACCGTCCCCCCGCCCGGCAGCGGCTCCGCCCCCTCCGCCGGCCCCGGCACTCTGGCCCGCTCGGCACCCCGGGGCACCAGCCCCACGGCATCGGCCCGGTGCCGGCGCCACGCCGAGCGCATCGCCCGCAGCCCCTGTGCCGTACCGAGAGTTGTCACCGCGCGCACCAGATCACGACCGTCCATGCCGTTCACCCTGCCACCGGGCAGGGAGCTCCGACGCGCTGTTCAACTGCCGTTCACCCATGGTGGGAGCACATATTCGCCACGCCGACCATGGAGGATCCGCCCTGGTGCGAATGACGATCACATGGCATCGTCCTGTCAGCCGCGTCCGCGCACACCCCGCTCGTGCGCGGCGCACGCATACACCGCGTAGAGCCAGCCCGGGAGCCGCCCCATGACCTCAGCAGCGAACCATGCCCCTCTCTGGCAGCCCGACCCCGACCGCATCGCCGGCGCCCGCATCACCCGCTTCCAGGCCTGGGCGGCCGAGCACCACGGGGCTCCGGCCGAGGGGGGATACCAGGCGCTGCACCGCTGGTCCGTCGACGAACTGGAGACGTTCTGGCAGGCGGTCGCCGAGTGGTTCGAGATCCGTTTCTCCACCCCCTGCGCACGCGTGCTCGCCGACCGCTCGATGCCCGGCGCCCAGTGGTTCCCCGGCGCCACGCTCAACTACGCGGAGCACGCCCTGCGCACCGCCGAGGACCCGGCGCGCGCACATGACCCCGCCCTGCTCCATGTGGACGAGACACATGAGCCGACACACATCAGCTGGTCCGAGCTCCGCCGCCAGGTCGGAGCGCTCGCCGCGGAACTGCGCGCCCTCGGCGTACGCCCCGGCGACCGCGTCAGCGGCTACCTCCCCAACATCCCGCAGGCCGTCACCGCCTTCCTCGCCAGCGCCGCCGTCGGCGCCGTCTGGACCTCCTGCGCCCCCGACTTCGGTGCCCGCAGCGTCCTCGACCGCTTCCAGCAGGTCGAACCCGTGGTCCTGTTCACCGTCGACGGCTACCGCTACGGCGGCAAGGAACACGACCGCACGCAGACGGTCGCCGAACTCCGCCGCGAACTGCCCACCCTGCGCGCGGTCGTCCACATCCCGCTGCTCGGCACCGACGCCCCTGAAGGCACCCTCGACTGGTCCGCGGTGACCTCGGGAGACGCCGAGCCGGTCTTCGAACAGGTCCCCTTCGACCACCCCCTGTGGGTGCTCTACTCCTCGGGCACCACCGGCCTCCCCAAGGCCATCGTCCAGTCCCAGGGCGGGATCCTGCTGGAGCACTTCAAGCAGATCGGCCTGCACTGCGACCTCGGCCCCGGCGACCGCTTCTTCTGGTACACCTCCACCGGCTGGATGATGTGGAACTTCCTCGTCTCCGGCCTGCTCACCGGCACCACCGTGGTCCTGTACGACGGCAGCCCCGGCTACCCCGACACCGGCGCCCAGTGGCGCGTGGCCGAACGTACCGGTGCCACCCTGTTCGGCACCTCCGCCGCCTACGTCATGGCCTGCGCCAAGGCAGAGGTCCACCCCGGACGGGACTTCGACCTCTCCCGCGTCAAGTGCGTCGCCACCACCGGCTCCCCACTGCCGCCCGACGGCTTCCGCTGGCTCCACGACGAGGTGGCGGACGACCTGTGGATCGCCTCCGTCAGCGGCGGAACGGACGTGTGCAGCTGCTTCGCCGGCGCCGTCCCCACCCTCCCGGTCGAGATCGGCGAACTCCAGGCCGCCTGCCTCGGCACCGACCTCCAGTCCTGGGACCCGCAGGGCAAGCCGGTCATCGGCGAGGTCGGCGAACTGGTGGTCACCAACCCGATGCCGTCGATGCCCGTCCGCTTCTGGAACGACCCCGACGGCAGCCGCTACCGCGACAGCTACTTCGAGATGTACCCGGGCGTATGGCGGCACGGCGACTGGATCACCATCACCGACCGCGGCTCCGTGATCATCCACGGCCGCTCGGACTCCACACTCAACCGCCAGGGCGTCCGCATGGGCTCCGCCGACATCTACGAGGTCGTCGAACGCCTCCCGGAGATCCGCGAGTCCCTCGTCATCGGCCTCGAGGAACCGGACGGCGGCTACTGGATGCCGCTCTTCGTCCACGTCGCGGAGGGCGCCGTCCTCGACGACGCCCTCCGCGCCCGGATCAAGCAGTCCATCCGCGAGAACCTCTCCCCGCGCCACGTACCGGACGACATCATCGAGGTCCCCGGCGTCCCCCACACCCTCACCGGCAAGCGCATCGAGGTCCCGGTCAAGCGACTCCTCCAGGGCACCCCGCTCGCCAAGGCGGTCAACCCGGGCTCCGTCGACAACCTCGAGCTCCTCGGCTTCTACGAGGACATCGCCCGCAACCGCACCTGAGCCGGGCCCCGGACCCGGACGCTCTCGAGAGAGCAGGTCCGGGTCCAGGGCGGCTGCCGGAGTCGATTGTCAGTGCCTCCCACTACCGTGAGTCACGAATGATCGACAGCGCACTGGGGGAATCGGCATGGCGCACACCAAGCAGTCCAAGCGGACCGGCACCAACGCATCGCTGCGGCGCGCACTGCGCCGGGAAGTCCCGAGCACGGTCGGCATCCTCGCCGACGAACAGGACTTCACACGGATGCGCCGGTACCGCACCTTCTCCTTCGACGACTACCCGGCCTACCTCAGGCAGTCCGAGCAACTGCTGAAAACCCTGTCCACCCAGCAACTCCACACGTCCGTCGCCCTCTTCGACCCCGAGGAGTTCGCCGAGTACTGCGCGGAGGCCGGCATCGACGCCGACGCCCCCGCCGGCCGCAGCCGTTTCACCGCGGAGCTCGCAGGCCGCGGCGCGAACGTCCCCTACACCGGCCAGCCGCTGGGAACCCTGCTGCCCCAGCTGATCAACAAGACCGTCCGCCAGGCCACCTGGGAGTACGCCACCCTGCTCCTCGCCGACCTCGGCACGTGCGCCGACTGCGGCCAGGACATCGGCAGGTCCGCCTTCGACCGGGCGTCGAGCATCCTGATGCGCCTCCTCGAAGTCGCCGGGCCGGGGGAGCACCACCTCGTCTGTAGCGTCCCGGGTCCGGACGAGCAGCTCCTCGCCGTGCTCCACGCCCAGGGCGGCACAGCGTCCTCCGCCCGGATCGACGCGGAGGAAGGAGCCGAGTTCGTCACCGTCCTCGCGGCCGGCATCGCGCTCGAGAGCACCGGCGGACTGGTCCTGCGCACCAGCGCGCCGGACACCGCCGACCGCGTCCACGGCTGGCGCCTCCACCAAGGGCGCCTGGAGCCGCTCACCGCCGGCGAGGTGTTCAGCGCCTACTGCACCGACGCGGCCAGCGGCGACCCGCTGTCACCGGAACCGGGCGTCGAATACTGCGCGGGCTTCCCCGTCACCACGGACGACCCGGACAGCCACCACTGATGCAGAAGGGGCTTCCCGCCGACGGCGGGAAGCCCCTTCTGCACCCTCGTCCGGAGAGTGCCTACTCCCCGGAAAGCACCGCCTGCGCGGCCGTCCGTGCCTCCTCGGCGGTGTCCGACGCACGCGCCGCGGCCGCCGCACGCTCGCACTGCGCCAGCGTGTACTTCGCCAGCGTCGCCCGCACGTACGGGATCGACGCGGCGCCCATCGACAGCGATGTCACACCGAGACCGGTCAGCACACAGGCCAGCAGCGGATCGGAGGCGGCCTCACCGCACACACCACAGCTCTTGCCCTCGGCCTTGGCGGCCTCCGCGGACAGCGCCACCAGGTCGAGCAGCGCCGGCTGCCACGGGTCCTGCAGCCGGGACACCGCACCTACCTGCCGGTCGGCGGCGAAGGTGTACTGCGCGAGGTCGTTCGTGCCCAGAGACAGGAACTCGACCTCCTGGAGGATCGACCGCGCCCGCAAGGCCGCGGACGGGATCTCCACCATGGCCCCGAACTTCGCCTGCAGCCCCGCCTGCCGGCACGCGTCCGCGAACGCCTTGGCATCGGTACGGTCCGCCACCATCGGAGCCATGACCTCGAGGTAGACGGGCAGTCCCTGCGCCGCCTTCGACAGCGCCGACAGCTGCGTCCGCAGCACCTCCGGGTGGTCCAGCAGCGAACGCAGCCCGCGCACACCCAGTGCGGGGTTGGGCTCGTCGGCCGGCGTCAGGAAGTCGAGCGGCTTGTCCGCGCCGGCGTCCAGCACACGCACGACCACGCGGCCCTCCGGGAACGCCTCGAGCACCTTGCGGTACGCCTCGACCTGCTTCTCCTCCGACGGCGCCTGCTTGCTGTCGTCCAGGAAAAGGAACTCGGTACGGAACAGACCCACGCCCTCGGCCCCGGCGTCCACCGCCGCAGGAACGTCCGCGGGTCCACCGACATTGGCCAGCAACGGCACCTTGTGCCCGTCCGAGGTGGCACCCGGCCCGCTGGACGCGGACAGCGCGGCCTTGCGCTCCGCGGCGGCACGCTCCATCTGCGCCCGCTTCTCGTCGCTCGGCTCCACGAAGATCTCGCCGGTACTGCCGTCGACGGCGATCAGTGTGCCCTCGGCGAGCTCACCCGCCCCCGGCAGCGCGACCACGGCAGGCACTCCGAGCGCCCGCGCGAGGATGGCGCTGTGACTCGTGGGCCCGCCCTCCTCCGTGACGAACCCCAGCACCAGGGCCGGGTCCAGCAGCGCGGTGTCCGCCGGCGCCAGATCGCGGGCGATCAGTACGTACGGCTCGTCGCTGTCCGGCACACCCGGCATGGGCACGCCCAGCAGCCGCGCCACGATCCGGTTCCGCACGTCGTCCAGGTCCGCGACCCGGCCGGCCAGGTACTCGCCGGCACCGGCCAGCAGAGCCCGGTAGGCAGCGAACGCGTCGTACACCGCACGCTCGGCGGTGCTGCCGACGGCGATACGGCGGTCGACGTCGGACATGAGCTCCGGGTCCTGCGCCATCATGGCCTGCGCCTCGAGCACGGCCTGCGCCTCACCACCGGCCAGGTTGCCCCGCGCGATCAGGTCGGCGGCCACCGCTTCGACGGCCTGGCGGGCGCGCCCCTGCTCGCGCTCCGCGTCCTGCGCGGGGATCTGCTTGGCCGGCGGCTCGAGAACCGCCGTGCCCATGTGCCGCACCTCGCCGATCGCCACTCCGTGGCTCACGCCGACGCCTCGCAGCGTTGTCTCCATTTCACCGTCTCCGATTGGGCGGCGGTCCAGCCGCCGCGATGGATGTCCGACTCGCCGTCACCGACGTCGGCGGGTCACTGCCAGCCGAAGAGGCTTTCCCCGGCCTTCACGTCCCCGTTCTCACGGACGTCGGACAGGGAGTCGGGTGTGGCCTCGAGTGCCACGACCGGGCAGATGGCGGACTTCCCCGCGGCCTCCACGGCCGCCGGGTCCCAGCGCACGACGGACTGGCCGCGCCGCACCGTGTCGCCCTTGTTGACGAGGAGCTCGAAGCCCTCGCCGTTGAGCTGCACCGTGTCGATACCGAGGTGCGTCAGCACACCGTGCCCCTCGTCGTCGACGACGACGAAGGCGTGCGGATGGAGGGACACGATGATGCCGTCCACCGGAGAGACCGCCTCCGACGGCTCACGCACGGGGTCGATGGCCGTCCCGGGCCCGACCATCGCACCGGAGAACACCGGATCGGGCACGGCCGCGAGACCGATGGCCCGGCCGGCAATAGGGGACGTCACTGTGGTCATGGAGCCTCCCAGGGGCGGAGATTCGGCAGGCGTCGTCACCGCTGGTACCGGACGACGCGCTGCTCTGAAGAGTAGGTCATGAGAAGTCCTAGTTCCGCCCGTGATCTACCAGTTGACGGACCTAGGTGTGCACCGGAAAGGATTTGCGTCATCTGCCGGCGGAGTTGTAGTCTCGTACCTCTGTTGGACCCCAACGCGACGCTGAGTCGGGGGTGCCGGCAGCACCTGTCAGGGCGAGATCCTAACTGGTCTAAACCACTGGACGTCTTCCGGGACGACCGCCGGGTGGTGGTCGGGAGGGCCGGAAAAGCCTGATAGTGTTGGAAACACCGAAGGGAAGCGCCCAGAGGACCCCGAGAGGGGTCCAAAGGAAGCGTCCGTTCCTTGAGAACTCAACAGTGTGCCAAAAATCAACGCCAGATATGTTGATACCCCGTCCATC